>JASBVG010000047.1 GCA_030147505.1 Tardiphaga sp.
GTCGCTCCGTGGCGGCAGGAACTCGAGCCATCCGTTCGACACGGCAACCATGCTCGTCGCTCCGGGATCGAACAGGTAGCCCGCCGATGAATCGTAAGGTGCCGCGCCCTTGCCGAGCGTGTTGATCGAAGCTCCCGCCTCGACCACGATATCCGCCTGGCGATAGCCTGTGGTCAGCAGCACATCGGCGGCCGACAGCACCGCGCCGCTTCGCACAACCAGCTCGCCGCCGCGCGAATCGACGGTGATGATCGAACCCGGATACATGCCGCGGCCACTGTCACTATTCCTTTGCCAAAGCGTACCGCCGATCACCAGACGAGATGCGCCGATGCCGTTCAACTCGTCCGCGCCGATCGAGATGTACCCGGCCTGATGTACGCCGCCGGACGCGATGATCTCAATCTTGGCTCCATCCTCTCTGGCACGCGCGGACACCTGTCCCGCAAAGCCGCCCTTGGCGCCTGCCTGCAGCACCTGACCGTCAAAGCGGAGCACGCTGCCAGAATTGGCGTCGTCCAGGTTGAAGACGAAACTGAGATTTCCTGCGTCAGCTGCTATCCTCGGGCGCGCCCAGCCGAGCTCCTGCGACCGCGCAAAGCCGAACGCCGCATAGCTGGTCTCGTTGTAGTTCGAATGCGTTCGCACCGCTGCACCTGGGGTCAGAATGAGCTGCGTCTGGAGCTTGGCGACGATGCCCGTGTTGGCGACACCCATCTGCCCGGTGGCGAAATAAGATCCGTTGCCGATTGCCGCGACGGTTGAAATCAAGGAGGCATTGCTGCTGCCGGCCTCAACGCGGAATGCGCCCGGCAGCAGAGCGTATGTGGCTGGCAATAGCGTGTAGTTGCCTGCGGCAAGGCCAGGCACACCTGCTGGCACGACAACCTGCTGCCCGATGGCCGGGTTCGCGGCGTCCGGCACGACCGGCGCGTAGCCGCCCTTGAAATTCGGAACGATGGCATAGACCTTGTTGCCGGATGCGCTGTAGCGGTAACCGGGATTGGCGTCGACCAGCGCATGGCGCAATACATCGATCGAGCCGCCGCGACCGCTGACAAATCCCGCACCTAGAATGTCGCCACCACCCGAAAGGTCGAGCACAGCACCGGCCTCGACAGCGATCCTCGCACCGCCGACGCTGATGCCGTTGGTCGCGCGCGCCTGGATATTGTCGGTGACGAGACCGGTGAAGGTCACCTCCCGTCCGTCGTATCTGTAAGTGAGCCCGTCAACGGTGCCGCCATACGGCATCAGCAGCCCGGCCATCGATACCGACGTGATGCTGCCGGGCAGGAGTGTCGTGGTGTTGCCAGTCCGACCTATCTCGATCGCACCGCCGGGCGCGCGAATGACGCCACCCTGGTTGATGGTCGGCGCGTCGAGGTAGAGTTTGCCGAACACGGAGAATGGCGTGTCGGGCGTCGCGCCTGCGGCCTTCATCACGGTTAGCACATTACCGGCCGTAATCTGCGCCGTCACGTCTGTGCCGGGATAGATCTGCCCCGCGGTGATGGTCAGATTTTTCGGCGCGGCAAAATCCGTCGTGATGGCGCCGGTCTGACCCAGCGACGTATTCTTGAGGAAACGCAGATCGCCGCGGCTCGACAGATCGATATTCGCAAACCCGCGGCGGTCGACGACTACGATGTCGCCGCTGGCTTGCTGGATCGTAGCGCGTGCGCCGAACCCAACTTCATCGAGAACATCGATCATGTCCGCGGTTACGGAAAAATATGCGCTGTCCTGCTGTTGCGATGCCCCGTTCGACACCACCGTTACGGTCGGCATGATGTGGTTATCGAGAGGCGGTCTCGTCGTGCCCGCTATACGCAGATAGGACGCACCCAACTCGACATGTGTATTGGCTGCGGCATTCTCCGAAAGGCCGAACGCACTGGCATAGAGCCGCAGGCTTTGCCCCACATGCAACGACGTGTTGCCATCGAAACTCAGAAGACCGTTGACGAGCACCGACAGGTTGTCGAACCCGCCAGCCGCTATCTTGTCTGCGCCGAGCCGCGCGAAGCCGTATACCAGTCCCGGGGCGGGATCACCCGGCTGCGATGCCGCATCCAGACGGCTCGCACCATGTGTCTGAGCGAGAATGAACTCGCGCGGCTTGCGAACCGCGTCGTCCACACCTGAAGTCAGGGGATAGTTCGGTGTCTCGAGCGCCAGCGCCAGCGTTCCCCCGGCCGCTCCGGCGCCGCCAGCGCGTGCACGCAGGGTCCCATCGATGTAGAGACCGTTGTTGGACTTTAGAACGATCGAACCGCCGTCGCTGGCCACCGTTGCCGTGCGATAGGAACTTGCACTGGATTGCGGCAGGTCGAATACCGCGCTGGCGCCGGAGGCATCCAAAACGGCACCGGGACGGATCACGACAAAAGCGTCGGTCGCGACGGCCCTTCCGAGCCCTTCCCAATCCAGCCCTCCGCCGATCGCTATCGTTCCGCCGTTGGCTACCAGCCCAAAACGACGGCCACGAACGTCCGTCGCGGCCACGGCGCGCGCAGCGACATCGAGCGTTGCGTGGTCGCCGATCCAGATCGAGCGCGTGCTCGCGGTGCCGGAGCCGACATCAGCCCGGCTACGCTCGATATCGATCGCAATTAAGCCACCCCACGCATTGAGGGTGCCATCGACGGTGATACGGCTCTCGCCTGCGCCGAGAACCTTGATTGATTGTCCGGGATCAACGGTGATGACCGACCCCGCACCAACCGTGACCGGTCCGCCGGTCATATTGGTACTCGACATCAACGTCAGGCTTGCTCCCTGTCGCGGGGTCACAGCAGAAGTCAGAGGGTTCTCAAGATAGAGCGGCGGCGTCCAGAGTTCGAGCACATCCGCAGATTTCAGGCCGCTCGCAAGGCCCATACTGTCGTCCGAAGTCAAACGATAGACGGACGCAATGACGTCGATCTTTGTACCCGGTGCAACAACCACACCCTGATGGCCGTTGATCTGATAGTTCGAGAAGCCACGGCTGAAGATCGCAGAATCCAGAAGTAGCTTACCACTCTGGTCTGGAACGCTCCCCCCGATCACGATTGCAGGACCGGATACGATCTGAAGCGTGCCGCCTCCAGTGACGCCGTAGGCGCGTATATCGCCATCCAGCGAAAGTGCGCCGCCGATCGTCGAGCCAAGCTGCGGGCTATCCGCGATCAGACCGACATCGCCGCCGCGACCGCCGACGAGTTTGCCGCCTGACAACAATGTGGCGCCTGAAGACGCATCGATGAAGCTCCCGCGTTCGAAGCGAACGTCACCGGTGGCTTCGAGCAGCAATTTGCCGCCGTTAACATAGGCCTGACCGACGAGATCGTCACGATCGATGAGTGCGTTGGTCCATTTGCCGCTGACATCGAGGACTGAACCGGCCTTGATTGCCACAGTGCCAATACCGCCAGTCAACGATCCGTTCTGGCCGCGATAAATATTGGTGACGACGATCTCGCCCCCATGCGCGGTCACCTTCGCTTCAATGGTGCTGGTCGGCGCAGTGATGCTGAACCGGCCACCGTCGGCGAGCATCACATCGGCATCGACGGTTGCAGTTTTTCCGGTCGTGAGATCGATGCGGCCAAGCCCGAGGCGCGACAGATGCTCACCGTCGAACCACGCAGTGTTGACGCGGTCCTGTGCGATCGGATCGAGCGCGCCGATCGCGGATGCGTCGCCGCGGGTGATCCTGACATCGCTGGCAAAGCCGCCGACGAGGCCATTCGCGTTGTAATTGCCGAGGATCAGCGCGCCCTCGAGCGCGACCTGACGCTGCCCGAGCTTGTAGCCGTCTGTCACCGTGGTCGGCCGCGACTTGTTCTGGCCGCGGCCATTGATCACGTCCGCGACGATGTCGGCGTCCATCAGAACGGTCGGTGCCGACAGCATCAGCCGTCCGGCATCGCGGCCGACCGTATAGGCATCCTCCCAGCGCAGCGAGGTGCGGCCGCGGTCGAACACCGTGGTCCAGATTTCGGTCAGGCGATCGTCCTGCTTGCCCTGGATGTTATGCATGCGCACGAAGCCGCCCGCGAAACTGACGAAGTCGAGCCAGGACGGCGCGTTGTCGACGCTGTAGCGGCGGCCGTCGCTGCCGACGAGGTTGGTGGAACGGATCCAGCCCGCAGCATAATCCAGCGAGCCGCCGGACAGATCGAATGTGGCACCTTTCTGTGCGACCACTTCCGGCGCAGCCAGCGTGATGCTGCCGCCGACCGCCGCCCATTCGCCGATCCGGTGCGCGGTGGTGCCGAGATAACCGCCGACCTCCAGCAGGCCGCCTGCCGTGTAGTAGCGATCGGACGCATATCCGCCGGTCCCCGCCGGAACGAAGGTCAGATTGCGAACGTCGATCCAGACATCGTTGCTCTTGAGAACATCCGAATCCCGGTTCTGCGGGGAGTCGCGCAGTTCGTTGCCCTGCACGTTGACCTTGATGTTGTTCGACGTGACCGACAGCGCGACATTGCGCACGCCCGACACATCGAGCGTCGCGCCGCTCTCGGTGGTGATGCGCCTGGTTGCGGAGACGGCGATCTGGCCGCCCTGCGCGGCGGTGTAGGACCCGCCTCTGAACACGACACTCCCGCCGCTGACGATCTCGATGCGCGACTGGTCCTGGCGATCGGCAAGCAGCGAGAGATTGTCGAAGGCGCCGGTAGAGCTGCTGGCCCGAACGAGATTGGCGGCGTCCGATGCGGTGATCAGCGCGTTGCGCTGGGCATCCAGCGCCGTCTCCTCGCTGTCGAGTTCCGGCAGGACGGCAGTCAGGCTGGCACCACCGAGCGTGATGCTGCCGGCCGCATCCGAGGCCCGGTTGAGCAGATGGATGGTACCGCGAGTGTTCACCGACGTCGTTGCGATCAACGCGCCGTCCTGCGCGATGTCGCGGCCAGCCAAAGTGATGTCGCCCTGCTGGGCGAAGATCAGGCCACGATTGGCGACACGGCCACTGGTGCTGCCGGCATTGATCACCGGCGAGACTTCGCTGCCGCGCGTGGTAGAGGCGGTGTTGCCGTCGGTGCCGAAGCCAGGCCGCAGGATGAAGCTGTCACCCGCGGCAAGCAGCGCCTGCCCTTTCGGTGTCGAGATCGTGCCTTCATTGATGACGGACTTGCCGAGCAGCATCGCAAAGCCGCCACCCGCGGTGACCATCCCGGGCGCTGCCGTGACGATCAGCGCGCCCGCCTCGACGCGGACAGCGCCCATGGCGTCGGTGAAGCTCGCGGCCCAGGCCGATCCGGTCTGCGTCGAATAGATGCCCTTGAGAAACTGATCGTCCGAAATCTTCGCCGCTGCGGCGATCAGCGATCCGACATTGATCTGGCTGTTGCCACCGAAGATGATGCCGCTCTGGTTGATCACATAGACATGACCGTCGGCCCTGATATTGCCGAGGATCTGGCTCGGGCCGGTCGAAGCATCGACCCGGTTGAGCGCAACCCAGCTCGCATTGCCGCCCTGATCGAAGGTCAGCGTGGTGCGCGCGCCGATATTGAACGACTGCCAGTTCAGGATCGCCTGCTGGGCCTGCTGACGGATATTGACCTGGGTCTGGTCATTGCCGTCGACGCTCTGCGTCGGCGCAGAGGCGCCATTCCAACCTGCCGGCATGTTCGGCAGCAAACCGCCGGCGCCGAGGCCGTTGGGAACTGCAATGGGCGCCGTTGCCGACACCTGCGCAGCGGCTGCAGCCGCGCGCGCCGCGGCTTGCACCGCCTGGATGTCCTGCACGGCCCGCGCCGCCCGCGCGAGTGAATCCTGCGTCTGCCGCGCCGCCGCAGCGGCCTGCCGTGCAGCCTGAGTCGCAGCCTCCGAGGCAATGTTCGGAGCCGAGATCGCACCTTCGCCACCGCCGCCATTCAGCGAGCGGGCTTGCACGAAATCAGGCGTCGCAATGGCAAAGGCCAGCGTGCTCGCACCTGTCATCAGCCAGTGGCGCGAGAGGATGCCGCGCGCCTGCGCCGCTGATTTCACGGATCCCTGCGACAACACGCGACGCTCACTCGACCGGAATTTCCTGGGACAAAAGCCGGCTTTTTTCGACGTCATGTGAATAGCTCGCAAGGTTACAGGTGAGATGGCAGTGGGGATCTGCGCCCTTCATCTCTGAGACCGCCACCCTGCGATGGAGTCCGAACCGCGCGACATAAACTTTTTTAAGAATTTGGCCTCAGCTCAGCAGGATCATGCCGCCGGGCAAACGACGTAATCTTGCGCCAAACGTTTCAGCGAGATGATCGAGAGCCGCATCGATGCGACTGAGTTGAAATGTTGCAACGACGTCGCGTTCGCCGAGCTTGTCGTTCAGCAGCACGATTTTGCCAGGGCGATAGCGGTTGATTTCGTGAACCACACGCGCGAACGGCTCGTGCCGGAAGATCAATTGCCCGCGCTCCCAGGCGCTAGACACGACAACATCGGCGGCCACGGCCGGTTTCAAACTGTCGGCGTCATATACAATCTGATGCCCGGGCGAGACTGAGGCGACCTGCCCGCGGAAGCGAACGCTGACCTCACCCCGTAGGCAGGTTACGCACACGGAGGCATTATCGCGGCGAATGGTGAAATGCGCGGCCGAAGCAGTTGTGCGACCGAATGCAGCGAGTACTTCGACATCGGCATCGGCTTTCATCGTGATCGACGCCTCGCCATCGATCAGTTCAAATCCGCGTCTGCCTGAATTGGACGCACGCATATCGATACTCGTCTGCGTGTTCAGAACGATCGAGACATTATCGCCGATCGCGACCGTCTGCCGGCCGCCGGTCCCGGTGCGATAATCGGCCACAAGTTCTTCTGGTGACGGCCACAGGCGGAACGGCGGCCTTGACCCCAGATAGCCAACCGCAGCAACGGACGCGGCCAAAGCACCGCCGAGAAAAGCGCGGCGTGCGAGCTGAGGGCGCGGACGCAGCGGCAGCACGGCGGCAGGCTCTGGCGTCGTTTCACTGAGCATATCACTGGCCGGACCAAGCAACTGCCAAAGCAATTTTGCCTCGGCGAAGGCCTGGCCATGCGCCCGGCTTTGACTGCACCAACGCTGCACAGCCTCTGCGTCCTCCGTCGTCGCCTCGCCAGAGGCGAGCCGGATCAGCCATGCGGTCGCCTCTGCATTCAGGCGACTGTCTTCGCTGGTCGATCGATGTGAGCCAGATGGATGAATGGCGTCGCGCAACTTGGTACCCTCAATCCTTAGACGTCATTGGACGGCGGGAACCGAACGTCTGCGACAGATTTATTTCGAGCCGACCCCGACAATGATCGAGCGCCTGTTTCAGCTCGCGCTCCACCATTCGGGTCGAGATGCCGAAACGCGCGGCGATTTCCGAGATCGCCTTTCCTTCGGTGCGAGCGGCCAGAAAAATCGCCCGCCGCCGCTCGGGCAGCTCTGCGAGCGCTTGCGCCAGACCACGCACCGATGATCGCGCGGCAGCTATCCGTTCGGGGTCGAATTCGTCGACTTCGACTTGAAGCAACAGTTCGACCTCAGATCGCTCAAGGCGACGAGCTTCCGAACGACGGCGATCGGCGGCGATGTTCAGCGCGATGCGGAATAGATAGCTACGTGGATGCTGGATCGTGCCGAGATCATCGAGCCGACCGAGGCGAAGATACGCTTCCTGCAGCACCTCGTCCGCCGCATCGGGAGAACCGAGACGGCGTGCCAGCCGACTGCGTAGCGGAGCGTATTCGTCCAGCAGGGTCTGCAGCAACACCGCCTGACCGCTCTCCATCATTCCAATGGCATTCCATCTTGGAAACGCAACAATTCCGCGATGACAGGCGTCGCGTGGGCGCATTTCTGTTCGAACCGTGAGGGCGGGGGCACCCCGCGCCACATTCCTGTATGGAATTATTGTGACAGATTGTTATAGCGGCCAGGCTCCGCCGACTCACTGCAGGCTGACTGGTGAGGTAGGCGGCGTGCAGTCGCCGCTATCCTGCGGCAATCTCGGCAGAATAACCATGATCACGGGCTGTGGCAGCGCCTTCGGCGGTTGCTCCGCGACCACATTGCTAAGGATACGGCTGAGGCGACGATCGCGCTGCGCATCCCCGGTCGAGCTCAACAAATCGATCCGCTCGACCAAGCCTTGCTGCGTTAGCCACATGCGGAACGCCAGTCGATATCCGCCCAAAGAAATTTCGCCATCGCGACACAACGCAGCTAGCACCGCATGCTGGAGCCGGGTCGAATAGGTAAGCCGGACCGCCTCCCCTTCGGCTTCGGTGAGACCGAGCACGACCATAATTGCGCCCGCCCCCGCTGATCGGGCAACCAGCCCCGTTCCCGACAGCAAACGCTCAAGCGCCTCACCTGCAGTATATTCCCCCGAAATCGCCCTGGTCTTTCGCCCAGCGACGATTTTCCCGTCCGCAAAAATCTGAACACCAGTAACTACGCCCAGCCGATAAAATGCCTCTTCGATCGGCTGCGCGGGAAGATCGAGCTGCCATCGCACAGGCCCGGACTTATCGGTCCGACTTGTTGACGTCTGGTCGGCGATCACTCCCGGTACGTCGACGATGAAGAGCAAGACGATCGCGGCAATGAAATGCACAGCATTGAAAGGTAACGACACCGGCACGTTCCCTCGGGTCCCCGTGCACATGCACGACGTCCTTCAGTCTCTTGCCATCAGCAATACGTCAAGAGTCAGAACCGTCCCCGTTTTAACTTGGCAGCGAAACGGCGGCGGGTCGCATGCGCAGACGTCAGGGTATCCGACACTGACATGAGACCGTTTTCCCTTGGGCTTCGATGGGCCTATCTGGTGTTGAGATTCGGTTTCAAGAATGCCGACAGAGAACGTTCCCAACCAGGAGGAAAGCCGCCAAATTGCTTGGCACCGGCAATCCGAACCATTCATTCCGTCGAATAGAGATCTTCTTCTCTCGCATTCAACATTCCGGCCAGTGTGCGCAGACCGCTTTCGAGTTGATCCATCGTTGGCGTCGCCAGCGCCAATCTGACCGCATTCGGCGCGTGACCGGATGTGGCCGCAAAGGTTGTCGAGGGCGTCAATGCGATATCACGCCTGGCCGCTGCAACAACGAAACTTTGTGAGCGCCAGTGCGAAGGCAGCGTCAACCAAAGGTGAAAGCAATTCTTGTTTGCCTTGATTTCGAACCCGGAGAGACAATCGGTCGCCAGCTTCTGCCGGGCACGCGCATCACGTCGCTTCAGTTCGACAAGCTCAGCAAGGGTGCCGTCGTCCATCAACCGTTGCGCAGCCGCGAACGCAATTCCCGATGCGCTCCAGCCACCCGAAAGCACCGAAGCCATCATACTCTCACGCAAACGCAGTGGAGGGATGATGAAACCTAGTGACAGGCCCGGCGCCCCCCGCTTGGACAGGCTGTCGATGACGACGCAGGTATCCGGCGCTAGAGCAGCAAGTGGTGGTGCATCGTCAAGGAAGCTGTAAACACGATCCTCGACAATCGTAAGTTCGAGCGCTTCTACAACCCGCAGGAGGTCGCGGCGGCGCGCAGGAGGCATCGTCGTCCCCAGCGGGTTGTGAATCGCCGGTTGAATATAGATGGCCGAGAGCTGGGCCTCATGATGCGCCCTTTGCACCGCGTCCGGCCGCACACCATCATCGTCTATGGCGAGCGGCACCAACGTGATACCCAGTCGCGCAGCGATCCCCTTGATAAAAGGATACGTCAACGCCTCTACGCCGCATCGGGTACCGGTCGGAACGAGAGCGGCAAGCGCTGCAGCGATGGCTTGCTTTCCGTTGCCCGTAAAGACGAACTGATCGGGGGCGGGAGCCCATCCGCCTTGTGATAAATGCGCAGCCCCAACTCTTCGTACGGCCGCTGTTCCAATGCTGGTCGTCTGCCTCAATGCCACGTCGAGAGCCGCAGCCTTCTCGAGACCATCCAGGCTTCTTGCAATCATTGCCGCCTGTTCGGGCAGAATTGGATAGTTGAACTCCAGGTCGATCCGGATGCCACGAGGCTCGCTGAGCGCTTCTATACCGCGTCTGGACTCCCCCGAGACGAAAGTGCCGCGGCCGACTTCACCGACGACCAGGCCCCGGCGCAAGAGTTCGGAATAGACGCGGCTCGCGGTAGAGACAGCAATTTTGTGCTCATAGGCGAAGTCACGCTGCGGCGGCAGACGGTCTCCAGGCTTGAGCTTACCTTCGGCGATTTCCGCGGCGATCCTGTCGGCAAACCTCACATACGCGGAGTTCGGCATCAATTGCTCCGAGTTCAATATTTACATTGCACCGACAAATATGTCGGATCATTCTCTCTGTATCAACCTACTTGCTGTGAGAACGCGAACGCTCCGGCGATCGTGAAGCATCAACCGCGGAGCGCCCGCATGGAACTGACGTTTGCGACGATCCTGGTCGCTTTTGCAGGTGTGTTCCTGATCAGCTTCATGAGGGGCGCGTTTGGCGGGGGATTCGCCATTATCGGCATTCCGCTACTGTCAATCGTCATGGACCCGGTCACTGCGGGCGGCCTGCTCGCGCCGCTCTTTATCGCGATGGATCTCTATGCCTTGCGCTACTGGAAGGCTTCAACATGGTCGAAGTCGGACCTTGTGGTGCTTGTACCCGCTCTCGTGATCGGCATCGGCATTGGTTGGCTGGTGTTTCGCGGCTTGGATCATCGAGCCATCGCAATCTTGATGGCCGCTGTCACGCTCGCCTTTGTAGGCCTATGGCTCACTCGAGGAGCCGAGGTCACGCCTCACCCTCGCTCTACGCCGAAAGCGATAGCCGCCGGCTTCACTTCGGGGATCACCACTATGGTGGCGCATTCGGGCGGCCCTCCGCTTGCCATGTATTTGCTGCCGCTCGGCCTCAGCAAGGAAATCTACGCCGGGACCACGAGCCTTTTCTTTACCGTCGGCAACGCGACCAAATTGATACCATGGCTGCTGTTGTCGCAGCCGACAACAAAGACCTGGGAGTTGATGGCGATTTGCGTGCTCGTAATTCCCTTCGGCGTCTGGTCCGGCTGGCGGCTTCACGGGGCACTGGATCAACGCCAGGTCTATCGCGTCTGCTATGGACTGCTGGTCGTAACGGCGTTGAAGTTACTATGGGACGGTATTTCCGGATACATCACGTGACCTTTGCCTCCGAAGATAAAGATCACACATTCGAATCGCATCGGGGGGCGCACCATCTCCGACATCATCAACGATCTCATCGTGAACCAAGTGGCCGATTTTCACCATCGTTAATGATCGTCCACCTTCCGCACGCGGATCGGTTCGCGAGGCGAACGGCATCATGACGGATCGGCGATTCCCCCGTCGGGGCTATCACCCGCCCCCTTCTCACGATTCTCTTTATTTCGATGCCGCTCTTCCTGAACCCTGATGTTGTGCATCAGCGCTGTCAGTCGTCGCCCGGTGATCGGTTGACCGTCGCCCTGTGTCACTCCCTGCGCTGCAAGGCCCGCCGCAATTTCAGTCCAAGTCGCCCCATCTTCGCGATGCATCCGCTCCAATTCTTGACGATTGCGCCGAATAATTTCGGTAGCACCTGATTTAATTTTTCCGATAGGCGAATCCTGCCGTTCGGCCTTCAGCGATTTCACGTAATCGCGCAAACGTTCCAGATCGATACTCATGGGCCATGGGCAATAGTGGCGGTTTCTTAAAACGTCACTTCATCGTTCGATGAATAGGTCCTGCCAATTCGTTATCGCGGTTCATTGTATTTGTTTCAACGTCGCGAACCAGAAACGCGATTCGGCAAGCTTTCGAATGAGGCCATCCGCATTGGATGGCTTTTTAAAGATTGAGACCGACTGAACTGTCTGCAAATTAGGTTTGATTGACAACAAGTACGTTGATCGTACTGATCTCGTTTATTCATGCGACTTTGAAACATAGACATTGCGCACCTCGATCATATGCGACCACACGAGTACCACACAAATATTCGTCGCCGACCTTCGTCACCTCTTGGTATCACTGGTGCATCCGTCCAGTGCAGGATCATTTTTTATTTTAGTGTCGTAGCCGCTCCGACACCCGGAAATCTGTGAGCAGGGGACTTTCGCGCAGCCAGCCTCGACTGCCCCACACAAGCTTCGCTTGTTACGCCGCTGCTACAGATCGAGCTCCGTCGCTCGCAGCAAACGCAAGAATCCACATCATGGTGTCTCCGACGACATCCGATTCTCGGTCAAAGACTGTGGACAGAAAGGACGCTTCGCATGCGCGAAGCGCGGGCAATACGCCCGCGGATCGTCCACA
The DNA here is from genome assembly GCA_030147505.1 of Tardiphaga sp. Lineage (GTDB taxonomy): Bacteria > Pseudomonadota > Alphaproteobacteria > Rhizobiales > Xanthobacteraceae > Tardiphaga. Next base: position 12,251 of record JASBVG010000047.1, read on the forward strand.
CGTTGCGGCCGCAGCCGCGATCGATGAGCTACTCGCCAGCGAAGCACGCGCAAACCTCCGACGCACGCGCGACGCCCAACGTGAAGAACCTCCGAAAGCAAGAATACGAATTAACGTGCCACCGGCGCGCATTGTCGCCAAGCCGTTACAATCGGCGGCGTGGAAAGCACCATTCTTCTCGTTAGCGCTGGTTGTCGGTCTATCGACGCTGATATCAGCGGGTGGCATTGCGTATCTGTTTCTGCGACCGCAATTGACACGCAACATTTCGGAGACAGAGCTTCGCAATATTCGGGAATCCGTCGCACAGTTGCGCCGACAGGTCGCAGAACTATCTTCGAGCGCACCCAATTCTAGCGCAGCGAGTTCGTCGCAGCCGGCAGCTGACCGTGTGGCCTCGCGAAACATCGAGCGTGAACCACTCAAGCAACGCACGAGGACCACGCGAGCCCCGGATGACAACTATGCGATTGCACCAGCTGCACTGGCGCCCGAGTTTACAGGCTCTGTGCAGCCTCCCATTGCATCGGCTGCGACCGCGGCCCGCACGACGATTGAGGGCTGGTACGTTCGACGCATCTATGACGGGGTAGCGGTGCTCGAAGGAAAATCGGGCGTCATCGAGGTCTCGGCAGGACAAGATATTCCGACACTTGGCCGCGTTCAGGAAATCAGTAATGACAACGGCCGTTGGCAGGTCATAACCAGCAAGGGTGTCGTTGTCGGCCGATAAGCCGCAAGCTTTGCCATGATTGATCGATCAGCAACGCGCAAGCAGGAAGCTAGCGATGATGCACGGGACCGAAAACGACGACGAAATCGACCGTTACAGCATTGATATGGTCAGACTTTCCTTCGAAACATGCGGCTGCGACATATTTGCTGTAATCAACGTATGCAGGCGCCGCGTGACAACATGCGCAAACTGCTCGGCGACCTTTGATCCGATATGATTTGCGTGACGTCATATCGTCATGCTGTCGTATGCGTGCCCTCGATGAGTGAGGACATGAGCAGCATGACTTCGTTCGCTAGTATGACAACGAGGCAGCTTTCCCCTGCGCATTTTCAGAATCTGCAAGCATCCGTGACATCGTCGAATGCATTCGATCTGAATTATCCACTTCTTCATTCAGACAGGAGGCAGGATTGACGTTCGCGACTCTTTGCAAATCATCATCGGTCGATTACTTGATAGTGAGGTACCATCTTGACGTAATGAGCAAGGTGATTCCGGCCTTGTTCGGGCGAGAGATCGCTGCCTGTGCCAAGCCGTTCTGCTTGGCAGCAACGATTTCTCTTCCGATCCTGGTAAGTGCTGACGAAGCGGAAGCGTGAGACGTCATCTCATGCGCCGAATGAGAGGGAGCTCTCGGACTTATCGATCGAGCGAGTAATCAAGGCCCCGACCGCATCATTTGTTTCGGACCCGGTAAAAAGCGACCCGGACTTCGGAGCAATGTTGGCAGCCTTCGACAACGCTCTTCGATCTTGTCCCAGTAACTGTTGTGTTGCGTCTCCAAGACAAAAATGGGGCGAATACGCCTAGTTTGACCCCATGACGATATTCAGGCGAACACGCAGGGGATTAACATGTTTGTTGTGATCGATGACCGAGAGGGCGTCACACAAGGCTATGCGGCCGGGTTTGACCGCGAAGGCGTCGTTTCGATTGGCTTCACGTCTACCGACTTCCGCGATTGGCTCGAAGGCGCGGTCGGCAATGACCTGACTGCCATCCGCGCCTTTCTGCTCGGCGATTGCCCGGACCGTACGAGCATTCCATCAAGCATCCGCAACAGATCGCGCGCGCCGATCATTGCGCTTAACAGCCTGAAGCACCTCAAACAAACTATCGAGCTCTTCGAGGCGGGCGTCGATGACGTCGTTCACGCCCCGGTTCACGTCAAGGAGATCATGGTGCGGACCGCCGTCATTCGTCGCCGCACTCTCGATCAGAACGAACCGGCGCAGACCAGCATCATTCGCGTTTTCCTCGACGGACGCGATCCTGAGATCGCTGGACGAACGCTGGCGCTCCCCCGCCGCGAATTGCGGATCCTTGAGCATCTGGTCGGACATCAAGGCAAGTGGCTGACGAAGACGCAACTCTTCAATGCCGTCTACGGATTGTTCGATGCGAGTTTCGATGAGAATGTCATCGAGAGCCACGTGAGTAAGCTGCGCAAGAAGCTGCGCGATCATCTCGGTTTCGATCCGGTCGAATCGAAACGTTATATGGGCTACCGCCTCGACGACATGAAGTCTCGCGCCATCGGCGAGATGCCGGCTTCGAAGGCCAACTGAGGCTCACGCCTCCCGCGCAAGAGGACGCCTGCGATCGGCGTTGGCGTCCACCGCCGCCTCTCAAGCTCCCTCATCTGACTGGGAGATATTAGCGCGAAGAACAGTACCACACGAACACCACTCCGCATCACAATATACCATCGACCCGTTCAGCGACCACTTTCCAGACCGCTTGGCGATAATTCAGCGGCGAAGCTGGTCCTTCGAGATATAATTGAAATCCTGCACAAGAACTTCCTGCAGCGCATCCACTTGCAGCCGCCTGTTCACTTGCGTTCGTATGGCTTGCGCGAAAAGCGCAAGGTCATAACGCGCAAGATTTTTAAAATCGAGCTTCTGATCGCCGTAGAGCGTGCGGAATGCTTCATCCACCACGAACGGTTCCGGCGGCACAGGAAGCTGACGCAGCACTTTTGCGTCAGCCGTGAAGACGAGTTGGGTGATCACATATCCCTGGACGTTACCGTCGGCGATCATCGGCACATTGATCACCTTGACCTTTTCATAAACAAGACCTTCCGGCTGCTCCTGTTTGGCTGGCAATGCAGCTGCAGTCTCCTTCCAGTAGGAAATGCCCAGGCTCGTCCCAACCGTGACCAGACAGGCCCAGACGCCCGTCAACAGAGGCTTCATCATGAGCGGCTACCCGGCATCGGGAGCGAATAGGTGCCGTCAGAATCGACCTCCTGGATCGACTTCGCAATAATAGCCGAGACCTCGCGCACCGCATCCAGATGTATCTGCAGCGCGGCCTGGTTACGGATTAGGCTCGCACGCAGCTGGACGAGCTGCGGCGTCACGCGGGGATCAGCCTGGATATCGAACGTCAGCCGTATCGCGCGGGTCAGTTCGAGCAAGCCGCGATTCTTGCGCTGGCTGAAGGTATCGAAATCCACGACGGCTCGCGATTCAAGCTTTGTGGTTTCCTCGTCGATCGTGGCCTTCAGACGCTCGATGGCAGCGAGTGCGTTACTCTGGGTCCCCAGCCATTCGGCGCTGGCATCTTGCTCCCTAGCCGGAAGCGGCGCCGCTTCGGCCGCGAATAGCACTGGATCCGCAAGGGCCAATACCTGCGTTTCAGGAGACGATGCCGTATTCTGCTGCTTGATCAGTTCCATGTTCTAACTCTGCTTTTCTGGCCGCGAGAGGCCGTTATGCTTCCGTGCCCGGTGTTACGACCGCGCGCGATTTTGCCAGTTGCTGGGCAATGCCGATGCCCTTGCCCTTCGCCATCTCGTTGCCGATCTGCTCGGCCATCATCGAACGCCAGATGTTGCCGGCGCTGCCCTTGCCGAACACCTGTTCTGCATCCTTCGGTAACATCGCCTCAACGAACATTTGCAGGACGAATGCCTCGAACTTGCGATAGACACCGTGGCTGCCTTCGCTCTGGCGGATCACTGGTGTGGTCGGAACGGGTGCGCCGGCCTGCACAGGTGCGGCCTGTGTCTGACCGGCTATGAATTCGCCCTTCAGGGCCGAGGCAAACTCAGCCTGCTGCGCCGGCGTCATACGTTCGAGCCGATTCATCGCATTACGCTGGACGACTGGATCAGCCGCATTGATAACATCCGTAATCAGATCATTTGCAACGGGTGTGACCGTCATGTTGTGCTCCAATCAGACGCGATGAGCTCAGATATTTTGAAGCGATCGACGAACCGCCTTGTCAATTTCATCATCGAGCATCCGCTTTTCGTCTCCTCTCGCCGTGCGCTCCGCTGCGAGGTCAACCAGGCGTTCCACATGCTTCAATTTACGACCTTCCGTTCGTGCATTCTCTGCCAGTCGTTCCCTGACTTTGGCCACTGCACCTTGCTCGACGCTTGCGGCGCGTAGGCTCTGGCCCGCGGTCTGAACCATGAGATCTGCGAGTCTGTTCTCATCGTTGAAGGCTTCGAGGATGCGCCGTCGTTTATCTTCCAGCTCATTCTCACGCGCCTGGCATTCCATCAGATGCCATTCGGCGATGCGGTGAAGCCTCGCCTGCACCGCAGCGATACGACGGATCTTGCGGTCCCGCTTCTGCATATCGTCCTACCCAGCCAACCACGCCGCGAAAGCGATGCTGAACTGCAGGATCATCTCGCGGCCTGAAAGATAGAGCAGCATCAAGCCGCCCATCAGGACGAAAGGGAGCGAAATGAAATAGACGGGGATACTGGGTGTCAGCTTGTTGGCAAGACCGACTGCGAAATTCACGATCACCGCATAGACGACGAACGGGCTCGCGACGCGCAGTGCCAGCGTAAAGGCCTGCGACAAATGGTCCACCAACTGCCCGAGGCCGCCTTCTGCGCTGATTCCCGTGGCTGGCAGCCAGATCTGGTAAGAGCCGATCAAACCGCGCAGCAACTCCCAATGCTGTCCGGTGACGAAGAATATGACCGTGGCGGTCAACGTAATTAGCGGTACAAGGGCAGGAACATGCTCATTGTCGTCCGCAATACTCGGCATCGTGAGACCGATCCCCGATGCAACAAATGTCGCCATCGTTTCGAGCGCCGCGAAGAACATGCGTGCCGTGAGCCCGATGACGAGGCCAACGAAGAGTTCCGAGAAAATGAGCCTTATCAGATCCGACGACGCCGCGCCTTCGACAGCCGGACGGACAGACGCCTCGAGCAAAGGCGTCAACATCAATGTAACGCTGACGGCAAGGAAGAGACGCACCTGGGTTGGAATATTAGCGCGTGAGTAGCCCGGCGCCACCATCATGCAGGTGCCGACACGGCAGAAGATCAGAAACGCAACCAGAACCGAGACGGAGGTGCCCGTTATCAAGATATGGCCCCGAGCGACTTGACCTCGGCGCCCCGCGCGATCTCGACATGCGATAGCACCGGGAGGGTCGGGAACATCCGCTCGGTGATCATGCGTACATAGGGCCGGACATCGGGCGGCGCGACGAGAACGGCCGTATCGCCATTACCGGCGGCCTTTCTAACGGCGCTCGAGACATCGTCTGCGAATTGCTCGACCAGTCGCGGATCGGCGTCGAACTCGACGATCTCGCCCTTGCCGTCGCGTTTGAGACTCTGGTGGAAAGCGAGATCCCATCGATTGCCGAGGCGCAGCACCTTGAGGACGCCATTGTCGGCGAAGTCGCCACAGATCTGCTGGGCGATCCGCATGCGGACATGCTCGGCGATCTGCTCCGAACGGCGCACATGCGGGGCAATTTCCGCGATGGCTTCCAAAATGAGGTGGAGATTGCGGATCGAAACACGCTCGGCAAGAAGTAGTTTGAAGACCGCCTGGAGACCGGAATAGGATATCTGCGATGGCACCATATCCTCGATCAGCCGCTTGTATTCGGGCTCGAGCCGCTCGATCAGTGCGCGTGTATCTTTATAGGTGAGAAGCTGCGCCAGGTTGCTACGCACGACTTCGCTCAGATGCGTCAACAGGATAGAGATGTTATCGGCGATCTTGAAGCCATCTTGCTTGATCTCATCGACGAAGGCCTGCGGAACCCACATGGCTTTCATGCCAAATGCCGGTTCGATCGTCTCATCGCCCGGTACATCCGGTCGGCGGTCGTTATCGAACAGAACCAGCGACTCGCCGATGCGCAATTCATGCTGCGCGACGATCGTGCCGTAGATCTTGATCCGGTAAGACTTCGGCCCGATCGACAAATCGTCGGTGAGCTTGATTTCGGGAACGACGAAGCCGTATTGAGAGGCGAAGCGACGCCGGACCTTGGCAACGCGATGTGCGAGCTCGCCGTGTGCACTGAGCATCTGAATCGCAAGCTGACTGCCAACGCATAGTTCGATGTCGGAGGTCTTGAGCAACTCCTTGACCGAATCCTTTGCCTCGATCTGAGCTTTTTCCTGAACCTGAGCCAGTCGCGCTTGTTCGAGCTTGTCGCGCGCGGCCTGCTTGCGCGGCAGAGTGAAGCTCATGAATGCCATGATGGTGCCGAGCAGGGCGAAAGGCAGAAACGGAAGCCCCGGCAGCAGACCGAGCGCGAACATCATCAAGGCCGCAACGGATTGCGCGCGTGGATAGCCGCCGAGCTGCTTGAGAACGGTCTGCTCTGCCGAACCCCGCGTACCACCCTTCGACACCAGCAGACCTGCCGAAAGCGACACGATCAGCGCCGGGATCTGCGAGACGAGGCCGTCGCCGACCGAGAGTTTGGTGAAGACATCGGCAGCACGCGCCAGCGGCATACCGTGATGGGTCACGCCAATGACGATCCCGCCAAAAATGTTGATCGCCGTGATGATCAGGCCGGCGATGGCATCGCCGCGGACGAACTTGGACGCACCATCCATGGCGCCAAAGAACGCGCTCTCCTCCTCGAGTTCTCGGCGGCGGCGCTGCGCTTCCTTGTCGTCGATCAGACCGGCCGAAAGATCGGCATCGATGGCCATTTGTTTGCCGGGAATCGCATCGAGCGTGAAGCGCGCTCCGACTTCCGCGATACGGGTGGCGCCTTTGGTGATCACGACGAAGTTCACGGTCACAAGGATCGCGAAGATGATCAGACCGATGACGAAATCGCCGCCCATCACAAATTTGGCGAAGCCGGCAACCACATAGCCAGCGGCATGTTCGCCTTCGCCGCCGTGCGACAGGATCACGCGCGTGGTGGCGACATTCAACGCGAGACGCAGAATCGTAGCGATCAGCAGGACGGTCGGGAACGCTGAGAAATCCAGGGGGCGCTGGATCCACAAAGACACCATCAGGATCAGCGCGGACAACGCGATGGAGAAGGAAAGTCCGACATCGATCAGGAAGGTCGGGACTGGCAGCACCAGCATCGTCAGGATCGCGACGATGCCGACGGCGAAGGCCACGTCGGTACCGACCCGCCGTTCGCTCGGGGGGGCGGATATCGTTACATCGACCATGACGCTTCCTGCGCAAATATCATCACCGCATTTTGCAGCGCCGACCTTGCGTGAGGGTGACCGCTAGAAACCGTGTTCAATCCGGCCGTAGAGCACCTCGGTAAAGGCGTAGATATGCGCCCCCATGAAGGTGCCGGTCACGGCAACGACAATCAGCATGACCACGATCTTGGGGATGAAGGTGAGCGTCATCTCCTGCACCTGGGTCAGCGCCTGCAGCAGGGCGATGATGATGCCGACCAGCATCGCCGCCCCCACCGCTGGCCCGGCGGCGACGATGATGGTCCAGATCGCCTGCTGGGCAATATCGAGGGCGTCGCGCTCGTTCATGATCAGCTGATCGTGATGCCGGCGCCCAGCGCCACCTTGACGCCGTTCTCCAGCGTCGCAACTGCGCCGCCCGAAATGATCGTGACTTCCTTGATCTTTCCGGTGGTCTCTTCGCCTTTTTCGTCGGTAAACGACGCCGTGCGTCCGATCAGACCTTCTGCTTGCTGGATCGCGCTCGAAGACAGCAAACTGTCGAGCTTGGCATTGGTCTGCACCGCCTGCTCGACCGTCGAGAGCTGCGCGAGCTGGCTCATATATTCGGTCGAATCCGTCGGATTGGTCGGATCCTGATTGCGCATCTGCGCGATCAGAAGTTGCAGGAAGCCGTTGTAGTCGATCATTCCCGCCGACTTGGTCGATGACGTCGTAGAGGTCTCATTGGCCGAGCGGTTCGCGTTGACGCCGTTGACTTCCATATCCGTTTCTCCGGTTTCAGGCGACTGCCACAGGCAGCAACATCTCGGCGCTGGTCAGGATCGACTGCTCGATATCGAATAGCGATCTGATCTTGCGTAGAGCTTCGTAATAACGTCTCGTTTCGACAAGCGCTTCGACTGCATCGAGGCCGCTAAGCAATTCGGCATTGTCGGCCGCGGCATAGAGCGCACAGCGCTGATGACCAAACACCGATTTCGCTTGCTCGATGTCGCCCGGGCTCATTAGCATCAGCTGCACCACGAAGTACAATTGGCGCATTGGCGTGGTAGCATCCTCGACCTGCATGACCTGACTTTCCAGCAGGAAGGTCACATCGTTAACCAGCTCCAACGTCACCTTGCGATCGACACGCAGAACTGCGCCATTGATGTAGATTTTTTCCCCGCTGCGAAGCGAGATGCACATCGGCTTTTTCATCCGAGGGAATCCCGGATCGCGACATTGACAGCGACGAGATCCTCAACATCGCTCAGTTGACCTTCACGGTTGCGCTCCGCTTCTTTGACAATCCAGAGACCGATGGAGATCAACTGCGCCCGCAGTTGTTCCGGCAGACCATTGCGCGAGTTCGAGAGGTCCTGAATGAAGAACGCCCACAAATCACGAATGTAGAGAAACGCATCTGTACGTTCCGACAGAGTGAGTTCACCGGCCTGCATCTTCTGCAGTAGACCAATGCCGTGATTGAGCGCCCGTTTCTCGCGTGACCGCGCTTCGCGACCGCCATCCTCGATCTCTGTGTCGTAACTTGCCAATGTCATGTCGAAGGACAACCCGCTGCTTGATGGAGAGTGACGCGCATCAGAGGTAGTTGAGAATGCTGAGCTTCTGAATCTGCGCAGACAGCGCATGCGACATTTCAAGCTGGTTTCTCAAACTCGTGACCCGGACCGACGCCTCTTCCGGATCGACGCTCTCCATCGCGTTCACCTGCTTGGTGACGATGTCGCTCTGCACCTTAAGGCGGCTGGTGGCGTTGGTGGTCTGTTCTTGCGCGGTGCCGAGCCGTGCGCCCACGCTCGCAAGATCGGCGACTGCGCCGGCAACCAGCAACAGCGCTTTGTCAGTGACCGCCTGAAACGTGGACTGGTTCATCTTGTCGACACCCAGTCCGGAGAGCATCGTATAAGCCATCGCCAGCTTGCGAAATGCGACGTCATTGGCACTGGCAGAGGAATCGATGGTCTGGGTTGTCGAGATGCGACTGCGCATGACCTGATCGGAGGCAGAAGACCAGTTCGTCCCCCAGGCCGGATCGGCAAATTCGACCGCGAATGCATTGTCGAGAAATGTCTCCATGGCTCCCGGCAAGATATTCTCGGCACCGGGTGAACCGGGCGGAAATCCGAACGCCGCAGTGAAGGCTGCATCGATAGCCGTCTTGCTCGCTGAGCCGTTTTCATAGGGCGTCATCGGCTGCACCGATGTATTGATGCCAGCGAACAGAAACTGGCCATCCATTGAAACATTCAGCGTTGCCAGCAGCGAGCCCAGGTTCGATGCTGCGGGCTGAGAGATAATGCCGCCGCCATTGGCCGAATTCCGCGCTGCCAGCAGATCCTTCTGGAACGACTGAGCCATTTCGATCGTCTGCGAAAGGCGCTCCTGTGCCACCTCGAGCCGCGCGCCGACAAGCGAGTTGGTATCGACGAGCTTGTCGATATCCAGCAGTTCGGCGCGCAGCGTCACGTTGCGCCCGGTCAGCGCCCCGAGTTCCTTACCGATGTCGTCGTGCCGGCCAGTCGTAGCTTCCTTCACGCCCTTTGCAATTGCGACCTGACTCTTCGAGGCCGAGATGCGCAATGTTGTCGCGATCGAATTCGACGAGATGAATGTCGCAGCCATTATCGGTTACCTCACCGCCTGGAGAAGATTCTGCAGCATCTGATCAATCGTCGCGATCAACTTCGAAGAAGCAGAATATGTGCGCTCGACCTGGAGCATGAAGGACATTTCATCGTCCATATTGACGCCGTTGACGTTGGACAGCGCGTCGGCGCTGCGCTCCAGCAGCGTCTGATTGTAGGTCGCTTCAGCACCGACGGTCTTGCGCTGGGCTTCGAGCCAGCTCACCGACGATCCCGCGAAATCGATCAATGTGCCGCTGGGTTTGCCTAGAGCATTCGGATCGAATGGCCGGACCACACTCATGTCGTCCACAAGGCCCTGAATGCGCGCAAAGAAGCCAGCCTCGCTGCCGGCGTTGTAGACGTAGTTGGCGCCATTCATGCCGCCATCACGGATCAGACTCGGATTACCGCCCAGTGCCTGATCAACAAGGTCGGTGACCCTGATAGTGCCAGCAAGACCAGGATTGATGACGCCCGGTGTCGGCATCGCTGGGCCGCCGCCATAGGTGAAGAGGCCCGTCAAGTCCGGCCCGCCGCCACCGCTCTGATCTCGTTCGGCGAAAATCTCGATCACACCGCGCGCGATTTCGTCGAGCTGGTTTTGGTAGGTTACCAACTTGTCATCGCGCAGTGTGGCGAGACCGGCGAGCTTGCCCGAGCCGATCGGCATGACTGAATTGGCTCCGGTAACAGCGACGCCGTCGATCACCACCGCGTTTCCTGTCAAACCTGCCGTATAGGAATTGGTCGAAGCGAAGGTAACCGCCCGTGGCGTCCGCTCGAACAGCGTCACACCGGAGTCGGTATAAACGACCATGTCGTTATTGGCGCGTGTAGTGAAAGTGATACCGACTTCCTGCGATAGCTTCGAAAGAATGCTGTCGCGCATATCCAGATGATCGGTGACGTCGGCCCCGGCAGTCGTCCCCTTTACGATCGCCGTATTCACCTGTTCGAATTGCGCGAGCAGCTCGTTGATGGTCTTGACCGATGTCGCCATCTCGGCATCTGCATCGGCACGCGCCTTCTGTACTGTAGTCGTCGAATCGTTCAGCGAGACGGCGACATCCTTCGCAGCCTTGACCGCGGACTGGGCGAAGGTCACGTTGTCGGGAGCGGACGTATATTGCTGCAGGGCGCTCTTCAACTTGGCTAGTTGCGCCGCAGCAGACTGGTCGAGCTCGGGATCGTCGATTGTAACGGCAGCAACCTTCTGCAGGCCGTTGTAGAGCGCGTCCTGCTGAGACGTATTCGCGACCGCCTTGACCACATTATTGAACAACCCAGCACTCGCGGCACGCTGGATGCCGTTGACATAGACGCCACTGCCGGGTTGCGACACGATCAGCGCATTCTTGCGCGAATAACCTTCCTGCTGCGTTCCCGCGACATTGCGTGAGATGACGGAGGATTGGACGCCCGCCGCCATGAGCGACGAGCGGGCAGAGTTGAGCGCAATCGTGAGTGACATCGTGGGCCTCCGTCAGGATTGACGTGTGACGGTTAGCGCTTCAGGTTGACGAGGACGTCGAGAAGATCAGCGCCGGTCTGGAACACTTTGGAATTCGCGGTGTAACCGCGCTGCGACTCGATCATCGCGGTCAGCTCGTTCGCGAGATCGACATTCGACGCTTCGAGCGCCTCGGGCTTGATGGTGCCGAGGCCGCTATTGCCAGCGAAATCGACCTGGATGTTGCCTGAGTTGATGCTGACCGAGTAGACGTTCCCGGCTTCCGGCGACAGATTGTCCGGGCTCGGCACGGTTGCCAGCGGGATCTTGTAGGTCGCAAGCCGCGTACCGTCGTCGAAAATCGAATACATCGTGCCGTCGGCTGCGACTTCGACACGATCGAGACCGCTCGGCGCGTTGCCGTTAGTGGTCGCTTTGAACTGAAATTCATCAGCGACTTGAGTGAGGTTCGACATGTCGAACGTAACAGGCGACCCGCCCGGGATCGTGAAAGCTATTGATGTCGGGCTTGCAGCCGTGAGCCGACCTTTGCCAGTTGCGCTGACGTCGAAGTTGAACGTCTGGGTCGCCATCGGCGCGGCCGGAGTATAAGGGAAGCCGCCGCCCGCCGCGGCGTTTGCGCTATTATAGACCTCCACGTTCCAGGTATTGGCGGCAGTCTTGTACATATACATGTCAAGCTTCACGGCATTGCCGATATTGTCGTAGGTGATCAGCGACGTCTTTGATGTAAAATTCGGCGCACCAGCTGTGATCGCAGCATTGGCGTCGAGATTTGCGCCATCAAGCCGCGCCTGCGTCGTCGGATTTCCGACCAGGGTCTGCTGAGCGATATTGACGACCTGAAGATTGCCGAGGCCATTGGCAACGACATCCGGCGTTGCGCCGTTCCGGATATCGTAACCCATCAAATAATAGCCCGCGGTATTATAGAGATTACCCTGGCCATCCGGCACGAAGGAGCCGGCGCGGGTGAGATAGGGCGTTCCACCAGCATCGCTGACAATGAAGAACCCGTTACCTTGGATCGCGAGATCCGTCGCCGATGTCGTGTAGTTCATCGTGCCGGGATCGGAGATCGCATAGCGAACCTGCGTCTCAACGCTGCCCGAGTTGTAGTTTCCGCTACCGCTGCGCAGGATGAGCGACGAGAACTCCGTCGACGCGCGCTTGTAGCCGGTGGTGTTCACATTCGCGATATTGTCGGCGACCGTGGCGAGCTTGTTCGATTGCGCGTTCATGCCGGAGCCGCCCGTGCGCATCACACCATACAGACTCATCGATCATCCTCCGTTAGACGTGGGGGTATTAGAGTGGAAATTGCTTGTGCGGGGCTGGCGGTTATCCACAGGCCTACCGCGATGCTGTACGTTCAGCGCAGAAGCTGCGCGCGTTGCTCGTCCATGATCCGAAGCCGCTCGCGACGAGACTACCGATCACGCTGCAGATATAACGCTTCTGACCGATGACATTGTTCGGTCCGGCATTGTAACGGGCGACGGCCATGGTCCAATTTCCCTCACGCGCACGCAGTTCTTTCAGAAATCGTGCCGCGTAATCGACATTACTTGCAGGATCGAACATCGCCTCTACGCCGGCGAATTTCTCGCCGTGATAGCGGTGGTTGATCTGCATGCAGCCGAGATCGACCAGCTTGGCTCCCTTGCGCTTTTCGTCGGCAAAGCGCGCGGCCCCGTCGCGTAAATCGGTCGCAAGAACGGTTCTGCCGTCGACATTCAGCGCATACGGATTGAGCACACCTTTTCGCCCGGTCTCGCTGAGACCGACTGCGTAGAGGACGCCGAGCGGCACGCCATGCCGACGTGCGGCGCGCGCCATTTCGCGTTCGCACGGCCCTTCGGCGCGCGCCATCACCGGAAGACTAGAGATAGACAGTGCTGCTGCGAGTGCGGCGAGCGCCTTGATCCTGCGGGCGCTCGGACGGAGTGTGCGATTGATCATGATCCTGCCTGTTCTGCCGCGCTCCGCCCTGTCCATCGCCCGATGGCCGGCCCGATGAGCCACCGTCTGACTGCGAGCCGTTCGATGACATGGCGCCGCGCTGATCTGAAGATGCCTGTTGTTGCTGCGGTTGCGACTGCGATTGGCCGTTGTTGATATTGGCGTCTGGCGTACGCGTATGATCGATGGCTGCGATGTCGAAGCTGTAGCCGGCCGACTGCATCGCATCGGTCAGCGCACCCCGCTCCTGACGCAGCAGATGCGTGGTCTCAAGCCGGTCGGCGGTGAGATGAACCTCGACGGAATCGCCGGCGAGCCGCATCTTGACCGTCACGGAGCCGAGATTCGGCGGGTCGAGTTCCAGCGTCATCATCCGCACGGGACGGCTCTCTGCGGACTTCGTTAACTCCTGTGACGGCGGCTCGGCCGCATGCACACCTTCCGGCGACGTTACGGCCGGAAGATCGCTCGCCATCCGATCCACGATCTTCTGCAGTGTCGTTACCTGCTGGACAGGCTCGAAATGTGTTTCCTGCTCGCGAACGACGGCCTTGCTGGCGGGCACAGGCTTCGTATCCACTGTTTCGACAGTCGCGGTGAAGCGCTTAGGAGCGGTCATGTCGACATCCGGGACGTCGATATCCGCCGTGTTTGTAACATCCGTCGCCTCAGGCGACCTGTCTTCGGCATGGAGCGCGACGTGCGAGGCCGGAGCAGACAGCGCCGACTTGTCATCGCGCCCTGTGTTTTGCTGCGCCTGATTGAGCTTCGACATCACGGCGCTGAGGGCAGCATTGGGATCACGCCAGTCTTGAACCGCCGCACCGGCCTGCTTGCCCTCTGCCGCCGACTTCGGCGCCTCCTCGTCCTTCTCGGGCAGTTCGGTTGCAGCCGGCCTCGGCTTTGCTTCCCCGGAAAGCTCGGCGAGAATGGCCGCCGCCTCAAGGACAGGCGTCGTCGCGGGCGTTGCGACATGGGCAGCATTCTTTTCGATCTTCGGAACGAGAAGTGACTTGTCCTTCGAAATCTGCCGCATCTGCTCGCGGAAATGCTCGGCCTTGTCCTTCCCATCCTTAGATTGAAGCGCGCCGTTCAGGCCGCCTTTCGTGCCCGCTTTTGCGGATCCAAGCTGGCGAAACATAGCGGTTAGGAGATCTGCCTGCTTCATCGGGTTTTCTCCTTCAGTTGGTCTTGCGACTGATCCAGCAGTCTTTGTGCATGGTCGACGACGGCGATCGACCGGGCAAAGTCGATCCGCGGACGCATCACGGTCCTGGGACCCATATCGCCGCCGCCTTTGGCTGCTTCCGGCAACGCCTTGCGAACGTTCAAGCCAATGGCGAGCGCAGCCGTCTGTAATTCGGCGTCCCGTTCCGACAGTTTGCTCTTGTCGATCTTTTCGAGCTCCGCGATGGCCTGGCCATGGCCGGGTGTGACGACGCGGGCGGCAGCGTGATAGAGATGCGCGCGCAGACGCTCTGGGCTACCGTCATCGGACAAAACGGAAACGCGTTCGGCCGCGAGAAGCGCCATCTCGGTCTTGCCACGCACGAGCGCCGTGCGCGCGATCAGCAGATAAAGACCACGCTGGCTGATCCGATCGAGATGATCGAGGACGGCAACCAGTCGCGGAAAGCGATCCGGCCGCTGCGCGAAGCTGAAGCGCGCAACGGAGATCGCAAAACGCTGGCGGAAATTTCCGGCATAGATGGAGTGACGGAAGCGGCGGAAATAGCGGGTGGCCAACGCTTCGAACTTGTCGAAGTCGTCGTCCTGACCGACGATGAAGATTTCGCGTCGCAACGCCGCCTCTTCCACGAGCGTACCCGGCATCATGAGACGAACGTCGTCGAGCAGAGCGATCGCTGCTTTGGGATCGTCCTGCGCGAGCAATGCCGATTGCACCAGGGCAATCTCGGCGCCAAGCGTCGCCGGCAGATTGCGCGGCTTGATATGGCCGAGCTTGGCTTTCGCCTCGTCAGTCCGCCCTTCCACATAGGCGATGGCACCATCGACCGTCGCTTCGTCGATGTTCAACACATTGCGTGCGCGCAGCGACGCAACGACTTGCGGCGCACCGCCGCTCAGCAGGAACGTCACCGCCGCGCGCGCGTTTCGTGGTTCCTTCCACAATTCCGCATCCGTTCTCAGAAAGTTGTCGCCGATCCGCTTCAGCAGTGCCGGCTGCGCATTGTGGGCTTCGAGATCGCCCCGCGCGATCTGGTCCTGCAGCATCTGCAGCGAGCGGACCATCTGATATGGCTGACGCGCCGGCTCATCAGCCGGCTGTGCATTGGCGGTGCCAATGCACATGATCAGCAATACCGTGGTGGTCCTGCAGGAGATCATAGCGTCGGCGCACGAATCAGAATCTCGATCCGCCGGTTCTGAGCTGCCAGCGGGTCGCTTTGGTTCTTCAGACGACGATCGGCATAGCCTTCGATCCGCTCGACACGCGCGGCATCAAGCCCGCCACGCACCAGCATGTGATAGGCCATGTGAGCGCGCGCCGTGGAAAGTCGCCAGTTGTCATATTCGGCGGTCCGGAACACGCGCGCGTCGGTATGTCCGCGCACGACCACCTGACCGCGGTTCTGGGCGATCATCGGCGTAATCTTATCCAGCGTACGCACCAGGCCGGGCGTCGGTTCGGCGGAGCCGTTCGCGAACATGCCATAGTTCGCGTCGTCGGTGAGATTGATAAGCAGACCTTCCGGCGTCTCGCGCACTTCGGCGACGGGATGCGCCGCACCGAGCGTTGTCAGCACAGCGGAAATGGCGGACTGCAGTTTCGCCGCATCGACCTGTGCTGTCTTCTCCGTCTGTGCCTGCGGCTTGTCGCTCTTGGCCGGAGGCTTATCTGTCGCCGCGCCCTGCTTCAGATCAGCCACGGAATTCGGCTTGGCGACATCATCCGAAAACAAACCGACAGGTTTCGGAGTATCCGGTTTCTCGGATTTCGCTGGTGTCGCACTGGTGCCGGCCGTTTCCTGAACAGGAGTTCCGGTGGCATCCGGTTTCGGATCGGCCGGACGCGGCTCCTGCCCCTCGGTGATAGCGGCAATATCCTCGCCGTAAGGCAGGCTCCCGGCCTCCTTGCGACCGGCTGGTTTCTTTTCAAGCGACGAGATTGACGCCATCGGCCAATTGATCGGGTCGAACGGATCGCGATAAGCCTCACCGCCCTTCAGCCCCTCCTTGCGCGCCGGATCGAGCGCGCCGCTCGCCTGTCCGGTGCGCGGCGGCCCGCCGGCAATCTCCGTGAGCACCGCATAAGGATCGCGGAACAAGGTCGCCTCGCCATAGCGGGGTTGCGGCGGCTGCGGCTGGGCGACATCTGTCGTTGGTTCACCCGGCTCCGGAAGCGGCGCTTTGGCGTTTCCCTCGGTGGCCTTGCCCGGATCGACACGGCGTGCATCGTTGACACCTTTGCGATCCGGTGTCGAATCCGTCAGCTTGATCGGATTGAAATAGGTTGCGACGCTTTCGCGCGCTTCCTGGCTGGTGACATTGATCAGCCACATCACCAAGAAGAACGCCATCATCGCCGTCATGAAATCCGCATAGGCGATCTTCCAGACGCTATTCTTCGTCTCGCTAGCATCGAGAGAGCTGCGACGACGAATAATCAGAATCTCGGTTGGTTCCTGATCGGCCATTTTAGCTTTGCAGCGCCAGTTTCAATCGATCGGTCCAGACCTTGAGCTGCGTTTCGAGCACGACCTGATCGATGGTGATCGACGCCTCAAGCTCCGGGCCGGGGCGCAACTCGATGGCAATGGCGCGAACACCGAGCTTGTTGCGGATCAATTCGAGCAATTCGGATGGACCGGTGAGACGCAGAACCGGGCGACGTACATCGGTCGCTATGGACGACAAATGATCAATGAAGCTGGCAACAGCCTGCTTTTGCGCAACATTGATGATCATCGGTTCGAGAATCCGTGCCGTGACGCCGGCGATCCTGCTCTGCAGTTCGTTACCGGCCTCGGTCACATCGGCCGCGAGCTTGGCAGCGGTCTCATTGAGCAGTTGCTGCCGTTCTTCGGCCGCCTGCGCCGCAAATGCCTGCCGTTCCCGCTCCAGCTGCTGCTCGAATTCCGCCTTCGCCTTGGCATACCCATCGGCAAGACCGCGCTCGTAGCCATCATCTTCCACAACAATCGGCTTCTTCTCTACCAATGGCTGGGCTTGCGGCGCACGCGGCTGCTTTTCGATCAGTGGCTGATGCTGCGGACGAATGGCGGAATGATGCAGATGATCGAACGGAACGACGCGGCTACGCGGCTTGACAGTGTCTGGCCGATCGAAATCCGCGATCAGTCGGGCGACTTTCTCTGCGCTCATGCCGGTTCCTCTTGTCTAATCCATTGCTTGAGAATTGCAGCGGCCTGCTTCTCGTCGAGCTGGATTATCTGCTCCAACCGCTTCTGCGGGGCATTCTGAATACTGGTCGAGACGTCCTGAATGAGATTCGGCGGAGGCTCATTGGACAGCGCTGCAATTGTTGTCGCACCGCTGGCGGAACTGCCGCTAATCAGCGCATTTGCTTCAGCCTGGAATTGGGTCGCCTCATCCGTCTTGGCACTCGCCAGGATCGTATTGATGGCAGGGCGCAGGCCGAACCAGATCAGCATGCCAGCAACCGCAAGGATCGTGATGGCGCTCACCAGGCTTCCGGCCTGGCGCATCATGACTTCCGTGAAGGTGATGGATGGTACCGGCGCCATGTCGCGCGCACCCTCCATAAACTCGACCGCCGAGACCTGGATCTGATCTCCGCGCGGCTTGTCGATGCCGGCTGCCGTTGCTGCGATCTGCGCGATCTCGGCAACCTTGGCATCGATGGTCGCATCGCTTGCCTTGTCGCCGAGGCTCGCCGCCAGACGCGGCCGGTTGACAAGCACCGCGAGGAACATCTTGTTCACCACATAACCGTCGCTGACCGTCGTCACCGTCTTCGATGAGACTTCGTAGTTTGTGATGTCTTCGCGACGCTGTTTCTCGTCGCTGGAGTTCTTTGCGCCGTTCGCATTAACCTGCTGATCCGGCAGGTTCTGCTGAACCGTCGTCGGCTGCTGCCGGTCGGCGCTTTGTGACGACTCTTTCTCGCGGACCGCGCGAACCGATCGCTGCACACGCGATTCCGGATCGTAGGTGGTTTCGTTGGTCTGCCGCTTGTCCGTCGACAGCTGGGTGGCGACGCTCACCTCGAAATTGTCGAGACCGAGATAGGGTGTCAGCGCACGGCTGACATTTTCCTGGATGGAACGGCTGACGATACGCTGCAGGTTAGCCATCGTGGTCGGGGTCGCGCCGATGCCTCCGCCGTCATCGTCGGACAACAGCGAACCGTTGCTGTCGAGCACTGTAACCTTGTCCGCCGTCATGCCTGGAACGGCAGCGGCCACGAGATGCCGAACCGAGCGCGCCGTGCGGGCGTCGGCCGGTCCATCCGTTCGCAACACCACGGATGCCGATGGCGGCAATTGTTCGCGACGGAAGGATCCGCGCGCCGGAATCACGATATGAACGCGCGCGGCCTTGACGTCCTTGAGCACCTGGATGGTACGCGCGATCTCGCCTTCAAGGGCGCGCACGCGAGTCACCTCCTGCATGAAGGACGTCAGTCCGAGCGATCCGATCTTGTCGAACAGCTCATAGCCACCGCTGGTGTTGCTGGGCAGGCCTTTATCCGCGAGCAACGTGCGGGCCTGCGCGGTCTGCGCCGGGCGGACATAAATGGTATCTCCAGCTGAATTGATGTCGAAGGCGATATTCGCGTCGCGCAGCACCGAGCCGACGCGCGACACATCCTCGCGGCTGAGGCCCGCATAGAGCGTATTGTATTCCGGCCGGCTGAGATAATAGGCGCCGCCGCCGACGCCGGCGAAAACCGCGACGCCGATCACTGCAAGCAGAATGAGACGTTTGGTACCGAGCTCCAGGAGATTGTTCCAGAGCTTCTGCGCATGCTCGCGATTGACCATCGAATCCTCTGCCCACTTTCAGCGCGATCATCGATTGCGAAGCTTGTCCGAGCATTACGAGCTTCATAACGCGAAATGGCCACGCTATCGCTAGCGCGGCCACCTCGAAGTCGTATGAGCGAGCGATTAGCCGCGGAACAGCGACAGGATGCTCTGGCTGCCCGAGTTCGCGATCGACAGCGCCTGGATGCCGAGCTGCTGCTGCGTCTGCAGAGCCTGGAGGCGGGTCGATTCGGCGTTCATGTCGGCGTCGACGAGCTGGCCGATACCGCGATCGAGCGAGTCGGTCAGAACCTTCACGAAGTCCTGCTGCAGGCCGATACGGTTTTTGATGGCGCCGAGGTTGGTGGCGGCATCGGTGATGGTGCCCAGCGCATCATCAACGCCGGCGATGTAGGTTTCCAGCGCGGCGAGATCGGTCGCGCTGTCGGTGAACTTCGAAATGTCGAGGTTGGCGACACTGAAGTCGGACCAGGCGCCGTTCTGGTACACGTCGTAGGTCTTGTCCAGAATGCCCTTCTCGGTCTTGACGTCAGCCGTAGCAGCAGGCTGCGCCGTCACAGCGCCGCCGGTAGAACCACCATCGGTGTCGGTGGTGGCGATCGCCGTCGTGCTGGCGTTCTTGATCTGGATCGTCTTGCCGTCGGCGTTGATACCGACGGTGAGGCCTTCAATGCCCAGACCGTTCAACGCCTTGGCGATGTCCTGAACCGTGGACTTCTGCGATACGTTGATCGTCGTTGTCGTTGCAGTTCCACCGGCGGGCGTAACCGCGAAAGCGATCGTACCCGTGGTCGTCGGCGGCACCGCAGCCGCGTCACCGACGGTGGCGGGATCGAAAACGAGCGTCGTGGTGGTGGCGGCAGCGTGAGCCGTCTTGTAGGCGGTGTCCAGCGTCTTGTCGTAGAGCTTGATCGCATCGAGATCGACGGTCAGGGTATCGACCGAAACCACGCCACCAGCGCGGGAGAACGACGACACGACCGACTTGGACGAATTGTAGGTGGCCTGCTGCGAGTCGACCGAGATCCAGTTTTCGCCGTTGAACACGGCGCTGTCGGCGGTGTTCTTCAGCTGCTTCTGGAGTTCGGTGATTTCCGACTGGATCTTGGCGCGATCGACGCCCGGCGTACGGGCAGCAACCAGCTTTTCCTTGATCGACGAAACGACGTCCACCGTG
>JASBVG010000057.1 GCA_030147505.1 Tardiphaga sp.
AGGGGCGCTCTCATGAGGCGTCTTTGAGTGGGACAAGATGCGGCGCCTGCGGGCGGGAGGCTCACGCGGCCTCACGCACTCGGGTGGTCGAGGGTCACCGTCCGACCCCACTACGGGGGTCTGCCGCTAGCGCGGCTGGACGCGGTGCGGGCGAAGGCGGGGAAACCTGTTGGATGGCTCTCTTGCGAGAGAGCGCCCAGTACCCGGAAGAGCGGTCCTTCGACTGGAAAAACGTCGCGGTGGCGCGCCGTAAGGCGTTGCGCGGCTCAGGCCGGCTGGCGATCCAGCCTGTCGGAGCGGCGCCAGTGCTACCCAAGTGCGCCTTGCGGCGTGCCACCTCCCCTCATGGCTCGAGGGGAGACCTGCCTACACCTCGGACGCGCAAGCGCCGCGAGAACATGAAAACTCGTCCGTAGGGCGGATTAGGCAAAGCCGTAATCCGCCGGCCGAATACAAAGTTGAAACTCCGCGGCGGATTACGCTTCGCTGATCCGCCCTACGGCAAAGCGGCTCAAACCTCTTCCGCGACCACCATGTAGTTCACGCCCATGTCGGACGAGATCGACCAGCGATCGGCGATCGGATTGTAGGTGACGCCCGCCTGCTCAGTGATGCCCAACTTGTTGCGCTCGAGATGATCGGCGAGTTCATCCGGCGTGACGAACTTCTCCCACTGATGGGTGCCGCGCGGCAGCCAGCGCAGCACATATTCGGCAGCCACGATGCCGAGCGCAAAGCTGCGCCAGTTGCGGTTCAGGGTGGAGACCACGATCAATCCACCCGGCTTCATCCTCGAAACACAGTGATCGAGGAACGCGCCGACATCGACCACATGCTCGACCACTTCCATCGCCAGCACGATATCGAAACGCTCATTCGCATCGAGCTCTTCCACCGTGGTGCAGCGATAGTCGATCGACAAGCCGCTCTTCTCCGCATGAAGATTTGCGGCGGCAATGTTGGTGGCTGACGGATCGATGCCTGTGACATCAGCGCCGAGCCGCGTGAACGGCTCGCACAACAGGCCCGCGCCGCAGCCGATATCGAGCAAGCGCAAGCCGTCGAGACAGTTCAGGCTGCGCGGATTGCGATCGAACTTGCGGCAGGCCGCATCGCGAATGAAGGACAGCCGCAGCGGATTGATCTTGTGCAGCGGCGCCATCTTGCCGCGCGGATCCCACCACTGCTCCGAGAGCTTTGAAAACTTTTCGATCTCGGCCGCATCGACGGAAGCGGCGGAAGCATCGGAGAACGAGGACTGTGTGGTCATGATGTATTTCTATCGTGCCGTGATGTGGCTGCGGAACGCGAGCGGCGAGGCGATCAGCTCGATCTTCTGCTCGTCATCGCCCATGTTCTCGATGATGACATTGCCATAGTTCAAAATGCGCCCGGGGATACTTTGATCCACGCTGACGCTGGCGACCTTGTCGATGCTGATCTCGAAGGTGCGCCGGGTGATGAAGCCTTCCTTGTGGACCACGCGGAGCGTGGTCACATCCGTCTCGGTGGTCCAGCGGCGGAACCAGGCGAGTATGGTGAAATACAGCGCGACCACCGCAACGACGCCAGCGCCGATCAATCCGGCCGCCGTCAAGGTCGGGTTCAGGGTCTGCCCGGACGCCACGAACAGGACGGCGGCGGCGATCCAGCCCAGAATGCCCTTCCAGTAGACGATCCAGTGCAGGTTGCTGGAATACAGCACCTTCTCGCCCGGCTGCAGGATATCGTCGATATAGCGTCCCATAAGCCGTCCAATTGACCTGTCTCGGGGCTTTCTAAGCGGGTTTGGGGCGGGTTGCTTGCCCCCACACCCGCCGCTATGTATACGCGCCGTTTCACCCGCCCGCGTCGCGGGCGCGGTATCTTTACCCACTGTCGCCAGGGAATGCACCACTCGTCATGGGCCGTCTCGTAATGAAGTTCGGCGGTACGTCCGTCGCCAATATCGATCGCATCCGCAACGTCGCGCAGCACGTCAAACGCGAGGTCGATGCCGGTCACGAGGTTGCGGTCGTGGTGTCGGCGATGTCGGGCAAGACCAACGAGCTGGTGGCCTGGTGCACCGAAACCTCGCCGATGCATGACGCCCGCGAGTATGACGCCATCGTCGCCTCCGGCGAGCAGGTGACGTCCGGCCTCCTGGCCATTGCACTGCAGGCCGTCGGTATCCAGGCGCGTTCCTGGCAGGGCTGGCAGATCCCGATCAAGACCTCGGACGCCCATGCTTCGGCGCGCATCGAGGAGATCAATGGCGACGAGATCGTCAAGCGCTTTGCGGAGCGCAAGGAAGTCGCCGTGATCGCCGGCTTCCAGGGCATCCATGCCGAAACCGGCCGCATCACGACCCTCGGCCGCGGCGGCTCGGATACCTCAGCCGTGGCCATCGCCGCCGCCATCAAGGCGGACCGCTGCGACATCTATACGGACGTGGACGGTGTCTATACCACCGACCCGCGCATCGTTCCCAAGGCCCACCGCATGGACAAGGTGGCCTTTGAAGAAATGCTGGAACTGGCCTCGCAGGGTGCGAAAGTGCTGCAGGTCCGCTCCGTGGAGCTGGGCATGGTCTACAACATGCCGATCTTTGTCCGCTCCAGCTTTGACAAACCCGAAGATATCGACCCGCACGGTACGCCGCCGGGCACGCTGATCTGCAGCGAGGAGGAAATCATGGAAAACCACGTCGTCACCGGAATCGCCTTTTCCAAGGACGAGGCCCAGATTTCCGTGCGCCAGATCGAAGACAAGCCGGGCGTCGCCGCCTCGATTTTCGTGCCACTGGCCGATGCCAACATCAATGTGGACATGATCGTCCAGAACGTCTCCGAAGACGGCAAGACCACCGACCTGACCTTCACGGTGCCGGCCACCGACTATGCCCGCGCCAAGGAAACCATCACGGCGGCCAAGGCCAAGATCGGCTATTCGCGTATCGACAGCGCCACCGACGTCGCCAAGGTCTCGGTGATCGGCTCGGGCATGCGCAGCCATGCCGGTGTTGCCGCCCAGGCATTCGCCGCCCTGTCGGAGAAGCAGATCAATATCCGTGCGATCACCACCTCGGAGATCAAGTTCTCGGTGCTGATCGATACCGCCTACACTGAATTGGCGGTCCGCACGCTGCACACGCTCTACGGTCTCGACAAAGCGTAGAAGATTTTACCTGAAACATCCGTTATTACGATTTGAACGGGATGTTTCTCGTCTGGCAGGCGTTTTGCTTGGCAAAACAAGGCTCGATTCGGTATACGGCCTATGAGGGCAGCCGTATCGGTTGAGGGCGCCGTTTCGGACATTCTGATTCGGTTTCCACGGTCGCGCCCCATTTGCGCGGCCGTGCAAATGCCATTGATTTCTGAGGCTTAGCGCCAGCGCACGCTTTTCCCCGGGCGCTGGCCTCGTGGGAGGTGTGGACATATGCGGAGCGCGTCGGGCGGCCCCCGAGTCTTGCTGAGACGGCTCCGTGAAGTCATGGCGGAGCAGGTCAGCGCTCAGGAACGTCTCGACAAGATCGTTGTGCTGATCGCCGCCAATATGGTGGCCGAAGTCTGCTCCACCTATGTGCTGCGCGTCGACAACACCCTCGAACTCTACGCCACCGAAGGCCTCAACCGCGAAGCCGTTCACCGTACCGTGCTGAACGCGCATGAAGGTCTCGTCGGCCTCGTTGCATCCGAAGCGACGCCGCTCAATCTCAACGACGCGCAAAGCCATCCGGCTTTCGCGTTCCGCCCGGAGACCGGCGAAGAAATCTATCATTCCTTCCTCGGCGTACCGATCCTGCGCGCCGGCAATACGCTCGGCGTGCTGGTGGTGCAGAATCGCGCCAAGCGCACTTATGTCGAGGAAGAAGTCGAGGCGCTCCAGACCACGGCCATGGTGCTGGCCGAGATGATCGCCTCCGGCGAACTCTCTTCATTGGCCCAGCCCGGCGCCGAACCGGCGGCACGGCACTCGATCCACAAGACGGGCGCGATCCTCTCCGACGGCATTGCCCTCGGCCACGTCGTGCTGCACGAGCCACGCGTGGTCATCACCAACTACATCGCCGAGGATCTGCCGAAGGAAATCAAGCGGCTCGATACGGCACTGACGAAATTACGCGCCGATCTCGACCGCATGCTGGAGCGCGGTGATGTCGCCGAGAGCGGCGAGCATCGCGACGTGCTCGAAGCCTATCGCATGTTCGCCAACGACCACGGCTGGTCGCACAAACTGCATGAAGCGGTCGCCACAGGTCTCACGGCCGAAGCAGCAGTGGAACGCGTGCAGTCCGACACCCGCGCGCGCATGCTGCGTTCGACCGATCCCTATCTGCGCGATCGCCTGCACGATCTGGAGGATCTCGGCCATCGCCTGATGCGTCAGCTGGTCGGACAGGACCACGCACCGTCGCGCGAGCAGATGCCGGACAATGCGATTCTGATCGCCCGCGCGATGGGGCCGGCAGCGCTGCTCGATTATGATCGCAAGAAACTGCGGGGGCTGGTGCTTGAAGAAGGCACATCGAACTCGCACGTCTCCATCGTGGCCCGTGCGCTCGGCATTCCCGCGCTTGGCGAAGTCGCCAATGCGCCCGGCATTGCCGATCCCGGCGACGCCATCATCGTCGATGGCACCTCGGGCTCGATCTACATCCGCCCGTCGCAGGAAATCGAGTCCGCTTACGCCGAACGCGTGCGCTTCCGCGCGCGGCGGCAGGCGCAGTATTCGGCGCTGCGCGACAAGCCCTGCGTGACCAAGGACGGTGTGAAGGTCGATCTCCTGATCAATGCCGGCCTGATCATCGACCTGCCGCACATCGACGATACCGGCTCGGCGGGCATCGGCCTGTTCCGTACCGAGTTGCAGTTCATGGTGGGCGAAAGCCTGCCGCGCTCGAGCGATCAACTGCAACTTTATCGCGCCGTGCTCGACGCTGCCGGTCCCAAGCCCGTGACGTTTCGCACCCTCGATATCGGCGGCGACAAGGCGCTGCCATATATGGAGACCGTGGTCGAAGAGAATCCGGCGCTTGGCTGGCGCGCGATTCGCCTCGGTCTCGATCGCCCGGGCCTGCTGCGCGGCCAGATCCGCGCGCTGCTGCGTGCCGGCGGCGGCCGCGCGCTGCGCATCATGTTCCCGATGATTTCGGAAGTCGCCGAATTCGATCAGGCCAAGGCGATCATCGAGCGCGAGCTGACCTATCTGCGCCAGCATGGCCACGCGCTGCCCGAGCGCATCGATGTCGGCACGATGATCGAAGTGCCGGCGCTGGTCTATCAGCTCGACGAACTGCTGAAGAAGGTCGATTTCGTCTCGGTCGGCTCCAACGACCTGTTCCAGTTCCTGTTCGCCGTTGATCGCGGCAACTCGAAAGTTTCCGATCGCTTCGACACGCTGTCTGCACCGATCCTGCGCGTGCTGCGCGAGATTGTGCAGAAGGGTGACGCCGCCAAACGGCACGTCTCGCTCTGCGGCGAAATGGCATCGCAGCCGATCGGTGCATTGGCGCTGGTCGCGCTCGGCTATCGCACGCTCTCGCTGTCGGCTACCGCACATGGTCCGGTCAAGGCCTTGATCCTGGACCTGGACGCGAAGAAAGCCCAGGCAGCGATGGCCAAGTGGCTCGATGCACCATCGGGCAGCGTTTCGATCCGGCAGAAACTGACCGAGTTCGCCGAAGCGGAAGGCCTGTCGTTGTAGCGAGGCTCAGCCCCACAACGTCACCACATCCTTTCGCGTTTCCGAGATTCCGACATGTCCGCACTTCCCGAAGCCAAGCTCGACGTTCTCCTTGCCCATCATGCCTCGCTCGAGGCGGCCGTACTCGGCCAGCTTGCGGCGGAAGAGTATGTGAAAACAACGCGCGAGCTGTCCGAGCTCAATCCGTTGATCGACGCGGTGAAGACCTACCGTGCCGCCGTGAGCGAGCTGAAAGACATTGACACGATGATCGCCGACGGCACGACCGAAGCCGAAATGCGCGAGATGGCGGAGATGGAGCGCCCGGCGCTGGAAGAGCGCATCGAGACCCTCGCCCAGGAAATCCGCGTGGCGCTGCTGCCCAAAGATGCCATGGACGACCGCAACGTAATGCTGGAAATCCGCGCCGGCACCGGCGGCGACGAGGCATCGCTGTTTGCCGGCGACCTCTACCGCATGTATGAGCGCTTCGCCGCGCTGCAGGGCTGGAAGGTCGAGGTGATCTCGGCTTCCGAAGGCACCGTCGGCGGCTTCAAGGAAATCATCGCCGAGGTGAAAGGCCGCGGCGCTTTCGCCAAGCTGAAGTTCGAATCCGGCGTGCATCGCGTGCAGCGCGTGCCGGATACCGAAACGCAGGGCCGCATTCATACCTCGGCCGCGACCGTCGCCGTGCTGCCCGAAGTCGAGGAAGTCGACGTCGAGATCAAGAACGACGATCTGCGCATCGAGACCATGCGTGCAGGCGGCGCCGGCGGCCAGCATGTCAACAAGACCGAATCGGCAATCCGCATCACGCATATCCCCACGGGCATCGTTGTGATGATGCAGGACAGCCGCTCGCAGCATAAGAACCGCGCTTCGGCCATGAACATCCTGCGTTCGCGCATCTATGACGCCGAGCAGCAGCGGCTCGATGCGGCGCGCTCCGCCGACCGCAAGGAGAAGGTCGGCAGCGGCGACCGCTCCGAACGCATCCGCACCTACAATTTCCCTCAGGGCCGCGTGACGGACCACCGCATCAACCTGACGCTCTACAAGCTGCCGCAGGTGATCGCGGGCGAAGCACTGGGCGAGTTGATCGACGCACTGACCACCGAACATCAGGCTGCGCAGCTCGCGGCCCAGGGCGACGCGGCGTGAGCGCGGACATCGACTTTACTGGCCAGACCATCGAAGCCGCGCGGCGCTCGCTCACAAACCTGCTTCGCGCCGGCAATATTGAGTCCCCCGAACTCGACGCCCGCCTGCTGATCGGCGCCGCGCTCAACCTCGATCTCACGGGCCTGATCTCTGCGGCGAAACGCGCGCTTTCCCCCAACGAGGCTGCGCAACTCGCGCAATTTGCGGGCCGCCGCCTTTACGGCGAGCCGGTCGCGCGGATCATCGGAATCAAGGAGTTCTGGGGGCTGCAGTTCACCCTCTCCGCCGACACATTGGTGCCGCGTCCAGACACGGAGACCATCGTCGAAGCTGCGCTCGAATGTCTGGACACCAGCGGCCCGCGGTCGCGTACCCTACGGATCGCCGATCTCGGCACTGGTTCAGGCGCGATCCTGCTGGCGCTACTCTCCGAGTTACCCAATACGACAGGTGTTGCGACCGATATCAGTCTCGCTGCGTTGCGCACCGCGCGCAGTAACGCAGAACGAAGCGGCCTTGCGCCCCGCGCGCATTTCATCGCCTGCGACTATGCATCTGCGCTGGCTGGCGGTTTCGACCTGATCGTTTCGAATCCGCCTTATATTCCGTCCGCCGATATCGCTGGCCTTGCCATCGAGGTGCGCGATCATGATCCGTTGCGCGCGCTCGATGGTGGCCGTGATGGTTTCGACGCTTATCGCATTATCGCTCCCGAAGCCGCACGCCTGCTGCGCCCGGGCGGCTCGCTGATTGTCGAGGTCGGACATGATCAAAGCAAGACGGTCACCGGGTTGATGACCGCGGCCGGCCTGACTTTGCCCCGCCGTCCCAAGGCCGATCTCGGGGGCATCCGGCGGGCAGTCATCGCGCAAAAAAAGCCGCGATAAAGCCTTCTTAAATCGAAAAAAACCGCTTGGAATATCCCCCGCGAGCGACTACGTTCCGGGCACAGCATCGGAACAGGGTTGGTTCGCCCCAGAGGTATTCGTGGGTGGCCAGTAATCTCGCAAGAGAGCCCGTCCGGATACAGGTTCCACAGGCAGGTCTGGCTGAGCGCGATGGCTGAAAGTGCTGCGCAGCTCACGACCGCAGAGCGAACGAAAGCCTGATTATTGCGCTTTGATTTTCACGGACAAAAGCCGCCCCGGCACATGCGCCCGGATTTGGCAGGAGTCTGACTTGGCCGGTTCGATAGGATCGGCCGGCGATTGGGGAACGCGTCTTTGCTGAACGCGACTTTGGGCAAGATCGATGCAGCGATGACCTGCACGACGATCCGGATGTGTGCCTGCAAGAGGCCTGTCCGGCTTCCGCGGATTGCTGCCGCGGCCACACATTTCAGCGCGTAGCCACTCAGTACAGTAGCTCTGTGACATATCTCAGTAACGAAAGCGACACATGAGAAACGGTCAGAACAACAAGCGGATGCGTAACAACAACCGCAATAACAATAATAATAACAACAATAACAATCGGCGCGGCCAGAACCCGATGACCCGGGTCTATGAATCGAACGGCCCCGATATCAAGATCCGCGGCACCGCCTCACATATCGGTGAGAAGTATCTGCAGCTCGCCCGCGACGCACGGTCGTCCGGCGACCCGGTCGCCGCCGAGAACTACTATCAGCATGCCGAACACTATTTCCGCCTGATCGCTGCGGCGCAGGAACAATTCCGCCAGAATCAGCCTCAACAGCAGCAGCGCGCCGACAATAACGCCAACGATGTGCAGTTGGAGGATGGCGACGACGAGAGCGAGAGCTTCTCGAACTTCGGTGCCGAACCCGGTTTCGTGCCGCAGCAGAGGGAACAGCAGCCGCGCGAAAATTATCAGCAGCGCGGCGAGCAGCAGCCTTATCCGCGCGATGCTCGCCAGCCGCAGCCCCAATATCAGCCGCAGCCGGCTGCACCGGCCAGCGACAATATCGGCCTGCCGTCCTTCATCACCGGCGGTGCTCCGCAGCCGGCAAATGGCGCGCCCTTCGAACAGAACGGCAGCAATGGCAACGGGAATGGCGAACAGCGTTTCCCGCCGCGCCGGCGCCGCCGTCCGCACGGTCCGCGTCCGGACGCGGCTGCCGCGCCGGCCGCCGTCAGTGAAGACTTCAATCCCGGCAATTCGTAAGATCGTCGCTCTTCGAAGCGTTGCGTTTGATCGCGCCGCTATCTGACCTCATTGCTGGCCGTGGCCGATCCAAAGGCCGCGGCCAATTCTTTTGCGCCAGGCAAATTACTGTTCACGTCCATCCGGTTGTTGGTGATGGCCAGCAGCTTTGCCACCGTGTTGTGGCGAATCGCCACCGGATTGCGCTCGTAGCCGCCGCGCTGGAAGAAATTCGCCGTCGGCACCTGCTCGCGCATCGCTTGCGGCATGGTCACCATATCGAAGCCGTTGCCGTCGCCGGTGAGATTCATCATCTCGAGTTCGGCGGCCGATAGCGGGCGATCAAAGCCCCGCGCGCGGGCAAACTGTACCGAGGTGAGCAGTTTGTGGACCTGCAATTGCGGCCCGACATCCATGTCGAGCACCAGCGCATGCATGGCCCAGCCCTGCGGCGTGGTGCCGAGCTTCTCGAGCGCGCTCCAACCCTGCGGTCCGCTGCGAACCACGGCATACATTCGCTTGAACACCGCGATCTTGTGATCCATCGCCTTGCGCTGCGGCCCTTGAAGCATCGCAGCCTTGTCGGTGAGAACCTTCAGCATCTGCGGTCCCTTCTCGGCGATGAGCGTCGTCGTATTCGCCGTCAGGAGCTGATTGTAGCCGATCGCCGTCGAGATCGCGCGCGAACCTGGCTTCGACGGATTGAGCCCCGATTGCATGTCGTGGCCGCCATTGCCACCGGTTTCGAACGAATAGACCCGCACTGCCTGCTCGCGCGTCAGGCCAGCCTGCAAGGCCGCACGTGCATAAGCACGCTTGAACTCCATCTCGCTGCCTGGACGCGACGGCGCGAACTGAAATTCTGAGCGCGCTGCGCTCAGGAAGTCAGCGACAACAGGCAAATCCCTGCGCACACGCCCGCCGTCGGGCTCCGGCTCCGGATTTATGGGTCGCTTCGGGCCATCGTAAAGGGGCGCCTGCTCCAGAACGTAGTCATTGAGCGTGACCGCCTGACCTTCGCGGCGCTTGGCGAAACGGATCTTCCGCTTCTCGGAGATCGCGTTCCAGTAGGCGCTCGCTTCCTGATCGAAAGCGGCGCGGGCTTCCTGGTATTCGGCCAGCTTGCGGCGATAATCCGCAATCGCCTGCGGCGAGGCGCCCTGCGCCATCGCATTGGTCACCGAAGGCGGCAGCGACGACGCGTCCAGAGCAAGGACCGAGGTGCTCAGCAGCATAGCGAGCGGAATGGCGGCGGCAGAGATGCGAATCGGGTGAGACATGCGACCTGTCGGGTTCGCGCGCCTCGGCGCGCATCCATGGAGACATCGACGATCATGCGCTGCCCCACGCGGATCGTCAGTTCTAATAGCTTTCAGCCCCGGCAAGGTTGGAGCAGTTTGGTGAATTTTGTCTTGCCAACAAGGCCGGACAGGACGACCAAACAGCGCACCGTATCTCGGTGCCGTTGCTACTCCCCCTTTACGCCGGTCGATCTGACGATTTCCGCCCACTTGGACTCGTCCTTGTCGATGAAGGCGGCATAGTCCTCAGGCGATCCCGGCGTCGGGTCGGTTCCGTCCTGCTGCAGGCGCTTCCGGACATCGTCGGATTCCAGCGCCTTGCGCAATTCCGCATTCAGGTGCTCGATAATCGGACGTGGCGTTCCAGCGGGCGCCAAGAGACCGTAAGCCAAGGATGCGTCAAAACCTTGCAGACCGGACTCCGCGACCGTCGGCACTTCCGGCAACAGGCTGGTGCGCACCAAGCTTGTAACGGCGATGCCGCGGAGCTGGCCACCAACGATATTGGCATGTGTTGCGGGAACAGGCGCAAAGGCCATCGGGATATGGCCGCCGATCAGATCCACCAGCGCGGGCCCCGTTCCTTTGTAGGGCACATGAACGAGCGTGATACCGGCCACCTTGGCAAAATACTCGCCGGTAATATGGCTAGCCGTCCCTGCTCCCGCCGAACCGAAATTGATCTTGCCCGCATTCGCTTTAGCATAGGCGATCAGCTCGGCAACCGTCTTGGCCGGAAATGACGGGTGGACCACGAGCGAATTCGGTGAGTGACCGATCATGCCGATCGGAGCGAAATCCTTGCGTGGATCATAGCCGGCTTTTGCATAGAGCGTCGGGCCGATCGCGAGCGTACCGGTGTAGCCGAGACCGATCGTATAGCCGTCGGGCGCACTCTTGGCGACCGCACGCGTCCCGACGGTGCCACCCGCGCCGGGCCTGTTATCGACAATGACCTTCTCCCCGAGGGTCTCGCTCATCTTGTCGGCGATGGCGCGGCCGACAATCGATGTGCTGCCGCCGGGCGCAAAGGGGATGATGAGCGTGATGGGATGCGTGGGGAAATTCTGCGCATGTGCATGACCGGCAGCGAACAATCCCGCCGCCACGCACAGGCCATGCGCCCATCGAAATTTCATGAGGTTTCCCCCGAACAGCTTTTTGTCGCAGGCATCGTCGCGCAAACACCGATGGCGCGCAACAGCTCGCTACTTCCAGGCAAAAACGGGCTGTTCCAGTTCGGCAACTCGGGTGATCCGCCCGGCCAGAAGCTCACTGAACTGATAGATCAGTGCAGCAGTCGGCGCGTGAATCCGATGGCCGAAATGGCTGTAGCGGATCACGCGGCGCTCGCTTTCAGGAATGGTGATGAAATCGAATGCCTGTGGGCGCAACAATTCCGCAAGCGCGATCCGATGCACCGAGGCGACCTCGTCCGGATTGGGAAGCAACCGCTGGCTATCCCCCGCCCACATGACCACCGGTGTGATCAGATATCCAGATCGTGTCGGATAATCGTCCAGCGTTCCGATTACGTCATCGGGCCCGAGGCGCAGGCCGATTTCCTCGTCTAGTTCGCGCAGAGCCGTCTCAGCCGGCGTCTCGCCGGCATCGCAGCGTCCGCCTGGGAGCGCCCATTGATTGCTGTGAGCACGGAGACTGGAGGCCCGCAATGTCAACAACAGACCGGTGGACGCCGCATCGTCGGCATGAGCAAGCACCAGCGCCACAGCTGCTCGCTTGAGCTTCTGTGTTGAAGTCGCTTCGTCTTCGAGGCGGGTGAACTCGGCGACGCGGGCCTCGATTGTCGTCCGCGTGGCAGCATTGAAGGGGGCCATCATCCGCGACACTAGCATGCTCGAGGATGATGCAAAGATGGCGGCAGATAAATTGCTAGGCCAGTTCTGCAGCCGCCCGCTGCATATTGTCCGACATGTCCGACGTCACCGTACTTTGCTCCTCCACCGCGGCCGCGGTGGAGGTCACGAACTCGTTGACGTGTTCAATGGCTTGCTTGATCGTTACCAACGCGCTGACGACATCGCCGGAAATGCCATTGAGCGCCTCGATCTCGCTGGAAATCTTGTCAGTGGCCTGCTTGGCTTGGTTGGCAAGATTCTTCACCTCCGAAGCGACCACGGCAAAGCCGCGCCCCGCTTCGCCGGCACGGGCCGATTCGATCGTGGCATTCAGCGCCAGCAGGTTGATCTGGCCGGTAATGTCGCCGATCAACCCGACGATACCACCCATGGCATGCGCCGCCGATGTCAGACGCTGCGCCTGCACATCAGCTGACTCGACCTGACTCACAGCGGCTTCCGCGGTCTGCCGGGATTTCACCATGGTCTCGGAGATTTCCCGGATCGAGGCATTCATTTCCTCGCTGCCGGCGGCCACGGATTCGATCAGCGACCTCGCCCGCTCGGCCTTCATTCGCGCCATCGCCTGCGCCGTGATATCAGTGGCGTATTTCACCACCTTGAACGGTTTGCCATTGAGATCGAAGATCGGATTGTAGGAGGCTTGGATCCATACCTCCCGCCCGCCTTTACCCAACCGCCTGTATTCTGCGGCCTGATAGGTTCCGTGATTGAGGCTGGCCCAGAACTCGGCGTAGGCCGCCGACGCACGTTCCGTCGGATCGACAAACATGCTGTGATGGCGATCGCGGATTTCATCGAGGGAATAGCCAAGCGTATTCAGGAAATTCTGGTTCGCGGTGATGATGTTGCCGTCCATGCGGAATTCGATGACCGCCTGCGACTTGCGGATCGCTTCCATCTGCCCGTCGCTGTCTGCCGCCCGCAGTTTCTGCTGGGTGACGTCGGTCGCGAATTTCACCACCTTGAAGGGCTTTCCGACCTCATTGATGATCGGATTGTAAGTGGCGAGAATCCAGATCTCCCTGCCCCCCTTACCGACACGCTTGTACTCCGCCGCCTGATATTCGCCGCGGGCCAGCCGCGCCCAGAAATCATGATAGGCATTGCCGTCGCGCTCCTGCGGTTCGACGAAAATGCTGTGATGCCGCCCCTGAATCTCTGGGAGGGCATAGCCGACGGTGTTAAGAAAATTCTCGTTGGCCGTGATGATCGTGCCGTCAAGATTGAACTCGATCACCGCCTGGGCACGGTCGATTGCCGCGATCTTGCCCTGTGCATCGAGGCTAGCGATCTTGCTCGCCGTGATGTCGGTCGCAAATTTGATCACCTTGTACGGCTTGCCGCTTCCGTCGAGAATCGGATTGTAGCTCGCCTCTATCCAGATCTCCCGCCCGCCCTTGGCGACCCGCTTATATTGGGCAGCCTGAAACTGGCCCTTGTTAAGGTTACCCCAGAACTCCCGATAGGCGACGCTCTCGCGCGTCGCCAGATCAACGAACAGGCTGTGATGCTTGCCTTTGATCTCATCAAGCGTATAGCCCGTCGCGGAAAGAAAATTCTCATTGGCCGTGACGATTGTCCCGTCGAGATTGAACTCGATAACCGCCTGCGAGCGACTGATTGCCGCCGCCTGGTTCAACGCATTCTGCAATTCCAATTTGCTGCGCCGAGTGAACATGAGTTGCTCCGTGGCTGGAAAAGCCATTAACCGAAAGGATATGGATTCGACGCACATAGCATCGCGCGCCGTTTCCTTAAATTTCATAAAATCGGGCGGTGACAGCTGGCCTAATCGGCCAGCTGCTTGTCATTGCCGATACGGCTCCAGTAGGCGGCGACCTTTTCAGCCAACTGCCCCTGACGTTCACCCTGCTTCGGCACGACGCTCGGCGCAGAACTTTCCGGCATGCCGGCGACCATGCTGCGGGCAGCGAGCTGCTGATAATATTCCAGCACAGCGATGCGCAAGTTCGAGGACAGGTTAGGCGTTTCGCGCTTGCGCTCGATCTTTTCGATGTAGTTTTCGATTGTCGTATTCTCCATTTTCACGATCGCCTGCAGGCTGGCCCAGAAACTATCTTCCAGGCTGACGCTGGTGCGCTTCTTCGACACCACCACGGAGCGCTTGCGGTTGACGTTCGGGCGGTTCATCGAGGTCTCGTAAGGCATCGGTCATTCCTTTTCAGTCTTGAAATGTCAGTTGTTGCTCACACACGCACGTCAATTCACCAGAACCGCGCCATCACAGCGGATACCGGTAACCCAAACATCGGCCTGTCCGAGACCGACGCCGAGGGTGGAGAGTACACTCGCCAGCAATTGATCGAGCGCTCCCGTGGCTGCACCGAGGATGCTGCCAACCAGCGCGCCGAGACCCGGGATCGGAATGCCAAGACCGATAACAGTCACGGAAAGATTGAGGTCGCCGAGCAGGCTCCCGATCAGCGACGAGGTGAAATTCGTGGACGTAACGGTCTTCTTGGTCTGCGACGTGATGTCGGCATAGTTGAAGTCAACATTGACCGGCGTCGTGTTGCCCATGCCGGCATGCGCCTTCCCGGTAACCGTGATCAGACCGAGATCCACCAGCGTGGCCGGACCGGGATTGGGTTTGGTCGTCACATTCTGCAGGTCGGCGGCCGAGACGTTTCCGATCCACGCATCGATGATGCCAGGCGTCACCCCGAGGGTGACTTTAGAGGTATTGATGTTCGGATAGCCGCAGCTCACTTTATTGAGCGTCGCGGTACCGGAAGCGACTTCGGCATAGACCGGCAGATTGACCACGGAAGCTGCTCCGGTGCCGATGAGCTTGACCTGCAGCAGCACGCGGGTCTGTGCCGTATGCACACTGATCCCTTGGGTTCCGACGGCGACCCAGCTCGAGCCCTGCGGTCGCGCACCGATCGTTGCGATCAGCTGGACGCTGGCGATTCCCGGCAGGCTGATATTGACGCCCGTACTCACCTGACTGGAGCCATTGGCGATGCCAGCTGTGGCTTGCAGCAGATCATAGAGTGATATGCTGACACCGGTCTTCGGCTTGGTGCCTACTTTGAGATCGGAGTACGGCCCGGCGTCGATCAGCGACAGCGGCGCAAGCTTGGCGGTGGAAGACGTCGCAGCCTGCGAGATGGTCGAGAGCGCGGTTGTCGCGGTGCTGGCGCCATTCGTCGACTGCTGTGCACTGAGTGCCGCGGCCAGAATATCGCCGACTTTAGCATTGGCGTTCAGCACCGTTTCATAGGTGGCTGCCGTCAACCCGACGCGCGTCGCCAGCGCCGACAGGAAATCGAACGCGTCGATGCGCGCATTCAGAAGGGCCTGATAGTCCATCACCGAGAGCGACAACGTGGTACCGAGCAACGAGCCAAGCACACTGTTGAGCAACCCGCCGTTCAGCGACGCCAAGCGCGAGCCGATGGCGAACGATGCGATCTGCGAGTTGGCGGCGATCGCCTGCGTCGTGATCGTGAATGCATTGCTGCCGGTGAAGAATTTGCTGAAGTACAGTGGCGTAGAGGTCTGCAGCGTAACTCGCGCGGCGTTGGCCGTGCCGACCGCCGGCGTCACGAAGCGGTTCTTGGCCGGAATGGCGGGGTCGGCCGTATAAGTACCGAGCTCGACCTTGGTCAGTGCCGTGGCCGGATATTTGTTGTTCGTCACCGCCGATGTTGCAGCATTGGTGGCATTGGACAGATTGCTTGCCGCAACGATTGCGGCGATGTCAGCTGCGCTCTGTGTTTTGCGACGATCAGCGGCGATTGTACCGACATCCACGCCGAGCGCCGCGCAACAAATAGCCAGTGTCATACCGC
The DNA here is from genome assembly GCA_030147505.1 of Tardiphaga sp. Lineage (GTDB taxonomy): Bacteria > Pseudomonadota > Alphaproteobacteria > Rhizobiales > Xanthobacteraceae > Tardiphaga. The sequence continues at coordinate 15,937 of JASBVG010000057.1, forward strand.
CGACCGACATTACAGCGATATTGCCGCGCCGATCGCCGGCAAAGCGGCGGAGGAGGCTTATGATCGACGCCACGATCAGAATCCTCCGTATGGGATCGAAGCCGAACGCCTAATCAGCGTCGCCGGCTTCGGCACGAATGGCAAAGTATAGATGAACATGGTCGATGCGTCGTAGTTCACGGTGACGACGAACACATTCGCATTCGAGGACGATGTCGCAGCAGCCGTCGTCAACTTCGTCGGGTCGATCAACGGATACGTCGCGGCATTGTTGGTGACATAGGTCGAGGCGAGCGAGCTGCGCTCGGTCTCGGTCATGCCGGCCACCGACGAGCGCGCGGCTTCAGCCGCGAGCTGCTGCACGCCATGAATGACAGCGAGATACGATCCGAACACGACGATGCCGAACACGATCGTCAGGAACACGGGAAGCAGCATCGCGAATTCGACGGCACTCGAGCCGCGCCGGCACGATGTGAAATTATTCAGACGCTTGATGGCGAATCTCGTCATGCTGCGAGCTTCGCAAGGGCGAGTGAAGACTACCTATACAACTTCTATTACCACAATCGGTAGGCAATCATCTCGAATGCAGAGATAGGCTGATATACCGACATCGAAACTGATGACGTCATCAGTTTTACGGAATCGCGACAGGCTCCATTAGATGTTGTTGAAGCGAGATCGTAATCCTTCAAACAGCTTGGTGCCTCTCGCACCGCCATCGCTGCGTGCGCACAGCAACATCCGGGGCGTGCCGCATGTCGGAAGATAATACTCATTGGCAATCATCAAGGACGATGGCACCAGCCGCTTTGGCAATACTGTGAGCCCGATCCCCGCTTTTGCCGCTTCTATACGAGCGTGAAAATCAGGACTGGAAAATGCGATCCGGTAAATCATTCCCCTGCGCTCGAGTGCCTGCACCATGAGCTCGTGCATGATCTGCCCTGGCCAGGTAAGCAGTGGAATCGGAGCGCCAGGACTGAGCGTAAAATCCTTCGAACGCACCCAAGTCACTTCGTCGTCGCGTTGATCGACGATCTCAATCGTCGGATCCGGCGGTGTGTCGCTGAGGCTCAGATAGATACCGATATCAACGAAACCATCGATCAGACACTTTACGATCTCGGCAGAGTTGTCTGCATAGATCGAGATATTCGTCATCTCGGCCTTGCTGAACACTTCCATCATACGACGGGAATAGATGTTGCTCAGACCGATCCTGATCGGCGTATCGTCCGGTGCGCCACCGCGAAGCATCAGCAACTGATCATTGGCTTCGAGGATTTTCTTCGCCTGGATCAAAACCAGCTTGCCGAGTTCGGTCGCAGCCGATCCATTCGCCGATTTCTGGAAGATGCTGCCCCCGACCACGTGTTCGATACGCTTGATCTGTGAGCTGATGGCGGGCTGACTGAGACCGAGAATCTTGGCCGCCTTGGTGATGCTACCCGCTTCGGAAATTCCGACGACCGACCGCATGATTTCGGTCGGAATGCTCGAACTTTGATATCTGCGATGCATCGACATGATCCTTCGAGATCGGCAGCAAGCACTGCCCGGCGACGCATAATTCTCCGTTCGCCCCATCGAAGTGCACAGCCATAAACGTGCAAAATCTGGCGACGCCGCCTCAATGCCAAGGTTGCATACACTCGACCTCACACCTTCCCAAGGTGTATCGATCCGCTTCCGCTGCCAAGCGTTTTCGCGCGATTTTCGCTAACGGTACCCAGATTGAGCAGTACTTAATGACAATTAGAGGTCTTATTTTACCTAAGTCGCTACATCTCACGTAGTAACCTGATCGAGCGACGGATTTGGCTAAGCATTCTGCCGGTTTCAGATTTCCGTGATTCGAGCGCCAACTTCGGGCGATGCGAAGCCGTCAACCTGACGACGAAATCTTCCTTATCGTCCCGCTGAAGACGTAAGCAAGCCCCGCGCCGGCGAAACCGCCGGCCAACTTCACGAGCGCATCGGGAATTCGGCCGTGACGATCAGGCGTCAGGTGCTGGAGCACTTCGAGGCCCACCGCAACGCTGCCAACCATGAAGGTCACCAGCCATAAATGGCGCGGATAGGCCACCCCGAACAACAGGGCAACCGCGGCAAACGCCAGGAACCGCTCGTTGCTGACGTCGCCGACATGCGGCCGTAGCCCGATGGGCGACAAAGTTGCAAAAGCGATGGCCAGGAGCATCGACCAGGCCAGAACGATGACAATTCTTCGAAACATCGCGCCGTCATATCGCAAGTCGACGCCAGCGCGGCGTTTCTCGCAATGCAGGGTTAATCGGCCGGAACAAACTGGCGATCCCGGGATGACTCGAACATCCGACCTACGGTTTAGGAAACCGCCGCTCTATCCGGCTGAGCTACGGGACCGCTCGAATGGCTGATAGGCCACCGGCCAGTTCCATATCAGAGCCCGGTGCAGGTCGCTACCACTTGTTGGTGCCGTATTCCGTAGACTGTCGGCCTCACATTCCTTTGAAATGCAGTCCTCCAACGAGAGGAACAGCCTCTGTCATCATGTGTTGGCCCTGGCATCATGACGAAGATGGAGAACCCACATGAAGACCATGAAGCTTCTGACGGCTGCGGCTGTTGTAACCGGACTGATGGCAACACCAGTACTGGCCAAGGACAAGACCAAGCATCACGCAAAGGCGCATTCCGATTATGGCATGCAGATGCGCGACGACGGCTATCGCGACAGTGGTTATCGGAACGACATGCGTCGCTCGAGTAGTGGTTTCTGGCCGGCTGACGTCGCCGCCGGTGCCGTTGGCGGCGCGATCGGTGTCGCCGGCGCGGCTGTGAACACAGCCGGTGCGATCGCAACCGCTCCTTTCCGTCCTTGGGACAACAACGCGCCGTGGGATAACAGCCGACCATGGGACAACAGACGTGCCAATATCCAGAGCGGTACGTGGGATAACAGCTACGCCTATTACAATGGGCCGGTGGATCGCTACGAATCACGCAACTCCTATGCCCGTCGCAATAATTTTGTCTGTCAACCCGGCACATGGTTCCGCGGTGAAGATGGACAGCGACATCCTTGCCAATAACGTTTGGCGACGGTTAGCGGAAGAAAGGGCAGCCTCAGGTTGCCCTTTCTTCTATGACTGGATATTCACGATACAAGTGTCCACGCGAGGCCACACGTATCGACTTCTCGATTGACTCCTCAACTACCCGATAATCTCTGCGCGAAAACATCGCCCTTCGCACTTCCTCGATGCAAGCGAGAATGCATAGCACGATCTGTGAGTTCCACAGTCGCCGTCCTAACGTGCTTTGTGTCTGAAAAGGGGGAGCAATGCGTCAACTACGGTTGAAAAATGGCGCTCGATGGTGACAATCGCGCCGGATACGACCACGGGGGCGGGCGTGATCAAATCAAGGCAACCGGGCCTGTTAGCAACAACGTCGACAATCATCCTGCTTGCGGCATCTTTCGCGCTGCAGCCGGAACGCGCGCATGCGCAATGGTGGACTGCGGCGCCGGCCGACTATGAAGACTGCGCCGAGCGCGTCGAAAAGTCGTCACTGAGTGGTGAAGCGAAGGCATTGGCACTATCGAATTGCGAAAGCAAGTTTGCTGGTCGACGCAAGCGTGGCGGTGGCTACAGCTATCACGACTTCATGCAGAGCCGCAGCTTCGACATCGCCGGGCCGAATCCCACCGCGGCGGAGCAGAAGATGATCGATGAGCAATACGCGATCTATCTCAACAATCAGCGGCGCAGTATCATCCTCGCTGCTTTTGCCAAGAAGCAAGGTGAAGCTCAGCAGCAAGCCGCCGTCGAAGCGGATTTCCGGGATGATGCCACGACACAGGTCGCTGCCAGGAACACGCCGCCGGTCGCACTCCCTCGTCCGCGCCCGAAACAGCGCGCAGCCAAAGGACCGGATTGTGCGACTGAACCGCTCGCCTGCGGCTGGTCGAAACTGTCGTCGGGTCTGAAAGACATCAAGGATGCTCTGTTCGGCACGTCCGCGCCAGCCAAGACCAAGCGCACCTGATTCAGCTTCCAGGCCAGCCTCTTTGATCGATGCAGACTGTCGCGGGTATGCTCAGTCGGAGATCACCATCGCCCAGAACATGCGATAGGGCGATTTCGGATTGATCACGGAGGCTACACCGACCTTGCGCGCGCCGGACATCAGTAGATTGGCACGATGGCCGGGGCTCTCCTCCCACTGCTTCAATGTTTCCGGGAAAGTGAGAAAGCCAGCGGCGATATTCTCGGCGGCCTTCGACTTTCGCAGCTTGGCGACACGAACCGAGAACGGACCGCCGGCGTCATGACTGACCTTGCCACTGGTCGACATGGCCCGCGCCTGTACGAGAGCGATAGCCGCAAGCTTGCTGTCCCTGGTGACAGCAGGAAGCTTGTGCGCGCGCCGGAACGCACTGATCTGGCTGGCATAATCTGCCGCAATTGCAGGAGCATGCAAGACCGCGGCAGCAATGCCGCTTACGGATAGCGCTATCAGGATTGGCGATTTCATCGACGCATCCAGCGCTTGTGGCGATGCCGAACCGCAGGCCGGCGTCGCAGTGGCCCTTCCATAAACAAAGAGAGGTCGCATCTGCCAACCCTCCTTGTTGCAAAAGGGCCTGAAGCGCAAGCGCTTCAGACCAGAGCTTTCGAAACCGACGATTATTTCTTAACCTTCTTCGCCTTTGCCGTCTTCGCCTTCTTCACCGACTTAGCGGCTGCCTTGACGGTCTTCGCGGTGGCGACCTTCTTGGCCTTGCGGCGGCGATGTCCGAGCGGAATGCCAAGCTTGATGGCTTTCTGACGCAGCGAACCGCCGGTGCGCTTCATTTCCTTGGCGATCTGTTCGAGCGGGGTCTGGGCCTTCGAATGTGCGCGGAGGATTTTTTCGTCTTCCTTGGTGTATTCACGACGCACAAGTTTCTTTTTTGCTTTCTTGGCCATAGGAGCTCCGATTTGTAGTTGAGAATTTCAGCTGGCACACGTCCGGCCGATGCGTATGGAGGGATTGACGTCAGATTTTCTAAGCACGATCGAACCTTCGTCAAATCACGTGACTATCTATACTAGAGAAGTTGAGAATGACATAGGCTTTGATGACACATCACGATGAGCAGTATCGAACGCGCATTGCGCTTTATCGAACTCACTGATTGATACGCATTTACTACCTCACCACGTGATCTGCTGCTGCACACGGATCGCTTCGAGATCATCAGTTCTCACAAACGTAGTCCAACTAAACATTCCCACCAGCAAATCACACATCAAATGATGCATGATATTACCTCCACGACATGTTGACGCGTGTAGTTACACGATCACTCGCTCCTTATGCGGCTGCATAACGCTTGCCGCAGTTTTGATTTCAGAATGTGTAGGGGCGTGGAAAAGGCATCATCGACCGGCGACAGCAAGTAACTACAGATCACGAATTTGTTGAGCAGATAACGCCGGTGAACCGCACCGCGCCGCCTCTGCAGCCTTCACCATCTCAATCACGCGACGGCTTAGCGGCGTCGCAACGCCATGTTGATTCGCCAATTGCAGAATGACGCCTTGCAGATAATCGATCTCTGTAGGGCGACCGCGCTGCAGATCCTCCCACATGGATGAGCGCGCATTGATGTCGATCTTCATCACCCGCCGCAGGATCGGACCAAATATGCCATCCGGCAACCGCAGCAGATGCGGCGTGAGCCAGGGAGGAATTGCGGTCGCCGCGATCGGCGAAATGCCTGCGGCACGCAATACCGCGAGCCCCTCGGCCATCTGATCAGCGAACAGAAGTCGCCATGCACGCTGCTGCAACTGCGCGTGCAGCGGCAGATCGGACAGCGCGTTCAATGCGTTGCTCAGATTGACCAGCAGCTTGCCCCATTGCACGCCGGCGATATTGCCCGTCGATTGGACCGGCAAATCCGTGGCCGTCAGCCGGGCCGCCGTGTCATCGCTGTCGCGCTCGATCACCAGTGCCCCGGACGTTGCGCGGTGCACCGTCCCGTCGTCCTGCGTCACCACATTGAACGGCACCATACCGCCCAACACCCGGTGGCCGGGCAAAGCCCGCTTGAGAATAGCGACATTGCCGACGCCGTTCTGCAAACTGACAATTGCCGCATCTGCGGCAGCGTATCGAGCGATCAGCCCGGCCATTGCAGCCGTGTCGCCGCTCTTCACGGCCACGATGACGATGCCGGCGTCTTTTATGATCGCCGGATCGTCGGAAGGGTTGACCTGCTCGGCACTCAATTGCCATCGCCCGCCCTCGAAGCTCGTCAGCTCCAATCCGTGGCGCGCGATACCATCGACCACCCGCGGGCGCGCCAGCAAAGAGACAGGACGACCGGTCACTGCGAGCATGCCGCCGACGAAGCAGCCGATGCTGCCGGCACCGGCAATACAGACGGGGCGCTGTGCGTTCACGTCACCTTCCACTCCTGAACCATATCCGTTCCTAGCAAAATGCGACTGCACTGCATACCTGTGGAACCGACTCGACTTGTCCGCGTCATATCGCGGAGCTATCTTTTGTAGGGGCTGGCTGGACAGGAGACGACGATGGGTTTGCTCGACATTCTAAACGGCATGGCGAACGGGCCACGCGGCCCCAGCGATCCCAATGACAAGAGCGGCGGCATGTCGCCACTCACCATGGCGATCCTCGCGCTACTCGCCTACAAAGGTTACAAACATATCGCCGGTGGCCAGCAACAGCCGGCACCGCAAGGGCAGCCGCAGATGCCGGCACCCACTCAAGCCAGTGCGAGTGACGGCGGCGGTCTCGGCGGATTGCTCGGCGGCCTTCTGGGCGGTAACGCAGGAAACGGACAAGGCGGCGCGACTGGCGGAGGTGGTCTCGGCGACCTGCTACGGGGCCCGCTTGGCGGTCTGCTTGGGGGCGCCGCAGCCGGCACGGTGCTCAGCGGCGGTCTCGGCGATCTCGTGAAGCGCCTGCAGGAGAACGGCCAGGGTGACGCGGCGGACTCCTGGGTTCAGCCCGGACCAAACAAGCAGATCTCGCCGGGCGATCTCGGCGCTGCACTCGGCGCCGACAGCATCGCGCAGCTCACCGCCCGCACCGGCATGTCGCGCGAGCAGCTGCTTTCCGAACTCAGCAACGAACTTCCTGGTGCGGTGGATGAGTTTACACCGCATGGCCGGCTACCGACCGAGGACGAAGCCTCGTCGCGCTGGGTCTAGTTCATATCGAAGAGGGGGAACTGTAATGCTCTGGATCATTCTTGTCGGCTTCGTGGCGGGCATTCTCGCCCGCCTCATCTCTCCGGGCCCGAACAATCCCTCGGGCTTCATCCTGACCACCCTGCTCGGGATCGCGGGCGCGTTCCTGGCCACCTTCATAGGCCAGCAGATCGGTCACTACGGCCCGAACCAAGGTGCCGGCTTTATCACCGCCACGATCGGCGCGCTGGTGGTATTGTTTATCTGGAACAGACTGGTTGTCCGCGGATCGATCCCGGATCCCGGCCGGCGTTGAAGATCGAATGAAAAGCCCCGGTCGCATCGACCGGGGCTTTTTTCTTATGCTCGCACCGACAGTAGATGCATGCCGGCATCCATGCGCACCAGTTCGCCGGTCATGTGGCTGGATGGCGGCGTGGCGAGGAAGCAGATGAGTTGCGCGATGTCCTCGGCCGTCGAGGCCGCATGCAGCGGCACTCGGGCGATCACTGCCTCGCGGACCTTGGCAGCGGCATCCGCGCCGCGCCCCTTGGTAAACCACGGCGTATCGATATAGCCGGGGCAAACGGTGTTGACCCGGATCAGCGGCGCCAGTGCCCGCGCCAGCGATAGCGTGATCGAGTTCAGCGCGCCCTTGCTGGCCGCATAGGCGACCGATGAGCCGGCGCCTGACAGACCGGCCATCGACGACACATTCACCACTGCCGCCGCACGACCGGAAGCCCTCGCGCCGCTTTCGAGCAGGGCCCGCGCCGCGCGCACCATCTGATACGGTCCGATGGTGTTGACGCCATAGATCCACTGGAAGTCTTCCGCCGAAAGCCCGTCGAGATCGTCATGCGCGACATGTTTGGTCACGCCGGCATTGTTGACCAGGGCATCGATGCGCCCCCACTTCTCGGCCGCGGCGACGATCTTCTTGCAGTCCTCGTCCTTCGAGACATCGCCCTGCACAACCACGACCTCGACAGCACCAAGCTGGCGGCATTGCTCCGCAGTTGCCTCCGCCTCTTTTGCACTCGACGAATAGTTGATCACGAGGCGCGCGCCATCCTTGGCGAGAATGGCCGCCGTTGCAGCGCCGAGCCCCGACGCCGATCCCGTAATCACTGCGCACAAACCATCCGTCGACATCAGCATTTCCTCTGTTTCTGTTGTTCAGGCCGAGTGATCTAACCCTCCTCGCGCTGGTATACAACCGTAGCCATTCGCTGCGCGGAATAAGCGCGCATCATGCCGCCACCGCAGACCACAATGCAGGTGCGCCGCTTGCATCATGCCCGCTTTTCCGCATCATGCCCCGCAACAACAGTGGCAGCACTCCATGCCCGGCATTCCCTGCCGAATGAGATGCGCTATCACACGGGGAACGCCTTGACCGAGACAGACAATATTGTCGCCGAAACCGCCGAGCGCATCTTCGCCGATCTCGCGGACGCACAAACCATCAATCACGACAAGCAAGGCACCTGGAAAGCCCCATTGTGGCAGGCGCTCGCCGAGTCCGGCCTGCCTCTGTCCTGGGTGCCTGAAGAGTGTGATGGCTCCGGCGCCAGCATGGCCGAAGGCTTCGGCGTGCTCGGCGTTGCCGGCCGTGCCGGCGTCAGCGTTCCACTCGCCGAAACCATGCTCGCCGGCTGGCTGCTCGCACAGGGCAAGATCAAATCGCCCGAAGGCATGATGACCGTCGCGCCGGCGGGACCGCGCGATCGCCTCACGCTCAATGCCGACGGCACCATCTCCGGCCGCGCCCGCGGCATTCCTTTCGCCACGGAAGCGGAGCATATCGCCGTCATCGCCGGCGGCTCCATCGCACTGGTCGAAGCCAGCGCCTGCATGATCGATGCGGGCCTCAGTCTCGCTGGCGATCATTCCGACACCGTGCATTTCGACAAGGTCAAGCCGGTCGCGATCGAGAAGGCCTCAGCGGGCATCGATGAGAAAGCCCTGCTGCTGATGGGCGCGCTGGTGCGCAGCCTGCAGATCGCTGGCGCACTCGAGAGCATGCTGAGCATCAGTGTGCAATATTCCGGCGAGCGCGTCGCCTTCGAGAAGAAGATTTCGAAGTTCCAGGCCGTCCAGCACAATCTCGCGAGACTTGCCGGCGAGACCTCCGCAGCCCTCGCCGCTGCCAGCTCTGCTGCCGACGCTTTCTCGCACGGCAAGCCGATCGACGACGCGTTGTTCCTCGAAGCCGCCGCGGCGAAAATCCGCTGCTCTGAAGCAGCCGAAAAAGGCGCCGCCATCGCCCATCAGGTACATGGTGCGATCGGCTTTACCCAGGAACACATCCTGCATCGCTATACACTCCGCGCGCTCGCCTGGCGCGATGACTTCGGCAGCGAAAGCTATTGGGCAGTCGAGCTCGGCAAACTGGTTGCCCAACGCGGCGCCGATGAGCTGTGGCCCCTGGTTGCCTCGCGCTAACGGAAAGAGACGAGAATCGACATGACCGCAGCCCTTCGTTTCGATCCGATCCGCCTGCCGCCCGAATGCGAGCAGCTCCGCAAGGAAGTCCGCGCTTTCCTCGCCGATGAAATTGCCGCCGGCACCTTCGATCCGCACCGTCCGGTGCAGGAAGATGCGGACAACCGCGAATTCTCCCGCCGCGTCGGCGAGAAGGGCTGGCTCGGCATGACCTGGCCCAAGAAATATGGCGGCCATGAGCGTTCGTTCCTCGAACGCTATGTGGTCACAGAGGAGATGCGCGTTGCCAATGCGCCGGTGCGCCGCTTCTTCGTCGCCGACCGCCAGAGTGGCCCGGTGCTGCTGAAATACGCGCCCGAGCACATCAAGATGGACATCCTGCCGCGCATCTGCCGCGGCGAGATCTGCTTCTCCATTGGCATGAGCGAGCCGAATTCCGGCTCCGACCTGTTCGCCGCAAAGACCAAGGCCACCAAAACCGATGGCGGCTTCCTGATCAATGGCAGCAAGATCTGGACGACCTCGGCGCATATCGCCGACTACATGATCGCGATCTTCCGCACCTCGCCGCCGACAAAGGAAAACCGCCGCCACGGCCTCACCCAGTTCCTGGTTAACATGAAGACCCCGGGCATCAAGGTGAACCCGATCGACCAGATCACCGGCCAGCAGGAATTCAACGAAGTCGTCTTCACCGATGCCTTCATCCCGGATGACCACATGCTCGGCGAAATCGACGGCGCCTGGAAACAAGCGACCTCCGAGCTTGCTTACGAGCGCTCCGGCCCCGAGCGTTTCCTCGAAACCTATTACACGCTGACCGAACTGGTTCGTGCCGTCGGCCCCTCGCCGGATACGCGCAGCGCCGAAGGCATCGGCCGTCTGGTGGCGCAACTCCACACCATGCGCCGCATGTCGGTGTCGGTGGCGGGCATGCTGCAGGCCGGCAAGGAGCCGGTGGTGGAAGCCTCCATCGTCAAGGATATCGGCACGGTGTGGGAGCAGCAGCTCCCGCACCGTGTCCGCGACCTCGCCGCCTTCGTCGACGAAAACGCCTCCAATCATGCGACGCTGGAGGAAATGCTCGACTTCGCCATCAAGACGGCGCCGAAACTCACCATCCAGGGCGGTACCACCGAAGTGTTGCGCGGCATCATCGCGCGCGGCCTCGGCCTGCGCTGATCACACCGATTGAATTGAGGACATCATGACCACCTACAAAGACATCGCCGTCGAGATCCGTGGCCACATCGCGATCATCGAGATCCGCAAGCCGCCATTGAACTTCTTCGACATCCTGCTGATCCAGCAGATCGCCAACGCCCTCGACGAGATCGACGCCAATCCCGAGCTGCGCGCCACTGTCCTGTGCGCGCAGGGCAAAGCCTTCTGCGCCGGCGCCGACTTCAGCGATCCGAACCGCAAGGAAACCGTCGCTGATGCGTCCGGCGATCCCGCCGACAATCTCGGCTCGATCGGCCATCTCTATATGGAAGCCGTGCGCATTTTCCGCGCCAAGAAGCCGATCGTCGCCGCCGTGCAGGGTGCAGCCATCGGCGGCGGTCTCGGCCTTGCCGTTTCCGCCGACTTCCGTGTCGCCTGCCCGGAAACCCGTTTCGCCGCCAACTTCACCCGCCTCGGCTTCCACCCCGGCTTCGGCCTGACCGTGTCGCTCACCGAGCTGATCGGCAAGAACAATGCCGAGCTGATGTTCTACACCTCGCGCCGGGTCGGCGGCGAGGAAGCACTGAAGATGGGCCTCGCCAATGTGCTGGTGCCTCAGGATCAGGTGCGCGACGCCGCCATCAAGCTGGCCGAGGAGATCGCCGAGAACTCGCCGCTCGGCCTGCTTTCGACCCGCGCCACCATGCGAGGCGGCCTCGCCGATCGCGTCGCCAAGGCGACCGAGCACGAACTCGCCGAGCAGACCCGCCTGCGCAAGACCGAAGATTTCAAGGAAGGCGTCAAGGCCACCGCCGAACGCCGCCTGCCGAATTTCAAGGGGCGCTAAGTCCCCGTCGGGTTTGCTTTGCAAACCTCATACTGGAATGGCCGGAGGAAGCTCCGGCCATTTTTATTTTTGTAGCCCGGATGAAGCGAAGCGTGATCCGGGGATGTCGAGATAGTTGAAACGCCGATCCCCGGATTGCGCTACGCTTCATCCGAGCTACATTCATCGTCGCACCACTAGCGCGTCCACGATCGTGACGCCCTCGCCTGCCGGATGGACACACACCGGATTGAGTTCGATCTCAGCCACCTCGCCCTTGAGCTGCTCCGCCAATTGAGAGACCTGCGCAATCAGTCGCGATGCAGCCGACACATCTGCTTGCGCCGCTCCGCGAAATCCATTCAGCAGCGACGCGCCTTTTAAGGCGTTCAACATCTCTCCGGCCTCCTGCACACTTACTGGCGCCGGGCGATAGACGACGTCCTTGAACAGCTCCGCCGTCACGCCGCCCAGCCCGACCATCACCATCGGTCCGAAGGTCTTGTCGAGCAGTGTGCCGACAATGATCTCGACGCCTTTCCTGGCCATTGGCGAGACCAGTACGCCCTGCAGTGCTGCCTGTGGCCGCTGCGTCTGTGCGCTCACAATTAGCGCATCATAGGAAGCCGCAGCTTCCCCCTTGGTCCCGATGTTGAGCTTCACGCCCCCGACTTCGCTCTTGTGTGGGATATCGCGCGACTGGATCTTCATCACCAGCGGGAAGCCGACCTTGGCGATGGCCGCATCGAGTTCTGATTTGCGGGCGACGAGAAGCTCATTCGGTAGAGTGACGCCCGCGACCTGCAATAGTGTCTTGCTGTCGTGCTCAGACAAGGTTGGCGCCGTGAGGTGCGTGGCGAGATCGATCGGTGCTTGCGCCGCCTCCGCGACGGCCTCCATTGGCTTGAAACGCGCATGATCGACAAGCCTGCGCAGCGCCACACTCACATGCGTCAACCCGGACAGAACGACGACACCGGATTCAGCGAGCCCGTTGCGTGCAAAATTCGATGGCAGGGTATAGGACCAGAACACAATCGGCTTGTTCTGCGCCGCGATCACCGGCTTCAGCTCAGCCGTCTTGAACGGCATCCGCGTTTCGCTGGACAGCGAGATCACAACCAGGATCGCGTCGACCTCGTCGGACCTGTCGAGCAGCTCGATCGTCTTCTGCAATCCGCCGCTATGCACGGCCTGCGCCGTGATATCGACGGGGTTGCGCGGCGAGCCGTAGGACGGGATCAGGCCGCGGATCGTCGCCTGCACACCGTCCGACAATTCCGGCACCTGCAGCCCCTGTGCCGATACCGCATCGGCACCCCAGATCCCTGCGCCGCCTGAGACCGTCACAACAGCCACGCGCTCGCCCTTCGGCAGCGGCGATGTCGTCAGCACGGCAGCGATGCTAACGGCCTCGTCGAGATCGTTGGAGACGATGAATCCATAGCGCGCGAACACAGCATCATATGCAGCGGTCCAGCCCGCCATGCTGGCCGTATGCGACGCCGCCGCCCGCTCGCCCGCGCCGGAGCGGCCGACCTTGGTGACGATGACAGGCTTGCCGGTCTCCGCCGCCTTCTTCGCAGCGGCCAGGAATTGATCGACGTCGCGAATAGCTTCGATGAACAGCAGGATCACGTCAGTCACGGGGTCCTGTGCGAGATAGTCAAAAAATTCGCCCGCCCCGAGATCGGACTCATTGCCGGTTGAAATCACCGTGCTGAGCGCGATGCCGAGCGCCTTGGCGCGGTTGTAGATCGCAAAGCCGATGCCACCGGACTGCGCGACGATGCCGATCCGCTTTCGTGTCGCGACAAAGCGCGGCTGGTCAGGCTTCGCATCGACGGTCGGACTGAACGTCGCTGCGATGCCCGCGATTTGGTTATAATAACCCTCGGCATTCGGACCGGAAATACGCATACCTGTGCGTTTGGCGAGTAACGCGATGGCATCCTGCATGGCGATGGAATCGCCGCCCTCTTCGGCAAAGCCCGAAGAAATGATGATCGCATGCTTGACGCCGAGCCTGGCACAATCGTCCAGCGCGCCCAGCACCACGCGGGCGGGAATGATCACGATCGCAAGATCGATCGACTGCCCGATCGCATCGAGCGATGGATAACATTTCAGCCCATCGATGTCGGGATAGTTCGGATTGACCGGATAGATCGCGCCGGAGAATTGGTTCTTGCGGAGAAAAGCCAGCAGCAGGCCGGGAATCTTGGTGCCGTCGCGCGAGGCGCCGATAATGGCAATGCTGGACGGATTGAAGAACGAGTCCAGCGGATGCGGACCTGACACACTCATGGCGTTTCCCGTCTATTGTTATTGTCGTAGCGTTTTCGAGCGAAGTGGCTTCCGGTTCGCATCAAGGAAACGCGTCAGAACAAGCGGATGGTGCCGCGACGGCATCGATCAGGCAACGACCCGGAACGTGACCCCGCACAGCAGAAATGCATCACCGGCGGAAGGGCATCCGCGTGCTCGCGCCTTATCCTGCACCTGCGCCACGTCGTTGACGCGGAAGGTCAGCCCGGTCATCGCCTCGACCTTGCCCTTGGTGAAACGCAGGCAGCCATTCGGGAAGGCGAGCTGCGGATCGTTTCCTTTCGACGAGGTCAGCGGTATGCCGATGAGATTGCTCCAATGCTGCGCCAGATCGTAGTGATCCGGGCTCTGCAGCTCGACCTCGAGCAGGGCCCGCGTGACGTCGTGACGGATCGATTCCTGCCAGTTCGGTCCGGCCGGTGGATAAATATCAAAATCGTCGTCGCTGCCTGCGGTGTGGTTGAATTCAATGAAGGCGGCACGGCAATCGCGCGGGTGCAGTTGCACACCGTGATACGGTGGATGGTCAATCACATTGGCAGTGCGGACACCGATGCTGGCGGCGAAGCGCCCGCGCTCGTCGGGGTCCTCGCAGGACAGGATCACCATATAGCCACCGCGTCCGCCGGATTTTTCGAGAAACCGCCCGGCCGCTGTTCCCGGCTGCGTCGGCGCCACGACTTCGAGCAGCGTGGCGTCGACGGGCATCAACGCGTTTTCGAGCCCGTATTTCTCCACATGCGGATCGCGATAGCAGACATCGAGGCCGAGAATGGCCGTGATGTCGCCGACAACCGGCTCCAGATGCGGAGCGACCAGACAGACTTGCCGCAACCGCATCTGGCCCATGGTCATTGCCCCTTGAAGACCGGCTTGCGCTTCTCGACGAAGGCCTTGGCGGCCTCCTTGTGATCATCGGTGTCGCCGCAGCGGGTATGATGCATCGACTCGCCGTCGAAGCAGGCTTCCAGCGTCATCGTCTCGGCATTATTGATGTTGGTCTTGATATAGCCGTAGGTGATGCTGGGTCCGCGCGCGAGCGACATCGCAAGTTCACGCGCCGCCGTTTCCACCTCGGCATCATCGACGACCTTGGTGACCACACCGAGCGCCAGCGCCTCCTGTGCGGTGAGCACCGGCGACATCAGATACAGCTCACGCGCCCTGGCGCTACCGAGCATCTTGGTGAGGAAATAGGTACCGCCGTAATCGCCGGAAAAACCGACCTTGGCGAAGGCTGTCGTGATCTTCACCGAGGAGGAGGCGACACGGAGATCGCAGGATAGCGCGATCGAGAGGCCTGCACCCGCGGCGGCGCCATCGAGCTGCGCCACCACCGGCTTCGCCATCGTATGCAGAATGCGCGAGACTTCCATGCCCTTGCGCAGATTCACGCGCTTGGCCTCGAACGGCAGCGGCGCTCGGCCGGCGGCCATCGACTTGACGTCGCCGCCGACACAGAACGTGCCGCCTGCGCCCTTGATGAGCACGGCGCGTACGTCGTGATCTTCCTGCGCGCGGCGCGCGGCCGCCACCAGACCTTCCGTCATTTCCGGATTCAACGCATTACGCCGATCCGGACGATTCATGGTGATAGTGAGAAGACCGTTGTCGAGATTCTGCAGGACGATATCGCTCATTGCATTTTCCTTTTCTTGTTGTTGATCGCCCGGCCCCCCCGACCGCGACGGTTATTTCTTCACCAGCGGGCAGCGCGACGCTTCGAGCGGCTGGAATGCCTGATCGGCCGGAACGGTGGCAAGCAGCTTGTAATAGTCCCAGCGCCCCTTGGACTCCGACGGCTTCTTGACCTCGAACAGATAGAAGTCATGCACCATCCGGCCGTCCTCGCGGATCTTACCGTTCTTGGCGAACATGTCGTTGATCGGGGTTTCCTTCATCAGCTTCATGACCGCCGCGGAGTCGGTCGTACCGGCCGCTTTCACCGCCTTGAGATAATGGAGCACGGATGAATAGACGCCGGCCTGGGCCGAGGTCGGCACCCGCCCCTTGGTGCGTTCCTGGAAGCGCTTGGTGAAAGCGCGGGTCTCGTCGTTAAGATCCCAATAGAAAGCTTCAGCCAGGATCAGACCCTGCGCGGTGTCGAGACCGACGCTGTCGATGTCAGAAATGAAGGCCAGCAGCGGCGACAGCTTCTGCCCACCGCTCTTGGTGAGTCCGAATTCGGCCGCTTGCTTGATCGCGGTGATGGTGTCGCCGCCGGCATTGGCGAGGCCGACGACCTTGGCCTTGGACGACTGCGCCTGCAGCAGGAAGGACGAGAAATCCGCAGTGTTGAGCGGATGTTTGACGCTGCCCAGAACCTTGCCTCCCGCCTTGGTAACGACAGCCGTCGTATCCCTTTCCAGATCCTGACCGAACGCATAGTCGGCCGACAGGAAGAACCAAGTATCGAGCCCATTCTTGACGGTGGCGAGGCCGGTCACATTGGCCTGTGCGTAGGTGTCAAACACATAGTGGACCGTATACGGACCGCAGGCCTCGTTACTGAGGCGGATCGAGCCCGGACCGTTGAAAATGATGATCTTGTTGCGTGCCCGAGCAATCTCGCTCGCAGCCAGCGCCGTCGCCGATGCCGCCACGTCGATGATCGCCTCGACGCCCTGATTGTCGAGCATGTCACGTGCGATATTCGCCGAGAGGTCGGCCTTGTTGAGATGATCCGCCGCGACGATCTCGACCTTGCGGCCGAGCACCTCGCCGCCGAAATCTTCCGCCGCCATCTTCGCGGCCGTTTCGCTGCCGACGCCGGTGATATCGGCGTAGAGGCCGGACATATCGAGGATCGCGCCGAGCTTGAGCGGCTTGTTCTGCGCCATCGTTCCCGATGTCGCGGCCAGAATTATGGTCGATGCGAGCAGGCCAGAAAGTAGCGTCTTCACGTAGTCCCTCCCTCGCCGCGCGTTGGGCACGGCATTTATTGTTGCGGCGATCATGCAGCAAGGGAACCAGAGCGGCAAGCCGCTGCGAGAGGCATCGCGTTGCGAGAATTACTCGAAAGAAGCAAAGTTTCCGCAAAGCGGAATGGACACGATCGATCGCACCGACATAGGGTTGCGTATCAGCACACAGGACGGCCAATGCGTGTCGGAGCCATCGCGCATACGGGACGATGCACGACAATGCTCGTATCGCCGATCGTCGGCTTCCTCGCATCCACGACCGTCGCATGCGCATCCGCCTGTTCGTTCGAGCCGCAGGACACGGGACGCATTGCTGACGTGATCGATATCCGCACATTGCGCATGGCCGACGGTGCGGAAGTCCGGCTGACCGGGATCGAGCCCGCAATCGGCTGGCCATCCACCGCCGCGCTTACGGCGCTGATCCCGGATGGCGACGTCGCCCTTCATGGGGACAGCGACACGCCCGATCGCTACGGCCGGCAGTCCGCCTTCGTCTTCGTCGAGACCGATGGTCCGCCACTGCAGGTCCGATTGCTGCGGGCCGGCGCCGCCCTCGCCTCCGGCACGGTTCCCAACGCCGGCTGCGCGGCGGAACTCGCTGCTGCCGAGGCCGCGGCCAGACGTGCCAAAGCGGGACTCTGGGCTCTTGATGACGTCATCAAAAAGGCCGTAATTCCGGGCGATATTCTGGCTCAGTTGGGGCGTTTTGTCGTGGTCGAAGGACATGTTTTGTCCGTCCGGGAAGCTGGAAACACGACTTATCTCAATTTCGGCCGTCGCTGGACACGGGACTTTGCCGTGTCTATTTCAAGGCGCATGGTGACTGCTTTCGCAGGGGCAGGAATCACGCTCAAGTCCCTTGAAAGACGACGAATTCGTGTGCGTGGATGGGTCGAGAGCCGCGGTGGGCCGCGGATCGAGGCGCGCCATGTGGGGCAGATCGAGGTGGTCGGGGACCAATAGGACCGCCAGGCAGGACGCAAACGTGACGGGTGTGGGACGGCAAACCAGCTTGAGCCGCCGCCTTTGGGCTGCGCCGGTTGTGCTATGCGCGGCCCTGGCGCTGTCGGGGTGCGGCGATGCGAGCCGTTTCGAAGCGGCTTCCGCCGCTGTGAAGCCGCCGGCGCCCGCCAAACCGCCGAAACCCGCCGTCGTCCAGACACCCGCCGCCGAGAAAGAACATGAGCGCATTCTCGCTTCCTATGGCGGGTCCTATGACGATCCGCGGCTCGAAGCGCTGATCTCCAAGACCGTCGACCGCCTGGTCGCCGTCTCCGAACGGCCCGACCTCGCTTATAAGGTCACCATCCTGAATTCCGGCGCCGTGAACGCCTTTGCGCTGCCGACCGGCCAGCTCTATGTGACGCGCGGCTTGGTCGCACTTGCCAGCGACACGTCCGAGCTCGCGTCTGTGCTGTCGCACGAAATGGCCCATGTGCTCGCCAAGCACGCCTCGATCCGCGAGGAACAGGCGCGGCAGGCCGCGGTCGTGACCCGTGTCGTCTCCGATATGGGCACCAACGATCCCGATCTCACCGCGTTGGCGCTCGCCAAATCGAAGCTCACCATGGCGAGCTTCTCGCGTGCGCAGGAATTCGAAGCCGATGGCATCGGCGTCGGCATTTCCGCCCGCGCGCATTTCGATCCGTTCGGTGCCTCGCGCTTCCTCTCGGCGATGGAGCGCAACGCCGCGCTGAAAGCGACCCGTACCCCGCTCGATCCGCGCGCCCAGGATTTTCTGTCCTCGCATCCGGCGACGCCCGAGCGCGTCCAGAATGCGCAGGCCAATGCAAGGCAATATGCCTCGCCTTCGGGCGGCAGTGGCGAACGCGACCGCGAGACCTATCTCGCCGCCATCGACGGCATCGTTTACGGCGAAGATCCGAGCGAAGGCTTCGTCCGCGGTCGCCGCTTCCTGCATCCGAAACTCGGCTTTACGTTCCAGGCGCCGGACGCTTTCACGCTCGATAACACCGCGCAGGCGGTGATCGGCGTGCGCGAGGGCGGCAATCAGGCCATGCGCTTCGACGTGGTGCGCGTGCCGTCCGAACAGTCGCTCGGCGACTATCTCAATTCCGGCTGGATGGAGAATGTCGACAAGGCCACCACCGAAGAAGTCACCATCAACGGCTTCCCCGCCGCGACGGCGCTCGCTCGCGGCGACCAGTGGCAATTCCGCGTCTATGCGCTGCGCTTCGGCAGCGACGTCTATCGCTTCATTTTCGCCGCCAAGCAGAAGACCAATGAGAGCGAGCGCAATGCGCGCGAGACTGTCAATTCGTTCCGCCGCCTGACGCTGGCAGAAATACAGGCCGCACGGCCACTCCGTATTAAAGTCATCAACGTGCAGCCGGGCGACACAGCGGAATCGCTGTCGCATCGGATGAGCGGCGTCGACCGTCCTCTGGAGCGCTTTCGCGTGATGAACGGTCTCGAGGCCAATGCGCAGGTGAAGCCGCGCGATCGCGTGAAGATCGTGGTGGATTAGGCTCAGCCGTAGGACAGATTAGCGAAGCGTAATCAGTCGCGGAGCTTCCAC
Organism: Tardiphaga sp.; assembly: GCA_030147505.1. Taxonomy (GTDB): domain Bacteria; phylum Pseudomonadota; class Alphaproteobacteria; order Rhizobiales; family Xanthobacteraceae; genus Tardiphaga. The sequence continues at coordinate 35,368 of JASBVG010000057.1, forward strand.
CATGCAGTCGGCCGGCGGATTACGCTTTCGGCTAATGCACCCTGCGACGGCGCGACAGACACGCGCCCCTCTCCCGCTTGCTGGGGAGGGAGAAGCAAGATGTCGTGCAACAGAAAGCCCGGCCTTGCAGCCGGGCTTTCGAACTCGATCATGCCGTCGCCGCTTATGCAGCTTCGTCCTCGGCGACATCCTCATCGCCTTCATCCGCATCGTCTGCGTTGGCCTCGGCGTCTTCAGCCTTGGCGCCGCGACGCGGGCTCTTGGCGAGCTGGCCTTCGATCTCCTTGACCGCTTCGGTCTCGGTGACGTGCTGGACGACGGCGATTTCGCGCGACAGGCGATCGAGCGCCGCTTCATAGAGCTGGCGTTCGCTGTAGCTCTGCTCGGGCTGCGATTCCGACCGGAACAGGTCACGGACCACTTCGGCGATCGCGACGATGTCGCCCGAATTGATCTTCGCTTCATACTCCTGCGCACGGCGCGACCACATGGTGCGCTTGATGCGGGCGCGACCCTTGAGGGTTTCGAGCGCCTTCTTCACCAGCGCCGGTTCGGACAGCTTGCGCATGCCGACATTCGCGACCTTTGCGGTCGGAACGCGTAGCGTCATCTTGTCCTTCAGGAAATTGATGACGAACAGTTCAAGCTTGGCGCCCGCGATTTCCTGCTCCTCGATTGCGAGGATCTGGCCGACGCCATGGGCGGGATAGACCACATATTCATTGGTCTTGAAGCCCTGACGCTGGGTCGCCGCCTTCTTCGGCTCCTCTGCGCGGGGAGCCGGTGCTGCCGGCTTCGCCACCACGGGCTTCTCAGCCGCAGCCGCCTTGGCCTGCTCCTTGGCGGCGGCCGCCTTCATGGCCGAGGCCGTCGTCTTCGGAGCGTCGGACTTCGCGACAGGCGCCTTCTCGGCCACCGGCTTTGCGGCTGGAGACTTCACGGCAGGCTTCTCAGCAGCAAACTTCGGAGCAGCAGATGCATTGGCGGCAGTCTTGGGCGCAGCAGCCTTGACGGCGGGCTTCTCGGCGGCGGGCTTGGCACTCTTGTTCGGCATTTCACTTCTTTTGTTCTGGGCGGACTTTGGCGCAACGGTCTTCGCCTCATGGGCCTTGGCACCCGAACCCTTCGCTGCCGAAGTCTTTGCCGCCACCACCTTGGCCGGAGCCTTGGAAGCAGGAGCCTTGGGAGCAGAAGCCTTGCCGGCAGAGGCCTTGGCTACGGGAGCCTTGGCCGTCGAAGCCTTGACGGGGGATGTTTTGGCCGTGGTGCGGGTCGTCGTCCGTGTGTCCTTGACAGGGGGCCGTACACGGCCTTTGCTCTCGCTACGCTTGCCACCAACGTGGCTTGCCGCAGCTGTCTTCTTCGAAGCCTTAGAAATACTCTTTTTACGCGTTTTCTGTGACACGGCCTGTGCGTGGAAACTGCCACGCCCCTGTTTGATTTTATAAAACGGGAACCCGGCAGGGCCAAAAACGAGCGGCACCACACGGTCCAGCTTCTTGAATGTGCCTATAATAGCACATTTCCCGCAAAAATCAATGATTTATGCCCCCTCGGAGCCGCCCGGCGGCCCCAAGTGGGTCATAATCAGACACAGGGTAAATTTCAGGTCGTCACAGGTATCGGGATGACGCAAAGTGTTAACGGTGCGCCTTAATCACCTTTACCGGGCGCCGCGGAAAAGTACTTTTCGTACTTGCCTTCCTGACCATCAAATTCCTTAGCCTCGGGAAGCTCATCAATCTTCTGGGTGATGTTCGGCCATTTCTTGGCGTGCTCCAGATTGATCTGGAGCCACTTCTCGATCCCGCCTTCGGTGTCGGGCTTGATCGCGTCCGCCGGGCATTCAGGCTCGCACACGCCACAGTCGATGCATTCATCCGGATGGATGACCAGCATGTTCTCACCCTCGTAGAAGCAATCCACGGGGCATACCTCGACGCAGTCGGTGTACTTGCACTTGATGCAGTTGTCGGTGACGACGTAAGTCATCCAAAGCTCCGGAAACGATCGATATTTTGACGGTTGCGTAGCGCACCCACCCCCCTGCCGCAAGACATGCGGCCGGATTGGATCAGTGCGTTTCCGTCATAGAGAAGGATTTTGCCACAAACCGGCTGTGGCCGCGCTGTTCCACCTGAGATAACTACTCCTGCGGATGTTGCAAATCCGTATAGAGCACGCGAGCGGACGCTGCATCCCCCCGGCGCTCGGAAAAGCCTTCCACCTTCATCACCCGAACTGCACGATCCAGGGCGACGGTGATCACATCACCGATCTTGATACCGTGGCCGGGCGACTTCTGCCGTTCGCCATTGACGCGGACCTGACCGCCCTCGACCAGCGCAGCGGCGCTGGTGCGAGCTTTCACCACCCGCGCATGCCACAGCCACTTGTCGAGACGCTGTCGGTCCAATCAGCACCGCATCAGACACAAAGGATTCATTCCTTACTGCCCATCTGCTCCTTGAGAGCAGCGAGCTTGGCGAAGGGCGAGTTCGGATCCATGGCGCCGCCACGATCGCGCGGCGAGGCGCTCGATGCGAACGGACGCGTGGCACCGCCGCGATCGCGGTCGCGACCGCCGTCGCGACCCTTATCGCCACCGAATTTGCCCTTGCCGCCTTGGAAGCGCTGATCGCGATCACGGTCGCGCGGCGGACGACCACCCTTGTCGCCCCGGTCACCACGGGCTTCGCGATTCGGCGCACCTTCCGGCGTATCGCTGCGTGGACGACGGAAATCCTTGTTGCCACGATCGCCATCACGGTCGCGGCGACCACCGCCGCCACTCCGATCACGATGATCGCGGCGACCGCCTTCATTGGCCGCGCCCTCTGCCTGGCCAGCAGGAGCCGCTGCACCCTGAGCCGCATTGTTATCGCGACGATGGTGATTGCGGTTGCGATCATGGCGCGGAGGACGACGTTCATCGGAACGACCACCCGGACGCCAGACCTCGACCATCTCAGGCTCTGCAGCCGCCGCGACTTCAACAGCTGGAGTCTCGGCATCGGAAGTTGCGGTCTCCGCAGGAGCGGCCTCGGCAACCGCGGCTTCTGCCTGAGCGGCTTCTTCCGTGGTTGCTTCCGCAGACGCTTCGACAACAGGCTCGCTGACAACCGGCGAGACTTCCGGCAACAGCGACGCGGACGATGGCGCGGCTTCTTCGGTCGCAGCCGCTTCAACGGCCTCGGTGACTTCGCTCTGCGCCACCGGTTCTGCAGCAGCGGCGGAGTCATGCGTTACCGCCTCAGAGACAGCAGTCGTCTCGGCAGAAGCTTCTGCCGCCGCAGCATCGGACGCAGGCGCATCCGTGGTCGCTTCCACTGTTGCATCTGCCGTCGCAACCTCGATCGGCGTCGTTGCAGCGAGCGGCTTCGGCGGAGCCGGCGGCAGCGCCGGCTTCTTTTCCATGCGATAGCCGAGTGCACGCAGAATCGACGCAAAATCTTCGCCGGCCGATCCGGTGAGCGAAGTCATCGCCTGGGTCACGGTGAAGCTGCGGCCGTCATAGGCGCCGGCCGGCTTCTCGCCCGGCGAATTCTCGCGCCACGACAAAGCAGGACGGATCAGATCGGCAAGACGTTCGAGAATATCGACACGTACGGCGCGCTCGCCGGCATGGCGATAGCCGAGCACGCGATAAGCATCGCGGCCAAGAGCCTTGTCGACTGGGAATGAGGTACGTCCCGAGCCGGCGAGATGCTGTGCGCTCGACAGCGCGGACATATCGACATTGTCCTGCTTCAGCGCCCACAGCAGCGCCGCGAGCGAACGCGCGGCCGGCTTCAGCAGATTCGGGAAATAGATATGATAGGCGCCGAAGCGCACGCCATATTTGCGCAGCGTGGCCCGCGACGGCTGATCGAGATCCTTCATCTCGGCAGCGATCTTCTGCCGCTCGAGCACACCAAGCGCTTCGTTAAGCTGGAAGGCGATGCCACGCGCGATGCCGGCGACGTCTTCAGCCTTCGATAGTTCGAACAGCGGTGCGAGCAGCTTTTCGATATGCGTCTTCAGATACAGATCGAGACGGGCCTGCACGGCATCGCGCGGTGCGCCGGTGAGGCGCTCGTCGGCGATAATGCGCAGACGCGGACGCAGAACATCGTCGGCAGCAACCAGTTTCGCCACAGCATCGCCGGTCCAGCGCAAAGTGCCATCCGACGTCAGAACGAACTGATCGTCCGGCGCATTCGATAGTTTCTCCGCGCGCGCATCGATCTCGCCGGCCAACGCCTTCAGCGCTGCGGCCTGCAAGGCCTTCGCATCGGAGCCGGCCTCAGCCGCATCGGGCAAGAATGTAAAACCATCGAGCCGGCCAATCGTGTGGCCCTCGACAACAACTTCGCCCGTCTTACCAATTTCAGTATTCAGCATCGTGTTTTCCCGCAAGCGGCGCATCAATACACTGGTACGACGATCAACGAAACGCTCTGTAAGCCTCTCATGAAGGGCATCTGACAGTTTATTTTCCAATTCACGGGAGATTCCTTGCCAATGTTCGGCATCTGCGAGCCAATCGGGGCGATTTGCCACAAAGGTCCAGGTACGAATCTGCGCAATCCGGCCTGACAAGGTGTCGATATCGCCATCGGTTCGGTCAGCCTGCGCGATCTGGGCGCCGAACCAGGCGTCAGGAATGCGACCGCGCTTCATCAGGAAGTTGAAGATCGTCACCACCAGTTCAGCATGCGCGGCGGGCGCGATGCGGCGGTAATCGGGAATCTGGCACGCGTCCCACAATTTCTCGACCGCATCCTTGCCCTGCGCGATATCGCGCACCTCATGATCGCGCGCGGCATGATCGAGCACGCGCAGATCTTCGGCGATCGGTGCACGCGTCAGCGCTTCATGCCGAGGCGGTTCGGAAAGCGAGACCTGCAATGACGCGATCGACGCGAAATCCAGCTTTGAATTGCGCCATTGCAGCACTTTCACTGGATCGAAGATGTGATTCTGCAGCTGATTGACGAGCTCGGACTCGAACGGCTCGCAGCGGCCAGTGGTGCCGAAAGTCCCGTTCCGCGTCGCGCGGCCGGCGCGGCCGGCGATCTGCGCGAATTCAGACGGATTCAGGCGACGGAACTGGTAGCCGTCATATTTGCGGTCGCTGGCGAAAGCGACGTGATCGACATCGAGATTGAGGCCCATGCCCACCGCATCGGTGGCGACGAGATAGTCGACATCGCCGCTCTGAAACAACTCAACCTGGGCATTTCTCGTGCGCGGAGAAAGACTTCCGAGGACAACGGCAGCGCCGCCGTGCTGACGCTTGATGAGTTCGGCGATGGCGTAAACTTCATCGGCGGAAAACGCGACGATGGCGGTGCGGCGCGGTTGCCTCGTGATCTTGCGGTCGCCGGCAAACTCCAGCGTGGACAGCCGCGGGCGGGTTACCACGTTGATTCCAGGGAGTAATTTCTCGACGATCGGCCGCATCGTGGCGGCGCCGAGCAACAAAGTTTCGTCACGGCCGCGGCGATTCAGAATCCGGTCGGTGAAAACATGACCGCGTTCGAGGTCGGATGCGATCTGGATTTCGTCCACCGCAAGGAACGAAACATCAAGATCTCGTGGCATCGCCTCGACGGTGGATACCCAATATCGTGGTTTGGCCGGTTTGATCTTCTCCTCGCCGGTGACCAAAGCGACCGCCTCGGGGCCGACGCGGGCGAGAATCTTGTTATACACCTCGCGGGCCAGCAGGCGCAGCGGAAGTCCAATGATTCCAGAGGGATGCGCCAGCATCCGTTCGATCGCAAGGTGGGTCTTGCCGGTATTGGTGGGACCGAGGACGGCGGTGACGCCGGCGCCGGGCGCCCGGCCTGTGCCGAGCGGAGAATGCGAAAAGGCCATGTTTTTCAGGTATTTCCGAGCGGCCTTCTGTCAAGGCGAGAGACTGTCTGGAACGACTCCGGAACGAAACCGGCCCGAATCGGTGACTCCGCACCGCCGGGGCCCGTTTACCCCCAAGATGTCGCGGCGAGCGCCCTAATTCCTCACTAGATCAAGTTTGTGACAGGGCAACAAGGCCTGTGGATACGTGTGCATCAAGAGGAATCACGCGGACTCCGAATGGCAAAAGAGTCAACTGCGCCCCAGCGCCGCTGGAATGCCGCAAGCCTGCCGCCGGTTTGCCGCAGCGGCCGCTGGTCTGCCTCACGAACCCTGCGCCGAAAAGCCGGTTTTCCCCACATAGGGTCCGCATTTCTTGCGGCAATACGGAGGCAGCGCGTCCGCGCGCTAATTCACCTTCGCCGCCGCCCTGGCCGGCGCGGCCGTGGTCACGAATTCCGTCGCCTCCAGCATGGCCTGGCCGAGCGGGGTCGGGATGGTGACGCGATAGGGCACCAGCACGCGGGTGCCGGCGATCGGAACCAGCCAGGCTTCCATGTTGCGCTGGGCGGCGAGATATTTGATGGCGGCGCGGTCCGGCACATAGCCGGCGATGGGGGTGAAATAGACGGCGCAGACGATGGCCGGGCCGTGATAGCCCTTTTCGGCCTTCACCTGCTCCATGCGCTTGTAATCGAGCTTGATGTCATAGCGCATGCGGCCGTCGAAGATCGCGGTGCCGGTGCGGCAGCTGTCCGGCGCCAGGAGACTGCCGGTGCCCGCGACATGCAGCAGCGAGCCGGTCATCGGATCGATCACATTGCGGCGATGCGCATCGGTGACCTTGATCCGCTCCGGGTCCTCCGGCGGCTCCGGCTCGATGGAATAGCCCTTCGCATAGCCGAGGGCGATCAGTATCTTGATCGTCTCGGATTTCTTCGCCGAGGTGGTGATGGCCTGGTAATTGGTCGGCGACAGCGTGCCGGCCACCACGCGGCCCTGCGCCTGGCCAGAACCCGAGCCGCCGGAAAACGCCTTCAGCAGGCCCGCGGTGCCGCCGGTGGCGGCCGCGCTGTATTGATCCTCGCCGATATCGATGGCCCAGGTGCCCTTGCCGACGGGAATGCCGGCGAGGCTGGCTTCATATTTGGCCTCGAGCTTGCCCTGCGCCCGCGCCGGCGCGGCCATGCCGGCCAGCGCCGCGATGAGCGCCGCGCCTGCGGTCAGCAGGGGGAGCCGGGTCCAGAAGCCTGTATTGCGGGGGCCGGGGCCGTGCACGTCTCGTCTTACCTCACGTCTGGTCTGCCGGGCCGCAGCTTGTGCGTGCAGATCGCGCGGCCGATGCTTCGTGTCCGGCCGGAATACGTCCTTTATATGATGGGAACAGCGCAGCTTTCCAACGCCTGCGCGCCCGCGCCGACCATTTCGCGGTGGTCACGGCGGAAAGGAGCGGCTATAGAACCGGCGTTGCCAGCGCGGTCGCCTCCCGGGCGGGCCGGTGCCATATCTCTGGTTCCCGGCGCATGTCACCAGATGGATGTCATCTGGATGATGACGTCTTGACGTTTGCAGCTCCAAACCCTATACGTCCGCGGCTCCTGAAATGGACGTGATTTTTGAACCCCTGCCCGATCATCGGATCGCAGGCGGGGATGACAGAGGATTTTCGCCATGTCCCGGCGTTGTGAACTGACACTGAAGGGCCCGCAGGTCGGCCACAAGGTGAGCCATTCGAACATCAAGACCAAGCGCCGGTTTCTGCCGAACCTGGTCAATGTGACCTTCATCTCCGACGCGCTCGGCCGCGGCGTGCGCCTGCGCGTGTCCGCCAATGCCGTGAAGTCGGTGGACCACCGCGGTGGTTTCGACGCCTATCTGATGGCGGCGAAGGAGAGCGAGCTCTCCGCCAAGGCCGTGCTGCTCAAGCGCGCCATCGAGAAGAAGCAGACGGAAGCCAAGGCTGCCTGAGGTTTTTGGGCGGCGTGAGCTGCCTGAGAGTTTGAGGACGCCGCGCTGATCAGGCGCAGCTTCATAGAGAATAACAACACGGCCGGATCGCGAGATCCGGCCGTTTTGTTATTCACCGCGACAATCTGACTAAGCTTCTGCAGTTCGCATTTCATCGACTCAGATAAAATCAGGTCGGCGAAAAACGTGCGGGCGACTCCGATCATGATCGTAAACTACATCAACCGTCGACTTATTCTTAATCGCGGTCAAAAAAATGAGGCGCTGATCGACGAAGCAGAGATCGCGACAATCGGAACGCCAATAGTCATACTAGGTGACCCTGGACTGGGAAAAACTGAGCTCACCAAACGATTAGCAAACCAACTAAGCTACACGCGCGTTACGGCAGGCACGTTCTACAGAAATCAAGAACGAGAGCGCTTTCGCATTCAATCGCCTGCAAAGCTAGTCATCGATGGCCTTGATGAGATCGCATCATCATCACAGAAACCTCCCATCGACGAAGTCCTGAGCAAGCTATCCGAGATCGGAAATCCTAACTTTATTATATCTTGCCGATCTGCGGATTGGCAGGGCTCCACCGATCGCTATAAAATTGGCGAAGACTACGGAACAGAGCCTACCACACTTCATCTTCAGCCATTTAGCTATGACGACGCGAAGGCCTTTCTCGAAAATTACGATTCTGAGATCCAAGCAGAAAGCATCCTACTTGAGCTGAATAACCGCGACCTGAGCGACTTCTATGGCAACCCTCTAACGCTCACACTTGTTGCTGAAGTTGCTTCAGCCGGACAAGGCCTTCCAAAAGGCCAGGCAGGTCTTTTAAGCAAGGCCACAGAACTTCTCGCTGTCGAACGAAATCGCGCTCATCAACGATCATCGACGGCCCAGTCAAGCTTAGATGAACTGCTCGATGCTGCAGGCGCGATCTTTGCTCACCTTCTGCTATCGTCTTCTATGGGCGTTACAGACCGACCCAGAGCAGAAACACCTCGCGGCTTTATTCCGATTAGCGACCTGCTTGACATAACGGGCCCATGCAACGCGCGATCGATTGTCAAGACAAGACTCTTCCAAAGCTTTGACGAGAACGTTTACGGACCGTTCCATAAAGTTATCGCGGAATTTCTCGGAGCTAGATGGTTAAGCAAGCAACTTTCTCAAGGGATTTCCGAAAGACGCATATTTCAACTACTCTCATTCTCGGGCGGAATTCCAACGCCTTTGAGAGGCATCCATGCTTGGATAGCTCATTTCAGTCCAACCCAAGCACATCGCTGCATTAAAGCTGACCCGTACGGTGTTCTTCGCTACGGAGACATGGACAGCTTATCGACCGACGTAGCTCGCCTCTTACTCAACTCGCTGTCGTCGCTTGCAAACGAAGACCCCTATTTCCGAAGTGAAGATTGGGGAAAGCGGCAGATAAGCGGCATAGCTCGTGGGGAGTTGGAAAGCGATATAGTAGCTCTCATTGGCAGCCCGCAAAGGCACGTGCATCTTTCTACCCTGATCTTGGAGGCTCTCGAAGGCTCCAAGCTTACGTCGACGATCTCCGGAAAACTCCTCACAATCGTTAAAGACTGCTCCGCTCCTTACATAGAACGGGCTCACGCGCTCGAAGCGCTGATCGCTAGCCACATCAGCGTCGACTGGCCAGACTGTGCGGAAGAGTTGCGACAAAGGAAGAAATCCGGTGACTCCCGACTAGTTCTAGAAATTATAGCCGCCACAAAAGGCGAGAATTTTGATGGAAACCGAGTCGCAACAGCGATTTTGGATTATCGCAAGCCGTCGCGGCAGCCGGTCTCCTCTATCGAATCAGACGAAGCGCTCGACGACGATGACAATCAAGACGATCCGTATGTATCCGGAATGGTTTATGCCATCACTCAGAGAATCTCGCCAGAAAAGGCAGGCGAAGTTCTTGATGCATTAAAAATTCAAATAGCAGCGCTGAAAAAGCCAACTCATTGGCGTCCTGGATACGAACTATCTAATAGCGTCGAGCAACTCATAGACAAGGCCATCGAGACTGCTTCAAGTTTAGAATCAAACCGTATCTGGGATTGGTTGAAGCTCGCGGATCGTGAGACCGGGCACTCATCAGATCGAGACAACATCCAGAATTGGCTAGAGGAAAACAGCACTGTTCGACGAGAAATTCAACAAATCGCCTTCACCGAGGGAGATCCTTGGATGGCGATTGTCCATGAGCTTCCGAGAGCAAGCCGCGGTCTAGCGCTAACAGAGGACGACTTCGTCGCATTCTTAAATGAGATCTCCTGTAAGGACGAACTCACCACCTCCGAAGTGGAACGATGGGCAGCGCTTTTCCAAGCCCAGCGAAACACAGGGATAGTATCCGCCGCCGTCGATCAAGCATCCGAGGCTGGTCGATCGCGTCACAAAGCTCTTGAGCGTGAATGGCGACGTATATCTACACCTCCGAAGCGCGACTTTCGTAAAGAACAAGAAGAGCGAAAAATTGAACGAGAGAGGAAGCGAGAGCGGACCTACGCAAAGCACCGAGCAAGTTATTGGGCGATACGCGAACAGATTGCCAACGGCGAGGCGGTCAGCGCCTTATCGCAGATTGCAGAAGCTTACCTGGGAAGGTACAGCGACCTCAACAACGAGACTGTCCCAATAGAACGAGTGAGTCAGTGGCTCGGCAACGAGATTAAAGATGCAGCTATCGAGGGCTTTATAGCTGTCTTATCAAAAGAGGATATTCCAACAGTAGAGAAAATTTCAAAGACCCACTCAGAACAAAAGCGTCTTTGCATAGAGCTCGCAATGATCTGCGGGGTGTTGGAGCTTTCGCGATCTGGAAAGGGATTTTCCTCAGTTAAGAAAGAGACCCTAGCTGCGTGCCTCGCCGCGTGGTGGGAGTTCTCAAGCTTCCATACAGATCACTTTGGAAACTCTGTTCGAGACGAGGTTGAGAATATTGTTCTCTCATCAATGAGCGAACTCGAGAACTTCCTAACTGCGATGGCAACTCCGCACATTCGCGCGGGACGTCAGCACGTGCCTATCATTCATCGAATTGCACGCGAAAAACGATTTGAACCTGTCGCTGGGAAAATTGCACTTAGTTGGCTCATTGCGCACCCAAACGCAAATGCAGCTGTTCAGCATGACTTATTGCAGATTTGCTTTTCCAAGAACGACCTGTCAGCCGTCAAAAGAGTTATCGACGATCGCACATCAAAAATTGAATTGATGGACGAAGACCTCAAGAGAGTTTGGATTTCGGCAAACGTGTATGCAGAAATGACAGACTACAAAGAGCTAGTTTCTAAGTTTAGCAAAATCGACAAATCCCTGATCTGGAACTTACGCGATACACTTCAGCCAGACCGGAATAAACGCACGCGTGCATCGCGACCCTTATCTATTATTCAGTTAGAAGCCATCGTAGACTCCTTCGCTAGCCTTTGGCCTCCTGTTTCTCATCCGAGCTCCAGTTGGGGCGACACAAACACTTGGAATGCAACCGAATTCCTGCGGCAGTGCATAAATGCTTTAGGCGCATTTCCGACTGAAGACGCCTCTGCAAGTTTGGACCGGTTGTTAACGAGTCCGAATACGCTGCCATATCAGGATCAGATCAAACACGTTAGAGCTCAACAACTAAGGCTGAGAAGGGACACAGAGTATCGAGTTCCCACGTTCTACAAAGTCAAAGAAGTTTTAGCTAATAATCTCCCCGCAAGCATCGAAGACCTGCAAGCACTTACGCTCGATAAACTCGATGAGATTCGAGATTATATCCGAAATGGTGATACCGACGCTTGGGATGCGTTTTGGAATGAGAACAATCCAAAAAATGAAAACACTTGTCGTCATCGATTACTGGACTTGTTGAGGAGCAAACTGAATTCGAACATTCATTTCCTGCCCGAAACTCTTATGCCCGAAGCTAAGCGTGCCGATATTGTGGTTCTGCATGGAAAATTTGGATTCCCCATCGAGATAAAAGGACAGTGGCACCCCGAGGTTTGGAACGCAGCAACCGTACAGCTAATCCAACAGTATGCTCGCGACTGGCGAGCGGATGATCACGGCATCTATCTTGTTTTCTGGTTCGGAAGTGTCGCCGGAAAAAATCTACCAGCCCACCCTGATGGACTACCTCGTCCTAGTTCACCTGAAGAATTAGAGCGTGTTTTAAAAGATCGTCTGCCCGACATTGAGAAAGGCCGTATCGCGGTTGTTGTGATCGATGTTTCTAAACCAGTGAAGCGCTAAGGATTGTCTCCACAACATCGCCCGATTTCCCCGCGGAACACCTGGCCACCCCCGCGTTCGTGTTCCGGGGCGGTTGCCTTGTGCGGTGCATCGTCGTGCAAGCGAACGAGCGCTGAATGGACGAAGCGACGGTCCACTCGTCCTTCGTATCACCATCGATCACAGGATCGCTTCGATCCCCTTGCGCCTGATCACATCCAGCAAGACCAGCGTCGGCCCTTTCGCGCGCTCGGCGCCGCGCTCCAGCTTGGAGACGTGGCCGACCGTCAGCTTGAGATGATGCGCGAAAACGGCCTGGCTGAGACGGGCCTTTTCGCGGATGGCCCTGATCTCATCGCCCGTCAGCTCGGCTGTGTCAGCCTGCGCGTTCTTTCCCATGTGGCGCATGGTGATCTTGTCATAGGCAGCGTCCGGCAGCAGGCCGGTGGCGTGCATATCGCTCGCCATCTCCAGCAATTCTGCTGTCACGCGGCTGACGCGCTTCCGCGGCGGTGTCTTACTCGTCTTTCGTGCCATCATGCACCTCGATCAGTTTTCCATCCCTGAGCGCCCCGTCGATGGCCGCATCGTCGGCCGCGAGCCAGAACGACACCAACTCGCGCAAGGTCATCAATTCGTCGGCGTCGATATTCGCACGCTCGTTCTTGGCAAAACCGAGCAGGAAGACCGCGCGATTGGAGCCAAAGCCGAGCAGCAGGCGAAAGCCGCCCCGCCTCCCCTCGCCCGGTCGCGCCACGCGCTGCTTGATGATCCGGCCGCCGAGATCGGCATCGATCAAACCACGCCTTGCGCGCGCAACGGCCTCGACGAGACTGGCGTCATCGATGCCGTGCTGCCTGGTGAAACGCGCGAGATTCTTCGTCTTGAAGATACGCATGCGTCATCCATGGTTGGATAGACTATGGTTTTTGTGATTATATTTCAAGATTAAGTTGCAGACCGTCAGTCTACCCTATCGCCGCCTTTCCCGCATCAAATCGCCCCAATTCCCTGCGGAACTCCCTTGCCGCCACCGGCGTTCGTATTTCCGGAGCGCTTGCCTTGTGCGGCGCACTTCGTCGTGCCGACGCATGCGACACATGAATTTCGAGAAGGAGACATCCGATGCAACAGACCCTGCGAAAAGCCCTGCTTCCCATGCTGGCCGTTACTTCAATAGGTCTGGGCGCGCTCGCGACCGCCGTGCCGGCCATGGCCGCCGACGTCTATGTGCGCGATCGCGCACCGCGCGCCGCCGTGGTGGCCCCGGTGCCGATGGGGCCGCTCACGGTCGAACAGGCGGTGCAGGTGGCCTATGGCATCGGCGTGGTCGAGGTGAAGAACACCCATTTCGACGGCGACGAGTGGGAAATCCAGGGCCGCGATCGCTATGGCAAGTGGATCGAGGTGGATATCGACGCGCGCACCGGCGAAGTGAGGAATGTGGATCGCTCGATTATTTGAGGATCGGGCGGGAGGATGAGGAAGCGGCGCGCTGGAAAGCGCGCCGCTTTTTGCTTGCCGCGCCGTAGCTCGCAGAGCGGAGCCGGGTGGGAGTGGGAGCGCCGAGGCTAATGGACTCCCTCCCCCAAGCGAAGCGCAGTGGGGAGGGTCCGCCGATAGGCGGGGGTGGGGTCTCTCCCCACGTGGCGTCGGAGTTTGGGGAGGCACCCCACCCGGCTTCGCTCTGCGAGCTTCGCCGCGGCACGCCCTGACCCTCCCCACTGCGCCGCTACGCGGCTTGAGGGAGGGGACACTGCTGCCGGAGCCTTGGGCTAGCGCAGCTTCAATCCGGTCGCGGCTTCCAGCTCGTCCAGCGCTTGCGCTCCACTCGTCACCTTGATGGTCGTCATGCCGAGATCGCGGGCGGGCTTGAGATTGACGCCGAGGTCGTCGAGATAGACGCAGGTCGCAGGGTCCACGCCCAGCTTTTCCGTCATCATCGTGTAGATCCGCGGATCGGGCTTTCGCAATCCGATCTTGGCGCTTTCGATGACGTGATCGAACAGCACCATCACCTCCGCCACATAGAGCGCGCGGCCGTCGGTGGAGCCCATCGCATTGGCCGGCAGGTTGTTGGTGATGCAGCCGGTCTTGAAACTCTGCTTGATGCGGCGGAGCGCCTCCACCATTTCCGGGCGGATCTCGCCCTTGAGCAGCTTCACCACCTCGCGGCCGCGGACTTCGGCGCCGAGGGCGCGGGACTCTTCGGCGAACAGCGCGTCGAAGGCGTCGATGTCGAGCTCGGCGCGCTCGAATTTCGCCCAGGCGTTCTCATGATGGTTCTGCGCATTGGTGCGGCGGATGATGTCCTTCGGGAGGTTGTGCGTCTGCTCGTAATGCGCAAACGCCTCGAACGGCGATGAAGTGATGACGCCGCCGAAATCGAAGATCACTGCCGAGATCATGGGGTTTCCCTGGTGTTGTTGCTTGTTGTCGTTGGGCGCGCACGCGCCACGTCCCCTGTGTCATACCCGGGCTTGACCCGGGTATCCACCTTTGGCGTCCGTGCGCGGGCGAAGATGGGTTGCCGGGTCAAGCCCGGCAATGACATGGGGAGAGAGGGAAGCGTCGCTGCGGCTTATCACTGCCTTCAGTCATCGTGACGAACGTCACTCCGCCGCGCGCTGCTCCAGCACGGCCATGCCGCTGCGGGGGCCGAGATCGCGCAGCGGCGAGGCGCCATAGAGGCGGGCATATTCGCGGGAGAATTGCGACGGGCTCTGATAGCCCACCGCATAGCCGGCCGAGCCGACATCGAGACGCTCCACCAGCATCAGGCGGCGCGCCTCATGCAGGCGCAGCTGCTTCTGATACTGCATCGGCGTCATCGCGGTGATGGTCTTGAAATTATGATGCAGCGAACTCTCGCTCATGCCGACGCTGTCGGCGAGATCCTCGATGCGGAGCTGGCGCGCATAGTTCTCGCGCAGCCAGGCGATGGCCTTCGCCACCTTGTTGCTCGGGCTTTCGGCCAGCGCGATCTGGCGCAGGCGGGCGCCATAGGGGCCGACGAGGAGGCGGTACAGCACCTCCTGTTCGAGGAGCGGCGCCATCACGGCGATGTCCTGCGGGCGATCGAGCAGGCGGACGAGGCGCAGCGCGGCGTCGAGCAGGTCGTCGGACGCCTTGGCGACGGCGAGGCCGCGGGCGGGGACGGCGGCGGCCGCCTGCGCATCGGCAAAGCCGTTGCCGAAGCGGCCGAGCACGTCGTGGAGCTGGCGCGGATCGATGATGAGGCCGAGGCCGAGATGCGGCTCCTCCTCAGAGGCATCGACGATGCAGGACGAGACGGGCAGATCGAGCGAGACGAGGAGATAGTCGCCGACGCCATATTCATGGACCTCGCTGCCGAGGGTGAGGCGCTTGCGCCCCTGCACCACCATGCCGAACATCGGCGCCTGTGCGGTGTGGGTCAGCTCGGTGGGAGCGGTCTGGCGCTTCAGATACAGGCCGCGGATCGGGCTCGCCATGTCCTCCCTGGCGTTCCGGGCAATGATGTCGCGGAATTCGGCGATCCGGTCGGTCATAGGCAAACCCCTCATCTGGCGGGCCTTTTGGGCCGTGTCGCATCTAGCAACGGCACCGCGGCAGGGGAATGGCGCGGCCATCACATTTGCAGGATCGTGCATGACATCGGCAGGATCGGCCTAACGCTGCACCGCCACCGTCTGCGATAAGGGAGTTGCGCCAGACCGCAGATCGCCGGGTTGCCCGAGGGCCCCCGGATCGCGGTGACGCCACCTCTTCTCTCTCACCGACATTCGCGCGCCGGTACGGCGCGGACATCAAGACAGGGATCATGCCATGACACGACTGGCAGGAAAGGTTGCGCTCGTCACTCACGCAGGGAACGGCATCGGCGCCGCGGTCGCCCGCCGGCTCGCCGCCGAGGGGGCCTGCGTGGTGGTCAGCCATACCGACGACCGGGAGGGCGCGACGCGCCTCGTCGCCGACATCGTCTGGCGCGGCGGCTGCGCCATCGCGGTGCAGGGCGACGTCGCCCACTGGCCGGATGTGCGGCGGCTGTTCGAGGAAACCGCCGCGACCTTCGGGCGGCTCGACATCCTCGTCAACGACACCCGCGCGGCAACGCCGACGGCGGACGACACGCGGCGGCGCGACGAGATCAATCTGTTCGGCGCCATGCTGATGAGCCAGGAGGCGATCCGCCTGTTCGGCCGGGATGGCGGCGCCATCATCAACCTCACCTCGCTCGCGCGCTGCGATCTCGCGCCCGAGGCGGCGCCGGAGACCGCCATCGACACGCTGACCCTCGGCCTCGCCCGCGCGCTCAGCGGCCGCAACATCCGGGTGCATACGATCGCGCCTGGCGTGTTCGGCCCGCCCGAACCCGCAGAGATCGACGTGCTCGACGGCGATGCGCGCAGCAGGCAATTCGTCGCCCTGCCCCGGCGCGCCTCGCCCGATGCAGTGGCGAAACTCGCCGCCGATCTCGCCTGCGAGAACGGCTCTGCGCCGCTGATGGCGGCAAGCTGACGCACCTGCGAGTCAGCTTGTTCCGCCTGTCTGCAATCGCGCCACAGGCTTTCACCCAGCGTTAACCCCCGGCCGCAAATTGGCCGGACAAACTGGTGAATCGTCGCGGAAGCGTCAAATAATTACACCGCCGGGTGCTAAAGGGGACCGCAATTGCAACAGCATCCCTTTGCCCGACGATGATTGCCCGCGACGACATCAAACCGACATGGCAGCTCTCCCCGCGCTGGCTCGTGGCCGCAGCGGCCACGATCGTGATCGGGTTTTCGCTGATCTGCGCGAGCGTGCTGTTCAGCATGCGCCGCGGCGACGAGAAGCTGGCGCAGCAGACGCTCGGCAATCTCGCCTCCTCCATCGATGCCGAGATCGCACGCAATCTCGAACTCTATGACATGTCGATGCGCAATGTCGCAGCCAACATGATATCGCCGGAACTGATGGAAGTTTCGCGCAGCGTGCGGCAGATGGTGCTGTTCGACTATGCCGCCACGGCCCGTCATTTCGGCGCGATCCAGGTGCTGGATGCGGGCGGCAACGTCACGCTGGATTCATCGACGCTGGATCCGAAACAGCAGAATTTCGCAGGCGACGAATTCTTCACCGTGCACCGGCGCGATCCGTTGTTCGGCCTCTATATCTCGCGGCCGATGCTGCATAACGGCGTTTACGGCATCGTGCTGAGCCGCCGCATCGCCGCCCGCGACGGCCAGTTCATCGGCGTCGTCACCGGCTTCATTGACTATAATTACTTCCACGAGATCGCGAGCCGCCTGCAGCTCGAACGCGACGACATCATCGCCGTGTTCCGTCAGGATGGCTTGGTGATCATGCGCACGCCGTTCGATGCCCGGATCATCGGCAGCGACTTCAGCCACCGTCCTTCGGTGCAGAAGGCGCTGGCTTTCTTCTCGGGCACCTATACGGATGTTTCCATCAATGACGGCGTTGAGCGCCTCTATGTCTGGCGCGACAGTTCGCATCCGCTGATCGTGATGGTGGGCCGCTCGACCGCGGTGATCTTCGGGCAATGGCGCAAGGAGGCGATGCAGATTGCCGGTGCCATGGGTGCGCTCGCCCTGATCGCCTGCTTCCTGATGCTGGTACTGGCCGGCGAGATGAAGAAGCGCGCCGCCATGGAAGACGAGATGGCGCGCCTCGCCATGACCGACGGCCTCACCGGC
Source organism: Tardiphaga sp. (assembly GCA_030147505.1). Classification (GTDB taxonomy): domain Bacteria; phylum Pseudomonadota; class Alphaproteobacteria; order Rhizobiales; family Xanthobacteraceae; genus Tardiphaga. The sequence goes on from JASBVG010000057.1 coordinate 53,100, forward strand.
CTCGCCAATCGCCGCCGCTTCGACATCGTGATCGAACAGGAATGGCAGCGCGCCATGCGCGCGCAGCAACCGGTTTCGCTGCTGATGATCGATGCCGACCATTTCAAGGACTTCAACGATCGTTATGGCCATCAGGCGGGCGACCTCGTCCTGTGCGGCATCGCCTGGAGCATTGCCCGCCACGGCAAGCGCGCCAGCGATTGCGCCGCGCGTTATGGCGGCGAGGAATTCGCGCTGATCCTGCCCGGCCTGACGCTGGCCGAGGCGATCGAGCTCGGCGAACGTATCCGCCGCGACATCGGCAGCATGGAGCGCGAGGGCATGACGCCCACCACCATCAGCGTCGGCGCCGCCTGCCTCGTGCCGTCCGCGCAGACCTCGATGATGGAACTCATCAACAAGGCCGACACCGCGCTTTACGCCGCCAAATCGCTCGGCCGCAATCAGACCTACCCAGCGAGCGCGAGAAACAGCCTCGCGGCATAACTCAATACCACTTCCCGGTTGTAATTAACCTCTCATTCACCTGACTTCCTAACCTCGCTTCTACCTCTGGGAGGGTATCCATATCCTCATCGGGGTGAGGACATGGGTTTGCTGCCAGGGGGACAAGTGACGGGAGACGCGTGTATCGCACCGTTCGTGCCTGGCGTTCGTGGTGATCTGCCGCGACGCGGCGTGGTGCGTTGGCTCGTGCTCGCCGGTGCCGTGGTGATCATCGCCATCGTCATCGGCACGGCCATGACCGTGAACAACTTCCGCAAGCGCGCCCTCGACAACAGCAAACGCGAACTCGAAAACACGGTCCTGTTGCTGCAGCATCATTTCGACCAGCAGTTTCAGGAGCTGCAACGCATCCAGAAAGGCTTTCGCGCACAACTGATGACCGATGGCATCATGACGCCCGAGAGCTTCGCCCATGCGCTGGGCGGCTTCGAAGCGCATCTGATGCTGAAGTCCAAACTCGACGACGAGTTCGCAGGCGAACTGACTGTGATCGATGCCACGGGGCGCCTGATCAACTGGTCGGGGTCATGGCCGGCACCGGACGCCAACATGGCCGACCGCGACTATTTCGACATCATCAAGGCACAGAATTTCCGCGACGAAGAGATCGTGCGCTCGGTGTTCAGCCGGCTCACCGGAAAGTGGAAGACGGTGTTCGCGCGTCGGATCAACGGCCCCAAAGGCGAGTTCTTCGGTGTGATCACGCGCGGCGTCGAACCCGTGCATCTGGAAAAGTTCTTCGCCTCGGTGTCGCTTGGCGACAATGCCACCGTCTCCATGTTCCTTCGCGACGGCACGTTGCTGGCGCGCTATCCGCAGAAGGACGATTCCATCGGCCGAGTGTACCAGGGTCCTTTGCTCGAACATCTGCGCCACAGCACCGAGCCGGCCACGATCCGCACCGTCAGCCCGATCGACAACATCGATCGCCTTGGCGCGATCCGACCGCTGAAAGATTTCCCCATCGCGCTGATCGCCACGTCATCCGTCGATGGCGTCCTGGCGGACTGGCGTAACCAGACCAAGTTCCTGATCCTCCTCGCAGCGAGCTCGACCTTGCTGCTGACGGGCTTCCTCTTCGTCATCATCCGGCATATCCGCCGCCAGAGCGCCAATGCCCAGCGCGAAATGAAGCTGGAAAAGAACCGGTTGGCGACGGCCATCAACAACATGACGCAGGGCCTGCTGCTGTTCGACGCCGATGCCCGCGTCGTCGTCTGCAACCAGCGTTATCTCGATATGTACGGTCTGTCGCCGGATGTCATCGCACCCGGCCTCCCCTTTCGCGGCGTGATCCAGCACCGCAAGGACACGGGTTCGTTCACCGGCGATATCGATGCCTATGTCGCAGCCGTCATACGCGATGTCGGCCGCTCGAACACGCAGTTCATGCAGACCTCGGACGGCCGCTCGATCCAGATCTCGTCGCAACCGGTGGCCGATGGCGGCTGGGTGGCCACCCACGAAGACATCACCGAGCGGCGCGCTGCCGAAGAACGTATCGCCCATCTTGCGCATTACGATGCACTGACGGACCTGCCTAACCGCACGCTATTCCGTACCGAGCTGGAGCGTGAGCTGACGCGCGTCAGCCGCGGCGCGCAATGCGCCGTGCTCTATATCGACATCGACGAATTCAAGAGCATCAACGACTCGCTCGGCCATCCCGTGGGCGACGAGCTGCTGAAGGAAATCGCGCGCCGGCTGCGGCTATGCGTGCGCGGCTCCGACGTGGTGGCGCGGCTCGGCGGCGACGAATTTGCCATCGTGCAGACCGACGTCAGCACCCATGCAGACATCAACGATCTGTTGACGCGCATCTACGCGGCGATCCGCGAGCCGCATGAATGCCTCGGCCATCGCCTGCTCACCGATGCCTCGATCGGCATCGCGATGGCGCCGCGCGACGGCACTGACCTGGACGAGCTCCTCAAGAATGCCGACCTCGCGATGTATGGCGCCAAGGCGGAAGGCCGCCGCACCTTCCGCTTCTTCGAGCCGCAAATGGACGCCAAGGCCAAGGCACGGCGGATGCTGGAGCTCGATCTGCGCCAGGCCGTGGCCGGCGCCGGCTTCGCCGCCGGCGGCTTCGAGGTTTTCTATCAGCCGCTGCTGAACCTGCGCGACGACAGCGTGGTCGGCTGCGAGGCACTGCTACGCTGGCGGCATCCGGAGCGCGGCATGATCTCCCCGGCCGATTTCATTCCGGTTGCCGAAGAGATCGGTGTCATCAGCCAGCTGGGAGAATGGGTGCTTTCGACGGCCTGTCAGGAGGCCACCCACTGGCCGGACGACGTCCGCATCGCCATCAATGTCTCACCAGCGCAGTTCCGCGGCGGATCGCTGCCCCTGAAGGTGGCGGCTGCGCTCGCCGCATCCGGGCTGCCGGCACGGCGACTCGAACTCGAGATCACCGAAGCGGTGCTGATCCGCGACGACGAAATCGCGCTCGGCATCATGCAGGACCTGCGCGACATCGGCGTTCGTATTGCGCTGGACGATTTCGGCACGGGCTATTCCAGCCTCGGCTATCTGCAGCGCTTCCCGTTCGACAAGATCAAGATCGACCGCTGCTTCGTCACCGACATCGCCGACGCCCATGGGTCGTCCTCGATCGTGCAGGCGGTGGTGAATATTGCGGCCTCGCGGCAGATGACGACCACTGCGGAAGGCGTCGAGACCCTGCCGCAGAAGGAATTGCTGCGCGCGCTCGGCTGCACGGAGATGCAGGGCTATCTGTTCAGCCGCCCGGTGCCGGCGACGGAGGTACGGGAATTGCTGCTGCGGGGAACGGCACAAGCCGGCGCGGCGGCTTAGTGCCTGGACTTATTCCATCAACACGAACTGCATCAGCAGCGTCCGCTGCAGCATCGAGAAATTGTTGTCGGAGACGAGCGTGATCACCGTGTCGCCGCTTTCGGCGACATGGGTGTCGATGCCTTCGAAATTGTCGATCTCGTAGCCGAGATCCGCTTCGAGAATGGCCGGGCCATCGAGCACGGCATTCGGCACCACCGCAGCCAGCGGAATGCGGCGGATGCGAATGCCGGTGTCGCCGAAGAGCGAGAACTTCCGCTCCAGCAGCAACAGATCGCCGGATGGCAGCAGCGCGGCGTCGCTGATATCGTATTTCTGCGTACGGCGAATGCCAAACGTCGCCGGCGCCTTGCCGCCGATGATCCAGCACTGGATGTTGCCGGCGCTATCGAGCCCGCGCTCGGAGATCGCCAGCAGCATGCCGGCCAGCGGCGAGGACTTGAACTTTTCCTTCGAGACGAGAACCAGCGACTCCAGGCTCTTGTTGTCTGGCAGCTTGCGCATGCCGACCGGCTGCGGGATCACCTCACCGCGCGCGAACACGCCATCGCGACCGAAGTCGAATTTCACGATCTGATGCACGCGCTCGAAGCCGACATAGGCGATGCCGTCTTCCAGCGCGAGGGATTCCGAGTCGTACCAGCCGCGTGCTTCCAGCGGCTTACCGTCGCTGCCGAGGATCGGCGCGGCTTCGACATCGACCACGCCCGTCATGATGGCGCCGCCATAGGCGATCCTGCCGGTGAACCACATGCCCTTGTCGCTGAGTGCGACGAAGTGCTCGCCCTTGTCATCGAGCCGCAGCGCCGAGATGCCGCCGAAATCGCGATAGGAGGACGTGAGGATGAGGCCGCTGCGATATTTCAGCGAGCCAAAGCGGGTGCGCGAGGGATCGCGCGTATCGAAGGCCGGCACCAGGCGGGCATCGACGGTGATCTTTTCCGCCGTCTTCGCCGAGGGCGGCGCAGGCACGGGGACGGATTGCGCGGATGCCAGCGCAGGCAGCGCTGCGGTGGCTGCGAGCGAGGCGAGCACGGAGCGACGGGTGAGATCGGCGACCAAGGGAGACCTTGCAGGAGGACGAACTTGTCGAACGAGCAACGCAACGCGTGCCCATCAATGTCACAGTCATACGCCGAAGAATATGGTGGGCGCGGGGCAAAAGCCCCTGCGCCCACCCTAGAGGATCAGTTCACGCGCCGCCGGCGACCGTGGCTCGGTGCCGGACCGTTCGTCTCGCTGAACAGTTCGGCCAGTTTCTCGGTGATGGCGCCGCCGAGTTCTTCGGCATCCACGATGGTGACCGCGCGGCGATAATAGCGCGTGACATCGTGACCGATGCCGATGGCAATCAGCTCCACCGGCGAGCGGGTCTCGATCTCCTCGATGATGTGACGGAGATGACGCTCGAGATAATTGCCGGGATTCACCGACAGCGTGGAGTCATCCACCGGCGCACCGTCGGAGATCATCATCAGGATCTTGCGCTGCTCGGGGCGGCCGAGCAGGCGCTTGTGCGCCCAGTCGAGCGCCTCGCCGTCGATGTTCTCCTTCAGCAGGCCTTCGCGCATCATCAGGCCGAGATTCTTGCGCGCACGGCGCCATGGCGCATCGGCCGACTTGTAGATGATGTGGCGGAGATCGTTGAGGCGGCCGGGATTGGCCGGCTTGCCGGCTGCCAGCCACGCCTCGCGCGACTGCCCGCCCTTCCAGGCGCGCGTGGTGAAGCCGAGGATCTCGACCTTGACGCCGCAACGCTCCAGCGTGCGCGCGAGAATATCGGCGCAGGTGGCGGCCACGGTGATCGGCCGGCCGCGCATCGAACCGGAATTGTCGAGCAGCAGCGTGACGACCGTATCGCGGAACGTCGCTTCCTTCTCGTGCATGAAGGACAGCGGCGAGAACGGATCGGTGACCACGCGCGACAGACGCGCGGGATCGAGGATGCCTTCCTCGAGGTCGAAATCCCAGGCGCGGTTCTGCTGCGCCATCAGCTTGCGCTGCAGCCGGTTGGCGAGGCGCGCGACGACGCCCTGCAGATGCGCGAGCTGCTTGTCGAGATAGGCCCGCAGGCGCTCCAGCTCGTCATGGTCGCAGAGATCCTCGGCGGCGATGACCTCGTCGAATTTCGGCGCGAAGGCGTGATATTCCGGGCCGAGGCGTTCGTTCTGACCGCGCGAATTCGGACGCGTGGCTTCCCCGGGCGTGTCCTCATCGCCCATTTCGCCGTCTTCGTCGAACGTATCCGAGGCCGAGGCCTGCGCGCTTTCCATGGCGCTGTCGGTCATCTCGTCCGACGACTGCTGCGCCTGGTCCGCACTCATCTCCTGCGCGGCATCGCTTTCCGGCGAGCCTTCGGCACCGTCCTGATTGTTCTCGCCCTGGCGCTCGTCGTCCTCGCTCTCCTCGTCGTCGGGCTGAGCGTCGCGGTCTTCGCCGAGGTCGAGATCGGAAAGCAGGCTATGGATGGCATCGCCGAACTTCGCCTGGTTTTCGGTGAAGCTTTCGAGCTGATCGAGGCGCGGGCCGATCTTCTCTTCCAGGATCGGTCGCCAGAGATCGACGACTTTCTGCGCAGCGAGGGGCGGCGCGAGACCCGTGAGGCGCTCGCGCACCAGCATCGCGAGCGCATCGGCCAGCGGCGCATCTGCGCGATCGGTGATCTCGTCGAACTTGCCGCGGTGGAAGTGGTCTTCCAGCATCGCGCCGAGATTCTTGGCGACGCCGGCCATGCGGCGCGAGCCGATCGCCTCGACACGCGCCTGCTCCACCGCCTCGAACACCGAGCGCGCCTGCGGATTGCCGGGCATCAGCTTGCGATGCACCTTCGGATCGTGACAGGCGAGCTTGAGCGCGATGGAATCGGCATGACCGCGCACGATGGCCGCATCGCGCTTGCTCAGCTTGCGCGCCGGCTCCGGAAGGCGCGCCTTGCCGGGCGCGAGGCCGGGCTTCTCGGCGGCATAGGTCACTTCGAGCTCTGGCGTCTTGGCGATCGCGCGCAGCGCCGAGGCAACCGAACGCTTGAATGGCTCGGTCGGCGCTTCCTTGGCTCCGGTGCGGAATTTACTTGTCGTCGTCGTGCTCATCGCAGCCTTTTCGCGGCGCGTCACCGCGCCTGCGGCGACGACTCATTGAATGCAAAGGCAGCTGCCCATCCGGGCGGAGGGGCAGTGATCGAGATCAGGTCAGCGCCACGTTCACCGAGCTTTCCGGCAGCTCGGCATTGAAGCAGCGCTGATAGAATTCGGCGACCAGCGGACGCTCGAGCTCATCGCACTTGTTCAGGAACGTGACGCGGAAGGCGAAGCCGATATCGCCGAAGATGTCCGAGTTCTCGGCCCAGGTGATTACCGTACGCGGGCTCATCACCGTGGAGAGATCGCCATTGGCGAAGGCGTTGCGCGTGAGATCGGCGAGGCGGACCATCTTGTTGACGATGTCCTGCCCTTCGGCGGTCTGATAGTGCTTGGCCTTGGCCAGCACGATCTTCACCTCCTCGTCATGGGCGAGATAGTTCAACGTGGTGACGATCGACCAGCGGTCCATCTGGCCCTGATTGATCTGCTGGGTGCCGTGATAGAGGCCCGAGGTATCACCGAGACCGACGGTGTTGGCGGTGGCGAACAGGCGGAAAGCCGGATGCGGCTTGATCACCTTGTTCTGGTCGAGCAGGGTCAGGCGGCCGGCAACCTCCAGCACGCGCTGGATCACGAACATCACGTCCGGACGACCGGCATCGTATTCGTCGAACACCAGCGCGACATTGTGCTGCAGCGCCCACGGCAAAATGCCGTCGCGGAATTCGGTGACTTGCTTGCCATCGCGGACCACGATGGAGTCCTTGCCGACGAGGTCGATACGGCTGATGTGGCTATCGAGATTGACGCGCACGCAGGGCCAGTTGAGGCGGGCGGCGACCTGTTCGATATGGGTCGACTTGCCGGTGCCGTGGAAGCCGGTGACCATCACGCGACGGTTGCGGGCGAAGCCGGCGAGAATCGCGAGGGTGGTGGCGCGGTCGAAGCGGTAATCCGGATCGGTATCCGGCACATGCGGATCGGTCTTCGAGAAGGCCGGCACTTCGAGGTCGGAATCGATACCAAATACCTTGCGCACCGACACTTTGATGTCGGGAATGCCGGTCAGTGCTTCGGCGGACTGTTCTTGCGCTTTCGTCATGGCGGCGGTCATCGATCCTCCGTGGTCCCGGGAATGCCGAAACCAGTCTTTCAGTTTGGCTACGGATGGGGTGCTTTGCGGAACGTAGCAGAGAGCCGCGGCCGGACAAAGCCCATGGGAACGGCAAAGTTCCAAAATGTAATCATATAGATAGGTTGTTTGGACGGTTTTTGGAGCCCTGCCCTGCGAATTGGGCGATGCTCGGAACGCTGGAATTTGTTGAGGTATCTGCGGCCACCCGGCCAGATCGGACTTTCGTGCACGCCTTTATCGACGCCACCACGCAATTCGTCGCTGCTCATGCCTGGCTCGGCTATCTCACCGTGTTCCTGGCTGTATTGCTGGAAGCGATCCCGGTGCTCGGCACCTTCATCCCCGGCACGACGCTGATCCTGGCGCTGTCGGCGTTGATCCCGGCCGGCAACCTCAGCCTCGCCGGGGTGCTGGCGGCGGCGATCCTCGGCGCCGTTCTCGGCGACGGCGGTGCTTACTGGACTGGGCATGTACGACAGCGCGCATTGCTGCAGGCATGGCCGCTGAAGAACTATCCCGGCGTCGTCGCGCAGAGCGAAACCTTTTTCGATCGCTTTGGCGTCTGGGCAGTGTTCCTGGGCCGGTTCGTTCCGCCGATCCGCGCTTTCGTGCCGGTCACTGCCGGCGCACTCGGCATGGCGCCGACGAAATTCGTCCCGGTCAACATCCCGGCCGCATTGATCTGGGCACCGGCGCACGTGCTACCGGCCACCTTCGCCGTGTCCGCGCTCGAACATTTTGGCGACCTTGCCGGGCTTGAGCACAAGGCCAGACATTACAGCGTCTTGGCCGTTGTCGTGCTCGCGATCGTTCTTGGCGGCGCCATCTGGTGGTGGTGCAGGCGCAATGGGTCGCATGGCAACCAAAAATCAACCCTTTGATTTATCAACGAAAAGAAACCTTCTCGGCTTGACTCCGGCCATGGTTTCACCCGAAAAGCCTGCCACGGCAGTTTTGCCCACCGCCCGATCTCCCCATATTGAACGAATGTCCGACCCCATGCGCAGCTATCTCGACTTCGAAAAGCCGGTCGCCGAGCTTGATTCCAAGATCGATGAACTGCGCGTGCTCGCCGCCGGCGGTAGCGACATCGGCGAGGAGATCGTCCGTATCGAGGACAAGGCGGTCGCCGCGCTGCACGAGCTCTATGCGAACCTGACGCCGTGGCAGAAGACCCAGGTCGCGCGCCATCCGCAGCGCCCGCATTGCGTCAATTACATCGACTCGCTCATCACCGAATTCACCCCGCTCGCCGGCGACCGCAAATTCGGCGAGGACGAGGCGCTGATCGCCGGCTTCGGCCGCTTTCGCGGCGAAAGCGTCTGCGTGCTCGGGCAGGAAAAGGGATCGACCACCGAAACCCGCCTCAAGCACAATTTCGGCATGGCCCGCCCGGAAGGCTACCGCAAGGCGGTGCGCCTGATGGAGATGGCCGACCGCTTCGGCATTCCGGTGCTGTCGCTGGTGGACACCGCCGGCGCCTATCCCGGCATCGGCGCGGAAGAGCGCGGCCAGGCCGAAGCCATTGCACGGTCAACGGATGCGTGCCTCGCGCTCGGCGTGCCCAATGTCGCCGTCATCATCGGTGAAGGCGGCTCGGGCGGCGCGATTGCGATTGCGACCGCCAACAAGGTGCTGATGCTGGAACACGCGATCTACAGCGTGATTTCACCGGAGGCGGCCTCGTCAATCCTGTGGCGCGATTCATCGAAGGCGCAGGAAGCCGCGACAAATATGAAGATCACTGCGCAAGATCTGCTGCGTTTTGGCGTGATCGATCAGGTGCTAAAGGAGCCCGCAGGTGGCGCCCATCGCGATCCCGCGGCGATGATCGCCACGACCGGCGATGCGATCGCGCAGGCGCTGAAGGATCTGGGCGGCATGGATAGCTCCGCCGTGCGTCAGCAACGCCGTCAAAAGTTTCTGGATATCGGCCGCAAGATCGGCTGATCTGTCGTCACGGCTGCCGCCGGGCGACAAAAGGCGATAGCGCGCCGACCTCTCAGGCAGCCGCCCCCTCCGCCCTTGCATTCCGGCGAATGACCTGAGGCGGCTGGCCGAAAGCGCGCAGGAACGCGCGGCGCATACGGTCGCGATCCGCGAAGCCTGTTTGCTGAGCGACCGTGTCGATCGGATGCCTGCTCTGCTCCATCATCAAACGCGCGGCCTCGAGGCGCAGATGCTCAATGGCCTTTGCGGGCGATTGCCCCGTCTCTGCATGAAAGGCGCGGCTGAACTGCCGCGGGCTGAGACTGGCGGCATCGGCGAGATCGTTGACCGTCAGCGGCTTCTGCAGATTGTCGCGCGCAAAAGCGAGCGCGCGCCGGATGCGATCTGATTTCGGCGACAGTTCCAGCAAAGCCGAGAACTGCGACTGACCGCCAGCGCGGCGATGATACATCACCATTTTACGCGCGATATCGCGGGCGATCTCAGCGCCGAGATCGGCTTCCACCAGCGCGAGGGCGAGATCTATCCCGGCCGTCATGCCAGCCGAGGTCCACACGGTGTCGTCGCAAATGAAGATGCGATCTTCCTCGACCTTCACCTGCGGATACTGGCTCTGCATGTCCCGGGCATAGGCCCAATGCGTGGTGGCGCGCCGGCCGTTCAGCACGCCGGCTTCGGCCAGCACGAAGGCGCCGACGCACATGGCGGCAACCCGGCGCGTGCGCAGTGAGGCATGGCGCAGAAAATCGACCACGCCGGGCGGCGGCGTCTCGATCGTCAACCCACCGGCGACGATCAGCGTGTCATAGGCGGCATCATCGAAGGCCTCGGTCGTCACGCTCATGCCCAATGACGTGCCGACCACACCACCGTGTTCCGACAGAATATGCAGCTCATAGGGCGGCGTATCGGCGAACGCATTGGCCAGCTCGAACACTGACAGCGCCGCAAAACTGATTGGCGAACAGCCGGCAAAGACGACGAGACCGATACGCTGCATGGGACGCGTCCCTTAAATGATGTCCGAAAACGTCGTTTATATGACATTTGAGACAAGGGATCGCAAGACTACGTTCCCGATACGGCCAGAGCGGCCGATAGCATTCGGAGAACGACCATGACGATTTCACATCAGGGCACGGCGCTGATCACGGGGGCCTCAACGGGTATCGGTGCCATTTACGCCGACCGGCTGGCCAAGCGCGGCTATGACCTCATTCTGGTGGCGCGCAATCAGGAGCGCCTGTCGGCACTGACGAAGCAACTGAACGGGCAGACCGGGCGATCGGTCCGCACTTTGGCGGCTGATCTCAGCGACAAAGCCGATCTCGCCAAGGTCGAAGCCACATTACGCGACGATCCGAGCATCACCATGCTGATCAACAATGCCGGCATCGGCGCGGTGGCACCGTTGTTGCTGGCCAATGTCGACAAAATGGAAGACATGATCACGCTCAACATCACGGCGTTGACGCGATTGACCTATGCCGCCGTGCCGGGCTTCGTCGCACGAGGCAAGGGCACGATCATCAACATCTCATCGATCGTCGGCATCGCGGCGGAAGTCCTCAACGGCGTCTACGGTGCCAGCAAAGCCTATGTCCTGAGCTTCAGCCACTCGCTGGTGCACGAGCTCGCCGATAAAGGCATCCGCGTGCAGGCCGTTTTGCCGGGCGCCACCGCCACCGAATTCTGGGATATCGCCGGCTTCCCGCACCAGAACATGGACCAGGCCATCGTGATGCGTGCCGATGACATGGTGGATGCCGCGCTGTCCGGGCTCGACCAGGGTGAACTTGTCACCATTCCCGGCCTGCAGGACGGCATCGACTGGACCCGGTTCGAAGCGAACCGTCGCGCGCTATCGGCGAAATTCGGCCACTCGAAACCCGCGCCGCGCTACCGGGCCGCGTAACCCGGCCGTTCGAGGCATGACGGCTGTCTCGACGAATAGAAAAAGCCCGCCTCGCGGCGGGCTTCGTTTTCGACAGCAGGTGCTGATCTTACTTCTTTGCCGGAGGCGCCATCTTGTTGTCGGACGGCTTCGGCGCATCCTTCGCCGGAGCTGCCGGGGCATCGGCCGGCTTGGCAGCCGCCTGATCCAGGCGCTCGACCTTGGCGCCCTCACGCAGCTTGGTGACGTAATCGGCCTGGGCCTTGCGGACCACATATTGCTCGATCTGCGGCTTCACCTGCTCAAAGTCCGGCGCCTTGCGGTTGCGCTTTTCCTCGACCTTGATGATGTGCCAGCCGAACTGCGACTTCACCGGGTCCGAAATCTTGCCCGGCTCGAGCTCGAAGGCGACCTTGGAGAATTCCGGCACCATCTGGTCCTTCGTGAAGAAACCGAGATCGCCGCCATCGGCCGCGCCCGGATCCTTCGATGACTTCTTCGCCAGTTCGGCGAAGTTGGCGCCCTTCTTCAGTTCCTCGGCGATCTTCTTGGCCTCGTCCTCGGTCTCCACGAGGATGTGGCGGGCATGGACTTCCTGCTCGCCCGAGATCTGCTTGGCGGCGTCCTCATAGACCTTCTTCATGTTGGCATCGGTCAGCGCTTCCTTGCCTTCGGTGCCGAGCAGACTGTCCATCAGCAGGCGGTTGCGGGCGAAAGCGAGCTTTGCCTTGAAGTCATCGCGATCGGCGACCTTCTTGTCCTCGGCAGCCTTGGCGACGATCTTCATGTCGATCAGGAACGACAGCACGTTGTCCTTGCGGGTCGCCGGGTCCATCTGGGCGAGGCTCGGCCCGAGCTCTTCCTCTGCAATTGTGACATCGCTCTGACGGATTTCCTGGCCATTGACCTTGGCCAGAACCGGGTTCGCATCCTGCGCGAGGACCGGGAAGCTGGACAGGAACGCCACCGCAACAGCGCCGGTGAGCGTGGCCAGGGTCAGGCCGGGGCGCTGGCCCGACTTCTGGGCGGGCGAAACGTTGAACATCGGGAATTCCTCAATCTGAAGGGTGCCTGTTTGGGACGGCGGACAGTCTCCCAAACTACTCATTTTGGCAACGCGAAAACTCTGTCAAAATCATGAAATCCTTGACACCTTGCC
>JASBVG010000069.1 GCA_030147505.1 Tardiphaga sp.
GGCTTTATTGCGGTTGATACCGATGCGTGACATCTTCGGATCCCTGAGCCCCGCGGACATAGGTACTTCAAAGCGTTCACAAACCCTTTCGCGGAACCCTCAAATTGCCGTTGTCCCCACGAAAGCTCGCGTCATGGTTGAAAATAATTCAGTACAGGGTTCCATGACGTTAACGTCTTCTTCACCAGCCGGCGGCCTCGCGGCAGTGGAGGCCGACATCCGCCGCGCATGCAAGGAAGCCCGTCGCGAGCGGGCTTCCGTCAATCTCGTCGCGGTGTCGAAGACCTTCGAGGCCGATGCGATCCAGCCGGTCATCGATGCCGGCCAGCGTGTATTCGGCGAGAATCGCGTGCAGGAAGCGAAGGGTAAGTGGCCCGCACTGATCGCCGCTCAACCCGGGATTGAGTTGCATTTGATCGGGCCGCTGCAGTCCAACAAGGCGAGGGAAGCGGTGGCGCTGTTCGACGCGATTCACTCCGTCGATCGCCCCTCGCTGTGCGATGCGCTGGTCAAGGAGATCGATGCGCAACAAAAGAGCCCGCAATTGTTCGTGCAGATCAACACCGGCGAAGAGCCGCAAAAGGCGGGCATCGCGCCCGGCGACGCCGATGGTTTTCTTGCGCGCTGCCGCGATCACTGGGGTCTCAGGATTTCCGGCCTGATGTGCATTCCGCCGGTGGACGAGGCGGCGGCGCCGCATTTCGCGCTCACCGCCAAGATTGCTGCGCGAAATGGGCTCATGCAATTGTCCATGGGCATGAGCGCCGATTTCGCCACGGCGATCCAGTTCGGCGCCACCCATGTGCGCGTGGGCTCGGCGATCTTCGGGCACCGCTAACTCCGCCCCTCATGGTGAGGAGCGCGCAAAGCGCGCGTCATCCGATCACGATCTCGGTCTCCGTTCCCAGCCGCGCCAGCAGCCGCAGCATCGCGCTTTTGCGCATGGACACGCAGCCGGCGGTCGGTCCCCAGTTCTCGCGCGCCAGATGCAGGAACACCGCGCTGCCGCGACCGGCGATTCGCGGCCTGGTGTTCTGGTCGATCTCGATGATGAAATCGTAGAGGTGATCCTCGCGCGCCAGCCGGTCGCCGTCGGCGCCGCGGTCGAGGCGCACCGGCTGATTGTAGCGCCGGTCCTGCGGGTCCTCGCACCAGCCGTCGAAAGGCGAGATCGGCCTGATCGGCAGATGCGTGCGTGGCCGTGTATGGCGATCCCCGCGCCACCACAGGCGCAGCGGATGAAACACCCCCTGCGGCGTTGCGCCGTCGCCTTCGCGTTTGTTCGCCTTGATTCCGCCGCGACCCAGCGCGACGGGTATGGATGTGTGATCGAAGCTCAGCCAGCCGCGTTGCGGATTACCCGCAGCGCGCCGCACCAGCACCCGCTTAACCGGCCGATCACGCAAGCTTGTTCGATAAGTGCCTGAATTAACGACGTTTCCCATCAAATCCCGCCGCTTCGCCTTGGCTGTTTACCGCAAATGTTCTATTTCGCGCTGCAAAACCACATTCGCTGAGAATGCTTGGCTTTTTGCGCTAGACTATGCGGTGATCTCGAAATCGTGATGATCTCCACCCCATCATCGCGTCTCAAGCGTCAAAGCCGCAGCAACCGTCCAAAGGATTGTCGCAATGCCAAATGCCCGCAAGATCTTGATCGTGGATGACGACACTGATTTGCGCGAGGCGCTGGTCGAGCAATTGTCGCTGCACGAGGAGTTCGAAGCCTCGGCCGTCGATACCGGCGCCAAGGGCGCGACTGCGGCCAAGGCCAATTCCCCCGATCTGGTGCTGATGGATGTCGGCCTGCCCGATACGGACGGCCGCGAAGTCGTGCGCAGCCTGCGCAAGGGCGGCTTCAAGGCGCCGATTATCATGCTCACCGGTCACGACACCGACAGCGATACGATTCTCGGCCTCGAATCCGGCGCCAATGATTATGTCGCCAAGCCGTTCCGCTTTGCCGTGCTGCTGGCGCGCATCCGCGCCCAGTTGCGCCAGCATGAAGCGAGCGAGGACGCGGTGTTCACCGTCGGTCCCTACAGCTTCCGTCCGGGCTCGAAGATGCTCACGGGCGCCAATGCCAAGAAGGTGCGGCTCACCGAGAAGGAAACTGCGATCCTGCGTTTCCTCTACCGCGCCGGCCAGATGGCGGTGTCGCGCGAGACGCTGCTGCAGGAAGTCTGGGGCTACAATTCCGGCGTGACGACCCATACGCTGGAAACGCACATTTACCGGCTGCGTCAGAAGATCGAGAAGGACGCGGCCAATCCCGAAATCCTCGTGACGGAAGCCGGTGGCTACAAGTTGGTGCCGTGATACGAATAGTGGACCGATTCGCCTGTAGCTCATCATTGCGTCCGGTCCACGCGGCTTTCCGGCTCGATTTTTCACATGTCGATTGATGATGACGTCGCATTGCTCGAGCGCGTCCCGACATTACGCTTGCTCGGGCGCGATGCTCTGCGCGTGATCGCGATCGGCTCCGAACAGCAGGAATTTGCCCGCGGCTCCTTCTTGTTTCGCGAGGAGGAGCAGGCGGATTGCGGCTATGTGGTGCAATCCGGTGCCTTTCGCATCAGTGTCGATGACGGCAGCGACCATGACGTGGTGGCCGAGCGCGGTGCGCTGATCGGCGAACTGTCTCTGCTGATAGCGATGCCGCGCCGCTCGACGGCGGTGGCGACCGAATATTCGAGCGTGATCCGGATCACGCGCAGCCTGTTCCAGCGTGTGCTCGACAGCGATCCCGATGCCGCGTTGCGATTGCGGAACGATATGGCGACACGGGTTGATGAGCTGACCAGCGATTTCGTGCAGGTGCGATTGAAATTGGGTTCTTAACCTCGCCGCAAGCGGGGCGAAGGAAGAACTATACGTCCATCACGACAGTCACCGGCACATGATCCGACGGCCGCTCCCATCCGCGCGCGTCGCTCAGTACGGAAAAATCCCGCACCGAATCTCTCAGCGCATGCGATACCCAGATGTGATCCAGCCGCCGGCCGCGATTCGATGCGGCCCAGTCCGCGGCACGGTAGCTCCACCACGTATAGATCTTCTCCGACAGCGGAATACGCTCGCGCGCCACGTCGACCCAGTTGCCCTCGCTCTGTACCGCCAGCAACTTTTCGCATTCGATCGGCGTGTGCGACACGATCTTCAGCATCTGTTTGTGCGACCACACGTCGTTCTCATGCGGCGCTACATTGAGGTCGCCGACCAGGATATGCCGGGCATCGCCCCGCGGATGCAGGCCGTCGCAACTCTTCATCTCGTCGAGAAACGAGAGCTTGTGCGCGAATTTCGGATTGACCTCGGGATCCGGAATGTCACCACCCGCCGGCACGTAGAAATCATGCACGATCAGTGGTGCTGAAAGACCAGCCTGCGCGCCGAAGGCCACCGAGATGTGGCGCGAATCCAGCTTGTCGCAGAACACGCGGATGTCGCTGCTCTCAAACGGCAGCTTCGAGACGATCGCAACGCCGTGATAGCCCTTCTGCCCGTTCAGCGCGACATGGTTGTAGCCAAGCTGCTTGAAGCGCTTCAGCGGAAACGCATCGTCGGGGCATTTGGTCTCCTGCAGGCACAGCACATCGGGCCGGTGCTTCTTCAGGAAGTCGGCGACGAGCTCGATACGCAGGCGGACGGAATTGATATTCCAGGTGGTGAGGGTGAGGCGCATGGGGGACTTGTAGCCCGGATGGAGCGAAGCGCAATCCGGGATTCAACGGCTTTCCCCGTCATTGCGAGCGCAGCGAAGCAATCCAGAAGCCAGGCGAAGAAAGGCTGGATTGCTTCGTCGCAAGGGCTCCTCGCAATGACGGCTATGGTGCGGGTCTCACCCCGAGGCCATCCAGGGAGCTAATTCGCGCCGCCGCTCGGATACCGCGCGAAATCGATCTTGAACAAACCCGGATCCGGCTTTTTCGTGGTGTCCAGATTGTAGATCGCCACCGTGGTGTCGTAGCCCTGTGGATCGGTGATGGTCCATTGCTTGAGCTGGCCGTCCCTGGTGCCGACCATCAGCATCAGGCGCGAGGTGCCGACCACGGCGTTGCGCTCCTCGATGATCACCGAGGTGTAGAGATCGTCCGCCGTCACTGCGACGACGTTGGTGTCCTTCATCAGGTCGATGCGGTCGGACAGCAGGAAACGCAGCGGTGTCTGCGACAGCGGATAGACGTCCTGGGTCGCCAGCTTGGTGTCGCGTACCGCCAGCGACTGGCCGTCGGAAACCATCGCGATCGGCGTCGGCGGGTCATATTCGAAGCGCACCTTGCCCGGCTTCTGGATGTAGAAATCGCCGGTGGTCTTGCTGCCATCGGGGCCGACCTGCACGAAATTGCCCGATAGCGTCGAAAGGTTCGACAGATAGGCGCTCACCTTCGCGGCCGATGCTTTCTGGTTGGCATCGAAGGTCGTGAAAATGCTGGCCGGCACGTTGCGGCGCGGATCGGGAATCACCGGATTCGGCGGCGTGGTCTGCCGAGGGGCCTGGGCCTGCTGCGCCGGCGCAATGGCGCCGGGCGGGCGGGCCGGCGTGTCGGAGGCGGCCATCTGGAACGCCGCATTGCGCGCCTTCGGCGCCGGGCGCGGCAGTGGTGTCGTTTGGGCCCGCGCTGACGTCATCATGATGCCGAGAGCAAAAGCCGCAGCAAGGCCGGCGGCGCTGGCGCGCAGGAGCGCCGGGTGTGCGGCGTGATGGGTGTCGGGTTTCATCAAAACGTCGTCCTGCTCGGCGATCCCGCGCATTCTAGCGCGCTTTGCGTCGGTGTGGATATCGATCTCGCGTTCGGGACGGCAGTGCAATCCGCATCCGAACCGACGATTTTCGCCGCATGCGCAGGCGTTACGCATGCGCTGTGGCGATTTCGCGACCCCGTTTGCGATCCTTGCGCGTGTTTGTGATGCGATGCTGTCACGCGCTCAATAACCGCTCTCTTCTTCCGCAATCAGGATCTCGCGCTTGCCGGCATGGTTCGGCTGGCCGACCACGCCCTCGTTCTCCATCCGCTCGATCAACGAGGCCGCGCGGTTGTAACCGATCTGCAGACGGCGCTGGATATAGCTGGTGGATGCCTTGCGATCGCGCTTCACGATCGCGACGGCCTGTTGATACAGATCGCCGCCGCCATCGCTGCCCATGCCGGTATTGTCGAAAACAGCGCCGTCTTCGCCTTCTTCCGGCTCTTCGGCAGTGACTGCTTCGAGATATTCCGGCTCGCCCTGGGTCTTGAGGTGTTTGACGACCTTCTCGACTTCCTCGTCCGAGACGAAAGGCCCGTGTACGCGCGAGATGCGGCCGCCGCCCGCCATATAGAGCATGTCGCCGCGGCCGAGCAGCTGTTCGGCGCCCATTTCACCCAGGATCGTGCGGCTGTCGATCTTCGACGTCACCTGGAAGGAGATGCGCGTCGGGAAGTTCGCCTTGATGGTGCCGGTGATGACGTCCACCGACGGGCGCTGCGTGGCGAGCACCACATGCAGGCCGGCGGCGCGCGCCATCTGCGCGAGGCGCTGCACCAGGCCTTCGATGTCCTTGCCGGCGACCATCATCAGGTCGGCCATTTCGTCCACGATGATGACGATATAGGGCAGCGGCGAGAGGTCGAGTTTCTCTTCCTCGTAGATCGCCTTGCCGGTCTCCTTGTCGAATCCGGTATGAACCGTGCGGGTAAGCTCTTCGCCCTTCTTGCCGGCTTCGATCAGGCGCGCATTGTAGCCGTCGATATTGCGCACGCCGAGCTTGGCCATGCGCTTGTAGCGCTCTTCCATCTCGCGCACGGCCCATTTCAGCGCGACCACCGCCTTCTTCGGATCGGTGACGACCGGCGTGAGGAGATGCGGGATGCCGTCATAGACGGAGAGTTCAAGCATCTTCGGATCGACCATGATCAGACGGCACTGATCCGGCCGCAGCCTGTAGACGAGGCTGAGAATCATGGTGTTGATCGCCACCGACTTGCCCGAACCGGTAGTGCCGGCGATCAGCATATGCGGCGTGCGGGCGAGATCGATGATGATGCTTTCGCCGCCGATGTTCTTGCCGAGGCAGAGCGGAAGCTTGATGCCTTCGTTGACATCCTGCACTTGCAGCAATTCGCGCAAGTAAACGTTCTCGCGGTGCTGGTTCGGCAGTTCGATGCCGATGGCATTGCGGCCGGGGACGACGGCGACGCGCGCCGAGAGGGCGCTCATGGAGCGTGCGATGTCGTCGGCGAGGCCGATCACGCGCGACGACTTGATGCCCGGCGCAGGTTCGAGTTCGTACAGCGTGACGACGGGGCCGGGATTGGCTTTGACGATCTCGCCGCGCACGCCGAAGTCCTGCAGCACGCCTTCCAGCGCGCGCGAATTGGCTTCGAGTTCAGCCTTGCTGAGCGGCTTGCGATCGGCGGCCTTCGGCGCTGTAAGCATGCCGACGGACGGCAGCTCGAACTTGCCGTTGTTGGATTTGCGCGCCGGTTCTTTCGCGGGCGATTTCTTGCGGGCCTTCGGAGCAGGCTCTTCCTCGACCTCTTCTTCCTCTTCCTCGTATTCCTCTTCTTCCTCCTCCTCGTGCTCGTCGTCATGCTCGTCATGCGGAGCGATGGACGGGCTCGGACGGCGGTTACCGAGATTCGGCTCCTGCCGTTCGAAGGCGGCAGCACGCGGCTCGGCGCCGGAGGTGACGAATTTGGAATAAAGGAAGGACAGCATGAGGCCGATGCGCGCCTTGGTGCTCATCAGGCCATGCACGAACCAGCCAAGCGAAACGGAGAAAGAGCGGCGATCCTTTTCTTCGTCGGCCTCTTCGAAAGGTTCGTCGTCGGTGTCCTCGATCTCGACGAAATGCTCTTTCGGTTTGGCGCCATAGCCGCAGGCGATGATGAAGGTCACAGCCATCAGCGTGCAGAAGATGGTGCCGAGCACGAAGCGATAGATGAAGCCGACCGGGCCAAACACGACAGCCGATGCACGGAACAGCGCATCGCCCACCACGCCGCCGACGCCGGTCGGCAGCGGCCATGATCCGCCGTGTTGCCAGCAGCTCGCAAAGCCCGAGGCGAACACCGTGCAGAGCAGCCAGCAGGTGAGGCGCAGCGCTTCGCGGTCGAAGTGCCGATGCGTCATCATCCGCCAGCCCCAGACGGCGACGGTGAGGATCATCATGATCGCGCCGAGGCCGAGGATCTGCATCAGCAAATCCGCGCCGATCGCGCCGGGATAACCGACGACATTCCTGATCGCGCGCGAGGTCGCATGCGACAGGCTCGGGTCCTGCACCGACCATGTCATCATCGCTGCCGCCGCCACGCCGGCGATGCCGACAAGGCCGAAGCCGGCGAGTTCGCGCAGCCGCCGGCCCAGCGCCTCGCGCAGCGAGGCGGGCAGGTGCCCGACCAGGGGAATGACGCGTTCGATCGTGGTGCTCATTCTTGCGCCCTGCGATCAGCCGAGAATCTTGACGATGCGATGCAGCGCCTCGGCGGTGGTGTCACTGTCCTGAACCATGGCAATGCGGATGTAGCCGGCGCCGGGATTGCTGCCGTCAGGCTGCGTCCGGGCGAGGTAACTGCCGGGAACGACGCGAACACCGCCGTCTCTGTAAAGCCGCACTGTCGCCTCTTCGTCGCCACCGGAATTCGTGACATCGAGCCACAAACAGAAGCCACCGGCGGGTCTTTTGTAGCCGTAACGTGAGCCGAGAATCTGGTCTGCGAGATCGAATTTCAGCCCGTAAAGCCTGCGGTTTTCCTCCACATGGCTCTCGTCGCTGTAGGCGGCAACCGCCACCTGCTGCAGCGGCACCGGCACCTGCGGTGCCGCGACGTTGCGTAGCTCGTGGAAAGCACTGAGGAATTTCCGGTCGCCCGCGACGAAGCCGACGCGCATGCCGGGCAGGTTCGAGCGCTTCGACAGCGACTGAAAGGCGACGACGTTCTGAAAATCCGGCCCGGCCTGGGCCAGCATGCTGCCCGGCGCCTCTCGGGTGTAGATTTCCGAATAGCATTCGTCCGACAGAACGATGAAGCCGTATTTCAGGCTGAGATCATGCAGCTGCCTGAAATATTCCGGTGTTGCCACAGCACCTTGCGGGTTCGCGGGCGAGGCGATGTAGATCGCCGATGTCCGCCGCAAGAGTGCCTCATCCATCTTGGTGAGGTCAGGAAGAAACCCGTTTTCGACCGTGGTTGGCAGGAAGACCGCCTCGCATCCCGCTGCCCGGGCGCCGGCGCCATAGGCCGGATAGAACGGATTCGGCAGCAAGATTGCGGGCTTGCCCTCACGCGGTCCGACATAGCGCGCCGCAGCGATGCCGGCGAAGAACAGTCCCTCGCGGCTGCCGTTCAGCACCAGCACCTCGGTCTCCGGATCGACCGCGCGGGGCAGGTTGAACCGCCTGGTGATCCAGCTCGCTGCAGCCTTGCGGAAAGGCTCGATCCCCTTGGCGATCGGGTAGCGTCCGAAATCATTGATATGCTTGGCCAAAACCGGTCCGACGAAATCCGGCACCGGATGCTGGGGCTCGCCCAGCGAGAGGGTGATCAATGGCAGCCCAGGCTGATAAGGCGCCAGCAATTCCGTCAACCGCGCAAATGGCGAACGTTCGCCATCGGGGCCCGCCGAGGTCCGGGAAGCACCATGCTGTTGCGCGGGAATCGGAGAAGCCATCGGAAAAACGCCCGTACTTTCAAAGCCGCCGACCGCCCCATGAGATCGGCAGGAATGGGATCAGACCACCATAGATACGGCGAGGTTAAGGCCCGATTAACCATGGATTTCCAGCACGTTTTCGCAGCGTCTTCGGGACATGAAAGCCTCCAAGAAGTGAAGGGCCCCGGCTTGCGCTGGGGCCCTTCGACGGCTGGGGCATTGCCGGGTATTGCCCCAGCCGATCTCAGAAACACCGGCGCCGCGGCGCCGCAGCGTGGCGCTTACATATTATACGCGCGTTCGGTGTGCTCGGTGACGTCGAGGCCTTCGCGCTCGACTTCGACCGTGACGCGCAGGCCGACGATCACGTCGACGACCTTGTAGAGGATCGCCGAGCCGATGCCGGAGAACACCAGCGTCAGCAGCACGGCCTTGCTCTGTGCGAGCATCTGGGTGACGAGGTCGTAGTCGCCGACCTTGCCGGCCACATAGTCCATCACGCCGGTGCCGCCGAGGGCCGGGTTGACGAGGATGCCGGTGCCGAGCGCGCCGATGATGCCGCCGATGCAGTGGACGCCGAACACATCGAGCGAGTCGTCATAGCCGAACGAGTTCTTGATGGTGGTGCAGAAGAACAGGCAGACGATGCCGGCGATGATGCCGAGCACCAGCGCGCCCATCGGGCCCGAGAAGCCGGCAGCCGGGGTGACGGCGACGAGGCCGGCAACAGCGCCCGAAGCAGCGCCGAGCAGCGACGGGTGACCCTTGGTCATCCATTCCGCGAACATCCAGGCCATGGCCGCCGCAGCGGTGGCGAGGAAGGTGTTCACCATGGCGAGACCGGCGGCGCCCGAAGCTTCGAGGTTCGAACCGACGTTGAAGCCGAACCAGCCGACCCACAGCAGCGAGGCGCCGATCATGGTCATGGTCAGCGAGTGCGGAGCCATCAGTTCCTTGCCGTAGCCTGTGCGCTTGCCGATGATCAGGCAGCCGACGAGGCCGGCGATACCGGCATTGATGTGCACCACGGTGCCGCCGGCAAAGTCGAGCGCGCCCCACTGGAAGATCTGGCCGGCATCGGCCATCACTTCGTCAAGCTTGGCCTGAGCAGCGGCCTTTGCATCGGGAGCGGCTGCGGCAACGGCCTTGGCAGCCGCAACGATCGCATCCGGACCGGCCCAGTACCAGACCATGTGGGCCATCGGGAAGTAGATTAGCGTAACCCAGAGCGGCACGAACAGCGCGACGGCTGCGAACTTGGTGCGCTCGGCGAAGGCGCCGACGATCAGCGACGGGGTGATCGCGGCGAACGTCATCTGGAAGCAGAAATAGACGATTTCCTGCACGGCGACGTCAGCGGTGAACGTCGCAGCCATGGAGTCCGGCGTAATGCCGGCCATGAAGGCCTTCGAGAATCCGCCGATATAGGCCGAACCGCCGGTGAAGGTGATGCTGTAGCCGTAGACCGCCCAGATCACCATGACGATGCAGACGGTGTAGAGAATCTGCATCAGCACCGAGAGCATGTTCTTGGAGCGGACGAGGCCGCCGTAGAACAGTGCGAGGCCGGGAATGGTCATCAGCAGCACGAGGACCGTCGAGGTCATCAGCCAGGCATTGTCGCCCTTGTTGATCGTCGGATCGGCGTGAGCCGCGGTCGCGGCAAACAGGCCGACGGCAAGTGCCGCCAATCCCGCGCCAGATGGACGCTTGAACGTCATGTGTTTGACTCCTGAGTAGAGAAAAAGAAAAGAGGTGAGCGTTGCGAGAGGATATTCGTTTGAATTGCTTGGACGGGATGCGGGCGCTTAGAGCGCCGCGGCATCGGCCTCGCCGGTGCGGATACGAACGGCGTGTTCGAGACTGATCACGAAGATCTTGCCGTCGCCGATCTGTCCGGTCTTGGCGGCTGCCGAGATCGCGTCGATGGTCTTGTCCACCTGGTCGGAGGCGACTGCGACTTCGATCTTGATCTTTGGCAGGAAACTCACCGCATATTCAGCACCGCGATAGATTTCCGTGTGGCCCTTCTGGCGGCCGTAGCCTTTGACTTCCGTCACCGTCAGACCATGAACGCCAATGGCGGTCAGGGCATCACGGACTTCCTCAAGCTTGAACGGCTTGATGATCGCCATAACAATTTTCATGGGTCCTATCCCCGCTTGGGCCCGACTGAACTGCCGGGCGATCTCGACTGAGGTTCACCACGCGGAGAAATTCACAACGCGGTCACAGCCAGGCCCAGTAGAATCAAATGCCGTGCCAACCGGGCAAAGACCGCTAACGGTTTATGAATCCCCCGCTTTTCGCGACTCCGGCAGATCCGCTCAAAGTGCGCCATTCGGTCGCGATTAAAGTCTAATCAATGCTGCCTAAAACAAAAGCATGACAGGGTATCGACAAAATCGTGCTCAGGCGCGAGGCACGAAAGCGGTGTCCTGTTAAGCAGTCAAACGATGTTGGGTCAGAAATGTCTAATCCGCAGGCCATTCCATCAAGGCGCGAATAGCATGCAAGGTTCGGCTGTGAGTAGAAAAACGTAATTGCCCGCTCAGAGCGCGTCGCTGTCGGTCTCGCCGGTGCGAATGCGGAGCGCCCGATCAATCGGCGTCACGAAGATCTTGCCGTCACCGATCTGGCCGGTGCGGGCGCTGGAGGAAATCACCTCCACGGTCTTCTCGGCGAGAGTTGAATCCACCGCGATCTCGATACGCAGCTTGGGCAGGAAATTCACGATATATTCTGCACCGCGATACATTTCGGTATGACCCTTCTGCCGGCCATAGCCCTTCACTTCGGTCACCGTCATGCCGTGCACGCCGATCGCGGTCAGCGCCTGGCGCACCTCGTCGAGCTTGAACGGTTTGATGATCGCGACCACGAGCTTCATGACAGGCTTCCTGTTTGGGCCATCCTAGCCTTGCTTACGCAATCGTGTGGCATATGGCCATAGGGAGGCGTCGTCGCTTGGTAGGACGAGTTGAGCGAAGCCAAAATCCTCGGTCGAACCATCCGCAAGCTCGGTTGGGGGGCTTCGGCGCTGCCGCGCCTGGGCTCAACCCATCCTGTATCCTCACAGCAGGCACACCCCGCCCACATAGGCCCGGCGCTGCCGCACGATGCTGACGCGCTCGAACAGCCCGGCCTCGGTAAAGGGATCGGCAGCAATGAAGGCTTCGGCTTCAGTGCGGTCCTCGGTGTCGAGCACATAGATGCCGCCACCGAGATCGCTGCCGTCGTCATGTAGTTTGGCGCCTGCGGCAATCAGTTTGGCTGCATATTCAGCCAGAAAAGCGAGATGTGCGGGGCGATGGGTGGTGCGGATCTGACTGCCCGGCCTGTCCCAAGTTTCTATGACGTAAGGCATACGAATTGCTCCCGATTTTGTTCTAGCTCTTTGGCTTCTCGCGGCGCTCTCGCACCGAACCCTCTTGCGCGACCGACGCCACCAGCGTGCCATCGGGCTTGAAGATCATGCCGCGGGCAAGGCCGCGGCCGTTCTGTGCGCTTGGCGAATCCTGGCTGTAGAGCAGCCATTCATCGGCGCGGAAAGGACGATGAAACCACATAGCGTGATCAAGGCTCGCCGCCATGGCCTGGCCGTCGAACAGCGTGCGGCCATAGCGCGACATGATGGAATCGAGCAGCGAGAAATCCGACGCGTAGGCGAGGGCACACATATGCAATGCCGGATCGTCCGGCAGTTTGGCTGCGGTGCGAATCCAGAAATTGATGCGGCCGTCGGGAATCTTCTCACCGGCATAGCGCTTGAATTCCACCGGGCGCAGCTCGATCGGACGATCGCTCTCGTAGTAGCGGCGGATGTAATCCGGCATCTTCTCGATGATCGGATCTTTCGCGAGCTCCTCGGCCGAGAGTTTGTCCGGTGGCGGCACGTCGGGCATCGGGTCGAAATGGTTGAAGCTGTCTTCTTCCTCGGCGTGGAACGAGACCATCATCGAGAAGATCGCGTGTCCGTGCTGAATCGCGGTGACGCGTCGGGTCGAATAGCTCTTGCCATCACGCAGGCGCTCGACCTCGTAGATGATCGGAATCTGCGGGTCGCCGGGCAGGATGAAATAGCAATGCAGCGAATGCGGCATGCGGCCTTCCACCGTGCGAACCGAGGCGACCAGCGCCTGGCCGATGACCTGGCCGCCGAACACGCGCTGCCAGCGCGTCTTCGGGCTGCGGCCGCGGAACATGTTCACCTCGAGGGTCTCGAGATCGAGGATGTCGATCAGATCGATCAGGCTCTTGGACATGTTTGGGTCTTTCGTGAATTCGTGCGGTCGGCGGTAGCGTGGCGGTCAATTTACCAAGGCCGGATGATCCAGGTCATGGTTTCGCACCCTTGTTTCGCATTCCTGTTTCGCCCAGCTATAAGCGCGTGGCAACAGCGGGAACGGGTATCATGGCGGCACAAAAGGGCATTGTCATCGGCGGCGGCGCTTTCGCCGGGCTGGCGCTGGCGCTGGCTTTGCGTCAGGGGCTGGGACCGGACGTGCCGGTGGTGGTGGCCGATCCAGCCCTGGCGATGCGGCCGAGCCGCGATCCGCGCGCATCGGCCATTGTCGCGGCTTGCCGGCGGATGTTTGGCGCAATTGGGGTGTGGGACGCCGTGGCCGCGGAAACGCAGCCGATCCTCGATATGGTGGTGACGGATTCCAAGGTCGATGACGCCATGCGGCCGACCTTCTTGACCTTTACCGGCGAGATCGAGCCGGGTGAGCCCTTCGCCCACATGGTGGAGAATCGTCTCCTGATCGACGAGCTGGTGCAGCGCACGGAGGCTGCCGGCATCGATCTGCGTGCGACGGCGGTCATGAGCTTCGATACGCGGCCCGGCGGTGTCAGCGTCACGCTCGGCGATGGCAGCGTGATCGAGGCGGCGCTGCTGGTGGCCGCCGATGGCGCACGCTCCAAGCTGCGCGAGCGCGCGGGCATTGCAACCCATGGCTGGGATTACGACCAGTCCGGCATCGTCGTGACCGTCGGCCACGAGCGCGATCACGAAGGCCGCGCGGAAGAACATTTTTTGCCTGCCGGCCCGTTTGCGATTCTGCCGCTCAAGGGCAAGCGATCGTCGCTGGTGTGGACGGAGAAGCGCCAGGATGCCGAGCGCATCGTCGCGCTGCCGGAGAATGAGTTCCATACGGAGCTGGAGCGACGCTTCGGTCTGCATCTCGGCGAGGTGACGGCGCTCGACAGGCCGCGTGCCTTCCCCCTCGGCTATTTTGTGGCGCGCTCCTTCATCGGCGAGCGCCTTGCGCTGATCGGCGATGCCGCCCATGTGATCCACCCGATCGCGGGGCAGGGGCTCAATATGGGTCTGAAGGATGTGGCGGCGCTGGCGGAGACGATCGTCGATGCGGCGCGGCTGGGGATAGATTTCGGACAAAGCGATGTGCTGGAGCGCTATCAACGCTGGCGCCGGTTCGACACCATGAGCATGGGTGTTGCCACCAATGCGCTCAACTTCCTGTTCTCGAACGATCTGCCCTTCGTGCGCAGCATTCGCGACATCGGCCTCGGCATCGTCGATCGCCTGCCGCCGGTGAAGGGGGCGTTCATCAAGCAGGCGGCGGGATTGTCTGGCGAAGTGCCGCGATTGCTGAAGGGCGAGGCTTTGTAAGGATTATTTCAATGGGGCTTCGCAGGCTCGCGCAGGTTGCTCTCATAGGCTGTACGGTTTGCTTCCTCACTGGGACTTATGCGCGAGCAATCATGGCGACCCCCACTGAGATGGATCAGCCGGTCCCCGAGAAGTGGCATGCCCCGTTTGTGCGTTTTCTAGAGGAATTTGGCGCCAAGGAAATCGATCCATTGCTCGCGGAAAGCAAAGCGCAATCCTTTCCAAGTGAAGACCCTGATCGGATCATCTTTCGCATAGTGCATGCATCGTATTGCACTACAGGTCTGGATCTATGCCCGACCGTCATTGGTCGCATAAAGAATGGTGTCCTTGAAGCCGATGCGATCTTCTTCGGGGGCGGTAGTTTGAACTCATCCGACGTCATTCCGCGCATACTCGGAGCGCAGTCTTTCCCTGTCATCTTTCATGGAAAGTCGTCGGCAGTTGCGGTGGTCGAGACGTCCAAAGGCTTGATGGTTATTCCACAAACTCCGCATACTGATCGTTAAGCCCGGCCATGACGAGCGGGTTGACGCTCCAAAGTTCAATCGATCTTCCTTGCCTCTTCCGGCAGCATGATCGGGATGCCATCGCGGATCGGATAGGCCAGTTTGGCCGAGCGCGAGATCAGCTCCTGACGGTCGGCGTCGAATTCGAGCTGGCCCTTGGTCACCGGGCAGACGAGAATCTCCAAGAGCTTGGGGTCGGTGCCGTCCTGGCGTTCGGTCGGGGTGTTCATCAAAAGCTCCGGATCATTGCAGCGGCGGGTCGCCGCTGGTGCGTTTCTTGGCGAGGTCCATCTCGGTGATGGCGATCAGAATTTCAGCGCGGGTCTTGAGGTCCGGCGCTTCTAGCATTGCCTGTTTCTCCGGCGGCCCGTAAGGCGACATCATCGCCAGTGCATTCACCAGCGCCTCGTTCGGCGCCTTGTGGATGCCCTCCCAATCGACCTTGAGATTGTTGACCTTGAGGAAATCGTTCAGCGCCGCGAGCAGCGCGGTGCGATCGACATCCTCTTCGCCCTTGCGGGCGGTGAAATCATCGACGAAGGGAAAGTAGTCGACCTTGCATTGACGATATTGCGTCAGCACCGACAATTCCTTGATCACTTCGAAGCGGCAGACGCCGGTGAGTTCGAGGATGTAGCGGCCATCGCCGGATTCGGCGAGCTGGGTGATGCGGCCGACGCAGCCGACCCTGAACAGCGCGGGTTTATCCTCTTCGGGCGGATAGGCGGCCGCCGGCTGGATCATGCCGATCAGCCGGTGGCCGTCGCGGAAGGCATCGTCCACCATCGCCAGATAGCGCTGCTCGAAGATGTTGAGCGGCATCTGGCCGCGCGGCAGCAAGAGCGCGCCGGGCAGCGGGAAGACCGGGATCACTTCCGGCAATTCGGCCGGGCCGCGATAGTCGGCATTGATGGGCATGTCCGGCCTCGCTTCGCCGATAGAGGCGGTTACGCGAACAGGATAGTTGACAACCGCCGGCGGCCGTCAACTGTTGCCTCGTCCGTCGGGCCCCAGGCCTCGAAGAACTGCAGCAGCTGCTTACGGGCGCCGTCGTCGTTCCACTTGCGGTCGCGTTTGACGATTTCGAGCAGATGGGAGGTTGCCGGTTCACGCTGGCCGGCGGCATTGAGCGCCACGGCGAGGTCGAAGCGGGCCTGATGGTCGCGCGGATCCGCGGCAACCTTCGCTTCGAGTTCCGTCACCGGCCCGAGGGCGCTGGCCTGCTCATTGAGGTCGATCTTGGCCTGCACGGCCTTGACGGCAGCCTCTTCGCGCTTGGCGGCGGGGACCAGCTCCAGCGTCTGCTTGGCCTGTTCGATGGCGTCGGTGGCGACATAGCAATCGGCAAGGCCGGCGATGGCGGCGATATTGCCGGCGTCGGCAGCGATGATCTCGCCATAGATCGCAGCCGCGGTGGCCGGATCGCCTTCGGCGAGCAGCCCGGCGGCCTCATCCAGCAGTTCGGCGGTGGTCGGCTCGGTGCCGGGTCGGCCAGCGGTGAGCTTGTCGATGAACGCATTGACCTGGCTCTCGGGCACGGCGCCCATGAAACCGTCGGCCGGGCGGCCATCGACGAAGGCGATCACGGCCGGGATCGACTGGATGCCCATCTGACCGGGGATTTCCGGATTCTCATCGATATTCATCTTCACCAGCTTGACCCGGCCCTTGGCGGCGGTGACGGCCTTCTCGATGATCGGGGTCAGTTGCCGGCACGGGCCGCACCAGGGTGCCCAGAAGTCGATCAGCACCGGTTGGTGCTTCGATTCCTCGATCACGTCCTGCATGAAGGTGCGGGTGGTGGTGTCCTTGATGAGGGCGGACCCTGCCTGCGGCATCGAAGCGCCGCCCTGTTCCATGATGGTCACGTCAACCTCGCCTGTGTCCGGAATTTCTGCGCGCTTCTAGCACGCCCGAAGCGGATTAAATGGCGTCCGCGACAGTATTTTGCAATCGGGCCGAAACGGCCGCATTGCCGCGGAACGTCATGGCAGGTGGCAATCCGGCTGCTTTCGCTGCAATTTGGCGGTTTGACGGGCCGAAACCGGCGAAAAATTCCATTAACGGAACTTGGCGCAATCCTTCGTCTTTCTGTTGCAATCGCCGCCGGCATTTGGCATATGTCCGCGCGTCGGCGGCGCAAGCGCTGCTGCTTCTCGGATGCGGGTGTAGCTCAGTGGTAGAGCACGACCTTGCCAAGGTCGGGGTCGAGGGTTCGAGCCCCTTCGCCCGCTCCAGAATTTCCGCTCCGGAATCCTTCGCCTATCATGGTTTTCTGAATACCGCCGCCATGCGGCCGTATTGTCGCGCGTTGATCCATCTCGCTTGAATTCGGGCAAGGTTGCGCAGACAATCAGCCGCGTACGGGTGTGAGACGAAGATGCCGTCGACTACGGAATCCAATCAGGAAATCGCGAGGCGCGCCAACGATGAAGCGCGGGCCGATTTTGCGACCTGGCTGATGATGTCGAAGCTCAACAGCGTCGATGCCCTGCCCCAGGAAGCGCAGACCTTCTTCGCCGGCTATCTCGCGCTGGCTGCGCGTGGCAGACAGTCCGAAGCCGCGGCGGCCGAGGCGACCATCCAGACCGTTTATCGCCATTATTATGCCCGCATGGGCGGCACCGGCACTGCGCCGGTGATCGAGCCTGCTCCGAAACCGAAACTCATGTCCGACAACAACCAGAACAACCGCGACAACGTCACGCCTTTCCGCCGCATCAAACCCAGCACGCCGCCGCCGCGCGAAAAGAAGAAACTGCCGGTGGCGCTGATCTTCATCGGACTCGTGGTGCTGGCCATCGCATGGCGATATTTGAGCAAGGGTAGTCTGTAAGCCCTTCAGCCGTTGTCCCGTAGGATGGGCGGAGCGGAAGCGCGATAGCGAACCCGTCGCTTCGGCGCGCAAGGTCAGGGATTTCGCTGCGCGTTACTCATCCCAAATTTCTTCATCGACTCTCGCCTCGCAACTAACAAAACGCGCACGCGTGATGCGCGCGTTCCGGGATAGTTGCACTTCCGCCCTGCGATAGTTGTGCTAGCATCCCTCTCGTCTACTTCATCCGGCAGACCAACAAAGTTCGTCTCGAACGATCAATAAAACATAGCAGCCTTAGTTCTCCGCACAGGGAACCCGCTGCACAGGGAGTGAACGCGATGAAATCGATACTGAATCGATCCGTTGTTGCACGATCCGTTCTTACATGCGCTGCGATCCTCGCCGTTGTCGGGATCACCCAGGTCAGCGCGCAACAAAAGCTCAAGAGCTACAAATCCGACACCAAGGATTTCTGGACCAATCCGCCTGACGACTGGTTCCTCGGTGATGAGACCGAAGCGCAGAAAGGTCTCGCGCCGCCGTCCGGTCCTCCCACCGGCGCGTCCGACAAGGAACTTGTCGACATGATGAAGAAGATCAAGCTACCGGCGGGCTTCAAGATCGAGGTCTATGCCTCCGGCGTGCTGGCCGCGCGGCAAATGGCCTGGGGCGACAACGGTACGCTGTTCGTGGGGTCGTTCGGCATCGGCAATGTCTATGCGATCACTGACAAGGGTGGAAAGAAAGAGGTCAAGACGGTCCTGAAAGGCATGAAGATGCCCACCGGCCTCGCCTTCCAGAATGGCGCGCTCTATGTGATCGATATCGACAAGCTGATCCGCTACGACAATGCGGAAGCCAATCTCGACAATCTCGGCAAGGGGACCGTCGTCTATGACGACATGCCCTCCTATGCTGCACATGGCTGGAAATATCTCGCGCCCGACAAGGACGGCTGGTTCTATGTGCCGTTCGGCCCGCCCTTCAATATCGGCATTCCGCCGACCTCGCTGTCGCAGATTCGCCGCGTCGATCCGAAGACGGGAAATGCGGAGATCGTCGCCCTCGGCGTGCGTAACAGCGTTGGCGGCGATGTCGATCCGCGCACCGGCAAATACTGGTTCACCGAAAATGCGCGCGACTGGATCAGCGATGACATGCCGAGCGACAAGCTCAACATGATCACCAAGCTTGGCGAACATTTCGGCTATCCGCATTGCCATCAGGGCGACATGCCGGATCCTAAATTCGCCATGGGGCACCAGTGTTCGGAGTTCACGCCGCCGGTGCTCAATCTCGGTGCTCACGTGGCTCCGCTCGGCATGAAGTTCTACACCGGCGACATGTTTCCCGCCGAGTACAAGAACAACATCTTTATTGCCGAGCACGGTTCTTGGAATCGGCACAAATATCAGGGCGCACGCATCAAGCGCGTGATCGCCGATCCCGATGGCAAGAACGCCAAGCAGGAGATTTTCGCTTCCGGCTGGATCGAAGGCGATCAGGGCTATCTTGGACGCCCTGCCGACGTGGTGCTGGCGAAGGATGGTTCACTGCTGATCGCGGATGACTGGGCCGGCGCGGTGTACCGGATCAGCTACGCAAAATAACTCGGTGGTTCGGGGGCGCCGGCCGCAGGCGGGTGCCCCTGCAGCTTCTCAGTGTGACTCGTACGGAGCTTCCGGGTCTGCGCCTCCATCGGCTCCGCCGACTGCAACGCATCTCGGAATGACGAGTGTGAAGCAATGGAAATGCCCATGATGCGTCGGCTGCTTTGTGCTGTGCTCAGCCTTGTTGCTTATGCTGTCGCAACGTCTTCCGCTCCTGCCGCTGACATTGCCGCCGGCAAGGAGAAAGCCGAACTCTGCAGCGGCTGTCATGGCGAGAACGGCATCTCGCAGATGGAGAACACCCCTTCCCTCGCCGGGCAGCCAGACCAGTTCATCCAGTGGCAGCTCATCTTCTTCCGTGCCGGCACGCGCAAGAACGAGCAGATGCAGCCGATCGTCGAGCAGCTCGACAATAACGATATCCGCAATCTCGGTGCTTACTTCGCGTCGCTGCAGCCACCGGAAAAGAAGGCGGATGCCGATCCCGATCTGTCGGCGAAAGGCAAGCAGGCCGCGGCCGGTCGGCGTTGTGCGTCATGTCATCTCGATAGTTATGCTGGCACCAAGGCGGTGTCGCGCATCGCCGGCCAGCGTGAGGACTATCTGCTGAAAGCGCTACGCGATTACAAATCGGGTGTGCGTGCCGGTGGCGGCATGGCGGCCATGGCAGAAGTCGCCTATTCGCTCAGCGAAGAGGAAATCGAGGCGCTGGCACATTATCTGGCGCATTTGTAACGCCGGGTCGTAGGATGGGTCGAGTGCAGGCGCGTAGCGCCGTAGCGAAACCCATCGGTCGAACCCATCGCATCGACGAGACGATGGGTTTCGCTTCGCTCTATCCATCCTACGAACTACACTCTCTGGTTCTCATATGCCTTCAGATGCGTATAGATCATCCGCAGCCGCGGTACGGGAACCTTGGCCGCATCGGCGCGTGCGACCAGATCGCCGATGATCTGATCGGCTTCGATCGCAGAACCTGCAAGGATGTCGCGATACATGGAGGCGGTCATTCGCGATGTCCTGTCCGTGAGCATCGTTTCTGTGCGTTCGATAAACGGCTTGCGCGGCGCGTGCCCATTCGCGGCTGCTACGGCGGTTGCCTCGTCGCGCACGCCGAGAACGAAATCGCGGCCGCCTGGCGCGGCAATGATGTCGCCGATGGCGCCGCGCATGGACGAGGTCGAGCCGGCAGCCGTCGCCAGGAACACCCATTTCTCCCACATATCCTGCATGATGGTTTCGGAGGCGGTACCGCCGAAATTGCCGGATTTCATGACGGCGTCGATGGCCTCGGCGCGTTCGGAGCTGCCGCCGTTGCGTTCGCCGAAGGAGAGTACCTGCATCGGCGTCATCTGCACCACCTCACGCTGGGCATTCAGCGTTGCGGCGATCTGGCATTGGCCGCCCATCACAGCGTCGGCACCAAAGATCTTCTCGAGCACGTCGAGATGTTTCATGCCGTTGAGCAGCGGAATGATCGCGGTCTTCGGGCCAACCGCCGGCGCGAAGGACTTGATGGCGTCATCGAGATCGAACGCCTTGCAGCTCAAAAGCACGACGTCGAAGTTTTCGGTCAGCTTGTCGGCTAGCACCGTGGGAGGATTCTTCAGCGTTACCTCGCCATGAGGGCTCTTGATGACAAGGCCGGCGCTGGCGAGTTCGCTGGCGCGCTTCGGGCGGACCAGGAAGGTGATGCCATTTCCGGCCTGAAGCAGCCTGCCGCCGAAATAACCCCCGATGGCACCGGCGCCGACGACGAGAATACGCATGGAATTAATCCTTGATGTCCTTTGTCATGGCCGGGCTAGTCCCGACCATCCGTCTTCGCCCGTATCATCGAAAGCTGGATGCCCGGGTCAAGCCCAGGCATGACGCTTGGAGAGAGGCGGCTCTGCGCCTACCATTTCTCGCCGAACGGCCGAATTTCCATTTCGAATGTCCAAGCGCTGCGCGGTTGGCTGTAGAGCTGCCAGTAGGATTCCGCCACCGAGGCCGGTGGCATCAGCAGATCTGGATCGTCAAGCGCATTCGGACCGAGCGATTCCAGCCGGCGCTGCCGCACCCATTCGGTATCGACGCCGCTGTCGATGATCAGATGCCCCACATGGATGTTTTTCGGGCCGAGCTCGCGCGCCATGGCCTGTGCCACCGCGCGCAAGCCGAATTTGGCTGAGGCGAATGCGGCAAAGCCGGAGCCGCCGCGCAGGCTTGCGGTGGCGCCGGTGAAGAAGATGTTGCCCTGCCCGCGTGGCAACATCAGCCGCGCTGCCTCGCGGCCGGCCAGGAAACCTGAATAGCATGCCATCTCCCACACCTTGCGAAACACCCGTTCGGTGGTGTCGAGAATCGGGAAGTTCACATTGGCGCCGACATTGAAAATGCAGACCTCGAGCGGCGCATGGGCATCGGCGTCATTGAGGAAGGCGATGATCTCCTCCTCCTTGCGGGCGTCGAGCGAACGCGCATGAATGCTGCCGCCCTTGGCCTCGATCTCGGCGACGAGCGGCGCCAGCTTGTCGCCATTGCGGCGGCCGGCGAACACGGTGAAGCCTTCGGAGGCAAATTTCTTGGCGATCTCGGCGCCGATGAAATCACCCGCACCGATCACGGCGACGGTGGCGTTGCGTTTGGTCATGGTGCGATCATCTCCTCGACTTCGCGTAGCTGCTCCTTGCCGAAGAACATCTCCTTGCCGACGAAGAAAGTCGGCGAGCCGAATGCGCCCCGCTCGACGGCATCCTGCGTATTGGCGATCAGCTTCGCTTTGACTTCCGCCTCCTGCCCGCGGGCCAGCAGCTTGGCGCCATCGAGCCCGGACGAGTTGAGCGCCGCGACTGCGGTGTCGAGATCGTCCATCTTCTTCGGTTCTACCCACATGTGGTGGAATGCGGCCTCGACATATTGTTCGAACACGCCCTCGAGCTGCGCAGCAATCGCCGTGCGCATCAGATTTAGCGTGTTGACCGGGAAATGCGGATTCCATGCATAGGGCCTCACCTTGAAGCGCCTGACGAAACGCTCGGTTTCAAGTTGGTGGAATTCGCGCTTGTTCTTCACGCCGGCATAGGTCTCGGCGGGCGAGCGATTATTGGTGGCCTTGAAGATGCCGCCGAGCAGCACGGGTAGATAGTCGAACGTTGCGCCGGTCCGTGCCTCGATAGCGGGGATCGCCTCATGGCTCAGAAAAGCGTTGGGACTGCCGAAATCGAACAGGAACTGGACTGTGTGTGCCAAGAGGCCCTCCCGGATATCATGATCTTTCCGACCGTCGTTGCAGGCGAGTGTGGCGCGGCAGGGCTGTCGCGTCCACCCTTTTCATGATGGTCATCATATCGTGATGTCAGGCAGACGCAATCAGATCAAGCGGGTGATGGTCTTCTTGCGCCAGACGAAGCGGTAATAGCTCGCCTGCAGCAGAAGCATGGCGCAGAAGGTGATCGGCCATGCATACCAGACGCCGGTGACGCCGAAGTGCCGGCTCAGCAAGATCGCGCTCGGCACCTCGATCAGCGCAATGGCCAGCACCGACAGCAGCGTCGGCACGAAGACGGTGCCCGATGCGCGCATGGTGCCGGAAAAGATGCCGGCCATGCCGAACACGATGCTGCTCCACAGCGTAATGTGCAGGAGATGCTGTGACAGATCGAGCACGGCTGCTTCGGTGATGAAGAAACCCATCACCACGCCCGAGAACAGATAGATGATCGTTACCAGACCGCCGGTCAGAATGAGGTTCAGCATCAGCGCGGTGCGCACGATGGCGCCAAGCCGCGCGACATCGCCGCGGCCGATCGCCTGCGCACCGAACACCGAAGCCGAGATCGCAATCGACATGGCCGGAAACTGCGCATAGCTGACCACTTGGTTGACTGCGCCGTAAGCCGCGGTGGCATCGGAGCCGAAGCCGTTGACGATGCCGAGCAGCGCCAGTTCGGCCACCGACATGGTGACGATCTGGATCGCGGTGGGGATGCCGAGCCGCAGGATGCGGCCGAGCAGCGACAGGTCCACATGCAGGTGCCGCAGCATGGCCCGGTCCGGCGCCAGCGGGTGGTTGCGGCGGATCAGGTGGATCACAAGCCATGTCATGCCCGCAGCCGTCGAGATGACGGAAGCGATTGCCGCGCTGGTGACGCCGAGCGGCGGCAGTCCGGCCCAGCCGAGGATCAATGCCGGCGTGATGATCAGGCCCAGCACCGTGGAGATCGCAAGGCCGAGCAGCGGGGTGACGGTGTCGCCGACCCCGCGCATCAGCGATGTCGAGAGCAGGAAGCCGAAAGTGAGCGGCATGCCCAGCATCATGATGCGTGCATAATCCGTCGCCTGATCGAGAATATTGGTCGGGGTCGCCAGCGCGATCATCAACTGACGGCTGAACAGGCCGCCGAGCACCGAGATCGTGACCCCGATCACCAGCGTCGCAAGCAGCGCCGCGGCGGCGATTTCCTTCACTTTGTCGCGCTGCCCCGCGCCCCAGGCCTGACCGATCAGGATGCCGGCACCGGTGCCGAGACCGATCACGAAGGCGACGAAGAAAAACATCAGTGGGAATACCGACGATGCCGCGGCCAGCGCGTTCACGCCGATCAGCTGGCCGAGATAGACATTGTTGATGGTGCCGAACAGCGATTGTAGGATGTTGCTCACCATCATCGGTCCGACGAAGACGAGAAAGGCCTGCCACAGAGGTTTTTCCGCGGGCATTGGAGAAGTCCTGAATGGAAGTACGTGGCGGCGCGCTTGTCGCGCGCCGCATCGAGACGTCAGACGTGATCGGCGAATGCGAGCCTGATCACGTGATCGCGGATATCGACGGGCCATCCGGCGATCAGCTCGCCGAATTTGCGGCGGTCCGCGGCGAACAGCGCGCGGGAAGCTTCCTCGAAATGCGGCAGGTCGCCGGCCATGGTGGACATGAAGTGATAGGCCGCATCGCGTGCGGCGCGGGTACGATCGCGGTCGCCATTGGCGCGGCGGGCGTCCTCGACCAGTTTGCGCAACGCGACCGAAGCGCCTCCGGGCTGGGCGGCGAGCCAGTCCCAATGTCGCGGCAGCAGTGTCACCTCGCGGGCAACCACGCCGAGCTTCGGTCGGCCGCGCCCGCGTGGCTCGGCGGGCGAATCGGGCTCTGCCGCTGCCGGGGGCTGCAACCGGGCGACGATCTCGCGATGGGTGCCGCGCAGGTCGAGATCGATGGATCGGCCGCTTGCATTGTCGAAAATGATGATCGGATCGGCCATCCCCCCGGTGGCGATCTTCACGGCGACCGCCACCTCGACCAACGGCCCGGATGCCAGCAGTTTGGGGCCGGCAAAGGCGGTATAGGGAGCTATCATCGTCGTATCCGTCATGGGAATTCGCCCGTCTCGGTGTTCAAGTTGCGCGCTAATTATATCCGGGTAATAAATTTGTCAATATTACCCGGACGATAATTGTGCGCCTGTTGCCAGGAAGAACCGCATGCTGACCGTCCATCACCTCAACAATTCCCGCTCGCAGCGCGTGCTCTGGCTGCTTGAGGAACTGGGCGTGCCGTATGAGATCGTGCGCTATCAGAGGCAGCCGAACATGCTGGCGCCGAAAGAGTTGCGCGCCATCCATCCGCTCGGCAAGTCGCCGGTGATCACCGACAATGGCAATACGATCGCCGAGTCCGGCGCCATCGTCGAATATATCGTGAAGGCCTATGGCAATGGCCGGCTGATCCCGCCGGACGATACGCCCGAGCGGCTGCGCTACATTTACTGGCTGCATTACGCCGAAGGTTCGGCGATGACGCCGCTGCTGCTGAAACTGATATTCGGCATGTTGCCGAAGCGCGCGCCGCTCCTGATCCGGCCGATCGCCAATGCGATCTCATCCAAGGCGCTGGCGACGTTGGTGACGCCTCAACTCAAGCAGCACATGGCGTTCTGGGAAAGCGAACTCGGCAAGAGCGAGTGGTTCGCGGGCGATGACTTCACTGCGGCCGACATCCAGATGAGCTTCGCACTCGAAGCCGCCGCCGCCCGCGGTGGACTCGAGAACGGCCATCCGAAAGCGATGGGATGGCTTGCGAAGATCCATGCCCGGCCCGCCTATCAGCGTGCGCTGGAAGTCGGCGGGCCGTATGAGGTGGGGAAGTAAAATAACACTCTAACTGTCATCACCCGCGAAAGCGGGTGATCCAGTAACCACTGTTGCTACGAATCTACACGAGCGTCGGTGTTACTGGATCGCCCGGTCCTAGCGCGCAATTGCGCGCAAGGCCGGGCGACGACAGATTGAGTTAATGCGTCAGATACGGACAGCCACCTTCCGCCAGCGGGCGAAACGCCTCGTCGCCCGGAATCGTCGCCACGGTCTCATACAGATCCCAAGGCTGCTTCGACTCCGTCGGCTTCCTGATGCGCATCAGATACATGTCGTGCACCATGCGGCCGTCCTCGCGGACCTTGCCGTTCTGCGCAAAGAAGTCATTGACCGGATTGGCGCGCATCCAGGCCATCACCTTTTCCGTGTCAGTCGATTTCGTCGCCGCCACGGCCTTGAAGTAATGGCGCAGCGATGAGTTGACGCCGGCCTGATAGGCCGTCGGCATCGCGCCATGACGCTTGTAGAATTCTTGGGCGAACGCGCGGGTCTCCGGCGTGCGGTCCCAATAGAACGAGTCGGTAAACATCAGGTCATGCGCATTGGCAAGGCCCATCGCATGCACGTCGGTGAGCGTCACCTGCAGCGCGACAACCTGCATGCTGCTCTGGATGTTGAACTCGCTCGCCTGATTGACGGCGGTCGAGAAGTCCGATCCGGCATTGGCGAGACCGAGCACTTTCGCACCCGACGACTGCGCCTGTAGCAGGAAGGATGAGAAGTCTGCGGTCGAGAACGGATGTCGGACCGAACCCACCACCTTGCCGCCTGCTGCTGTGACCGCATGCGATGCGTCGCGCTCGAGAGCCTGGCCGAAGGCATAGTCCGCCGTCAGGAAGAACCAGCTATCGCCGCCGCGTTTGACGATTGCCTTGCCGGTGCCATTGGCCGCCGCATAGGTGTCATAGGTCCACTGCACCGAGGTCGGAGAGCACTGCTTGCCAGTGATGTCAGACGAACCCGCGCCCGAGATCAGAAAGATCTTCTTGCGCTCACGCGTCAGGTTCTGCACCGCCAGCGCCACGGCGGAGTTCACGCCTTCCGCCACCACATCGATGTTCTTGTTGTCGATCCAGTCGCGCACCACAGCGGTGGCGACATCCGGCTTGTTCTGATGATCGCCGGAAATGATCTCGATCTTGCGGCCATTGACGCTGCCGCCGATTTCCTCGGCCGCCATCTGTGCCGCGATCACCGATCCTTTGCCATTGCCGTCGGCATATTGCCCGCTCATGTCGGTGATGATGCCGACCCGCAGCGCGCCATCCTCGGCGCGCATCGCAGCGGTCGAACACATCAGCAGCAGGCCCGCTGCAACGGCTTTTACGAAATTCGAAGTCACGAAATTCCTCCCTGTCATGCCCCTTCGCGGGGCCGCTGGCGGCGCGGCTTGGCGCCGTCAATGCCGGAAGGTTGCCGGGGGTGCGACATTTTGGCAATGCGTTGAGCTACCCGTGTTCGCCCGTCTGCCATGCGGAGGCGAGCGCCGTGTCGCCCTTTAGTTGCCGATAGCTGCTGCGCCACGCGTGCGTGGATCCGGCGCGCCAAGCAAGCCGTCCGGAGTGACTGCAATGGAATTTGCCGATGTCTGCCCCATCGGTTTCACGATGCGGTGATTCATTGCACGCAAACCCTCGAGCACCGGCTCCGCAAAGCCGTTTTCGATCCGCACCTCGTCCGGCAGCCATTGGTGATGCAATCGCGGCGCGGCCACGGCGGACATGATGTCCATCCTGTAGTCGATCACGTTCACGATGACCTGCAAGGTTGTCGAGATGATACGGCTGCCGCCGGGTGATCCGGTTACCAGCACCGGCTTGCCGTCCTTCACTACAATGGTTGGCGTCATGGAGGAGAGCGGGCGCTTGCCTGGCCCCGGCAGGTTGGCTTCATAGCCGACGAGACCGTAGGCATTGGATGCGCCCGGCGAGGCGGTGAAATCGTCGAGTTCGTTGTTGAGCAGGACGCCAGTGCCTTCGGCTACGAGGCCCATGCCGTAACTGAAGTTGAGTGTGGTGGTGTTGCTTACGGCGTTACCAGCGCTATCGACGACGGAATAGTGGGTCGTGTTCTGGCCTTCGCGCGGGGGCTTCGGCGTCAGCGCATCGCTCCATGGCGTGGCCCGCTTCGGATCGATGGTCGCGCGCTGCTTCGCTGCATAATCTTTCGAGATCAGCGTTTCGATCGGCGCATTGACGAATGCGGGATCGCCGAGATAGCGCGCGCGATCGGCATAAGCGCGCTTCATCGCTTCGACGAGCAGATGCAGCGATGGCGCCGTGCCCTGCCGCATCTCATTCATCCGAAAACCCTCAAGAATGTTCATCGTCTCCAGCAATACTGTGCCGCCGGAGGACGGCAGCGGCATCGAGACGATGTCATAGCCGCGATAGCTCCCGCGTACGGGCTTGCGTATCACAGGTTGATAGGTCTTGAGATCATCGAGTGTGAAGATGCCGCCGGCCTTGTTGATGCCATCGACGAGTTTCCCGGCGACTGGCCCTTCGTAGAAGCCACGCGGCCCCTGTTGCGCGATCGTTGTCAGCGTGTCGGCAAGGTCGGTTTGTACGAGTCTGTCGCCCTCTCTTAGCGATGTCCCGTCTGCGCGCGAGAAGATCGGCTTGCTCGATGGCCAGCGCGCAAGACGACGGTGCCAGTCCGGCAGCGTGTCGGCGCCGTCGTCCGTGAGCACGAAGCCGTCGCGCGCCAGTGCAATGGCCGGCTGCAGCAGATCGGACAGCGTGAACTTGCCCGAGCCGTACTTCTCCAGCGCCAGCGCAAGGCCGGCAACCGTACCGGGCACGCCGATACCGAGCGCACTGTCGCGCGATTTCGTGATGTCCGGTTTGCCGTCACTGCCGAGAAACATGTCACGTGTGGCCTTGCCGGGCGCCGTCTCGCGATAGTCGATGGTGGTGCTCTCGCCCCTGGCGGTGTGGATCACCATGAACCCGCCGCCGCCAATATTGCCGGCGCGTGGATAGGTGACGGCCATCGCGAAACCAGTGGCCACAGCCGCATCCACGGCATTACCACCGCGGGCCAGTACATCCGCGCCGACCTGCGCGCACAGCCGCTCTTGGGCGACAACCATGCCGTGCTTCGCGGCGACCGGCTTGAGTGTACCTGACGGTGCGGGAGTATAGTTGTCGCGCGATTGCTGCGCGTTTGTCGGCTCGACCGATACCAGTATTACTGCGAGTGCTGCAGCGCATGCACAACGCAGGAAAGCAAAACGCGTCATCGATCACTCCGGCCGAAGGCGGACATGATCGTTTCGCCGCCACGCATGCTATATGGCTTG
The DNA here is from genome assembly GCA_030147505.1 of Tardiphaga sp. GTDB lineage: Bacteria > Pseudomonadota > Alphaproteobacteria > Rhizobiales > Xanthobacteraceae > Tardiphaga. The sequence continues at coordinate 28,655 of JASBVG010000069.1, forward strand.
AGAATCGTCTTTCACAACACGCGGTTCTTTCAGGAGAACGATCCATGGCGGACGTTGCCGCATCCTCTCATGTCGCGGCATTTCCGACGACGTATCCGCCGCGCCGCGCCGTGGTGAGCTGGATGTTCTTCGACTGGGCAGCGCAGCCCTATTTCAGCCTGATCACGACTTTCGTGTTTGCGCCTTATTTCGCCACACGCGTCGCGGCAGATCCGGCCACAGGACAATCGCTGTGGGGCTTCGCCACCGCGAGCGCTGGTCTGATCATCGCGCTGATGTCGCCGGTGCTCGGTGCCATCGCCGATGCGAGCGGGCGTCGCAAGCCATGGATCGCAGGCTTCGGCGCCATTTTTGTGATCGGCGCCTGCATGATGTGGATCGGCAAGCCCGGCGATCCTGCGCTGATCCTGCCGCTGCTCATCGCCTATGGCTTCGCCACCATCGGCGTCGAATTCGCAACCGTCTTCAATAATGCGATGATGCCGACGCTGGTGCCACCGGACAAGATCGGGCGGCTCTCCGGCTCCGGCTGGGCGCTCGGTTATGTCGGCGGCATTCTCAGCCTGATCATCGTGCTCGGCTTCATGGCCGCCAATCCATCGAGCGGCAAGACGCTGTTCGGCCTGACGCCGATCCTCGGTCTCGACCCCGCGACATTCGAAGGCGATCGCATCTCCGGGCCGCTATCGGGCCTGTGGTTCGTCGTCTTCGTTTTGCCGATGTTTCTATTCACGCCGGATTTTCCGGCCCGGGTCTCGGCCGGCAGTGCGGTGCGCGCGGGGCTCGCCGACCTCGCCCGCACGCTGCGCGAATTGCCGAAGCACAACTCCATGATGGCATTTCTCATCGCCAACATGATCTATACCGACGGGCTTGTTTCGCTGTTCGCCTTTGGCGGTATCTATGCGGCCGGCACCTTCGGCTGGAACACGATTCAGATCGGCACTTTCGGCATCATTCTCGCCATCGCCGGCACTTTCGGCGCGTTCATCGGCGGCAAGCTCGACGATGCGCTCGGGCCGAAGCGCGTGATCGCCGGCGCGATGTTGCTGCTGCTGTTCGCCATCGCTGCCATCCTGCTGATCGACAAGGAAACCATTCTGTTCGTGAAGGTGACGCCGCCGCAGCCCAATGGCGGACTGTTCGCAGCACCTGCGGAAAAGGCCTATCTGCTGCTCGGCTGCCTGATCGGCATCGCCGGAGGACCATTGCAGGCCGCCTCGCGCACGCTGCTCATCCGGCTGGCGCCGCGGGATCGCATTGCGCAATTCTTCGGCCTGTTCGCGCTGACAGGGAAGGTAACATCCTTCATCGGCCCGCTGCTGATCGGCGTCGTCACTGCGGTGACGGCCAGCCAGAAGGCGGGGATGGCAGTGCTGGTGGGATTTTTCGTGGTCGGATTGGCGCTGCTCGCACGCGTGCGGCAGAACTAACTCTGACTGTCGCCACTCGGTCAAGACGGGTGACGACAGGTCGAGTGCCGTGCTCAGTGCTTGAAGTGCCGCACGCCGGTGAAGACCATGGCGATGCCGGCATCGTCGGCGGCCTTGATCACTTCATCGTCGCGCACCGAGCCGCCTGGCTGAATCACCGCCGTCGCACCGGCTTCGATTGCCACCAAGAGACCATCCGCAAACGGGAAGAATGCATCGGAGGCGACCACCGAACCTTTGGTCATCGGCTCGGCGAGCTTCATTTCGGTCGCTGCATCCTGTGCCTTGCGGGCGGCGATACGCGCGCTGTCGATGCGGCTCATCTGGCCGGCGCCGACGCCGACAGTGGCGAGGTCCTTGGCATAAACGATCGTGTTCGACTTGATGTGCTTGGCCACACGGAAGGCGAATTTGAGATCGCGCAATTCGGCCTCGGTCGGCTGCCGCTTGGTCACGACCTTCAGGGTCATGTCATCGACCACTGCATTGTCGCGGCTCTGCACCAGCAGGCCGCCGGCTACAGTCTTCGCGGTAAAGCCCGCCGCGCGGGGATCGGGCAGGCTGCCCGCCAGCAGCAGACGCAGGTTTTTCTTCGCCGCGACGATGGCGATCGCGTCATCGGTCGCATCCGGCGCCACGATCACTTCGGTGAAGATCTCGGTGATCACCTTCGCGGTCTCGGCATCGAGCGTGCGGTTGAGCGCGACGATGCCGCCGAAAGCCGAGGTCGAATCGCAGGCCAGAGCCTTGCGATAGGCCTCGACGAGATTGCCGCCTTCGGCAACGCCACAGGGATTGGCGTGCTTGACGATGACGCAGGCGGCGGTCCGTTTGGGATCGAATTCGGCGATGGCCTCATAGGCCGCATCTGTGTCGTTGATATTGTTGTAGGAAAGCTGCTTGCCCTGCACCTGCCGCGCCGAAGCGACGCCGGGACGCAGTTCGGGCGTGCGATAGAAGGCTGCGGTCTGGTGCGGATTTTCGCCATAGCGCAGCGCTTCCACCAGCTTGCCGCCGACGGCGCGGAAATCCGGCGCCTCAAGCTTGAGCTGTTCGGCGAACCAGTTGGAGATCGCCGCATCGTAAGCGGCGGTGCGCGCATAGGCCTTGGCGGCCAGGCGGCGGCGCAGTGTCTGCGTGGTCGCGCCCTTGTTGGTTGCGAGCTCGTCGAGCACCGACTGATAGTCCGACGGCTCGACCACGACGGTGACATCGTCATGGTTCTTCGACGCCGCACGGATCATCGCAGGACCGCCGATATCGATATTCTCGATGCAGTCTTCCCAGGAGGCGTTCTTCGCAACGGTCTCTTCGAACGGGTAGAGATTCACCACCAGGAGATCGATCTGTACGATGCCGTGATCGGCCATGGCCTTCTTGTGCTCGGCATTGTCGCGGATCGCCAGCAGGCCGCCATGCACCTTGGGATGCAGCGTCTTGACGCGGCCGTCCATCATTTCCGGGAAGCCGGTGAGATCGGAGACGTCGGACACTTTCAGGCCCGCTGCAGCGATCGCCTTGGCGGTACCGCCGGTGGAGACGAGATCGACGCCGTGTGCGGACAGGGCGCGGGCGAATTCGATCAGTCCGGACTTATCGGAAACGGACAAGAGAGCGCGAGTGACCTTGCGCGGATGGTCGGTCATGATGGTGTATCCCGTGGGAGAAGGCAGCCGCGTAGCATGGTTTGACGAGGACCGAAACCGGGGCTGGTGGCATGCCAGAAATTTGGCCGCCAACTACTGAGTTACAACGGTAATTCCGGCTCGCGACGGGCATTTCGCCGGGCGCTGGTCTGCGACGGCGAGGAGTTCGAGCGGGCGAAGCTCCAGCGCACGCTGCCGGTCTGGCGGGCATCCTGATGGATTACGATCTGGGCGGTCCGGCGCGGCCCGTCATTGCCGGCGAGAAAGACGCTGTCCTCGAGATCGACCTTGTCGTCCAGCGCCTCGAAGGTCCAGACGTCACGGTTCGGTAACACCAGCATCACGCCACGGGCGTCGGAGAGCCTGCTCGCTTTGACCGACGGATGCAGATGGAAGCGGACCGCATAATCGGTGTTGTTACCCTTGAGCCGCGATCCCGGTGCCGGCGCGACAATGTCCTCGCCATCCAGCCGGTTGCCATCAGCGGCGATGGTCAGGATGCGGCGATGCTCGATGCCGAAACGCGACTTGTAGCCGTCATGCGCTGTCGTCAGCATGGTGCCGTCGGCCATCACCTCGCGATAATTCTCGACCGTGTGCGGGCCATTGGTGATGGGCGAGCCGCGCAAAAACTTCTTCATCGCGCCGGCCTCGACGAACTGGCTCGATGAGGCGTTGTGATAGCTCACCGTCGAATGCGCGGCCGTCGAGCGCGCGAAGACGCGCCAGTTATCGCGCGCCGTTGAAGGCATGCCGCAATTGACAACGATGCGGCTGGCGCCGGAGGACAACTCGAATGCCAGTGTCCCGGCGTGCGCCTCGTGACTGACATCCGGTGGCGGCGGTGGTCCGGTGTCGATAACAACCACCATGTTGCCGGCTTCGAGACGCTGGAAGCCGGTATGCGGCATATGCGCCATCGGCACGCCATGGGTGTCGTCATAGGCCAGCAGCGTGGCGACCAGATGCGACGGGGTCGAGCTCATGCCGTTGAACAGCGCGAAATTGCCGTCGCCATGGCGGAAGAAGCGCAGCATCGGCATCATGCGGTCGATCGCATTCAGCAAGGCTGGTGGCGGCGCGATGTTTCGCGCGGCAAAAGTCTGCCGCAGCGGGAGCAGGTCGATCAGCAGCTCGATCAGCGCATTGGGATTGCGCGAGACATGGCCACCATCGGGCAGGATCTGCTTCTGCAGTTCATCCGACAGCCGCTTCGCCGCGCCGCGGATATTATTCGCCTGGTTGGCGAGGCAGAGCGAGGCGTAGCACAGCGCGATCAGCACTTGCATCTTCGGCAGGCCATCGGCGGCGCTCGGCAGCGCATAGCGCAGCGAGCGGACTTCGCGCGCCAGCGTGCGCAGATAGCGGCGATAGAATTTGCCGTCGGTGTCGCCTAGCACCAAAGGCGCCTGCGACAGCAACGAGATCACGCGGCGTGCGATCACCTCGGGACGACGACCGACCGGCCGTTTTCGGGCGGTGTTCGACATCCAGTCGTCGATCAGCGAACGCGCATTTGCACGGGTGATGGCAGTGTCGGCGGCGCGCAGATGGCGCAGCCAGCCGAAGCCGAGCAGCGAGATCTCCCAGTCTTCTGACGGCGGTTCGAGATCGAAGATCGACCGGCCGTGGCATGTAACGATCTTGCCGGCGAAGACGAAGCGGCCGGCATAGATTTCCGCCGCGCGCGTCGCGTCGGTGGTGCGCAGGTCGTGCGGCGCAATCAACAGGCGATCCGTCCGGCCCGGCCACAGCCGCGAGATCGCCGCCGTGCCGCCGGACGCACGCGCCAGCGCACCTCGCGCGAAGCGGCCGAGGATCAGCCTCGAAATACGTCTGCGATGAGCGACCACGTGCGCCTTGGGATGGGTGAGAGAATTACCGGTGCGAATCCTTCTTAGCCGGAAACGCCCGCCGCACACAGCACAAGGAGGCGCCCTGTGGACGCCTCGCGAATCAGAGAAATAACTCAGTGAATATCAGGATTTAATCAGCCGCGCTGCATAGAAGCCGTCGAGCCCGCCAAGCCGGGGATCGGCATGCGGCAAATGGCTCGGCAGCGTACGCAAATCGCCATCCGGCGTGACGATTTCAACGAGACCGGAGACCTCGCTGGCCGTGGCCGGCATGCGGCGCATGCTGCTGTCATGGGCCAGCAAATCGGCGATGGCGTGCTCGCCCTCGTCGGGTTCCATCGAACAGGTGCAATAGATCAGTACGCCACCGGGCTTCAGCATGGTCACCGCCTTGGCCAGCAGGCGACGCTGCAGGGAGGTCAGCATGGTGATGTCGGCTTCCTGTTTCAGCCACGCGACATCGGGATGACGGCGAATGGTGCCGGTGGAGGAACAGGGTGCGTCCAGGAGAACGCCGTCAAAGCCCTCGCCAGGATATTCGGTGCCATCGGAAACGATCGTCTCCGCCGTCAGCGACAGCCGCGCGAGATTTTCGCGCAAACGCGCCACACGGTTGGGCGAACGGTCCACGGCCACCACATCGGCACCGCCTTGCGCGAGTTGTGCGGTCTTGCCACCCGGCGCGGCGCAGAGATCGACGATGCGCTTGCCTTTGAGATCGCCGAACAGCCGTGCCGGCAGGGCCGCAGCGGCGTCCTGCACCCACCATTGGCCGTCATCGAAGCCGGGCAGCATGGTGACCGAGCCCTGCAGCAGCGTGCGCACGGTGCCCGTGGGCAGCACCTCGCCATGCAGGCGCGTGGCCCAGGCCTCAGCGTCGGATTTCACGGTGAGATCGAGCGACGGCTCATGGCTCAGCGCGGCCGCGATGTCGCGCGCGGCAGCTTCGCCGTAATGCGCGGACCAGCGTGCGAGCAGCCATGGCGGAATGTCGAGGCTCTGGCCGGCGGTTTCGTCCACCAGCTCCTTGCCCTCGCGCGCGCAGCGGCGCAGCACGGCATTGACGAGCCCGGCATATTTCGCCGCGCGCCGGTCCGACTGCACCATCCGCACGGAGAGATCGACGGCGGCATGATCCGGCACATCCATCCAGAGAATCTGGGCGGCGCCAATCAGCAAGGCGCTTTGCGCGCGTGGCGCGTCCGTGGGAATGCCGCGATCGAGCAGGCGCGAAAGAATCTGTCCGAGCGTGCCCAAACGACGGAGAATCGTCGCGACAAGGCGACGCATCAGCGCCCGGTCGCGGTCTGACAGCGTCTTCAGGCCGGGATGCGCGGCCGCGCCTTCGAGCTGGTCATCGAGCGTGCGATGCTTTTGCAGCACGCCATCGAGAATGTCGGCTGCAATGCGTCGCGCGGCGAGGCCGGGGACCTCGGGAGGCGGAGCGTATTTCACTTGCGGCATGCAGCAACATCACGGTGGAGGAGCGGGGATGGCGAGAATTTCGGCCGGCGCCAGCGGGCGGGGCCGATTCTGTCGCACGCGAATATGCCAAATGTAAGAATCGCCTTTATATGCGCATGATCGCATATCAGGACTACGATGCGAAATTGGTAACGCGTGCGGGCCTTGCCGGTTCACAGGGATCATCGAGATGAACGATAAAGCAGCAGATCACTCCATCGTGCCCGAGCAGGCGCCGAAAAAGGTGCTTTCGCCTGCTGCGCAGCGTGCTCTGGCCGAAGCAGCCGAGCGCCGTGCTGTAGCCGCTGCGCCGACGCCGCATGCCAAGGAATTACAGGGGCCCGATGGGCCTGAGCCGACCCGTTTCGGTGATTGGGAACGCAAAGGCATTGCGTCGGATTTCTGACGCTCTTTCTTCACCTCTCCCCATCGGGGAGAGATCGACACGCGAAGCGTGGCGGGCGAGGGGCGGCACATTCTCTGTCGTCACGTGTGGCGCCCCCTCACCCGGTCAACTACGCTGCGCTCCGTCGTCCGACCTCTCCCCGGTGGGGAGAGGTAATCAGCGTCGCTTCGTCTTCCTTTTTCCATACTTCGTAAGCTCACCCATGCCGCCAACCTCGCGCATTCATCATGCGTCGCCATGGCGGGCGCGCCTGTCGCGCCTGTGGCCGTGGATATTTGTGCTGGGTATGGCCGTCGGCAGCATGTTGCCGTTGAAGCGCTGGCTGCCAACTGTCTTCCACGACGAGACCCAGGCCGAGCGCGATGCCAATATGATCGTGCAGCGAACTGGCAGCCGTGATGATCGCCATGCGGTCGATGTCCTCTACACCATCGATGGCGACACCTTTGGCGCACGCGTGCATCTGGCGCCCGGCGACGACCTCACCGCGCGCATCCGCCTGCGCGGCATCGATGCGCCCGAGCTGAAGGGCCAGTGCACCACGGAGATCAGGCTCGCCGAAGATGCCACCGCAGCGCTGAAGCGACTGCTAAAGGAAGGTGGCATCACCATCTACAATATCGGTCCCGACAAATATCCTGGCCGCGTGGTCGCCAATGTCGCCACGCGTCGCACGCCGGATGTCTCTGCCGCATTGCTTACGGGCGGATATGTGCGCCGTTACGATGGCGGCCATCGTGGGGGCTGGTGCGACAAATGAAAAAGCCGCGCATTCGGCGCGGCTCCATCAGTTTGGCATCGACAGCACTCAGCGCTGGGTGACGACCACTTGTGTTCCGACCGAGACGCGTGAGAACAGGTCGGTGATATCCTCGTTATACATGCGCACGCAGCCATAGGAGACATAGCCGCCGATCGACTTCGGGACATTGGTGCCGTGGATGGCATATTCGCCGCCGGCAAGCGTCATGGCCGCGACGCCCATTGGATTGGCGGGCGAGCCGCCGGGGATCACATCGGGAATCGCCGGGTTGTCGCGCTTCACATCGGCCGGAGGCGACCAGGCGGGCTGGCGATATTTGCCGTCGATCTTGGTGACGCCGGACCACTGCTTGCCGGGTTTGCCGACGCCGACCGGATAACGCACGGCGACGCCGGGTTCGACCACGAGATAGAGTTTGCGCTCGCCGGTCTTCACCACGATGGTACCGGGAGCGTATTCACCACGGAAATTGACGACGCTGGGGGCGGCCTGCGCGGATGTGGCGGCCAGCGTGCCGGCAATCAGGGTCGCAGCCAGCGCACCTGCAATGTTCGAAGACATCGATTTCTCCAAATTCGATTCGCCGGGGTCGGCCGGCCGAGATCGTCCCGCCCTTGCGGGCGAGCACGCAATTGCAACATCGGGAAGTTTCAACCGGCTGCGTAAACAGCCAGTCTCCATCGGCACGAGAACCGCATCGAGGCGCCGTTTAATGGGAGGAACTGCGAAACAAAGTAAATATCCGGGAAACAACACTCGCTCTAAAATGAGCGAAAATCGGCGTCGGCGATGTGACAACTGCGTGAGCGGCGACCGAACGAGCGCCAATCCAAATCATCGGACGTCGTATTCGACGTAGGGTGGATCGTCGTATGGCTCAAGTTTCACTGGGTGTTCGTAACACGCAATGGAAGCAGGTTAAGTCCCCTTACTATTATCGACAGTTCTTCGTTCAATTGTTTCTCGATTGAATCTCCGGGTCGATAATAGACAATTCTCTTGAGCTCGATGAGTTCGTCGTCGAAGGCGTCACCATCCTTGACAGCGGCGGCGAGCCTTCTCGAACTCTTCGATACGCTCATGCCAATATTATAGACGGTCAGAATGCATGCCTTGACCTCGGTCCCAAAAAAGACCTCGGCAGTCGGGGCGAGCCGTAACAAGGTTGCGAAATCTGACATCGATCTGTCGATTTCGCGTGCCGGCAAATCAAAGTAATCTGTGAGAGCTGTGTCAGCCACTACCGCATCTATCTCGCTGGGTAATCGTGCACGATGTATCGCTAACGCGCAGCTGTGCGTGGCCGAATAAACCTCCAGGGCATACTTCGTTGCGGAATCGCGAGTTTGTTGACGTCGTAATTCAACAATCGCGCGGTAAGCGAAGTAGATCGAAAACGGTGCTGCGAGGCCCTGAATAGTCTGACCCAGAGCGGCCAAGACATTGAGAAGCTCGTTCAAGGTTTACGCGTCCCGAACTAGAGCCATTGAGCCAACGCGACTTTGGCGCTTACATCTGTGAGGTCTACCTCCACGCCATTGGTTAGTTTCAGAATTTTTCGGCCATTCCTGACATACATGGTGTATGGCTCAACTTGCCGTTTGGTCTTGCCTCGATAAAAATACTTGGCTTTTCTTACGCCGTTGCTGGCGTCAAACTGCACCACGACGTCGAGATGCGGATAGAGCGTAGCAACGGTATCGACATCGAATTCCGTAGCGAGGAATGGGCCGAGGCCTAGCCCAAACTGTCGGTTCACGAGCCAAAAGTTTTCAATGGTGAGCAGGCCGTCGAGGCGATCACACATCACGTCGGCTTCATCGGCGAGCCCAGTACCTTTGCTTCGAACGATCTGACCGGTTGTTTCCTTTTTAACGACAGCAACGTCCAAGACACATCTCCCCGTAGGCCGATCCAATTGCGGGCCAGATGTTAGTTAGCTCTCAGGCTCTTATGCAATCTAAAAATGCATGTTGGTGCGTGACATTTTTAAATTGATGCGCCGTTGTCGAGGAATGATCATGGCCAGGGTGCGTTCATCGGCGGGGCGTATAAGAGTTTGGTGGAGCCGATGTATGGAGCGCCATTTCACCCCAGCGTAAACGCCTCATGGATTGCCGATTGAACGGCGCCGCCGGTCACCGCGCCACCGCCGGCGACATAGATCCAGTCGCCGATCACGGTGGCACCCACCGCGTGGCGCGGGGTCAGCATCGGGGTATGGCTCTGCCAGCTGTCGGTTTTCGGATCGTAGCTCTCCATCTGGCCGAATACTTTCTCCTGCGTGATCTTGCCGTCCCGGATCACGCCGGACTCGCCGCCCATGGCGAACAGCCGGTCGCGATAGATCACGAGCCCATGGCCGGAGCGCGCCACCGGCAGCGGCGCGCGCAGCTCCCAGGTGTCGCGCTCGGGCAGATACACGTGATGCAGATCGGTGTTGTATTCGAAGGTGTTGAAGCGCCCGCCGATGACATGAATGACACCGCCATGGGCGACGCAGCCGACATGATCGCGGGCGCCGGGCAGCGCCTTGCGGGTCTCCCATTTGTCGGTCTTGGGGTCATAGACCTCGTGCCAGCTCACACTGGCGCGCTCCGCTGCCGGCTCCGAGGCGCCTCCGATCAGATGGATCTTGCCGTTCAGCGCCACGGCCGCGCTTGCCCCGCGCGGACGCGGTAGCGGTGCTATGGCGTCCCAGCGGTTGGCCGCGACATCGTAGGCATAGGCGTTCTGATCGGAGCCGCGGTTCTGCTGCATGAAGCCGCCGAGCGCATAGACGCGGCCGGCATCCGCGGCGACCGAAACGTGATTGGCTCCGCGTGGCAGCGGCGCGGCGTTGAACCACTGATCCTTCGCGGCGTCGTAGACATGGTGATACGGCCGGTCGACGCGCCCTTCGCCATAGCCGCCGACGATATGCATGCGATCGGCCCAGGCCGTCGCCCAGGCCATCTCGCTGCGCGGCAATGGCAGTGCCGCGCGCGGTTGCCATTTGCCGGGCGGCCCCTTTGGTGCAGGGCTGTCGGTGACGCGCTGCGCCTCCTGCTCCGGCGTCATGTGATGCGGCACGCCGCCCTGGAGTTTGGCATAAGGCTCGGTGGAAGACGGCGCGGGCGTGAGGTGACCGGAATGCTGACCGCGGGCCGCGGTGGCCGCAAGCAGCCCTGCGCTGCCGAGAACAAAGGAACGGCGATCCATGGTCGTCTCTCCTCTCAATACACGCAGGCCGTAGGATGGGTAGAGCGGAGGCGCTACGCGCCGTCCCGAAACCCATCACCGCAGGTCGCAGGTGGTGATGGTTTTCGCTTCGCTCTACCCATCCTACAGGCCGATGTTATGCCTTCTTCTTGTTCTGCCGCTTCTCCACGAGATCGTCGACAACCGCGGGATCAGCCAGCGTCGAGGTATCGCCGAGCGACGACGGCTCATCCTCTGCGATCTTGCGCAGGATACGTCGCATGATCTTGCCCGAGCGGGTCTTCGGCAGGCCCGGCGCGAACTGGATCAGGTCGGGCGAGGCGATCGGGCCGATATCCTTGCGGACCCAGGCGACCAGCTCCTTGCGCAGCTCCTCGGTCGGCTCTTCACCGGCCATCAGGGTCACATAGGCGTAGATGCCCTGGCCCTTGATATCGTGCGGATAGCCCACCACGGCCGCCTCCGACACCTGGGGATGGGACACCAGCGCGCTCTCGACCTCGGCCGTGCCGAGCCGGTGGCCGGCGACGTTGATGACGTCGTCGACGCGGCCGGTGATCCAGTAGTAGCCGTCCTCGTCGCGCCGGCAGCCGTCACCGGTGAAGTACTTGCCCGGATAGGCGCGGAAATAGGTGTCGACGAACCGCTCGTGA
>JASBVG010000072.1 GCA_030147505.1 Tardiphaga sp.
CTGGGCGCTCCCATTGGAGCCATCCGACAGGTTTCCCCGCCTTCGCCCGCACCGCGTCCAGCCGCGCTAGCGGCAGACCCCCGTAGTGGGGTCGGACGGTGACCCTCGACCACCCGAGTGCGTGAGGCCGCGTGAGCCTCCCGCCCGCAGGCGCCGCATCTCCATTCCGCTCAAAGACGCCTCATGAGAGCGCCCCTCGCGAACAAGACGGGAGCGATATGAAGGAGCATGGGAATTTTGTCAAGAACAAAATAGGAATGAAAATCTTTCGACCACTCCGATTGTCATCGCCCGCGAAGGCGGGCGATCCAGTAGACACCGGCCAGGCGGCTCGAACCGAAACGCCCGTGTCTACTGGGTTGCCCGATCAAGTCGGGCAACGACAAGAAGAGCTGCGGTTGCCCCCAAGCCCGGCAACGATGGGATGAGCATCGGACACCCTTGCTTCTTCGCACCGCACCTGCACACTGCTGCATCCGTTCACGTCCATCCCGCGAGACATGCCCGCATGAGCCAGCTCAAAGTCCATATCGGCGATTTCACCTTCGATGCGAAATTCGAGGAGGAGGATGCGCCGCTGACGGTCGCCGCCTTCAAGAAAGCGATGCCGTTCGACAGCCAAGCGATCCATGTACGCTGGAGCGGCGAGGGCGTGTGGATGCCGCTCGGCGATCTCGATTTCGGCGTTGGCTACGAGAACCACACCTCGTTCCCCGCGCCGGGCCACATGATCCTCTATCCCGGCGGCATCAGCGAGACCGAGATTCTGCTCGCCTATAGCGGCGTTCATTTCGCCAGCAAGATGGGCCAGCTTGCCGGCAACCACTTCATCACCATCACCTCGAACCTCGACAAGCTGAAGGAGATGGGCAAGACGGTGCTGTGGAAGGGCGCGCAGAAGGTCCGTATCGAGCTGGTGTGATGGCCGACTATCCCCGCGATCTCCGCGGCTATGGCCGCAATCCGCCCGATCCGAAATGGCCGGGCGGCGCGCGCGTGGCCGTGCAGTTCGTGGTCAATTTCGAGGAAGGCGGCGAGAACAACATCCTGCATGGCGACCGCGCCTCGGAAGCGTTTCTCTCCGATGTGCTGGGCGCACAGCCCTGGCCGGGGCAGCGTCACGCCAATATCGAGAGCATGTTCGAATATGGCTCGCGCGCCGGCTTCTGGCGGCTGTTCCGGATGTTCACCGAGCGGGGATTGCCGACCACGGTGTTCGGCGTCGCGACCGCGCTCCAGCGCAATCCGGAGATCGTCGCCGCCATGCAGGAGGCGCAGTGGGATATCGCCAGCCACAGCCTGAAATGGATCGAGCACAAGGACATGTCCGAGGCTGAGGAGCGCCATGAGATCGCCGAGGCGATCCGCGTGCATATGGAGGCAACGGGATCGCGGCCGACCGGCTGGTACACCGGCCGCAGCTCCATCAACACGCTGCGGCTTCTGATGGAGGCCGGCGGTTTCAAGTATCTCAGCGACAGCTATGCGGACGATCTGCCCTATTGGGTCAAGGGCTTGAGCGAGCCGCATCTCATCATTCCCTACACGCTCGATGCCAACGACATGCGCTTTACCAATGCGCAGGGCTTTGGCAATGGCGAGCAGTTCTTCTCCTATCTGAAGGACGCCTTCGACGTGCTCTATGCGGAAGGCGCGACATCGCCGAAGATGATGACCGTGGGCCTGCATTGCCGCCTCGTCGGCCGGCCGGGCCGGGCGGCATCGCTGATGCGGTTTCTCGATTACATCACGAGCCACGACAAAGTCTGGGTGCCGACGCGGCTCGCCATTGCCGAGCACTGGCACGCCCATCTGAAACATCTCGCGGCGGATGCCCGCGCGATCGGCTGACCGGGTTGAGTTTGAGTTGGATAGAGGCTGACATGAGCGGGACCACGATCGATTATCTCAATTCATGCAGCCAGGGAGAGTTCGTCGCGGCGCTCGCCAATGTCTTCGAATATTCGCCATGGATCGCCGAGGCGGCATTCTCCCAGCGGCCGTTCAGCGGCGTGTCGCGTCTGCACGCCATGATGTGTCAGGCGGTGGCGGTGGCCTCGCCCGCGCAGCGCCTGGCGCTGATCAAGACGCATCCGGATCTGGCCGACAAGACCATGCGCGGCGACCAGCTCACGGCGGAATCCAATGCCGAGCAGCACAGCGTCGGCCTCGACCGGCTGTCGGACGCGGAATACGACGCGTTCGAACAGGCGAATTCCGCCTATCGCAAGAAGTTCGATTTTCCCTACATCGTCTGCGTCCGCCGTCACACGAAGGATTCCATCCTCGCCGATTTCGAGAAGCGGCTGCCGCACGATGTGAAGACGGAGATGGCGGCCTCGATCGGCGAAATCTGCAGGATCGCCGCGCTGCGGCTCGATCAGCTCGTGAAGGGCGACGATCCGCTCAAGGTGCATGGGCGGCTGTCGACCCACGTGCTCGATACGCATGGCGGCAAGCCGGCGGAAGGGATTGCGGTGGAGCTGGTGGAGTTGTCGCAATTCGGCGCGAGCCGGGTGATCGCGCGCGCCGTCACCAATCACGATGGCCGCACCGATATGCCGCTGATCGGCGGCCGGCCGGTGCCGATCGGGCGCTATGAACTGACCTTCAAGGTCGGGGCCTATTTCGCGGCACACAAGGTGCCGATGTCGGACCCGCCGTTCCTGGACGAAATCCCGGTGCGGTTCTCGGTCTGTGAGCCGGAAGGACACCTCCACGTGCCGCTGCTGGTGACGCCGTGGAGTTACGGGACGTATCGGGGGAGTTGATTCCCTCTCCCGCGAGCGGGGAGAGGTCAAGAATTCAATGCATTGCCACCGCTGCAGACGCAGCGATGCTTCGCTTGACCGGCGGCACGAAGGTTGCTCGAAATAACCACGGGAATTCGGTGCCGCCGGATTTTCCGGATTGCGCGTCAGTATCGGAGGTCGTTCGTGCCGCTCGTCAGGAACCGCTATGGCAAGGACCGTGTCCGCATCATGCGGGTGCACCGGGATGGTGACAGGCAGGATGTCAGCCAGCTCAGCCTCAAGGTGATGCTGGAGGGCGATTTCGGCCGCGCCTATACGGATGCCGACAATTCGACCTCGACCTCCACGGATACGATCAAGAACATCGTCAATGCGACGGCGCGCGAGAACACGGCGCTGCAGACCGAGCCGTTCTGCCAGGTGCTGGCGCAACGCTATCTCGATCTTTATCCGCAGGCGGCGTCAGTAACCATCACGGCGCATGAGACCAAATGGAGCCGGCTGTCGATCGATGGCGTGCCGCATCCGCACAGCTTCGTGCGCGATGACAATGGCAAGCCATTCGTGGAGCTGCATGCGACCCGCAACGGCATGACGATGAGTTCGGGGCTCGACAATTTCGTGTTCATGAAATCCACCCAGTCGGGCTGGGAGGGGTATTACACGGACAAATACTCCACCATCCAGCCGACCAATGACCGCATCTGTGCGACGTCGATGGTGGCCTCGTGGACATGGTCGGGCATACCGGCGGACTATACAGCGACCAATGCGAAGATCCTGGAGACGCTGTTGCGCGAATTCGCCACGACCTATAGTCCGAGCGTCCAGAACAGCCTGTATCGCATGGGCGAGAAGGCGCTCGCCGCAGTGCCGGAGATTTCCGAGATCAGCATGGCCTGTCCGAACCTGCATTTCATCCTGATGAATCTGTCGACCTTCGGCCTCGACAACAATAACGACGTATTCCTGCCGACCGAGGAACCGCACGGGCAGATCGAATGCACGGTGGGGCGCGGCTAGTGCAGGCTGAACGACCAGGGCTTGGCGACGAGATCGTCCGGCGCATCGACGCACTGGCTGCGATTTCGGAGACGCCGGACCATCTCACGCGCGTGTTCCTGTCGAAGGAGCACCGCGCGGCGGCGGAGCTGCTGGTCGGCTGGATGCAGCAGGCGGGAATGCTGGTGCGCATCGATGCGATCGGCAATGTGTGCGGGCGTTATGAGGGTTTGGAGCCCGGTGCGCCGTGCCTGATGCTCGGCTCGCATTACGACACCGTGCGCGATGCCGGCAAATGGGACGGGCCGCTCGGCGTCATCACGGCCATCGCCTGCATTGGTGGTCTCCATCGCCGCGGCATCAGGCTGCCCTTCGCTATCGAGATAGTCGCCTTTGCCGACGAGGAGGGCACGCGTTTCGCTTCGACATTGCTCGGCAGCCGCGCCGTTGCGGGGACCTTCGTCGATGGCGCGTTGACCGGCCGTGACAGGGATGGCATCACCATGCGTGATGCGATGGTGGCTTTCGGGCTCGATCCCGATCGCATCGGCAGCGCCGCGCGCCGGCCGGACGAGTTGCTGGCCTATCTCGAGCTGCATATCGAACAGGGGCCGGTGCTTGAAGCGGAAGCGCTGCCGGTCGGTGTGGTCACGGTGATCGCCGGCGCGACAAGGCTTGCCGTCACCTTGCGCGGCATCGCGGGCCATGCCGGCACCGTACCGATGGCGATGCGGCGCGATGCGCTGACGGGCGCCGCGGAATGTGTGGTCGCGGTTGAAAGGTTGTGCCGCGGAGATGGTGGCGGGCTGGTCGGCACGGTCGGCATCATCAATGCGGCACCCGGTGCGGGGAATGTGATCCCCGGGCTCGTGTCTTTCACGGTGGACATCCGTGCGCCGACGGATGCGCATCGCAAGGCGGCGGTGGCGGGCATCACTGCCGAGATCGAGCGCATCGCAAAGGCGCGAGGGCTCGATCTGACGATCGACCTCACCCATGAGAATCGCACTGCGCCCTGCGCGATGTGGCTGCAGGAGCAGATCGCAGATGCCATTTCGGCGGAAGGCTATCGCGTGCTGGCATTACCCAGCGGCGCCGGGCATGACGGCATGGCGATGATCGACATTGCCGATATCGCGATGCTGTTCGTGCGCTGCCGCGATGGCATCAGCCACAATCCCGCGGAGCATGTGGAGCCCGCGGATGTTGAAGCTGGTGCGCGCGTGCTGTTGCGCGTGATCGAGAACTTCAAACCGAAAGCATGATCCGATGGCCGGCTTCCACGGTGTATTTCCCTATCTCGTGTCGCCTACCGATCAGGACGGGCGCATTCGCACCGACGTGCTCGGGCGGCTGTGCGACGACCTCATCAAGGCCGGCGTGCACGGGCTGACGCCGCTCGGCTCGACCGGGGAATTCGCCTATCTCAATCGCGAGCAGCGCAGGGCGGTGGTGCAGACCACCATCGAGGCGGCGCAGGGCCGCGTCCCCGTGGTGGCGGGTGTCGCCTCGACATCCACGGTGGATGCGGTGGCGCAGGCGAAGTCGTATCAGAAGCTCGGCGCCGACGGCATTCTCGCCATTCTCGAAGCGTATTTCCCGCTCAAAGATGCGCAGATCGAATCCTATTTCCGCGCCATTGCCGACGCCGTCGACATTCCGGTGGTGATCTACACCAATCCGCAGTTCCAGCGCTCGGATCTGACGCTGGACGTGGTGGCGCGGCTCGCCGAGCATCCGCGTATCAATTACATCAAGGATGCATCCACCAATACGGGACGGTTGCTTTCGATGATCAATCGCTGCGGCGACAGGCTCAGCGTGTTCGCAGCGTCAGCACATATTCCGGCCGCGGTGATGCTGATCGGCGGTGTCGGCTGGATGGCCGGGCCGGCCTGCGTGGTGCCGAAGCAGAGTGTGCGTCTCTACGATCTCTGCAAGGCGCAACGCTGGGACGAGGCGATGGCGCTGCAGCGGCGGCTGTGGGGCCTCAACGAGGCTTTCGCGCGCTACAATCTCGCCGCCTGCATCAAGACCGGCCTCGCGATCCAGGGCTATGAGGTCGGCGATCCCGTGGCGCCGCAGCCGGCCTTGACGGCGGACGAGCGCAAGGTGATCGAGAAGGTGCTGTCGGAGGTTGGGTGAATCATTGCCCGCATGAAGGGCTAGACATCACTTTCCACCATGCGAGAAATGTCGCGCCTCCATGCAATTCCGCCCGTTCTGGGACGCCGTAACGTGGTTGGCGCGCATGGGTTTTTCGGGCAAGGTTCGCGCAGCCCGCCCGTAAGGCCCGCCATCCAAGGACGCCCGATGAATATTCTGCCTGCGAACCTGCGCTTCGGCGCGGGGTTGTCTCCCAAGCGCCTCGAAGACCAGCGACTCCTCACCGGGCAGGGCCATTTCATCGACGACAAGCCGGAAGACGGCGCACTCTGGCTGCATGTGCTGCGCTCGCCGCACGCCCATGCCAAGATCACCGGGGTGAATACGGAGGCGGCCAGCGCGATGCCCGGCGTGCAGGCGATCCTCACCGGCGCCGATCTCGTCGCCGACGATGTCGGCACGCTGCCGACGCTGAACATCTTCAAGCGGCCGGATGGATCGGCCATGCAGTTTCCGCCGCGCCGTCTGCTGGCGCACGAGGTCGTGCGCTTTGCCGGCGAAGGTGTCGCCGCGGTCATCGCGACGTCGCGCATCCAGGCGCAGCTCGCCGCCGAGGCGATCGAGGTCGATTACGATGTGCTGCCGGCGGTGATCGATCCCGCGGCTGCCATCGCGGAAGGTGCACCGGCGGTGTGGGAGCAGGCGCCGGACAATATCGCGGCTTCCATGAGCTATGGCGATGCGGACAAGATCGCTGCGATCTTCGCCGATGCCAAGCACACGGTGTCGCTCGACATCGTCAGTCAGCGCCTCGTGCCTTCGGCAATGGAGCCGCGCAGCACGATTGCGGATGTGGACAAGAAGACCGGCCGGCTCACGGTCTATTTGCAGTCGCAGACGCCGATGGCGACGCGCGACATCATCGCCGATGCCATCCTGAAACGTCCGAAGGATTCCATCCGTCTCGTGGTCGGCGATATCGGCGGCGGTTTCGGACAGAAAACGAGCCTCTATCCGGAAGACGGCATCGTCGCCTATGCGGCGGTGAAGCTCGGCAAGAGGATCCGCTGGCGCGGCGATCGCACCGACGACTTTGTCGGCGGCACTCATGGCCGCGATCTCACCTCGACCGCGGAGCTTGCGCTCGATGCCAAGGGCCGTATTCAGGCCTATCGCGTGACGTCGCTCGGCGGCACCGGCGCGTATCTGTCCGGCACCGGTGTGATCATTCCGCTGGTGCTCGGTCCGTTCGTGCAGACCAGTGTCTATGACGTTCCGAACGTGCATTACGAGATCAAGGCCGTGATGACCAACACCGCGCCGGTCGGCGCCTATCGTGGCGCAGGTCGTCCCGAAGCGGTGTTCATCATGGAACGTCTGCTCGATGCGGCGGCACGCCAGATCGGCATGGACCCGCGTGCCATCCGCAAGGTGAACTACATCAAGCCGGCGCAGTTTCCCTACACCAATGCGGTCGGCCAAGTGTATGACAGCGGCGCTTTCGCCCACATGCTGGAGCGCGCCTCGGAGCTTTCCGATTGGGACGGTTTCGCTGCGCGCAAGAAGGAGGCCAAGAAGAAGGGCTTGCTCTATGGCCGCGGCCTCACCAGCTATATCGAATGGACCGGCGGACGTAACCACACCGAGAAGGTGACGCTGACCGCGACACCGAACGGTCGCGTCATTCTCTATTCCGGCACAATGGCCATGGGCCAAGGTCTGCAGACTGCTTACTCGCAGATGGTGGCGACGTCGCTTGGGATCGACATCAATAATATCGATGTGGTGCAGGGCGACACCGACGTGGCGCTCGGTTTCGGCAGCGTCGGCTCGCGCTCGCTGTTCGTCGGCGGCACCGCGGCGGTGGTGTCCACGCAGGACCTGATCAAGAAGGCGCGCGAGAAGGCGTCCAACATGATGGAAGCGTCTGTCGAGGACATTGAATATGTCGACGGCTTCCTCACCGTGGTCGGCACCGACAAGCGCGTCAGCCTGTTCGAGATCGCCAAGGCCGAGGGTGGTGCGGGCTTGAGCGTCGATTCCACCGGTGAGGTGGATGCGCCGAGCTGGCCCAACGGCACGCATATCTGCGAGGTCGAGATCGATCCGGAAACCGGCATCACCAATGTGGTGCGCTACACCACGGTGGATGATGTCGGTGTTGCGGTGAATCCGATGCTGGTCACCGGGCAGATCCATGGCGGTGTCGCGCAAGGGATCGGGCAGGCGCTGTTCGAGAACGTGCATTACGACGAGGACGGCCAGCTCATCACCGCCACCTATCAGGACTACTGCATCCCGCGGGCCACCGACATGCCGCTGCTGAATGTCACGCTCGATGGTTCGGCGCCATGCGTTACCAATCCGATCGGCGCCAAGGGCTGCGGCGAGAGCGGTGCCATCGGCGGCCCGCCCTGCGTCGTCAATGGCGTGCTCGACGCGTTGGCGCCTTATGGCATCGCGCAGCTCAATACGCCGCTGTCCCCGATCAAGGTGTGGGAGGCGATCAGGAACGCGAAAGCGGCGTAACCGCCGCGAATTCAACAAGCTTCAACCGGGAGAAAACAACAGATGAGAAGCTTCAAGGTCATCGAGTTCAACGAGCCGCTCAAGGAAGTGGACGACCAGACGCCGCAGCCGACCGGCACGCAGGTGCTGATCCGCGTCAAGGCTGCCGGCGTTTGCCACAGTGACCTGCATATCTGGGAGGGCGGCTACGAACTCGGTCACGGCCGCAAGCGGCTGTCGCTGAAGGAGCGCGGCATCAATCTGCCGCACACGATGGGCCACGAGACGGTGGGTGAAGTGGTGTCGTTCGGTCCGGATGCGCCGAAGGATGGCGTGAAGGTCGGTGACGTCGCGCTGGCCTATCCCTGGATCGGCTGCGGCAAATGCGCGGTCTGTCTCGCCGACGAGGAAAATCTCTGCCTGCAGCCGCGCTGCCTCGGCGTGCATTGCGACGGCGGCTATGCCGACCACATGCTGGTGCCGCATCCGAAGTATCTGATCGACCTGAAGGGGATGGATCCGGTGCTCGCTGCACCCTACGCCTGCTCGGGCGTGACCACCTATAGCGCGCTCAAGAAGGTCGAGAAGGACCTCGGCAACCCCATCGTGGTCTTCGGCGCCGGCGGTCTCGGGCTGATGGCGCTGAGCCTGCTCAAGGCCATGGGCGGCAAGGGCGCCATCGTGGTCGATATCGACGCCAACAAGCGCAAGGCGGCGCTCGAGGCCGGCGCACTCGCTGCAGTTGACGGCAATGCGCCCGATGCGCTGGCGCAGCTGCAGAAGGCGGCGGGGCAGCCGATCCTGTCGGTGATCGATCTCGTCGGCAACGCGCAGACCACCCAGCTTGGTTTCGATGCGCTCTCCAAAGGTGGCAGCCTGATCATGGTCGGCCTGTTCGGTGGTGGCGCCACCTGGGCGCTGCCGCTGATCGCCATGAAGGCACTGACCATCCAGGGGAGCTATGTCGGCAACCTCAAGGAGACCAGGGAGCTGCTGGAATTGGTGCGCACCAGGAAGGTAGCGCCGATCCCGACCACGCCGATGCCGTTTGCCAAGGCGAACGCCGCACTGAACGACCTGAAGGACGGCAAGCTCGTCGGCCGCGCGATCCTGACTCCGGCGTAACCGCAGGATTTCCAGCGCACACAAAAAATCTCGCCGTGTGAGCGGCGAGATACTTTCATCATCAATGAGCGCAAATAGGATAGGGCGCAAAGAAGCGTGCGGCCGTCGGATATCCCGATGGCCTGCGGATGCTTACTTGTCTTCTTCGTCCGCGATCGCTTCCATCAGCACGACCATCTGACGCTGGACGGTTTGGCTCTTGATGCGGCTATAGGCGCGCAGCAGGCGGAGGCTGAAGGCGCTGTCGAGGAACAGAAGGCTCTCGACTTCGCGATTCTTGGTGTCTCCGTCGTAGAAGAACGTGACGGGCACGTCGAGCGCGGAGGCGATCTGCTGCAAGCGCGCAGCGCCCACGCGGTTCACGCCCTTCTCGTACTTCTGAACCTGCTGGAAACTGACACCCAGTTTCTCGCCCAAATCCGCCTGCGAGATTTTCTGCTCGACACGACGAAGACGGATTCGCTTGCCCAACTCGATGTCGGACTTGCCGGCGCTACGTTGC
>JASBVG010000080.1 GCA_030147505.1 Tardiphaga sp.
TTGCGCGGTTCGGTCTCGCTGGCGATCCAGCGTGTAACGAAACGCGTCAAGTCCACTCAAGTGCGCCTTGCGGCGTGCCACCTCCCCTCATGTTTGCGAGGGGAGAACTGCTCACACCTCGGACGCTTCGGCGCCGCGAGATTGCGGATGCTTGGCTGTTTGACATGTTGAGGCAGCAACGCGCGGTTTAATTCACAAGCCGCGGCTGCCCGATCGGTCCGTCCTTCGCATGAGCGAGTCCGATCCCGCTGACATGCAACGAGGTCTCCCACAACGGCTCCAGCGTCTTCAGCGACGGCAGCACACGCAGCTCGACGCCGGCATCGGTCAGCGCCTTTTCGATATTGTCGATGCGCTCGACATTCACCGGCATGGTTGGCCTGGAAGACATCCACATGCCGCTGTTACCAAGCGGCTCAAACGCTTCCGGCGAAAACTCGTAGCGATAGACTATGATGCGGGAGAGGCGCTCGAGCCAGCCAAGCTCAATATGCGCGACCATGCGAGACGACGTCATCTTCTGATAAGCCGTGAGATATTCCGGCGTCGTGGTCTCGACAGGCCAGACAAAAATTCGCGGGCAATCATGGGGAAACAGATACATCGCCTGGTGCCAGTCATCGATGGCCCAGACCTGCGGCGCGTCGATGCCCTGCAGGCCCTGCACGACCCGCGGCATGAAGACGTCGATACTGTTGTCGTCGCTGAAATGAAACAGGCGCATCGGAATACTCCATGACACGCTTTCACACGGCGTCAATCGCTAGGAATGTCTGTGTCATCCATGTCGGCAAAGCCGGTTCCGAAACGTCTTGAAGTCACACACGTTCAATCCACCCAAGGAGGACACGTCATGACCGGTTCCCTGACCCCCGTCACAGATCTCGTGAAGTCGCACAACGTCCGCTTTCCCAATGAGAGCGCCGAATACCGCGCCGCGCGAAACGCACTGCTGATCGAGGAGATCGAATTGCGACGCCATATCGAGCGCGTTGCAGCGCTCCGCCGTGCGTTACCCGATGGCGGCGAGGTGACGGCGAACTATCAATTCATCGGCGAGAACGGCCCGGTGTCATTCGAAGGCCTGTTCGGCGACAAGCAGACGCTCGTCACTTACTCCTACATGTTCGGCCCGCAGCGCGAGCAGCCATGCCCGATGTGTACGTCGCTACTGTCGGCCTGGGACGGCGAGGTGCCGGATATCACCCAGCGCGTGGCCCTGGCCGTGATCGCGCGTTCGCCGATCGAGCGACTCACCGCTTTCAAGCGGGAGCGGGGGTGGCACCATTTGCCGCTGTTTTCCGACCCTGCCGGCGACTTCAGCCGCGACTATTTCGGGATGACCAGGGACGGCGGGGACGATGCTGCCTTCAATATTTTTACCCGGCGGGACGGTTCCATTCGGCACTTCTGGGCCGGCGAAATGTTCGCCGCCACGGCGGATCCCGGCCAGGACCCCCGGGGCGCACCCGACCTGATGCCAATCTGGACTGTCCTCGATTGCACACCGGAAGGGCGCGGAATCGACTGGTATCCGAAGCTGAATTATTAACGATTCCTAATGTTTAGCCGTGCCGGGCTGGATTTGCGATCCGGCCGCGAATGCGCTCCGGAGAAGGCGAGCCCGGCGCAAGCCGGGCCGCTTAGGCTGATCGAAAGCCATCGACAGGGCGCTCTGGCAACCGCCGTCGTCCCGAAACGGGACGGCAAAAAAAGCTGTCAGAGCGACGTGAAATCTTGCCTTCGGGCACGCAAAAAGGCCATGATTGGCAGGCTGTTAGACAGCAATGGGGACTTGGTGGGGACGATCCGATTAATCCGCATTTAACTAAAATTCGCCTTAATGGCGCTCCGCATTCCTGCGGGATTGCTGCCGTGGATTTTGTGATCCGCTGGCGCATCGCTCGCAGGACGCGCAGTCATTTTGTGTGGACGCCAGGCGTATGAGTAACCGTGGACGAGCGTTGAATTCTCAAGCGCCCTCTCGCCAAGGCCGAGCAGTGTCGAACACGACGACGCACTCCAATTCACGTACGTTCTTCTGGGCTGGCGCCGCATTGGCCGCCGTTGCGCTCACCGGCGGCTGGACGCTTGCCGGTAAACTCTTCCACGGCAGCGACATCGAACCGTCGATGGTCACCGCAAGCCTGACGCCCGATGCCGGCGTGTCCGCTTCGTCCTTCGCCGAGCGCTTCAACCAGCGTATCGCCCGCGCCGAGCCCAACGCCAATTTCTCCGATCGCTTCGAGCCCGCGCGCCGCGCGCCGCTGGCCGGCTCCGCGCCGATGGCTGCGCCCAAGCAAGATCGTGATCAGGTCGCCTGGTTCGCACCGAATTCGATGGGCGCAGCTCCCGATCGCTTCGCCCGGCGCGTGATTGCCGAGCCGACCGTGCCGGCGCCTGCGGTGAAGCCGCAGGAAGTTGCCCTGATGCAGCCGTCGCCGACGGTGAAGCAGCTCATTGCCAGCATCCCGATGCCGGCCGTGCGTCCGCAGCAGGATGCGCCGGCAACGGCGCAGAACGAGCAGAGCCAGTCCTCGCGCGTGGCGCAGGCTCCGGTGCCGAAGGGCGGCGCCTACGGTCACGATGCACTGGTGCAGCGTGCACGCATGGCGCTGGCCACGCAGCCGAAGAATGCCAATCTCAACATCTTCGAGAAGCTGTTCGGCGGCAATGCGCCGAAGAGCGGCCCGGTGCTCGCTTATGCGGGGCATGACGGTGGTGTGCTGCCGAACGGCCAGGATGCTCAACCGGCCGCTGACCAGCCGAGCGAGATGGACCGCCTGACTGCGGTCTACGACATCACGGCCAAGCGCGTTTACATGCCGGACGGTACCAAACTCGAGGCGCATTCCGGCCTTGGATCACGCATGGACAATCCCGCTTACGCCCACGAACGCATGCGCGGCGTGACCCCGCCTCATATCTACGACCTCAAGCCGCGTGAGGCGCTGTTCCATGGCGTTCCCGCGCTCCGCATGACCCCGCTCGGCGGAGAGAGCGCGATCTATGGCCGCAACGGCCTGCTGACCCATAGCTACCTGCTGGGCCCCAATGGCGATTCCAACGGCTGCATTTCGTTCAGGGAATACGACAAGTTCATCCAGGCCTATCGCCGCGGTGAAGTGAAGCGCATCGTCGTCGTCGCCAAGCTCGACTGAGCCCAAACACCCGAACTGCTCACATTTGAATCATCGGCATCGCGGATGATTCACCGCCAGAATTTTCACAAGCCTGAATTGTTGCTGCGCGGAACCGCAATGCGGTCAGCGGCTTGATCTGTCATGTTGTCGCAACATGGGATCGCAAGATGGTACTCTCATTCGCACCCCGCCGGATCTCGCCTCGCACCTTTGGTGCGATCGCGTCCCTGGCATTGATGAGTTCGGCACCTTCCATCGCATTCGCCGCCGGCACCGAAGCGCAGCGCGAAGCCTGCATGTCCGATGCGTTTCGTTTGTGCTCGATGGCGATGCCTGATGAGAAACGCGTGGAGAATTGCCTGCGCGATGCAAGCCCGCGTTTGAGCCGCGCCTGTTACGATGTCTTCTATCCGCCCCAAGCCGCCGCGCCGAACCAGATCACGCGCGGCCAGGCACCGGTGGTCCGCAATCGGATGCAGCCGTCGACGCCGCAGCGTCCGCAGAACCCGTCGATGCCGCAAATGCCGCCAGGGCCGGAGACGGACGATGAGTGAACAACCGATCGCTCATGAGAAAGGCGGCGCTGAATGGCGCCGCCTTTGATGTGTGTCGCGAACTGACCCTTAGCGGCAGACGCGAACCTTGTTCACGATGCGGCGGCCATGATGGCCGCGCTTTACCACGGTGCGCACGGTGCACACCGGGCCGCGATGAAAGCGGTGCCCACGATCGGCCCGGTGTCCACGATGTTGCGACGAGAAGTCCGTGATCTGCGCAGCGGCTACTTTATCGGGCGCAATCGTCGTCGCCGAAGCGGGCGCGACCATAGAAGTCAGACCGATCGCGGCGGCAGCGGCGATTCCACAAACAAACTTTTTCACGGGCATTCTCCTTAACTCGCGGCCGATGAAGTCATCGGCCAGTGCGCCACAGTTACGTGTCGCGGGTGAACCGAACCTGAAGAAAATGCGGCGGGAAGGGGGCGCCTGGCAGTTGGTCGCGATTCGTGGAGTCCGGGCCGTGCGGTGGAACGTCGCAGAATTCTTCAAGTTGTAGTCCGGCAAAGCACGTGCCGCGACGCGGCTCACCAGGTATTCACGCCAAGGACAAACGGCTATGAAGAAGCTCGCCATCATTCTCGCTGCAACAACGATTCTTTCCGGACCTGTATTCGCACAATCCGTCGGTGAAAAGACCGGCGTCAATTCAACGCTTGGCATCGCGCCGAAGACACAGGACTTCATCACGGAAGCCGCGAACAGCGACATGCTGGAAATCGCCGCCGCCAAGGTCGCGCAGCAAAAGGGCAACGCCGACGAGAAGAAGTTTGCCGCGCAGATGATCGCCGACCACACCAGGACGTCCGCTGATATCAAGCAGTTCATCGACAGCGGTGTTGTGAAGGCCGAATTGCCGACGGTGCTGAATTCGTCGTCGCAGTCGAAGCTCGACAAGCTGAACAACGTCAAGCCAGACGAATTTTCTGCAACCTACGATCCGATGCAGGTCGCTGCTCACGAGGATGCCGTGTCGCTGTTCGAACGCTATGCCAAGGGCGGCGACAACGCCAAGCTGAAGGACTGGGCCGGCAAGACGCTGCCGGCCTTGCAGCATCATCTGAAAATGGCACAGGACCTCGAGAACAAGCGCCGCGGCGCGACGGTGGGTAGCGCACCAAGTCGTGAGACGCTGGCACCTTACGGCGCGAAATAACACTGCAATTTCGTTTGCCTGAATCAGGGCTCCGGCATCACTGCCGGAGCCCTGTCTATGATTGCGTGTCTCGGCGAGCGCCGTGGTGCTAGCGGGCTCCGCCGGTGACGTGAAGCGTTTCGCCAGTCACGTAGGAAGCCCCGTCCGATGCGAGGAAGGCGACCACGGCTGCGATCTCTTCGACCTTGCCGACGCGGCCGAGCGGGGTCACGGTCTCGACCCATTTGCGCATCTCGCCCTCGTGGAAACCTGCCGACACCACGCCTTCAGTGACGACCATGCCGGGATTGACGGTGTTGACGCGGATCCTCTTCGGCGCCAGCTCCTTCGAGAGAACCGAGGTGATGGCATCCACCGAGGCTTTGGTGGCAGTGTAAACGGCGCTGTTCGGTGGAGTCATGGTGGACACCCCCGATGAAATATTGACGATGCTGCCGCCGTTTGGATTGAAGTGCCGCACCGCCTCCTGCGACGTCAGCAGCAGCCCCAGCACATTGACATTGAACTGACGGTGGAAGTGCTCCGGCGTGATGCCGTCGAGATCGGCGAATTCGTAGACGCCAGCATTGTTGACAAGGACGTCGATCGGACCGAATGCCTTTACTGTCTCGGCTACGGCCGCGGCGGCGGCACCCGGCAAGGCGAGGTCGCCATGCACCGCAACGGCCTTGCCGCCCTTCGCCGCGATGGTCGCGACGACTTTCTCTGCGCCCGCCTTGCTCGACGCGTAGTTGACGCCGACCGCGGCGCCAGCGGCGGCGAGCTGAATAGCAATCTCGGCGCCGATGCCCTTCGAGGCGCCGGTTACCAGCGCCACTTTACCTTCGAACGTCTTGGTCATGATCAGGGTTCCCGTTATATAATTCAATAGTTCGGAAATATGGGAATATTGAACCATCGCAAGGGGGCACCTATATCTTTTTTATGGTTCAGTTCGTTCACCCCGCGACCAAGGACATCACGCTTTCCGGCGTGCTGTCGGCGCTGGCCGATCCCATTCGGCTACAGATCGTCAGGAGCCTCCTTCAGGAGAGCGGCTGCCTATCCTGCACGGCGGCGTCGCCATGCCCGAACATCGCCAAGTCGACCTTGTCGAACCATTTCCGCGTGCTGCGCGAGGCCGGACTGGTGCAGACCAGCAAGAAGGGCGTCGAGCATCAGAACACGGTGCGCGCGGCGGATATCGAGGCGCGGTTTCCGGGACTGTTGATGGCGATCCTGGCGCATTCCATGGGCGATGGGGCAGTAGCGGCGGGGAGCTGACATCGATCATCCGCATGGGCAGAGCGCGCTCTGCTATCCCGCCTCAATCAACGACCGCCCAAAACAAGAACCCCGGCATCGCTGCCGGGGTTCTGCATTTGATCGTTTGCTCGAACAGCGTGGACCTTAGAAGTCCATGCCACCCATGCCGCCGCCGGGAGGCATCGCCGGGCCGCCGGCGTTCTTCTTCGGCAGTTCGGCGACCATGGCTTCGGTCGTGATCAGCAGCGAGGCAACCGAGGCTGCGTTCTGGATCGCGGCGCGGACTACCTTGGTCGGGTCGATGATGCCCTTCTTGAGCATGTCGCCATAGGTGCCGGTCTGCGAGTCGAAGCCGTGGGCATAGGTCGCGTTTTCGAGCACCTTGCCGACGATCACCGAACCGTCTTCGCCCGCGTTGACGGCGATCTGGCGGGCCGGAGCCGACAGGGCCTTGCGGACGATCTCGACGCCGGTCTTCTGGTCGTCGTTCTTGGTCTTGATGTTCTTCAGCTGCTCGGATGCGCGGAGCAGAGCGACGCCGCCGCCGGGGACGATGCCTTCTTCAACCGCAGCGCGGGTCGCATGCATCGCGTCATCAACGCGGTCCTTGCGCTCCTTCACTTCGACTTCGGTCGCGCCGCCGACGCGGATGACGGCAACGCCGCCGGCCAGCTTGGCGAGACGCTCCTGCAGCTTCTCACGGTCGTAGTCCGAAGTGGTCTCTTCGATCTGCGCCTTGATCTGCGCCACGCGGGCATCGATGTCGGCCTTCTTGCCGGCACCGTTGACGATGGTGGAGTTTTCCTTGTCGATCATCACCTTCTTGGCCTTGCCGAGCATGGCGAGCGTGACGTTCTCGAGCTTGATGCCGAGATCTTCCGAGATCGCCTGGCCGCCGGTCAGGATCGCGATGTCCTGCAGCATGGCCTTGCGGCGATCGCCGAAGCCCGGAGCCTTGACGGCAGCAACCTTGAGGCCGCCACGCAGACGGTTGACGACGAGGGTGGCGAGGGCTTCGCCTTCGACGTCTTCGGCGACGATGACGAGCGGCTTGCCGGTCTGCACGACAGCTTCAAGCAGCGGCAGCATCTCGTTCAGCGAGGAGAGCTTCTTCTCGTTGATCAGGATGTAGGCGTCGTCGAATTCAACGCGCATCTTGTCAGCATTGGTGACGAAGTAGGGCGAGATGTAGCCGCGGTCGAACTGCATGCCCTCGACGACGTCGAGTTCGGTTTCGAGCGACTTGGCTTCTTCAACCGTGATGACGCCCTCGTTGCCGACCTTCTTCATGGCGTCGGCGAGGAACTTGCCGATTTCGTTGTCGCCATTCGCCGAGATGGTGCCGACCTGGGCGATCTCGTCGTTCGAGGTGACCTTCTTGGAGTTCTTCTGCAGATCGGCGACCACGGCTTCCACAGCCAGGTCGATGCCGCGCTTCAGATCCATCGGGTTCATGCCGGCGGCGACCGACTTGGCGCCTTCCTTCACGATGGCCTGGGCCAGCACGGTTGCGGTGGTGGTGCCGTCGCCGGCTGCGTCAGCCGACTTCGAAGCCACTTCGCGCACCATCTGGGCGCCCATGTTCTCGAACTTGTCCTCGAGTTCGATTTCCTTGGCGACGGTGACGCCGTCCTTGGTGATGCGCGGTGCGCCGAACGACTTCTCGATGACGACGTTACGGCCCTTCGGACCGAGGGTGACCTTCACCGCGTTGGCGAGGATGTCCACGCCGCGCAGCATCTTGTCGCGCGCGTCGACGCCGAATTTGACTTCTTTGGATGCCATGTTGGGTTTTCCTTCAGAGGATCAGGAGAAAGGGGCAAAGGGTCTAAGCTGACGCTCAGGCCTTCTTCTTGGCGGGAGCGGCGCCTTCGAGGACGCCCATGATGTCGCTTTCCTTCATGATCAGGAGATCCTGACCGTCGATCTTCACTTCAGTGCCCGACCATTTGCCGAACAACACGCGCTCGCCGACCTTGACGTCGAGCGGGACCAGCTTGCCGGCTTCATCGCGGCCGCCGGGACCGACGGAGACGATCTCGCCCTGGGAGGGCTTCTCTTTGGCGCTGTCCGGGATGATGATGCCGCCAGCAGACTTCTCTTCGGCGTCGATGCGCTTGACCACGACGCGGTCGTGAAGCGGACGGAAT
>JASBVG010000084.1 GCA_030147505.1 Tardiphaga sp.
CTTCCGGGCGTGTTTTCCCCCCGCTTGAACCTATACACCTTAAACGCGAGGGGCGGGGTCTTTGATGACCGCGCCCTTCTTGTTTGAGATGAGCCGGGATCAGCGCGCGGTGAAACCACCATCCACCGGCAGCGCCACGCCGGTGACGAAAGACGACTCGTCCGAAGCAAGCCAGAGCGCTGCATTCGCCACATCCTCTGCCTTGCAAAGACGGCCCATCGGCACTGCCGACAGCAGCTTGGCCTCATTGGCAGCCGCTTCCGCCGCGACACCCGAACGACCGGTGAAGCCGAGCTTCATCGGCGTATCGGCAAGGCCAGGGCAGATCACGTTGACGCGCACCTGATCGGGCGCAAATGTCTGGCAGAGTGACTTGGTGAGACCTACCACGGCGAATTTCGCCGCCGAATAGATCGGGCTCATCATCGAGCCGACCATGCCCGACACTGACGACGTGAAGATCACCGAACCGCCGCCCCGCTTGCGCATGTGCTTGACCACTTCTCCCGCGCCGATCGTCGCCGATGTCACGTTGAGCGACATCGCGAATTCATAGGCCTTGAGATCGAGATTCTCGACACCGGCTGGACCGGGCGTACCGGCATGGGCCCAGAGAATGTCGACCCCCCCGAGCGCGGCAGCCGCATCGTTGATAGAGCTCTTCATCTCCTCGGTCTTCGACAGATCCGCCTGGCTAGTGATGAGGTCAAAACCCTTGGCCTTCATATCGGTCTTGAGCTGCGCCAGCGCCCCCACGTTAACGTCCACCGCTGCGACCTTCGCGCCCTCCTTGAGAAACAGTTCGACACCGGCGCGGCCCATGCCGGATGCGGCAGCGGTGATGACAGCGAGTTTGTTGGCGAGACGCATGGCTTAGTCCTTTTATGGTGGTTACGAAGTCAAAGATAAAAAGGAACGCGCGGTGCGGGATCACCGGCACCTGCGCGTCCAAGTCTCGGGAGGTCAGGTCTCGGGAGTGAGATCCGTTACTTGATCAGTGGGCAGCCACCGTCCTTGAGCGGACGGAAGGCAGTCTCGGCGGGGATCGTCGCAACGACGTTATAGTAGTCGTAAGGCTTCTTCGATTCCGCCGGCTTCTTGACCTGCAGCAGATACATGTCGTGCAGCACGCGGCCATCCTCGCGCAGTGTGGTCTTGCCGAACAGCGGATCGTCGAAGGTGCCCATCTCACGGATCGCCTTCACGACGGCAGCGCCGTCCTTCGGCGAGCCAACCTTGGCCACCGCCTTCAGATAGGTCAGGGCGGCGGAATAGGCGCCAGCCTGGTTCATGCTGGGATAACGGCCGTTATTGCGCTTGGCAAAACGCTCGCCGAAGGCGCGAGTCTTGTCGTTGAGATCCCAATAAAATCCTTCGGTGAGCTGCAGCCCCTGTGCGGTTGTAAGACCGAGCGAGTGCACATCCGAAATGAACATCAGCAAGGCGGCGAGCTTCTGGCCGCTCTGCACGATGCCGAATTCGGAGGCCTGCTTGATCGCCTTGATGGTGTCGCCGCCGGCATTGGCCAGCGCGATGATGTCGGCTTTCGACGCCTGCGCCTGCAAGAGATACGACGCGAAATCGTTCGAATCGGTCGGATGCTTGATGCTGCCGAGCACCTTGCCGCCATTGGCGTTGATCACCGCGGTCGCATCGCGCTCGAGCGAGGCGCCGAGCGCGAAATCGACCGTGAGGAAGAACCAATTCTTGCCGCCGGCCTTGGTCATGGCATCGGCGGTGCCGTGCGACAGCGCCCAGGTGTCATAGGTCCAGTGCACGGAATTCGGCGTGCATGCCTTGCCGGTGAGATCCGATGTTCCCGACGCGGTGAACAGCGCGACCTTGTTGAGCTCGGCGGTGAGTGGCGCAACGGCCAGCGACGTGGCGCTGGTGGGAATATCGACGAGCACGTCGACACCTTCGGTCTCATACCACTTGCGGGCGATGTTGCGGGCGATGTCCGGCTTGTTCTGCGGGTCGCCCTGAACGACCTCGATCTTGAACTTGTCAGCGCCCGGCAGCTTGCTGAAATCCTCGACGGCCATCTTGGTGGCCTCGAACGACCCCATGCCGCCAATATCCGAGAAGATGCCGGACATGTCGGCGAGCACGCCAAGCTTCACTGGCGTCTGCGCGGACGCAGACATAGCACCGAGCGTCAGCGCGAGAGCGGATACGGCGAGCGTCTTGCGAATGGTCATGAATTCCTCCCCTGATCGGCGACGCAACGACCGACGGGCGTTTCGCGCTGCACGAAAATTCTTGTTTATGAATTCATAAGACCTATACATGAATTAGAAGTCAAGACAGTCCGAACCGATCCAGATGGCTTCCAACGGCCATTTGGCGCTACAGAGCCACCAGAACGTGCATCGATGCAGGCGCCGCATCGCACTTACAGGGAAGAACGAACGCAATGCTGGTCAGGCAGGCTGCCAACGTCTTGGAATTGATGGAGTATTTCGCCCGCCGCAAACGGCCGGCGACGCTGGCGGAGATTTCCGACGATCTCGGCTGGCCACGCTCCTCGACGTTCAACCTGGTCGGCACGATCGCCGACAAAGGCTGGCTCTATGAGCCCCGCGCCCGCAATGGCTACTATCCGAGCCCGCGCTGGCTCACCCTCGCCCGCACCGTGGCCGAAGCCGAACCACTGCCGGAAGCCGCCCATGCGCTGGTGCTGGAGATCGCCGACAAGACCGGCGAGACCACCGCCATCGCAGCGCTGGCCGGGACCAGCGCGATCTTCCTCGACGTGGTCGAATCCTCACATTCCGTGCGCTACTTCGCGCAGATCGGCGACCGCGTTCCCGTTCATGCGAGCTCCGTCGGCCGCGCCATTCTCGCCCAGCAGACGCCCGAGGAGCGCCGGGCGATCTACCGCAAGATCAAGTTCGAGCCGTTTTCAGAGACAACACCATGCTCCGTCGAAGCCATCGACACTGCGCTCAAGGAGGCGACCGAGCGCGGCTATCACCAGAGTTCGTCCGAGTATATTGCGGACCTCGCCGGCGTCGCCGTGCCGCTGCCGGTCAATCATCGCCGGCTCTCGCTGGTCGTCGCCGGCCCAACGTCGAGATGCCTCAACAGGCGACCGGAGACGGCGGCGACAATCCTTGCCTGTGTCGAACGTTTCGAGGCCGAGACGTCAAGCGGTTAGCCGGCACGCGCCGATGACCGCTTGTCCACGCGTCATCAATTGCTGTTGTTGTTCTGGTTCGGAAATTCGACCTGATTGTTCTGCTTGCCGGTGCTGAAGTCGAAAATCTTTCGGGTAATACCCGGCGCGATGGCGGAAAGCGGATTGACGCGGAGGACTGGCGCGCCGGGCGTACCGACGACCTCATAGGTTACGCCGAACAGGCCTTCGTTACTGCCACCGCCGAGAAACAGGCCGACCACCGGGATCTGGCCGAACATGTTGTTGAGACCGTACATTGGCACAAAGGTGCCGCTCATCCGCACCTGATTCGCGTTGTAGTCGATATTGCCTTCGATGGTCGCGCCCACCGATGGCCCTTGCACCAAACCTTCGCGAACCGTCATGAAGCCATTCTGCCGGGTGAACTCCGCGCGCAGACGTGAGAACGAAACGCCGCTGTTCTGCGTGCCGGGCGGGCCGTTGGAGGCGGCGACGCGTTCGAGCGCGGCTTCTCCCTTTACGGTAAAGTTTCGCACATTGATCAGGCCTTCCTTTGGACGCGTGTCCGTGGACGGCGCGTCCATCGCCAGAGCGAGCTGACCGCCGATCATCTTCGAATAGGTATCGGTGACGCGCAGGAATGCGCCGGCATCATTGGTCTCGATGAAGATCACGTCACGGCCGGCGCCCTGCGCCTTGCCGCGCATGTCGCCAGTGAGCGGCGTATCGCGACCGAGCTTCCCGGTCAGCGCGAATTTCGAGATGGTGCCGTTGCGGCGCGAAACCTTGGCATCGACGCTGCGCAGCGCCTCGCCGTAATAGCCGGCCACCGCACCGAGCTTGACGTCGATATCGAAATCAACCGACTTGGCCTTGCTTTTGGCATCCGGTTCCTTGCCGCCCGACATTGCCCCCTTCAGGAAGCTGCGGCCATCGAACACGTCACCGCGCATGGTGACCTTGAGGACACCGTCATTGCCGCGCTCGGCCTTGATGGATGTCTTGTCGCCTTCGGACGGCGAATAGGTCGGGAAATTGACATTGACGAGATCGCCATTCTGATCGAGCTCGACAGATCCCTTGATCGACGCGCCGGCGCCGTCGACATTGATATCCTCGAGGCGTGTTGCGTCGCCCTTCTTGACCACGTTGAACGCAGCCTTCGCCGATCTGCCTGCCGTCTTGGCCCAGCCGGGCAACAGGTTGTCGAGCTTGAGCGGCGTCAGATCGGCCTCGATGTTGAACTTGCTATCGCGATCGCCGCTGCCGATCTTGCCCGTCATCTTCAACGGCACGGCGCCCACGACGGCGGTGCCGAGATCGATGCCCATCCGCGTGCGGCTGGCATCGTCCAGTGTTGCAGCGAGCCGGACATCCGCATCGCCATCCGTCGGCTTGCGATAATCGAGCGATCCGGTCTGGCCGTTGATCTTGATGTCGCCACGGACCTGATAGCCCTGATTATTGGCGGCGATCTTCAGCGCGTTGGCCTCGACCTTCTGGTTCATCACCAGTTTCTCGGCGGAAAAATCCTTCAGATCCGCGATGATGTTGTAGGTGGTGTCGGCCTTGGTGAGCTCATGCTGGATCGGCATGCCCATGGAAACCTGCGCCGTCACGTTGCCCTTGATGGCACCGGGATCGAGCAGGTTGCCGGAGGCTTCGCTGAGGCGATCGGAGTTGAGCACTTCCACGACACCCGGCGCCGGTCCTTCGAGCTTGAAGCGAATGCGCGATGGCGACGGTTTCGGCGCCATGTCGGGCACTTCGAACACGATATCGCTGAGATTGATCTTGCGGCCGGCCGGCGTGTCGAGATTGGCCTGGCTGATGGTCACGGTGGCGGTACGACCGGTAATGCGTGCACGCAGGTCGCCGTCGTGTACAATGGGCAAGCCATCCACCGGGCGCAGAGAAACGTCATTGGCGATAATGGCGACATTCAGGCCATCGTCCGGGATCGGCGGACCGCGGCGCGTCAGGTTCTTGGTCGGCGAATTCACGCCGATCTCGATGCGCTGCAGGTTGCCGGCCTCGATGCGCTCGATGACCCATTCGCGCACTTCCGGCACGATCAGGACCGGCCACAGGCGCTTGAGGGCCGAGGCCGACATCGGCGTTCCCGCAAAGCCGAGCTTCATGCGCGGCTCGCCCGCATAGTCGACACTGCCGGTGCCGGCGACGCCGAGTTCACCATTGCTGATATTGGCCTGTGTCAGCGACACCAGCCGATTGTCGGGATCGAATTTGGCGCGGATGGAGATGTTGTTGAAGATCAGCGGCGCTTCGTTGGGATTGCGGCCGCCAAGCACGATGGTGCCGCCGCTGAGGCCCGCCTGCCACGCATTGGAGGTGCCGTTCGGCGGCTCCACATGAGCCAGCAGCGTCACGCGATTGTTGCCCGAAATGACCTTGAACGGTGCCAGCAGAACACGGCGGCCCGCATCCCATTCAAAGCTGATCTCTGCGCTATCGATGGGCATCGGATAATCGGGAGTATCGTTGTCGACGATGTCGCCGGCGCCTGCGATCAGCTTGCCGCGCAGATAGGTCGGTACGCCGTCGCGGCCGATCTCCCCCTTGAGCTCTCCGGTCAGCGGGATATCGGCGCTGTAAGTGAGATCCTTCATTCGCAGCGCGAGCAGAATATTCTTGGTCGATACCTTGTCCGCCTTGAAATCCACCGAGCGTACGCCGTTGCTGGGAGCGCCAATGTTGACACCAAGCGACCATGGCGACTTGCCGCCCTCACCGACCGTGAGCGCAATGCCGCCACCACCCGGCCGCCGCAGGCTCAAGGAGATGTTATTGAATTCCCATTTGTTGCCGCGCTGCTGGTCATCGACGACGAGCCGGCCGTTCTTGAGACCGACCTCGCCGAGGTTCTGACCGTCCAGCCCCGACAGCGTCAGCGTATCCAGCCAGTCGAAACCAGCGAGGATACCTGAAGGAGCTTCGCGCCTATCACCGCCAACGGTGGCCTCCGGCGGCGGTTGCACCTGGACGACCGGAGGCTGCGGTTGCCGGGGGAATGTGAGTTCCGGCTGCTTGGTCGACCCGAGCCACGAGCCCGGCACGCGCGGCGACGCGACGCCGGTGGCAATCGGCCTCTCGTTGTTCCCGGTCGAGACCGTGACCTGGCCGTCCGGCGTGATGCGCACCGCAAGTGCGACATCGACGAGATTGAGGCTCTCGGCCCGCATCCGCCCCATCAGCATGGCCGCGACGGAAACCTTCACTTCAGCTTTCGGTGCACTGGCGATGACGTTGTGATCGCGGTCGCGAACGACGATATCGCGGATGCGCACCGCCATGCGTATACGACCGGCGCGTTCGACCTGGGTACCGCCAATCTCGACAGTGTTACCCTCGCCAATATTGTCCTGGATCGCATCAGCGAGCCATGGCGTCGCAATGTCGAAACTGATCGGCCCAGCGCCTAGCCGCCACCACAGGACGGCGAAGCAGACGGCGAAAACAATGAACAGCCCCCCGAACACCGTAACAATGCGTTTGAACCAGCGCCCGCCGGTATAATTCTCTCCCAACGCCCGGAAGCGATCTCGAAGCCGGTGCCAGCCAGAAGGCTTCCGCGACAGCAACTTTCGCGCACGGTCGTGCCCCGCCGCATAGTGCTGACGATCCCAATCGGAATCGTCCCACTGCATGGACCGGTCGTCGGCGCGCGGACGAGGCGCTGCGGGTGGCTTGTTCCTTGCCATGTCCTCTAGGTGCCGGGCCTTTCGGTAGGTGCGCTGATTGCGAGACCGATCGCCGCCGACAGTTCGCATCGATCTGTGACGAACGCCCAACTGCCGGCAAAACTGCCAATCCCAAATTTGATTTATAGCTCGTCTCGGTCGTCCCAGCACCGACAGGCGCAGGCAACGTGTGTCGTCTCGAATCCTTCAATCACCATACACAATCACCATACAGCGAGGTCGGTGGTTTTGCACCGCGCCCCCGTCTCGGCGGCTCCTCGAAGCATCTTCGCAATCCCGTCACAGTGACCGCGCGAAAGCGACGAAAGGAAGGCGTATCTACAGGAAATCGCGCAAGAATCTCTCAAAAAGCCCGACGACGCGACGGCCAGTCGCGCGCCCGGATTGACATCCTCGAACGGCTCCCGCTGCGGCCATCCGCCTCGTCGGGACGTTGGTTCCGGATTTCGGCCATGGAGCCGTTTACGCAGCTCGGATAAGACGGCCCTGAGAAATGCCGATGACGAAGGGACGGGCCGATGGCGAAGACAGCGACAACCGCATCCACCGATCTGATCGAAGGAAAGAAGGCGCCAGCCTTCAAATTGCCACGCGACGGCGGGGGGACGGTGTCGCTATCCGATTACGCGGGCCGCAAACTGGTGATTTTCTTCTATCCGCGCGCCAGCACGCCCGGCTGTACCAAGGAAGCGGTGGATTTCACCCGCCTCGCAGCCGACTTCGAGGCTGCGGATACCGCTGTGCTTGGCGTCTCCGCGGATCCATTGAAGGCGCAAGAAAAGTTTCGCGACAAATACGAACTCGGAATGCCGCTGCTGTCGGACGACACGCAGATGATGCTCACCGCGTACGGCGCTTGGGGCGAAAAGAAGTTGTACGGCAAGGCGTTCGAAGGCGTCCTTCGCAGCACAGTGCTAATCGGCCGCGATGGCAAGGTCATCAAGGCCTGGCGCAATGTGAGGGTCGATGGCCATGCCGATACGGTGCTGGCCGAAGCCTTGCGGCATTAACCCATATTCAAATTGACGGATGTCATTTAGCTGGAATTAACCATGCCGGGCTCAAATCCCTCCCGTTAGTTGAGCCCGCCGATGAGTCTCCCGGCAGGCCCGGGAGTGCTGATGTCGAACCGCCCTGTCCAATACGCCGAGTATCCTCAGCACCACGCTCACGACCACGGACGTCCCCAGCCGCGCCGCGTCGCCACTGCCAAGCCGCCAGCCGCGATGGCCGCCCGGCAGAGCGACTACACGATCGCGCATCGTGGAAAGCAGGTCCGCATCGGGCCGGTGGTATTCTGGATCGTGATCGGCACGGTGACCGTACTCGGCGCCTGGTCGGCGGCGACAGCCACCTATTTCGCCTTTCGCGACGACGTGCTGACCAAGCTGATCGCCCGCCAGGCCGATATGCAATACGCCTATGAGGACCGGATCGCTGAGCTGCGCGCCAAAATCGACCGGACCACCAGCCGCCAGATGCTGGATCAGGAGCAGTTCGACAAGAAGCTCGAACAGGTCATGCGCCGCCAGAACCAGCTGGAATCCCGCGCCAGCGCGCTTGGCAACGTGCCCGATCTCTCAGTTACCGGCTCGATCCCGCCAAAACCTCCCGGC
This sequence comes from Tardiphaga sp., assembly GCA_030147505.1. GTDB lineage: Bacteria > Pseudomonadota > Alphaproteobacteria > Rhizobiales > Xanthobacteraceae > Tardiphaga. The sequence goes on from JASBVG010000084.1 coordinate 8,481, forward strand.
CGCGGCGCATCGCTGGATACGAATTCGATCCCGAAACCATCGCCAATCAGCGATACGGTCACCTTTGTCGCACCGCCTGATCGCGAAGCCAGGCTCGAGTCGCGCGCGCCCATTCTGGCAGCGCCGCCGCAGACCCAGGTCGCCAAGCTTGGCGGTGTCGACAATGTGATCGACCGCCTGCAGGCTTCGCTCGATCGCGTCGAAAGCAAGCAGCTTGCCGCCTTGAGTTCGGCTGAAGAAGCCATGGATTCCAAAGTCCGCCGCATGCGCGGCGCCATTTCCGATCTCGGCCTCAACATGGCCAAGCTGGAATCTGCCGCGCCACGCGGCGGAATGGGCGGACCGTACATCCCGGTGAAGCTCTCAGCCAACGCCGATCCGTTCGAACGCCAGCTTTATCGGCTGCAACTGAGCCGGGCGCAAATGGACAAGTTGAATCGCACGATGGCGCAGGTGCCATATCGTAAGCCGGTCGTGGGCACCGTCGAATTCAGCTCCGGTTTCGGCGTCCGCACCGACCCGTTCCTCGGTCGCCCGGCGATGCATTCGGGCCTCGACTTCCGCGGCTCCGCCGGCGATCCGATCCGCGCCACCGCCAACGGCAAAGTCATTTCATCCGGATGGTCCGGCGGTTATGGTCAGATGGTCGAGATCGACCACGGCAATGGTTTGGCAACGCGCTATGGCCATATGTCAAAAATTCTGGCGAAGGTCGGCGAAAGCATCAAGATCGGCCAGGTCATCGGTCTCGTCGGCTCCACCGGCCGCTCGACCGGCCCGCACCTGCACTATGAGACCCGCATCGACGGCGAAGCCGTGGATCCGCAGAAATTTCTGCGAGCGGGCGTGCGTCTCAGCGCGAGCTGAGACAGCAGCATTGTTGCCCTGCCTGCAATGTGATTGAAGCGACATCGAAATCCATCGAGGTCGCCGCGTGACATCTCCCCGACGCATTGGTCCCCGTTATCCCCGTCTCGGCCGGTTCTGCTTCCGCGCCATGCGGCGGCTGACGACCTGGGCGATGTCACTGGCGGGATTTCACGCCAACGATAGTCATTTCACGATCCGCCGCATCGGCGAGCTCCGCGCCAAGCTGACGCGCGGCGAAACGGTCTATCTCGCCGGCCTCGGATTACCAGGTACGCACAATTCAGGCGTGGCGCTTGTTGAAGTCACGCAAGCTCATGGCCCGCGCCTGATCGTCAACAATGAAGAAGAACGCTTTTCCGGCGATAAGCACACTACGCAATATCCCCGCGCCGCACTCAACGCGATGCGGGAAACGCTGCGCGCGATGGGGCGAGATATCATCGATGTCGATGCGTGGCTGACGAGCTGGGACTATCCTGATCTGCTCGGGACCTTGGTTCGAAGCATTGTCGAGGAGTTTCCCGACGGATTGAAGCTACTGCGCACCAAAAACTCGGTCAGCTTCGATGCAAAGCGCCTCGAGCAGATGACGCGAACGCCAAAACTGCTGCGCAAACAATTCGGCCTGCCCGCACGCGTACCGCTCATGATGATGCCGCATCACGACAACCACGCGTGGTTTTCGTTTGCAGCATCGCCGTTCCCCGATGACGAACCGGTGGCGATCGCTGTGCTCGACGGCACCGGCGATCTCGGCTCGATCTCGACCTATGTGGCACGGAACGGCGCGATCACGAAGCTGTACTGCAACGACAGCGGCTTTGATTCCCTTGGCGCTTTCTACAGCGTGATCTCCTCCACCCAAGGCGGCTGGACGTGGCTTTCCAGCGAGGGCCGCTATATGGGGGCCGCCGCCTGGGGGAATATGGATCGCGCCAGTAATCCCTATTATGCACGGCTGCGCGAGGTGCTGGACTTCGGCCCTGACGGCGAGATCAAGCTCAACCGCGCCATGGGTAACTGGTATTGCGACCCGTTCGACAATCCTTACAAGCAGCCGCTGATCGACATCCTCGGCGAACCGCTGAAGCCTGATCAATTGTGGAATCCCGATGCGGTGCTGCGCGTCGAGGACATTCAGCATCGGCCGGATACGCAGGACCGCCTCGACAAGGCCGCTGCCACACAGCTCGTCTTCGAAGATGCAATGATCCATGTCGTCGCCGGCCTGCTGCGCAAGACCGGCGCGCATCGCGTGGTGCTGACCGGCGGCGTTGCGCTGAATGCGCTCGGCAATATGCGCCTTCTCGAACATTTCGACGAAGCATGGTTCGAGCGCGAGCAAGGCCGCAAGGTACGCCTTCATCTGTGGATGCCGCCGACGCCCGGCGATCCCGGTGTCACCATCGGCGCCGCGTGGATATTCGCACATCTCATCGGCGCCCCGCGCGGCGCAGCGATGACGCATGCATTCTATTGCGGCGATGCACCGACATCACAAGAGATTGCGAAGGTGCTCGGGGCCGATGACATCAATTCAAAAATCATCGGCGATATCTCGGCGCCGGATGGCCTCGAAGCCATCGCCGATCTGATGGCCTATCTCGTCGCCCAGAACGGCATCATCGCGCTGTATCAGGGCGCAGCCGAAACCGGCCCCCGCGCGCTCGGCCATCGCTCGATCCTCGCCAATCCCTGCGATGCAGGCACCCGCCAGCGCTTGAACGAACGCGTCAAGTATCGTGAGGCGATCCGCCCGCTGGCACCGATGGCGACACGCGAGGCCGCGCTGGAGTATTTCGAGCTACAGGAAGGCGCTTCAGACGCCGACTACAACGCCTACAATTACATGGTGCTGACGGCGCAGTCGAAGCCGCACGCGCGCGACAGGATTGCGGCTGTCATCCACGCAGATGGGACCGGCCGCGTCCAGATCGTACGCGCCGAGGACGATCCGCTGACACATGCTTATCTGAAAGCCCTGGGTCACCATATCGGCGTGGAGCTGTCGGTGAACACGTCATTCAATGTTGCCGGCCCGATCGCGCAGAGCCCGCAACAGGCCGTCGAGACTCTGCGCCGTTCGGCGGGTCTCGACGTCGTTTTCATGGTGGCCGGTGACGGCACCGTCACCGCCGCATGGCACGGCGGTGAACGCGACAGCGGCCGGTTTACGGCATGGCTCGCGGAATGGGCCCGCAGCCGCGCCTAGACTTTGCCGATCTTCTTGGCGGTGGCGACGAGACGTTCGCTATCCTTGGCCACGAAAGCTGCGAAAGCTTCCGAGTCCTGATAGGCCGGCATGTTGCCTGCCGCCTCGAAAACCTTGGTGACTTCCGGATCCTTCATCGCATCCCGCACGGTCTCGCGCAGCTTGGTCACGACAGGTGCCGGCATGCCCTTCGGCGCGAACAGGCCGGCCCAGATGTAGAACTCGACATCGGAATAGCCGAGCTCCTTGAAGGTCGGCAGATCGGGGAATGCCGCCAGACGTTCGGCACCGAAATTGGCGAGAACACGCAGCGTGCCGGCATCGACATGCTGCTTGAGCGTGCCCGGTGCCGAGGCCAGTGCCTGGATCTGGCCGCCAATGAGATCGCTGATCGCGGGTGCCGCGCCGCGATACGGAACGTGGAGCATCTTGATGCCTGCCGAGAGGGCAAACATTTCCATCGAGACATGGAGCGTGCCGAACGGTCCCGACGAACCATAGGAGATTGCGCCGGGACGCGCCTTGGCATCTGCGACGAATTCCTGGATGTTCTTCCACGGCGCGCTGGACGGCACCGCGAAAAGCGTGGGGTCAGCAAGCACGCGGGCGATCGGCTGCAGCTGATCGACTTCATAGGCGACCGGGCGACCATAGATGCGGTCCGACTCGGGCAGCACCGCGAGCGACGACAGCGTCATCAGCAGCGTATGCCCATCGGGCGCCGCGCGCGCCACGGTGGAATTACCGAGCGAACCGCCGGCACCGCTGCGATTGTCGATGATGACGGCCTTGCCGAGCACCTTCTGCATGTAGGTCGCGACCGGACGGGCGGCGATGTCGGCCTGCCCTCCGGCAGGAAACGGCACGACCATGCTGATGTTCTTGCTGGGCCACGCTTCCTGCGCATACGCAGTCTGGCCCGCCAGCGCGAGGGTCGACAGGCCGCCAAGGCCTGCGAGGAAATCACGGCGTTTCATGGATATCTCCCGTTTATCTTATTCAGCAGTGCATCGACTGGTTACATCGAAAGACAGAGCGCAGCCTGAAGGCGCAACACCATCGAAGTTTGCAGAGTTCGCGCATGGGGCTGACACCCCATGCGTCTTGATTGTGGGTCAAGCGGTCGCGGCAGTTAGCCGACAGGATTTTCCAACCTACCGATGCCGCTGACCTCGATCGCCACCACGTCGCCTTTCTTCAGGAAGCGCGGCGGCGTAAAGCCAAGGCCGACGCCGGCTGGCGTGCCCGTGGCGATGACGTCGCCGGGCTCCAGCGTGATGCCCGCCGAGAGTGTCTCGATCAAAGTCGGGATATCAAAAACAAGATCGGCGACCGATGCGTTTTGACGCAGCTCGCCATTCACGAAGGTCTTCAAGTGCATCCTGGTCGGATCCGGCATCGCGTCCGCAGTGATGATTGCGGGGCCCATCGGGCAGAAGCCATCGATGCCCTTGCCGATGAACCACTGGCGATGCTGATGCTGCAGCGTGCGCGCCGTCACGTCATTGATGATCGTGTAACCGAACACATGCCTGAGCGCGTCGGCCTTCTTGATGCCGCGACCGCCGCGGCCGATGATCACCGTCAGTTCGCCCTCATAGTCGGTGCTGTCCGTCGTATCGAGATACTGCGGAATCGCAGCGCCCTGACCGATCACCGTGCTCGACGGCTTGGTGAAGATGACCGGATATTCCGGCACGACTTCCTTGGCCGAGGAGTCATAACCGCTACCGGCGAATTCCTTGGCATGTTCGTGGTAGTTCTTGCCAACGCAGAACACGTTGCGCGCCGGACGCGGGATCGGAGCGAGCAGCTCCACATCGGCCAGTGGCAGCGCCGCACCGGCCGCACCGGCGATGCTGCCCTTGAGGTCATCGTAATTCGCGATCAGCGAGAGCACGTTCGGCGCGACGTTGGCCGGGAGCGGCTGGACCTTGGACAGCGCCTCGTCAGCGATGCCGACGGTCGGCCGGCCTTCGTGCATGAATGTGACAAGATGCATGGTGTCCTCCTGATATCAGCTTCTGGAGCGGCTGGTGCACCGCGTCTCCGATAGGTACGACTATCTTCGATGGGAGATTTTAGCAAGCGACCGGCTCAGGATTTTTCCTCTTTAGTAGACGCGGATAATCGTCCATTAATACCGCTTACGTCCTCAACTTAGCCACCCGACGCGACCGATTTTGTTGTCGCAGGATGTGACATCGCGCAAAACCGCGCCTAAAGTAGAATCAGATTTCAGGAGCGACGTTCAATATGGCGAAGGCGGCGGCACGGAAGGTCGTACGTGAAGACCCCGTCAGCCGCGCATTCGGCGACCGGGTGCGCACATTGCGTGAGGAAGCCGAACTTACGCTGGAGCAGCTTTCGAAGCAGTCCGGCGTCAGCCGCGCGATGCTGTCCAAGGTCGAGCGCGGCGAGAAGAGCCCGACCATCGGCGTGGCCCGGCGCATTGCGCTCGCGCTCGGCACATCCTTCTCGTCTCTTATGGGAGATGATGACGGGCCGCGTCGTGCCTTCGCGATCGTACGCAAGGACCAGCGGCCGGTGTTCCGCGACACCGAGACCGGCTTCGAGCGTTTCCTGTTGTCGCCGGTGATGGCGGGGATGTCCGTCGAAGTCGCTCTGCATCACCTGCCGCCCAAGACATCGACGGGTGAATTGCCCGCCTACCCCGCCGGCACGTCGAAACATGTTCTGGTCGCGCGCGGCAAGGTCACCGTCAAAACCAAGGACACGGAAACGGTGCTCGACGAAGGCGACTCGCTCTATTTCGAGGTGGATGTCGAGCACTGGTTCGAGAACCGCACCACGCGTGCCTGCGAGTACTATCTCGTGATCTCGGCGCCGCCGTCATTCGGCCGACGCAGCGACGGCAAGGCTTGATCGCGATAACGAAGACGACGCGCAAAGCGCGTCGCCTCGCTCGCCGATCGTTTTTTACTTCTTCAAACAAAGCCCCACGGTCGGCGTCGTGGCGCACTTCACGCCATCCGGCGCGCCGCCGCCTGGGCACAGCACCGAGACGAGCGTTTCGCTGGCTTCGCAGGCAACCGCGCCATCCGCCTGCACGGCACGAAAATTGGCTGGCGCAGCCTCGCCCTTGTCACCCTTCGGTCCCGGCACGCCCTGCGGACCTTGCGGCCCCTGTGCGCCGGCCTGCCCTTGCGCACCCGGTACACCCTGGACGCCTTGCGCACCTTGCGGCCCCGCCGGCCCCTGAGCGCCGGGATCGCCCTTCGGCCCTTGCGGCCCGGGATCACGGCCGCAGCCGCTGACCATCAATGCAACGCCGATCGCGAGAATCGGAAAGATCTTCATCATGCCCCGTACCCCTTTTGCTTTGACACCATCACGAGCGATCGCGCCGGGACAATCCGGCTGCTTCGGTCATGTTCCGGCACAAGGATGATATCGGGGGAGATGAGGAAGGAAAGCGAACGAACTGCGACGTCTCTGTTTCAAGACGCCGCAGTCGCCGGAGTTTAGTCGACGTCGTCGATGGCGCCCGGCGTCGTGCCGAAAGCGCGCTGGGCCAGCGTGGCGGCCATGAACTCGTCGAGATCGCCGTCGAGCACACCCGACGTATCCGAGGTCTGCACGCCCGTGCGCAAATCCTTCACCATCTGATAGGGCTGCAGCACATAGGAACGGATCTGGTGGCCCCAGCCGATATCGGTCTTGGCGGCCTGATCAGCAGCAGCCTTCTCCTCGCGCTTCTGCAGCTCGATCTCGTAGAGGCGCGCGCGGAGCATGTCCCACGCCTGCGCGCGATTCTTGTGCTGCGAGCGGCCGGCCTGACAGACCACCGCCACGCCGGTCGGAATGTGCGTCAGACGCACCGCGGATTCGGTTTTGTTGACGTGCTGACCACCTGCGCCGCCCGAGCGCATCGTATCGACGCGGACATCGCTTTCGTTGATCTCGATCTTGATCGAGTCATCCACCACCGGGAAGATCGCCACCGACGAGAACGAGGTGTGACGACGGGCGTTGGAGTCGTAAGGCGAGATACGTACCAGACGATGCACGCCGCCTTCCGTCTTTAGCCAGCCATAGGCATTATGGCCCGAGATTTGGATGGTCGCCGACTTGATGCCGGCTTCTTCGCCCTGGGTCTCTTCGAGATATTCGATCTTGAAACCGTGCTTCTCCGCCCAACGCGTATACATGCGCAGCAGCATCGAGGCCCAGTCCTGGCTTTCGGTGCCGCCGGCGCCGGCATGGACTTCGAGATAGGTGTCGAAGCGATCCGCCTCGCCGGAGAGCAGCGCCTCCAGCTCGCGGCGGGCGACATCCTTCTTGAGCGACTTCAGCGCGTTCTCGGCCTCCGTCACGACACTGGCGTCGCCCTCGGCCTCGCCGAGCTCGATCATGCCGATCTGGTCTTCGAGCTCGCGCTCGACCTTGCCGATGCCCTGCAGCGAATCCTCAAGCGAGGTGCGCTCCTGCATCAGCCTTTGGGCTTTCTGGGGATCGTTCCAGAGATTGGGGTCTTCGGCGAGAGCGTTCAGCTCCGCCAGTCGTGCCGTGGAAGCATCGACGTCAAAGATGCCTCCTCAGCAGCCCGACTGACTGCTTGATCTCTTCTACGAGGCGTTCGATTTCAGCGCGCATATTTCCATACTCGCGGCCAGCGCCGCACGGGATTCGTTGCAGGGGATTTAGCGAGGCACGCCGCAAAGCGCAATGCGCGGCGCGCCCCTGTTCAGAGGGAGATCAATACAGGCCACCGGTTCCCGGGCGCATGAAGCTGCGGTCGGTATCGGGCGAAATCTGCTGCGAGCGACCGTCGGCATCGGCCACACCAATCACCGAATAATTGTCCGGCGGCGCCGTGCCCGGCTTGAAGGCTTCGAGAATGGTACGACCGCCGTCGCCTGGGCCCGCGCGCATGCCGGTCTTGGCATCGACACGGATCAGTTTAATGCCGGCGGGCACCTTGAACGGTACCGCCTGCTTGTCGGCCAGCGCCAGCTTCATGAAATCCTTGGCGATGGGCGCAGCGAGCGCGCCACCCGTTGCCCTGGCGCCGAGATTGCGCGGCTTATCGTAGCCGACATAGATGCCGATCACGACGTCCGGCGAGAAACCGACAAACCAGGCATCCTTCTCGTCATTGGTGGTGCCGGTCTTGCCGGCGATGGGCTTGCCGACCTCACGCAGAATGGTTGCGGTGCCGCCCTGCACGACGCCTTCCATCATCGATGTGATCTGATAGGCGGTCATCGGATCCATCACCTGCTCGCGGCGATCGACGAGCTGCGGCTCGGCCTGGTTTTTCCAACCCTCCGGCGCGTCGCAGCCGCGGCATTCGCGCTGGTCGTGCTTGAAGATGGTGTGGCCGTAGCGGTCCTGGATACGGTCGACCAACGTCGACTTCACGCGGCGGCCGCCATTGGCGAACATCGAGTAGGCTGTGACCATGCGCATCACGGTCGTTTCGCCGGCACCGAGCGCATAGGACAGATAGTTCGGCAGCTCGTCATAGACACCGAAGCGCTTGGCATATTCGCCGATCAGCGGCATGCCGACATCCTGCGCCAGACGCACCGTCACGGTGTTCAGCGAGCGCTGAAGCGCGTTACGCAACGTCACCGGGCCATAATATTTGCCGGTCGAGTAGTTTTCCGGACGCCATACATTGCCACCCGTGCCCTGATCGATTTCGATCGGAGCATCCACCACCACGGTGGACGGCGTATAGCCGTTGTCCATCGCCGCCGAATAGACCAGCGGCTTGAAACTCGAGCCAGGCTGGCGATAGGCCTGCGTGGCGCGGTTGAACTGACTCTGGTCGAACGAGAAGCCGCCGACCATCGCCAGCACGCGGCCAGTGTTCGGATCCATCGCGACCATGGCGCCGGACACTTCCGGATATTGCCGCAGCCGGAACTGGCCTTCAACGACCGAGCCGTCCTTGGCGAGCAGCGGATCGACATAGATGACGTCGCCGGGGCTTAGCACCTGCGACACCGCCGTCGGGGTCTTGCCTCGCGTAGGGCCTGCCGCAGGCTTCGCCCAGCGTACGCCGTCCATGGATACGAGACCGGTCTGCCGATCCTTCGACACGGCGCCGCCGAGTTCGCGGCCGGGCTGGAAGCCGATCCGCGCGGACTGGTCGGAGACGTCGAGCACGACCGCCATCTTCCATGGCGAAATGTCGGACAGCGACTTCACCTCGGCAAGCTTGACGCCCCAGTCGCCAGAAATGTCGATCTTGTTGGTGGCGCCGCGCCAGCCGCGCACCTCGTCGAAATTGATCAGGCCGTTGGTCATGGTCTTGCGCGCCATCACCTGCAGCTTGGGATCGAGCGTGGTGCGCACCGACAAGCCGCCTTCATACAGCTTCTTCTCGCCGTAGCGTTCGAGGATGTCGCGGCGCACTTCCTCGGCGAAATATTCGCCGGCAAAGATGTGGGCGTGGCTGCCGCGGCCAGTGACGTTCAGTGCATCCTTGCGTGCCTTGTCGGCATCGGCCTGCTTGATCCAGCCGTTTTCGAGCAGGCGGTCGATGACGTAGTTGCGTCGCTCGATGGCACGGTCGCGGTTACGCACCGGATGCAGCGACGATGGCGCTTTCGGCAACGCCGCCAGATAAGCCGCCTCCGAGATGGTGAGCTCGTTCACCGACTTGTCGAAATAGACCAGCGACGCGGCGGCGATGCCATAGGCGTTCTGGCCGAGGAAAATCTCATTCAGATACAGTTCGAGGATCTTGTCCTTCGAATAAGTGCGCTCGATGCGCATCGCGAGCAGCGCTTCCTTGATCTTGCGATCGAAGGAGACCTCGTTGGTAAGCAGGAAGTTCTTGGCGACCTGCTGAGTGATCGTCGATGCGCCCTGCGGACGGCGGTTCGAGCCGATATTCTGCAGATACAGCAGGCCGGCGCGCGCCATGCCGGTGTAATCGAGGCCGCCATGCTCGTAGAAATTCTTGTCTTCGGCCGCCAGGAAGGCGTTCACGACCAGCTTCGGAATCGCCTGGATCGGCAGATACAGCCGGCGTTCCTTCGCATATTCGCCGAGCAGCTGGCCGTCAGCCGCGTGTACGCGCGTCATCACCGGGGGTTCGTAGTCCTGCAGCTGCGAGTAATCCGGCAGGTCTTTCGAGAAATGCCAGATGAGGCCCGCAGCGGCGGCGACGCCCACCAGGAACACGACGGTTCCCGCGGCGAACAAGAACCCGAAAAACCGCACGAGCAGACGCATGTTGAGACGATCCGTTTCAGTCGCTGTGCGGCCATATAGCACAGATGGCAGCCGC
>JASBVG010000093.1 GCA_030147505.1 Tardiphaga sp.
CGGAAGTATTCGCGCTGGCGGTCGTTCATGAAAGGCTCTTTATCGGAGGGGCGATAGCTCTTTGTCTTGTCCAAGGCCAATCCATCAATGCTTGCATGGCGCCGGAAATACCCGGACGCGCGGCGCTTATATAGCCACGCGGTGTGACAGACAATAACGTCCAAGAACTACCCGGACTTACCCCCGGTAGGGTTCTCCACTGGAACTTTGGCGCCGCCGGAAGGCTCCGCAGCTCAGACCCGCGCCGCCTTGGCGAGTTCAACCTCGACACGGAGTTCAATCTCGGACAGCACGGCATCGAGGCCGGGATCGCCGGAACTGGCCTTCAGATCGGCCGCAGCCGAGCGCAGCCGCGCGACCGTGGCCGGCGTGATCGATCCCGCCAGCATGCTGATTTTCAGCTCGTCCAGCACATCGAGCGCGCCGCGCCCGCGCTGAACCGACTTCTTGCGCCGCTCGGTGGCATCCTCGACGCTCTGCATCGCCAGCAGCGCATCGATGCTGTTGGCAGCGCGGGGAACCGCGGCCGGGCGCGTATCGGCTGCCGGCGCGGCATCGGGCAGCGAGAAGGTACTCGAACCCGTCTTCTTCGTATTCGAGGAAGAAGTTCCAAGCGTGGTGCCGTTCGGTCCGTAAATGCGCATCGGCGGGTCCAGCGAAAATGGCGGCCATTCTCGGTCCGCGCAGTGGCCTCTCCCCGTCCCGGCGACATCATCGCCGGACCCAGCGGCCCTGTCTGCAACCTCGCGCCTTATGGTTAATCAAGTGTAAACGGCTCGGCAAAAACTGCCGCCGGCGGCAGTTTCGCCTCGCCGCCGGACGGCTCGGAACTCGTCGCAAAATAAAATATAACTATAAATCAATAAGATAGACGATTATTCGCGTTGGCACGGTCCTCGCAATGTGATGGCCGGACATGGTCATGGGAGTGGCTGATGGTCCGAGCCTAGACCTCGCGGGGAGCAGAGGATGCTGAGTCTGACTTCGATCCGATTCTATCAGACGGCCTGCGCCGCCCTGTGCGCGCTGGTGCTGTCGATGGCGTCGGCGCATGCCACATCGCGGATCAAGGATCTCGCCAATATCGAGGGCGTGCGGCAGAACCAGCTGATCGGCTACGGCCTCGTGGTCGGCCTCAACGGCACCGGCGACACCCTCAACAACATTCCTTTCACCCGCCAGTCGCTGCAGGCGATGCTGGAACGCATGGGCGTCAATATCCGCGGCCAGACGCTGCGCACGGGCAACGTCGCCGCGGTGATGGTCACCGGCAACCTGCCCGCTTTCGGCACCCAGGGAACACGGATGGACGTCACCGTCTCCGCCCTCGGCGACGCCAAGAACCTTACCGGCGGCACCCTGCTCGTCACCCCCCTGCTCGGCGCCGACGGCAACGTCTACGCGGTCGCCCAAGGCTCCCTCGCCATCAACGGTTTCGCCGCCGAAGGCGCCGCTGCCAGCATCACCCGCGGCGTGCCGACGGTCGGCCGCATCGCCAATGGCGCCATCATCGAGCGCGAGATCGAATTCGCGTTGAATCGGTTGCCGAATGTGCGCCTCGCACTGCGCAATCCCGATTTCACCACCGCCAAGCGTATCGCCGCCGCGGTGAACGATTTCCTCGGCAGCAAGACCGCGGAACCGATTGATCCCTCAACCGTGCAGATGTCTATCCCGGCCGAATTCAAGGGCAATGTCGTCGCGCTGCTCACCGAGATCGAACAGTTGCAGGTCGAACCTGATCTGGCCGCCAAGATCATCATCGACGAGCGCTCCGGCATCATCGTGATGGGCCGCGACGTCCGCGTCGCCACCGTCGCTGTTGCGCAAGGCAATCTGACGGTGACGATTTCCGAAAGCCTCAATGTCAGCCAGCCCGCGCCGTTCTCCAACGGCCGCACGGTCACGGCGCCGTCGACCAGAGTCGGCGTCACCGAGGACGGCAAGAAATTCGCCATCGTGAAAGACGGTGTATCGCTGCAGCAGCTCGTCGACGGCCTCAATGGCCTCGGCATCGGCCCGCGCGACCTGATCGGCATCCTGCAGGCGATCAAGGCCGCTGGCGCAATCCAGGCCGATATCGAGGTGATGTGATGTACGGCATCAACGCGGCAGCGGCCTATCAGGCGAAGCATCCCACCATCAATGGTCGCCCCGACCAAACGTTGATCGATGCGATGGCGAAGGTCTCGCCGCTGGCTCAGGCGAAGACGCGCAAGCAGGCGGAAGACTTTGAGGCGATGTTTCTCAACACGATGTTTTCGCAGATGACCTCGGGCATCAAGGGCGAAGGCCCGTTCGGCGAAACCACCGGAACCGGCGTCTGGCGCTCGATGCTGACCGACGAGTATTCGAAATCCTTCGCCAAGGCCGGCGGCGTCGGCATCTCCAACGAGGTGTTTCGCTCGCTCATCATCCAGCAGGCCAAAGCTTCGAACAACTCGGCCTCTACGACTTCCTCCAACTAATCACAGAGGACACCGACATGAACCACGCATTGCGCCAGCAACCCGCCCCCGCTGCCCCCCGCGCCGTCGCGACGCCGGGCGAAGCGCGCCAGCTCGCCGATGGCCTGATGAAGGTGATGAACGATCTCCTCGCCATCATAGAGCAGGAAACCGCACTGGTTCGCGCCGGCCATATCCGCGAGGCGATCGCGCTCGAACCGTCGAAGGCGGACATCTCGAAGCGTTACATCACCATGATCTCGCTGCTCAAGATCAGCCAGGCCTACCTCGCCAGCACAACGCCAGATCTGCTGCAGGCGCTGCGCAAGCACCACGACGTGTTCCGTGCGATGCTGCAGGTCAATCTCACCGTGCTCGCGACGGCGCATGCCGTATCCGAAGGCATCGTGCGCGGCGTCAATGCGGAAATGCAGCGCCGCAACATTCCGCAGACCTACACCGCCGCCGGCCGGCAGGCGCAGCCTGGGCGCGCGAATATGACGCCGCTCGTGATGAGCCGCTCTCTGTAGGCGGCTTCCTGCGCACGACGCCAGCAGTTTTGCTTTCGCGGCGGCGTCGCTCGCTTTTGATTCAAATCGTCATTTGCACGTAAGCACCGAATTCATGCGTTCGGTGCATGATTGTCCTTTGGGAAAGGGGTCGGGAAACATCAGTGGAGCCAGGAGGGCTGCCATGAGTACCGACTACATGATCAAACCGGTGGGGGCACCGGTTGTGGCGCCGATTGCGCGACCCGCACCAGAAGCGGTGCGCGAAGCCGTGCCTACTCAATTGCCGCCGGACAAGACCGTCACCGCCGCACCCGGCGTCTCGCATGTCAGCATTTCCCCGGCCAATTATCAGCAGGTGGATAGCGATCGCATTTCAAAGGGAGTGATCATCGACCGGGATGCCCGCGAGATCGTCTTCGTCTCCGTGGACAAGAAGACCAATCAGGTCATCAATCAGTATCCGGAAGAGACGCGACTGCGGACGCGTGCCTATCTGCGGGCGATCGACGCTGCCAAGCAGGATGCGAAGCTCTACGAGCGCCGGATCGAAACCGACCGCAACGCCTGACCGTCACACGTCGCGCGTCGCGTAAGCGGTGTCGAGATAGGTGCTTCCGGTGGCAGCATCGGTGACGACATTATTGATTGTCGCCTTGTTGTTCGCTGTCATCTGGAACTTGGTATCGCCGACACGGAAGGCGTTGTCCTTGATCAGTACCTGCTGATACTTCGTCGTGCCTTCGCTCTGATACTTCACCTGGGCACGGAAGCCGTTGACCTGCGAGACCGCAACCTCGAACTTCTTGCCGTTGGCATACGTGCCCTTCCAGCTCCCCTCATAGAGGCTGGGATCCACCGCGACATACTTGCCCGCCGTGATCGGCGTGGTCGTTTTGGCTGCGGCGGAGAGAATGCTCAGAACGTCGGCCATGTCTGCCTCATCTGCGCAACGCTGAATCGCCGCGCCTGCCTCATTACGCAACGCCGGACGTTAATCGATCGTTACGATCTCAGGGGCGCCCGGACAGGCCGGCCGCGATGTTGCGGTTGATATCGATCAGCGCCTGCAGATGCTCGACCTGACGAATCTGCTGCAGCGCCGCGCATTGCGTCATCACGAAGATGCCGATATTGGCGATATTCTGCCGGATTTCGAGCTTTTCGGGGTTCTGGTCATTCACGGCGTCGCCCACGAAAATCGACCAGAGCTTGCGGTTGAACAGCAGTGCCTCGTCGAGGCCGGCGTCGGTGGTGGACCAGTTGGCGACCACGTCTTGCAGCTTGCGGGCGGCCTTCAGAAGAGCCTGGGCTTCGATGTCTCGCGGGGATGCCGTGGTTTGAGCCGTACGCGCGTAAGCCTGGGCACCGATCGACATGCACTACCTCAACAGCTCTTCTTCCCGCTTGATCAGCGGACGCAATTCCCTGAGTGCTTTGTAAAGTTGGCCACTTAAGATTAGCTTACTAATCTCGCCGAGAGGATCGCGATAGCTTGGAACCGCTTCGATCAGATCCTTGATGAAACCGAGATAGAGGTCCTGATAGGCCGGTATATCGTTCTCCAGATACATCATCTGGACGCACAGATAGATGCGCTTCACCGGCGTATTTGCCGTCTCCGCGGTAAGGATGTCCTTCTCACGCAGGATCGGCGCGTCGCCGTCGATCAGGAACGCCGTACGCGTCTCGGAATTCGTGATCACGCTTTGGCCGATGATGATTCGCTCACCGGGTTTCAGCTCGACTCGCAATGGCATTCTAGCCTCCTCTCGTGGCCCCGCGCGGGAACAGGAAAATACGACGGCTTGGCGCATAATACCAGCCAGCCACGAATGCGCGTCCGGTCGCTACATCGTGCTGGAATAAGCGCCCGGCCTTACGAAAAACGGCGGGGTTTCCCCCGCCGCCAAAGCATCCGGCTGTTGCGCCAGACTTACTGGAGCAGCTTGAGCACGCTCTGCTGTGACTGGTTGGCGAGGGCCAGTGCCGACACTGCGATCGACTGGCGGGTCGACAGCGCCTGGCTGTTCGCAGCCTCTTCGTTGGTGTCGGCGAGCGTCAGGTTGGATGAGCCGGTCTGCAGCACGTTGATCAGGTTCTTCGCAAAATCCTGGCGGATCTGCACGATCGACAGGTTGGAACCGAGCGACGATGCCTGCGCGCGCAGGGCCGAGCCCGCGGCATTGAGGGCCGTCAGGGTCCTGTTGGCTGCCGCGTTGTCGATGAAGTCGGTGCCAGCCACCAGCGTCGGCAAACCGAGGCCGGCCGGCGTCAACTGCGTGCCGTTGATGTTCAGCGTCGACGTACCGGTTTCGTTGAACACCAGCTTCAGCGTATCGCCGTTGAGCAGGTTGACGCCGTTGAACGACGCGTCCTGCGAAGTGGTCGTGATCTGGTTGATCACGTTGTTGTACTGGGCGACGAGATTGGCGCGGGTCGATTGCGAGACGGTGTCGGCCACCGGCGGTTCTGCGGTGGTGAAGCTCAGCGCCGAGGTCACGGTGCCGCCCATCACACCGCCATCGGCGACCGAGCCCAGCGTCGACGACGCGTAGTCGTTCACGGTGGTGATCGTCAGCTGGCTGTTCGCATCGAGCGTCGCCGTCATGTTGTTGGCCTGCAGCGCTGCATTGAGCTGGGCCAGCGTCTTGACGGTGCCGTTGGTGCCGTCACCGAAGGTGATGTTGACGGGCGTACCGCCCTTGAACGAGCTGAAGGTCAGCGTCGTGCCGCTGATGCCACCGGGGCCTGCGGCGCGCGTTGCCGTAAAGGTCGTGTTGGTATTGGTGTTGCCCGCGAGGCCGAGTGCGCTCAGCGCATTGCCGGTGCCGGTGATGGTCAGGTCCGACGTGGTGCCGGTGCTGATCTGCAGCGCGCCGGCCACGATCTGCGACGGCACGCCGGTGCCCGGGCCCATGCTGAAGGTGCCCGCCGGCACGATCGTCGGCTTCTGTGCGCCGGTCGCGATGTCGATCGCGTTCAGCACGTCCTGGGTCGTGCCATTCTGCAGATACACCGTCGAATTGCCGTTGCCGTCGGTGACGACACCGTTGAGAACGCCAGCCCCTGCCGGGACATTGCCGGCGGCCGGAGGCGCGGCATTCTTGAACGTGATGGTCTTGCCATTGACGTTCAGAGTGGAGCCGTCCGCGATCGGGCTGCCGAGCCCGGTTGCCGAGATCGTACGGTTCTGACTGACCGTCGTGACGCCCGAACCGACCGATGCCGTCAGGCCCAGCGCGTTCAGGAGATCGGACTTGCCGGAGATATTCAGATCCGAGCCGGTGCCGGTGGTCAGCGTCAACGCGCCGCCCGTAATGCTGGCATTGGTGCCCGACGAGTTGGACAGCGTCGCCCCGCCATTGGCGATGACGGCCTTCTGGACGCCGCTTGCGAGGTCGATGGCGTTGGTCAGGTCCTGAACGGTCGCGCCCGGCGTCGCGCTGGTGCCGAGATAGACGGTGCTGTTGCCGTTGCCGTCGGTCACGATGTTGCCGGACGAGCCGGAGCCTGCGGGGATCACCGCGCCGCTGATCGGACCGGTGCGGAACGTGATCGTCTTGCCGTTGACCGTGAGCGTATCGCCATCGATCGGAGCACCCGCGCCCTTGATCGTGGTCGCACCGGGCGTGCCGATCAATGTCGATGTCATGGCCAGGCTGGCGGCCGTGCCGGCGCCATTCGGCGCGGCAGCGCCGACCAGCGAGGTCGAGCCCGCGCCTAGCAGCGTACCATTGGTGATCGGCGTCGCGCCGCCTGCAGCGCCGCTGGCAACCACCTTGCCGACTGCATTGGCGTTGGCGAAAGTCGTGGTGCCGCGCAGATCCTGCGGAGTCGCGCCGGCAATGGTGGTCGAGACGTTCGACTTGTTGGAATAGCCGACCGTGGTCTGCAGCGCCTGATTCGCGATTGATTTCGCGCTGTCGATCAGCTTCTGCAGCGAGGTGATGCCGGTATTGGCCGCCTGCAGGATCTGCACGCCGTTACCGATGCCGTCGAGAAGGTTGTTGATGTCACTGGCGCGGCTGTCGAGGCCTGCTGCCGTGAAGAAATTCGTCGGGTTGTCGAGCGCCGTATTGACCTTCTTGCCGCTCGCAAGACGGTTCTGCGTGGTGGCCAGGAGATCCGCAGTCGATTGTAGCGACAGCAGATTCTGACGAACCGAGGCCGAGAGAACGATGCCTGACATGTGGAAACCTTTTCCTGTTCCCCGCGCGGACGACCTTCAGGTCGCGCAAGCGCATGGTGCATCTGACGAGTCTCACCTCGCCGCGACGCTGCCGGTTGAATTTGACGCCCTTCTGGAAGAGGAATCTCAGTCCGCCTTGCGGCGATGCCCGGATTAACGCGGCCGATTCTCGACCTACCTGCTTCCTAAACAGGACCGACTATGCGGTCGTACACCTTAAATTAAGGTTAACGTCCTCTTAAGAGCTTGCCGGAGGCTTGCAGCGACGCGCAAAAGGGCCCGGAAACGGGTGTTTCCGGGCCCTTGGAGCTGTCCAAACGCGAAAGCGGCGGGGTTTCCCCCGCCGCTTCGATGTCTTGTGACTGCTGTCAGTGCTTCGCGATTAGCGGAGCAGCTGGAGCACGCCCTGCTGCGACTGGTTGGCCAGCGACAGCGCGGAGACGGCGATCGACTGACGGGTCGACAGCGCCTGGCTGTTGGCGGCTTCCTCGTTGGTGTCGGCGAGGGTCAGGTTCGACGCACCGGTCTGCAGCACGTTGATCATCTGCTTCGAGAAGTCCTGACGCATCTGAACGACCGAGAGGTTCGAACCGAAGGCCGAAGCCTGCGAACGCAGCGTGGAGCTGGCGTTGTTCAGGTTGGTCAGGATCTTGTTCGTCGCAGCGTTGTCCAGGAAGTCGGTGCCCTTGGTCAGCGACTGCAAACCGAGGCCGGCCGGATCGAAGGTCACGCCGGTGATGCTCAGCTTCGACTTGCCCGTTTCGTTGAAGGTCAGGGCCAGCGTGTCGCCGTTGAGCAGGTTGACGCCGTTGAAGGATGCGTCAGCCGCGGTCGTCTTGATCTGGTCGATCACCGTATTGTACTGCGAGACAAGGCTCGAACGGGTGTTCTGAGCGTTGATGTCAGCCACCGGGCCAGAGGTGTTCAGCGCGCCGAACAGCTTGCCTGCGCCGGTCGCCGTGCCGCCGATGATGCCGCTCGCCGAGAGATCGAACGAGGCCTGATCGTTGGAGGTCTGGATCGTCAACTTGCCGCTCTTGTCGATCGTCGCCTGCAGGTTGCTGCTGGCGAGCGACTTGTTGAGTTCGTCGAGCGTATCAACCTGATTGGCGCCGGTGCCGAACGTGATCGTCTGCGGAGCAGAACCATCGATCGCGCCGATCGTCAGCGTCTGGCCTGCGAACGAGCTGGTGGCCTTGGTTTCACCAGCGGTCAGGCCGAGCTTCGACAGGGCCGTGCCACCCAGCGTGATGCTGCCGGTGCTGTCGGTGGCATTCGTGATGGTCACCTGGTTGGTGGCGATCGCGAACGAACTGCCCGTGCCCAGAATGCCTTCCACAGCAGCCTTCAGCACGGCAGTCGTAGACTGAGCGCTCGCGCCTGCGTTGTCGTAGGTCAGGTTGATCGTGACATTGCCGGTCGACGCGTCGGTTACCGAGGATGCGGTACCAGCAGCAGCTGAACCGGCGGCGAAGGTGATCGTCTTTCCATTGACCGTCAGCGTGTCGCCGGCCGCAAAGCCGCCGCCAGCCGCGACGCTCAGGTTCGAACCGGTCGCGAGGGTCGCAACGGTCGTGCCGGTGAGCGTGGCTTCGGTATCGGGTGGAAGCAGGTTGTCAGCGGTCGCGCCTTCGATGGTCGTGGAGAACTGCGACTTGGTCGAATAGCCCGAGGTCGCCTGCAGCGCCTGGTTGGCGATCGACTTCGCGCTGTCAACCAGCTTCTGCAGCGAGGTGATGCCGGTGTTGGCAGCCTGGAGGATCTGCACGCCGTTGCCGATGCCATCAAGCAGGTTGTTGATGTCGCTGGCGCGGTTGTTCAGGCCCTGGGCCGTGAAGAAGTTGGTGGGATTGTCGAGCGCCGAGTTGACCTTGTTGCCGGTCGCGAGGCGGTTCTGGGTGGTCGAGAGGAGGTCCGCGGTCGACTGCAGCGAGAGCAGGTTCTGACGGACGGATGCCGAGAGCGTAATGGACATGTTTTGATACCTTCCTGGTAAACACAACTAGACGACCTTCTTGGTCGGTCCCGGAAAGATGCTCCCGCAGGCTCTAACAATCCGTAAAAAACACCCCCGCGATTTTGCCGAATCCCTTGTTTTATTACGGTTTCTCGCTGCGCGTGCGCACAACCACCCGCACACCGCACATGATGCGCGATGTCGCTGATATCAAACGATTTTGTTGAAAGGTGGCGCAGTCACAACCTCAGACTGGCGGTAGCATGAAACGTGATGAGGCCGAAACGGCCTCATGCACCTTTAAAGAAACTTAACCAGACTCATCTGGTACAGCGTCGAGGTCGTTTGATACGACGCCTGCAGCGCGGTCTGCAGTGCGAGGATTTTGGTCGCCACTTCGTCGTTATTGATGCCCTCGATGCTGTCGAGCATTGTCTGCGCCATCGCCTTGGTCTGTACTTGGCGATCGGTGGCCGACTTGATCGCCGCCTGCGCACCGGCAAAATCCGCCTGGATGTTCTCGACAGTCTGCTGGCCGGGAACATCGGCAAGGTTCGTGGCCACGCGCTGGTTCAGCGCCGCGATCTGCGCGTTCGCATCCTTGGCGTAGTTGGGATCGGTCAGCTTGTTCGGATCGACGGCGACCGCCGCAAAAACCGCCACGGTCTGCAGCTGATTGCGCAGCGCCTGCTCGTCGGCGCGGGCGCCGTATTGCACGTTGATCGACGTATCGATCTGCGACACCGCCGATCCGCGGGCCGGACCATTGGCGGCCGTGTCCTGTTCGCCGCGATACCAGATCACGGTATTGGTCGCATCGCCGGCGACCAGCGTGGTGGCCGCGCCAATCGGCGTCGAACCGACGCGCAGCGGCGGCTGGTCGAAGAAATTCTCGCCAGCTTCGATCGCCGAGGCCGCAACCATCGGGCCGTTGGCGAGATCCTTCATGGCGCTGCCGAGCGCCGTATTGAGATTGGCTGCGGTCGCGGTGCTGTCGGCGCCGATCGCAAAGCTGCCCGCCGGTAGCGGCGTCTTGTCCGACGCCGTGAGCACGACGTCTTCCGTGGTGCCGTCAGGCATCGTGAAGGTGAACTTCACCTGATCGCCGACGCTGGGATTGGTCGCCCCGAGATCGACGGACATGGACTTCTGCGCCGGTGCGCCGGACGGGTCGACCGGCTGAGTCACTGTCGCGCCGGCGATCGTTGTCGAGACGCCGGTCACCTTCATGCCGAAAGGCTGCGCCGAGGCGGGCGGCAACGGCGTCGTATCCTCCTCCGCGATGACCACCGAGGTCGCCGGCACGCCGACGGCGCTGCCGACACGGCCGTTGCCATTGACACCGAGATCCGCAGTCTTGCGTTCCGCGATCACCTGCTTGAGGCCGGCGATATTCGCACCGTTGCCGTTCATGATCTGGTCGGCCGGCGCGACAGGCGCCGTGTCGGTGGCGCGGCCGGAGAACAGATAGCGGTCGCCCGAGCGCGCATTGAGCATGTCGACGCTGTCGAAGAAGTCGAGTGAAGCCGTCTTCTGTGCCGGCGTCTGGCCGGTATTGTCGAAATTGCCGCCCGCGCTGACGGCAGCGCCCTTCACTTCCGTTCCGATTTTCACCAGACGCTGCAATGACAGATTGGCGACGCCAATGCGGGTGTTGAGATTGGTCGCCGTATCCGCATAGGACGCGACCGTCGAGATCTGCGCACGCAAGGCGATCGACAGGCTGCGCCCGCTGCCAAGCCCGGCATAGGTGTTCGCGACCTTGCCGCTCGACAATTGCTGCGTCAGCGTATCGAGCTGGTTGCGCAGATCGAGAATGCCGGAGCCGATATAGGATGTACGTCCGCTAACGCCACTGATCGTCATGATCGCCTCAGAATGCCTGCATGAGGGATTTGTACAATTCGTTCACGGTGGACATCACGCGTGCATTGGCCGAATAGGCGTTCTGCAGCGCCAGGAGATGCGCCATTTCGTCGTCCATGTTGACGCCAGATGCGTCCGCCATCTTCTTGTCGAGCGTATTCAGCACGACGTTCTGACCATCCGACAACTGCTTTGCCGCATCCGCAGCGGCGCCCTGCTGGCTGACGAACTGACGCATATAGCTGAGCAGGTTGCCCGTGAATGGCGCGCCCGTGCTGCCGGTGCCGGTCTGCGCGCCATAGGTGAAGCTCGCATTGGTGAGCTGGTTCAGCATGAAGGACGAGCGCGTGGTGTCGCCGGCCGCGGTGGTCGAACTATAGCTGACGAGCTTCGAGGGATCGGCGATCACCGCATTGTTCACTGTGAGACGACCGGCGAGACCGGCCATCTGCGATCCACTTCCGGTGAACGCGCCGCTATAGGCCACGCCGTTGTCGGTGAACAACGAGAATTCCGTGCTGCCGTCGGACAACGTCCCCGGCGGTTGCGTCACTGTCGTGGAGAGGTTGGTGATGGTTGCAAAGGCCGGATTGCCGGAGACCGACAGGGACGACAGGGACGCACCGCTGAAGGTGACATTGCCGCCGAGCGCGCTGTTGATCTGGTTCAGGATTCCGGTGATCCCCTGCGAGAAGTCGATGCCGATCACCTTGTCGTTGGGATTCGCTGTCGCATTATCCGGCAACGGCAAGGCATCGGGCGAATCGACGCGCATCAGCGAGATCTGTCGCTGCTGGCCCGTCGCCGCATCGGTGTAGGTGAGATTGATGGTATTGCCCGGCAGCATCTTGGATGCGTCGAGCGAATAGCTGGTGGCCGGCGCTACCGGCGGCGGCGAGACCGTGGTCTTGTCCGACAGCGCGCTCGAGATCGATGCGGCGAACTGATCGAGCTGGTTCTGCGCCTCGACCAGTGTCTTGTCGCGCAGCTCCGTATAGGCGGCGATGGTGCCGGACTTGATCGCGCCGCTCGCGGTCAGGTCGATCGAGCCGCCATTCGGCAGGTCGATCATGACGGAACCGAGCGTGCTCTTGGCCGGATCCGAGTTCCACGTCGTCCCCGCCGACACTGTGCCCTGCGCATTGAAGCGCAGCGTCGCCGCCTCGTTGCCGACCAGTTGCACTCCGGAGCCGGTGAACACCGTCACCTGATTGGCGCCATTGGTGCTGACCCGGATATCCATCAGCTGCGAGAGCTGGTTGATGTACTGGTCGCGCTGATCCAGCAGCGCTGCCGTATTGGCATCGGTGGACGTGCCGCCGAGCGGATTGGCCGTCAACTGATTGTTGATGGTCGCAATCTGCTTCATCAGATTGTTGGCGGTGGTCACCGAATCCTTGATGCCATTTTCCGCCGCGCCGCGCAGGTTCTGCACCCCCTGCGTCATCGAGTTCAGCTGCTGCGCAAGCGTCTTCGCCGCATTGATCACGCCGATCCTGGCCGACGAACTGTCGGCGCTGGTCGACAGCGCCTGCACGGCCGCGGTGAGAGCATTGAACGAATATTCCAGCGAACCGACCGAGCCGGGATTGCCGTACAAGCCCTGCATCTGCTGAAGATAGTTCGACTTCAGCGAAGCGTAGCCCGCGCCGGACATCTCGGTGCGGAGCTGCGCCAGAATATATTGGTCGAG
The DNA here is from genome assembly GCA_030147505.1 of Tardiphaga sp. Taxonomy (GTDB): domain Bacteria; phylum Pseudomonadota; class Alphaproteobacteria; order Rhizobiales; family Xanthobacteraceae; genus Tardiphaga. Next base: position 12,665 of record JASBVG010000093.1, read on the forward strand.
CTCGCGATTGACGCCGACGTTGCGAACGCTGCTGCCATCGCCGGCATTGACCGCGATCTGGTCCGTCGTCTTGCGGATGTACCCGGGGGTTTCCGCATTGGCGACATTTGACGAGACCAGCGACAGCGCAGCCTGATTGGCGCGCAGGCCGGCCATGGCGATGGAGAGTGCGGTGTTCAGACTCATGACTAACTGTCGCTCTCAAGGTTCACGGAAGACCGGCCGCCGAGGCGGCCTTTGGCGTTAGCGCATCACGTTCAGCAGGTCCTGCACCATGGTGTTGGTCGTGGTGATCACCTTGGTATTGGCCGAATAGGCCTGCTGCGTGATGATGAGCTTGGTGAATTCGTCGGCGATGTCCGTGTTCGACGATTCCAGCGACGAGCCGGAGATGCTGCCGCCCTTGCCGTACAGCGCTTCGCCGGACTCGTTGGTGACTTCGAACGCGCCGCCGTCGATGCGCTTGAGGAAGTTGGCGCCGTTGAAGGTGGCGATGCTGACTTCGGCGAGGTCGATGTTGCGGCCGTTGGAATAGCTGCCCACCACGCGGCCTTCATTGCTCACCGAGACGCTCTTGAGCTGGCCCGCCGCATAGCCGTCCTGCTGCAACTGGTTGACCTGCACATTGCCGTTGGTATCGGCGAATTGTGTGAGGCCGCCAGTACCGAAGGCCATGGTGACATTGCCGAGCGACTTGCCCGATACGGTCAGGCCCGTGAGCGTGATCTGGCCGACGACCGGCTGCATCTGGCCGTCAGGACCGAACTTGAAATCGGTTCCGACATTAACCCATGCAGCTGTTGCGCCCGTCGCGGACGGATCGGTCTGATAGAACAAATTCCAGGTATCGGTGCCGCCCTGCGTCGCCGATTCCACCTTCGCCCAGCGGAATTGCAGGCTGACAGGCGCACCGTTGCCATCATATGCGGTGGTCGCGCCGCCCGCGATCGACTGATCGAGGAAGGTCTTGTTGTCGCTGCCGATCACGATGCCCGTACCGGCCGTGCCACCGCCAGTACGCAACCCCGTTACGGTGCCGGTGAAGCCCATCGCCTGGAATGCGGCGACCGCCGTGGAGGACGAACCGGCTGCGAGCGTGAAATCGTTCGCCACGCCGGAATTCAGGGTGACGATGCCCGTCGAGGAGATGCTCGATGGCGTTGTCGTGTTGCCGGTCAGCGTGTCGATCTGCGCGAGCAGCGAACCCATCGTCGCCGTGCTCAGATCGACGAAGGTCGTCCCGACGACGGGCGTGGGCGTCGGCGTCACGGCGGGATCGTAGAACTGGATCGTGTTTGTCGTGGTCACGCCGCCATTGGTGGTCTTGAGCACAAGCGTATCGTTATGGGCAAATGCCGCCGTCAGCGTATCGGTGCCGGCTGCGCCCTTCAGCGTCGTCGAGTTCGAGATCGGAACCGGCGTGGTCGCCGCGTTGTTACGGGCGTTACCGGCAACGGCCCTATTGCCGAACGGCGTCGATGCCGTCCCGAGCGTGCGCGGATTCGAAATGTAGTCCGCCGGCCGCAGCAATTCCGAGCCAGGAACCGTGGTCTGGTGATCGGCGGTCAGCGGATAGCTGGCGAGGTTGGCGCGATAGTCGATCTTGGTGGTCGCCTGCGACGGCAGGAAGTCGTTCTGGAAACGCAACACTTCCGGGGTCGAGCCTGCCGGGTTGCCTGTCGTCGGATCGATCTTCACACCCTGCAGATAGTAGCCGGCGCCGTTGACGAGATAGCCGTTCTTGTCGAGCGAGAAGTCGCCGCGGCGGGTGTATTTGTTGACGCCATCGAAGATCGGCGTGGAGTCGGAGACATTGCCCGGTTTCTGCACGGCGAAGAAGCCGTCGCCATTGATCGCCATGTAGGTTGCGACCGAGGCGGATTGCACCGAACCGCCCACCGTGTTTGTGCTGCGCGATCCCGCATTTACGCTGCCCGCGAGCTGCGCATTGGTGCCGGTGTCGGGGATCAGGTCGGTGAAGCTGGTGTCGATCCGCTTGAAGGCGGTGGTCTGCGAGTTGGCGATGTTGCCGGAGATGTTCTCCAGCGCATAGGAGTTCGCCCGCAGGCCCGCAACGGACGTGGTGAGAGCGCCGAAGATACCCATTACATCGTCTCCAACTTCCGGGCGGCCCGCCGGGTTTTGCCAAAGTCACGGCCGCAGTCGGAAACGATGTCGCAAGGCCCGTGCCAAGAAAAATAATCGAGATAAATCAGCGGACTAATGAAAATGCCCCGGTCCAAAGACCGGGGCACAATTGCCTAGCGGGGAAATATTTGCCGGATACACCCGGCGTTTTCGGCCATCAGGCCCGGCAGTCAGGTCGCCGATGGCGCAGCCGGCTTGAACACCATGGCGAAGCCGTCCATGCAGTAGCGCAGACCGGTCGGCTTCGGGCCGTCGTCGAACACATGGCCGAGATGACCGCCGCAGCGACGGCAGTGGATCTCGGTGCGCACCATGCCGTAGCTGGTGTCTTTACGCTCACCCACCGCATTCTCGAGCGGCTTCCAGAAGCTCGGCCAGCCGGTGCCGCTCTCATATTTGGTGTCGGACGAGAACAGCGGGTTGTCGCATCCGGCGCAGGCGAAGATGCCCTTGCGCTTCTCCTTCAGCAGCGGGCTGGAGAACGGCCGTTCGGTGCCCTCCTTGCGCAGGATCTCGTATTGCTGCGGCGTCAACTGCTTGCGCCACTCCTCGTCGGTCTTCATCACCTCGAATTTCTCGTCAGAGGCGGCGCGGGCAGACGATCCCGTCAGCCATTTCAGCGACAGGAGACCGCCGATACCGGCGGCGGTGGACAGGATCAGGCGGCGGTCGATCATGGTGGGTCTCCCTCGGTCGGGATGGTGGTCCCGTTCGTCTGGAATTACGGGCCGATCGGCCGGAGGTTACATGCAAGGCAGCAGAAATCGCTCACGAAATCGCGAGCATGCGGTTACGCGATCGGACCGCCGGTCCCGGCACGGGCATTGGCTTCCGCCAGCCGGGCCTCGCGGATCTGTTCCCGCTTCTCTGCCCGCTCGCGATAGCGCGCCAGCGTGCCCTCCAGGGCCGAGACCTGACGCTGCCAGACTCCTACCCCGTGGCCGACGATACGGCCGAGCCTGCCGCCTGCCCAGACCAGTTCGAACGGCGCGAACAATCTGGTGCGATCGTCGCGGGCGATCATGCCAAGGGCGATCAGTTGCCCCGCCATGGCTGTGGTGTTCAACCCGTGATGACCGAAGCCGCTGGCAACCCACAGGCCCGGCCGCATCTGTCCGATCTGCGGCATGCCATGCACAGTCTGTCCCATGGCACCGCCGAAGGTCTCGGTGACGGCGACCTTGCCAAGCTGTGGAAACACCGTCCTGATCCGCCGCGCGATCTTGCGCGCAAAGCGCTCCGGCTTCACCGCCCAGGTCGTTTCCGGACTCGACCACATCAGGCGGTCGCCACTCACGACGCGGAAGTGATCCACGCCGTCGCTGTCGCTCACCGCTCCCTGAAAGGCGATCGCGTCCGCCAGCCGCTCGCCGAGCGGCTCGGTGATGCCGGCATAACGCCAGATCGGCAGCAGCGTGTCCGACAGCCGCTGCGCCGGCGAGCCGAGATGCACATTGCCGGCCAGCACCACATGCTGCGCACGCAGTTGCGCCGAGGGCGTAACGATGCGCTTCATCACACCGGCGGCATCGAGGCTCATGGCCGGCGTATCCTCGAAGATGCGCACTCCCGCCTGCTTGGCCAGTGCCGCCAAGCCCATCAGATATTTGCGCCCGTCGATCTGGAACGCTGTCGGATAGTGGACGCCGTGGAAGTAACGTTGCGTCTTCAGCGCTTCGCGCACCCGCTCGATCTGCCAGCCTTCGGCGACCGTGTCGAAATCCTCGTTCAACATCTGCAGTCGCGCAATCAGCTTCTCGCCGACATCAACATTGGAGACTTCGAGCGCGCCCTCGCTGAGCGCGAGATCCGCGATGACATTTGCCGTCGCCCGCGCGCGGACAGCCTCGCTGCCCTGTTGCGACAGCGCCCACATCTCTCGCGCATCCTCCAGCCCGACCCGCGCGATCAGGTCGGCGAGCGGCAGGCCGAAGCCGGGCATCACGGTGCCCAGTTGGTGACCGGACGCGTTCCAGCCGACATGACGGCCTTCCAGCACCGCCACGCTGGCGCCGAGCTTGGCAGCCTCCAGTGCGATCGACAACCCGGCCAGCCCGGCACCAATCACGCAGACATCCGCGTCAAGCGGATGGCCCAGCCGCACGCGGTCTTCGTCAGCCACGTCGGGTCCAAATGTCACGCTTGCGGAAGCTGCGGTCATGCCGTTTCCTACGGGCAAGTGCGGCGCTTGTCACCTTGTCCTCATGGTCCGCGTCCATTAATCCGCAATTCAACGCGACCTAACGAATCGAGACCCGAATGCGCCGATTGATGCTGCTCCGTCATGCCAAGACCGAAACGGATGCGCCGAGCGGCAAGGATTTCGACCGACGCCTCGACGACCGCGGCCGGCACGATGCAGTTTTGATCGGTGACTGGCTCAACAGCCACCCGCCACATCCCGACATGGTCTGCGTCTCCACCGCCATGCGCACCCGCCAGACCTGGGATCTCGTCTCGGCCGCCATGCCTTCGAACAGGCCCACCGTCGAACATGTGGAAGAACTCTATGGTGCCGGCCTCGAGGAACTGCTCGCGGTGATTCGCGATGCTGCGGTGCAGGACCCGCGCCGGCTGATGCTGATCGGCCATAATCCCGGCCTGCATGAAATCGCGCTCGGCCTGATCAAGGACGGCAAGCAGGGTGGCGATGCCGCCGGCCGCAAGGCATTGGCGGACAATCTGCCCACCGGCAGCATCGCCGTCATCGACTTCGCCATCGACGACTGGAACGACATCGCCTTCCGGTCCGGCACGATGGTCCAGTTCATCAGCCCGAAGCTGCTGAAGGGCGCCGGTCAATAAGTCGCCTGTCGCCGCGCTTCGATCGTGCTACACTCCACCCGACGGTGGAGGTGCACTATGTACAAATCCATTCTGGTCCCGATCGATCTCACCGAGATCGACATTGCAAAGCCGGCCATCGCCCAGGCCGGCCTGTTCTCCAAAACCTTCGACTCCAAGGTGCGGCTGCTCAATGTGATGCCGCTGACACCGGTGATGCTGGCCGAATATGTGCCGGCGGATTTCGACACCCAGCAGCGCGACAGTTCGGAACAGGCGCTCGCCGCCGTTGCCCGCGACTGCGGCATCGATGGCGCGCATGTGTCGAGCGTGGTGCGCCAGGGCGGCATCTATCACGAGATCCTTGAAGAGGCCGCAGCCATCAAGGCCGACCTCATCGTGATGACCTCGCACCGCCCGGCCATGCGCACCTATTTTCTCGGCTCCAATGCCGGGCATGTGGTCCGCTATGCGAAGTGCTCGGTGCTGGTGGTGCGGCAGGCAGCGTCGATCTAGGAGAGCAGATCTTTCGGCACGTCGTTGAATGTGTAGCTGCGCGGCCGGTTGCGGCGGAGAAAATCCCAACCCTGCCAGCCAAATAGCGCGCTCAACAGGACGATGAAGACCACGCCCGCGAACTCGCCGACGAACAGCGCGCGGATCAACAGCGCAGCCATCGCGAGACCAAGCAGAGCGAGCGCGGCCAGCAGCACATAGAACGTCAGCGGCTTGATGCCGGCGCTCAGTGTCGCCGTGCTGCCCGCTTCTGTCAGCCGTTGATGCAGCGTCGTCATGAAGGCGGGATAGCCGAATTGCGGTTCCATCAGCGCCGCTGTCTGTTTCGACGTGGAAAAAATCTTGAGCCGCCGGCCCTCGCGATTCCGGAGATCCGCACTGTAACGACGACGCTGCATGGCCATCGGCCGGTAGGACAGCCGGACCGACGTGATGTCCGCATAGAGCCAAAGACCCGACCGTCGCCCGATCTTCCAGACGAGCCCGTCGTCCGTCAGTTCGAACCGATAGGCGGGTCCCATCAGCGATGCGCGATAAAAATAGCTTCGCCCGTCGCTCGCTTCGCCCGGCCTGTTCAGCAGTGAACCCAACACGTCCTTGTCTCCCGTCGGCTACGCTTGCGCGGGCGCCTCTCCGTCCCTTACAAGCTCCTCATGGCCGAGACGACCATTTTTCCGCGCCGCCTGATTCTGGCGGGCGCGACGATTTCCGGGGTGATGCTGGCGCTCGCCGTGCACATGCTCGGTCAGCGCTTCGGTCTCGATCTCGGCGGCCTCTGGCGTAACGATCCCGCCAGTTTCATGCCGGCCGGCGCGGCCATTGCCTGGTGGCTGATCGCCGCGATGGGTTTTGTCAGCGGCTATATCACCGCCAATCTGATGGATAGCGCCGCCTCCGGCCGCATCCCGCGCCGCATGCGCCACTTCCTGATCGGCATCGGCGTGCTGGTGCTGGCGGGCGCCGGTCAGGCGGCCTCATCGCCCAATGCGATCCCGACCGCATCGGGTGTCGTCGCGGGCCTGGTCGCCCTCGTTCTCGGCGGCATCATGGCCTTCTGCGGTGCCCATTTCGCGCTGAAGAAAACATAGTGATCGGCATGAAAACGCGCGGGCTGCCGCCCGCGCGATTTCGAAAGTGCGCTTTGATCAATCTAGCTTGCCGCGCGCAGATTGACCTTGCCCTCGGCCAGCGAGGTCAGCTTGGCATCCGTCTGCTTTTCCTCATCGAGGGTCTGCTGCAGGACGGCCGCGCAGTCGTTACGGCCGAGCTGGCGCGCCCAGGCGATGAGACTGCCGTAACGCACGATCTCGTAGTGCTCGGCGGCCTGCGCGGCATTGATCAGCGCAGCGTCGAGCACCTTCTTGTCGGCGACCTCGCTCGCGGTCTCGTCGGCTTCCTTGATGATGCCATCAATCGCCGGACAAGTAACTGCCTTGACCTCGGCGCCATGCATCCTGAATACCTCTTCGAGGCGCCGAACATGGACCTCGGTCTGCTTCTGGTGCTCCTTAAATCCTTCCTTCAATGCCGGCTCCGAGGCCTTGCCTGCCATTTTGGGCAGGGCATTCAGGAGCTGCTTCTCGGCGTAGTAGATGTCCTGCAGCTGGTGAATGAACAGGTCATCCATCGTCTTGATGTCGCGGGTGAACAATCCCATCGTGATACTCCTTGGACGGAAATGAAGTCGCGCCGACCCGCGAGCGAGCCGCCTCTCAGGCGTCCATTCACTCGTTGTGTCGTTTAGCCGCGTCTCATTCGGTTGCAGATACCACCGCTAACCGGTCACTTCGGGACATGTTCCTCCCGTCGGACGTCATTTCCTATGGAGCGCTAGGTTTTCGAGCCTATATCAAAGCAGATGCGACAACGCCGATTTACCGTGCAGTTCAGGCGCGCCAAAGCCATGGCGCGAATGTGACGAGATCGCGTCCCGGCATTAACGCTGGCGCTGTCAAGGGCTGCACAATGGATCGATTTTGCCGTAAGGGTTTGATCGAGATAGATGAACGTCGCGTATGAGTGAATCGGCCAGCGTCTGCCCCATGCAAAGATCGGCTTTCCCTTTGTTCGCGCTCCGTCGGGAGGACGAATGTTTCGATTGCTGACCGCGCTCGGGCGTGGCTTCAAACAGCATGTTGGCTGGAAACGGCTGGGTGTTGTGGCAAGCCTGATCGTCATCGGTCTTGCCATCTGGCATCTGGTGACGACGCTGAAAGGCCTCAACGCCGCCGATATCCTGACAGCGATGGCTGCGAAATCCACGATGCAGATCGCCCTGGCGACGCTGTGCGTGATCGGCGCCTTCTGTACGCTCACCTTCTACGACTATTTTGCACTGCGAACGATCGGCAAGAAACACGTGCCCTATCGCATCGCCGCGCTGTCGAGCTTCACGAGCTACACGATCGGGCACAATCTCGGCGCGACGGTCTTCACGGGCGGCGCGATCCGCTTCCGCATCTATTCCGACTACGGCCTCACCGCCATCGATGTCGCCAAGATCTGCTTCATTTCCGGCCTGACCTTCTGGCTCGGCAACTGCTTCGTGCTGGGCATCGGCATGGTGTGGCATCCGCAGGCGGCATCGGCCATCGACCAGTTGCCCGATGCGATCAACCGTCTGATTGGCCTTGCCTGTCTCGGCGGGATTGCCGGATATCTGATCTGGATCTCGACCGGCAAGGAGCGCCGCGAGCTCGGCCAGAACGGCTGGAAAGTTGTGCTGCCCTCGGCACCGCTGACATTGCTGCAGATCGCCATCGGCGTGATCGACCTCGGCTTCTGTGCACTGGCCTTCTATCTGCTGATGCCCGACACCCCCTATGTGGATTTCGTGTCGGTCGCCGTGGTGTTCATTCTCGCCACCCTGCTCGGCTTTGCCAGCCATGCGCCGGGCAGCCTCGGCGTGTTCGACGCCGCCATGCTGGTGGCCCTGCCGCAGTTCAAGCAGGAAGAACTCATCGCCACCGTGGTGATGTTCCGCATCCTTTATTTCATGATCCCGTTCGCGATCTCGATCTGCATCATGGGCACCCGCGAGCTGTGGCTGAGCGTGATCAAGCCTTGGTACAATCGCAAGACCGAGGGTTCGGTCAACGAGCGCCGCGGCGGCGAGCCGGCCCCCGCCATCGCGCACCGGCAACCGCTGAAGCGTCAGTCCCAGGGGTAAGGCAACTTCGTATTCTGACGGAGATATGAACGCAGATCCGGCTGCGCGGAACGCGGCTGGCATGCTAGGCGTTTCTTACTTCCGCCCCATACGTGACGTTCAAAATCCCCATGACCTCCGCTTTTTTCAGACGTTCATTTCTCGTCGCCGGCACACTTGCCGGCATGGCCGGCGCATGGCCCGCGCAGCAGGCTGCCGCACAGACCGGCGTCGCCAATATCCAGATTTCCTGGGAAGTCCGAAACCGCTTCCGCCTGTTCCGCGAAGAACGCGACTTCCAGCTTCACGTCGAGGCCATGCGCAATCGCAGCGTGCTCGCTTCCGAACAGGCCCTGGGTATCCAGAGCGACGGCCGTGGCTGGGCCCGCAACACGGTCAACCGGCTGTGCATCGATCTCGCCGGCAAGGTCAGCGAGCCCTGCATGCGCGAAGGCGCCAGGGAGAGCTATCTGACGCCGTCCGATCATCCGGTCACCGTCCGCCTCACCGGCGAGGTGCCGGTCGGCGCCGTCTGCGCCTGGACCTTCGACGACGGCGAAGGCCCGCGCCAGTCCACGCTCGATTGCGCCGAGCCGATCAATTTCCGCGCCCTCTATGGCCGCCGCACCGTGGCTACCGTGGATGTCTCCAGCGGCGATGGCCCGATGCGCACCTCCACCGATATCGTGGTGCGTGACATCCTGATCGCCGGCCTCGGCGATTCCATCGCCTCCGGCGAAGGCAATCCGGACCGGCCCGTGGCGCTGTCCGACGACGGCTTCTGCTTCCGCTCCTATTCGGGTGGTCCGACCGCCCAGTACTACCGCCCGAGCCGTGCCGGCTTCAAAGGTGGCCGCTCCTGCGATTCCTATGAATCGCTGCAGGCCTGGCAGCGCGCCGGTGCGCAGTGGCTGAACGCTGCCTGCCATCGCTCGCTTTACAGCTACCAGACCCGCGCCGCCCTCGCGCTCGCCGTCCAATATCCGCATATCGCGGTGACCTATCTGCCCCTCGCCTGTTCCGGCGCGACCATTCCCGACGGCCTGCTCGGCAGCCAGCGCGCGCGCGAATGTCTGACCACGAAGAATGCCTCGACCTGCGCCGGCAGCGTCAACGGACAGGTCGCCGAACTGCGCGAAGCCATGAGCGCCGTGAAGCGCCGCCAGCCGAACCGCCGGCTCGATCTGGTTCTGCTGTCCATCGGCGCCAATGACATCGATTTCTCCGGCCTCGTCGCCGACGTCATCGTCGAGAACGGCACCGAACGTACGCTGTTCAAGCGCGCCGGCCTGCTCGGCTCGGTGGAGGATTCCCGCAACGCGCTGGTGCGCGATCTGCCCGCCGCCTTCGGCAAGCTGCGCGAGCAGCTCAAGCCGCTGGTCGGCGGCGACATGGGCCGCGTGGTGTTTGCGGCCTATGCCAATCCCGCCCTCGTCAACGGCGGCCCCTGCCCTGGCGGCCCCGGCGGCTTCGACGTGCATCCGTCGTTCTCTGCCGATGCCCGCCGTCTCGCCAATGTGACCAGCTTCGTGGATCGGGAATTCCTGCCGCGGCTGCGCTCCGTTGCGCTATGCGAGGGCGGCGTGCTGTGCCGCAATTCGGAAGCCGATCGCATGACCTTCGTCGATGCGCATCAGCAGGCCTTCGCCAATCACGGCTTCTGCGCACGCTCGTCCAACGATCCGGAATTCGATCGCGCCTGCTTCTCGCCGAAGGGCGACAGCTTCAACACCAGCCTCGTGGAAGCCGCACAGCAGCCGATGGTCTGCGGCCGCGGCGCCAGCGAATTCCGCCCCTACCTGCCCCGCGCCCGCTGGATCCGCGATGCCAATGACAGTTACTTCGCCGCGATGACCTATCCGCAGGGCTATTCGGCGGCAATCCAGCCGGCGGATATCCACGACGCCACCTGGGGCGTGCTCTCCGCCGTCTATGGCGGCGCCATCCATCCCACCGGCGAAGGCCATGCCGCGATGGCCGACGCCGTAGTGCCGGCAGCGGCGAGCGTGCTGCGACTGGGTGCGGAAGCAGAGGTTTCGCAGGAGCCGCTGGCGCCGGTGCAGCAGTGAAGTAGAGCCGTAATCCGCCGCGGAGTTTCAAATACGAACTCGGCCGGCAGACTACGCTGCGCCAATTCGCCCCGCGGCCGCATACTCACCGCGTGATGCCCTCGACCTTGCGCAATAACGGCAGCGAAAAGTCGATGAAAGAGCGGACAAGGGGCCGCAGAAATCGCGCCGAAGGGTAAGACAGATAAAGTTCGGTCGCCTCGATTTCATAGCGCGGAAGCACCCTGACCAGCGATCCGTTGTCGAGTTCTTCGGCAACCAGCAATAGCTGTGCTGTTCCAATCCCGTGCCCCGCCTTCACTGCGTCGACAAGCACGGCTGCGCTATTGGTTCGGACCTTTGGCTTCACCGTGAGGCTCGAACGAGCCTTCCCCGAGATCAGCGTCAGCATGCCCGCGTCAGACAGCGATGCATCGGTGACGATCATCGCCGTTTCCGAAAGCGATTTGACGTCCTCGACGGCTCCATGCCTGGCAATGAATGACGGCGCGGCCACCAGGATGCGCCTGCTCAACCCGATCCGTTTGGCAATGAGGTTGCGATCGGACGGTCGTCCCACCTGTATGGCAAGGTCTATGTCTTCGTGAATGAGATCGACTGGACTGTTATGCAGCATGAGATCGACCGACACGCCAGCATGTTTTACCTGGAATGCCATTGCGATCCGCGCGAGATGTCGCTCACCGAGGCAACTCGGCGCATGCAGGCGCAGCCGGCCGACATGACCGACCCTGTCTCTCTGCACGCTATCGATCGCCTCGTCGATTGCCTGCAACGCCGCACCTGACGCCTCGTAGAGCCGAAGGCCATCTGCGGTCGGGCGCATGGTCCTGGCGTTTCGTTCGAGCAACCGGCTTCCCGTATGGGCTTCGAGCTTTCCCAGTAATTTGCTGACGGCAGGCTGGGTGATGCCGAGATCGCGTGCCGCTGCCGTCAACGATCCGCGCTCTACGATCCTGGCAAATGTTCGCAGCGCCAATGTCAGATCCATGAATAACCGCTCGTCATGATTGCTATTCCGCCTGCGTGATGGATTGGATCAGCGTTGCGTTCTAACTGGGAAATACCGTAGTTCTCAGCTTGGATGATGAAAAGTGCAACGCCGGACATTCATGGCGCGCTCGATCGGTGCAGCGATCGCGACCGCCACCCCCTCGATGTTTCGAACCCCTGCATCTGCGACCGCAGGCGTGGCCGATCGATCCTTGCTCCCGCCCGGCGCGCGCAGCACCACGGCGGAGACCAACGGCATAAGGTTGCATTATGTGGAAGCGGGCGCCGGTCCCGCCGTGATCCTGCTTCACGGCTGGCCGCAGACCTGGTTTGCATGGCACGACACCATCGCGAATCTATCATCGCGTTTTCGCGTGATCGCGCCCGATCTGCGCGGCACGGGTTTATCGGAACGCCCAGCATCGGGCTATGACAAGCAAACGATCGCAGCCGATATCCGCGGCCTGATCCAGCAACTCGGTCTGTCTAAAGCCCATATCATCGGCCACGACATGGGCGGCAAGGCCGCCTTCGTACTCGCAAAACTCCACCCCGAATGCGTCGAGCGGCTGGTTTTGGTCGATTGTCTGATACCAGGGACAGAATTCACCGACGCCCTTCACGGCGGCGCGTGGCACTACGGCTTTCACATGGCTCCGGAGATTCCGGAGATGCTTACGAAAGGCCGCGAGCGCGCCTACATAGCAGCTCAGATACGCAACTGGTCGTTCCAAAAGGACGCCGTGAACGATCGGGCCATCGACGAATTCGCAAAGCACTATGCGGCGAACAATGGCATGATGACCGGCTTTAATTTCTACCGGGCGCTCCCGAAAGATGCGGAACTGACGGCCTCGTTACGATCGCGCCGGCTGACCATGCGGGTTCTCACCATCGGCGGAGAGCATGGGGCCGGCACGAGGCTGGCGAATGGCGTGAGGGATCAGGCAGACAACTTGCAAGAACTTATCGCGCCCGGCAGCGGTCACTTCGTTGCCGAGGAAGTCCCGGACTTCTTTCACCAATCCGTGGCGCGTTTCCTGTCGGCGGCCTGACACGACTCTTCGTCCCGGAGTTTCTGCTGTGAACTCAGCCGGCGGACGACACTCTCCTCATCCGCCCTACGGCTGTGCGCTACCCTGTGCCACGACGCGTGCCGGCAATCGCGCGCCGAAAATCATGAAGCTGATCGCGGCCAGTATCCACACGCTCACACCGCCATAAAGCAGCACCCAGCCGAAGCCATCTGTCAAAGCCTGATGGACGACGGTGCTGGAAACGTTGCGGTCAGGTGCTAACACCGTGCCGGCTGCAACACTTTCAGCAATCGAGCGCAGCGTGCCGGCATCGATAGTGCCCGGCAGAGCCGCCTGCAGCGACGCGCGAACGCCTTCGACGAGAATGAGTCCCATCAGCGCGATATTGATCGCCAGCGAAATCATGCGCGCGCTCATGTCGATGCCGGATGCCATCCCCGCGCGCTCGGCCGCCACCGAGCCGGTGGTCGTATTGGTCACCGGCGTATTGGTCATGCCCAGACCGACGCCTGCGAGAATGCAGCCGGGCAGCATGGTCAGCCAGCTTGCATTGTCGACTGAACTACCAAGCTTCATCAGGATGAAGCCCAGCCCGATTGCGAACAGGCCCAGCGGAATGACCAAGCCTGCGTGATAGCGAAGTGCGGCACGCTCCGCCAGCGGCGGCACCACCAGGGTCGGCAGTGTATAGGCGAGCAGCGACAGTCCCGCACCGACGCTGTCATAGCCGAGACCCGTCTGAAAATAGATCGGCAGATAGATCATGAATGGCCAGAAGCTGAAATTCATCGCCATCGAACCGATCAGCGCGCCGGAGAAATTGCGGATCCGGAAGACGCTGAAATCGAACATCGGCCGCGGGCTGATCCACTCGGCGAAGATAAAGCCGATGGAGCTCGCCGCGAACACGCCGATCACAGCGAAGGCGGCCCAACTATCAAATCCGAGGTCAGGTCCCTGAGTGATGAAGAAGGCGAGGCAGAATACCGCGAGCGACAGCGTGACGATGCCCGCAAGATCAAGACTGCTGGCGCCGGGATCGCGCGACTCCTGAACGCCGCTCGCCGCGAGGAAGAGCGAGACCGCACCCAGCGGGACGTGAACCAGAAACACCCACTCCCAGCTGAGCAGAGCGACGATCGCCCCGCCGACGATCGGACCGAAGCCGAGACCGATGCCGAAGATGATGCCCCACCAGCCGAACGCGATCGCGCGCTCGCGGCCGGCCTGGAATTGATGGGACAGTACAGCGATCTGGCAGATCAGCATCGCGCCGCCGCTCGTGCCCTGAAGAAAGCGGGCAACGATCAACACCGACGCATCGCGTGCCAGACCGCAGACCAGCGACGAAACTGCAAATGCGGTGATCGCGCCGATATAGACACGCTTGCGCCCGTAGCGATCGGCCAGCGCGCCGGTGGCCATCAGAACCGTCGTCACGGCGATCGTATAGGCGTTCATCACCCATTGCAGCTGCTTGAAGTCAGCGTGCAGCACTATCTCAAGCGTCGGCAGGATCGCCGGGATGCTCGAGATTTCGAGGCCGAACATGAGAGAGGTCAGACAGACGGCCGCCAAAGCCAATGTGCCCTGTCGGGATTCGGAATGCATGATTGCGCCTTTCACCTAATGTGGGGCGCAACATAGGCAGCGGTTGACCATCCGATAATGGGATGGTTGAATATTTTAGAAACAACAAATCCGGATAGATGGTATGAGCGCCCTGGATGTCGAGGCCGTACAGGCCTTTGTCACCATCGCCGATCTGCAGAGTTTTACCCGCGCAGCGGACGCGCTCGGCACGACTCAGGGAGCGATCAGCGTGAAGCTGAAGCGGCTGGAAGATCGGCTCGGCCACAAGCTGATCGAACGCACGCCACGGCTGGTCAGGCTATCCGCGCAGGGCGCGCTGTTCGTCGATGCAGCGCGCGATTTTCTTGCCGCGCATGATCGTGCCGTCGCTGCGCTGACGTCGACGCGCCGCCGCTTCACCCTCGGCATCGCGGCGCATGTCGTCGGACCGGAAGTGCCGACGCTGCTGGCCCGGCTGAACGCGCATGATCCCTCGCTGACCATCGAGGTGCGGCTCGACAATTCGCCCAAGCTCCTGGAGTCGTTCGATCGCGGCGAGATCGATGCGGCGATCATTCGCCGTGAGGAAGATCGGCGCGATGCAGAGGTGCTAGCGCCGGAAGACTTCGGCTGGTTCGCTGCACCGGATTTCGAACATCGCCCGGGCGAGCCGCTTCGCCTCGCTGCGCTGTCACCGCTTTGCGGCGTCCGCGACATCGCAATCCATGCACTCGATGCGGCGGGCATTGCATGGACAGAAGTGTTTCTCGGCGGCGGATCGTCGGTGGTCGCGGATGCGGTCTCGGCGGGTCTCGCCACCGCGGTGTTTTCGTGCCGCGTCGCACCGCGCGGCACCATCGAAGTCGGCCGGAAGTTCGGACTCCCGCCGCTGCCCACGTCGGAAATCGTGCTGCTTTCGACTCTGTCGGATCAGCAATCGCGCAAGGCGTTGCGCACCATCGCCGCCGCCTTCCGCGAACATCGGAGCCCGGCCGTGTAAACGAAAAAGGGCGGGCAAAGCACTATCGCGCCTTGCCCGCCCTTGAACGATAAACTTGCTTGGTCAGCGCGGCTGTGACTGCTGCACCGGCGCGGCGCTGGCCTTTCGCATCGGCTGCGGCTTCGCCGTGACGCTTCCCACCGTCGGCGGCTGTTTCGTTGCGACCGTCTGGTTCGGGAAATATTTCGCCGTCACGCTCGGATCGAGCGATGCCATCTGCGCATCAGGCAGACGATACCAGGTCTCGTCCTTGCCAAGCAGCGCGATACCCCAATAGCCGCGCACCGTGAGCGCGCGACCATCCGCGCTGACACTCATCTTGGCCTTGTAGACCTTGCCGTCGCGTGGATCGAGAATGTTGCCGTTTTCGTATTTCAGACCCTGCTGCTGCATGTTGCGGATGAAGGAAATGCCCAGCACGGGCTGTCCCTTGCGGTCATCGACGCATTTGCTGCAGATTTCGTCGCCGGGCTTGTCATCAGCGCTCGGGAACGTCTTGGCGATGGCGCCCTCATAGACGCCGCCGTGATCGACCATCAACACCCAGACGACCGGTTTGCCATCCTCGGTTTTCTGCCAGAGGCCGGCCGCCGTGGGACCGGCTGCGACCTGTTCGGCGGCGAAACCCGGTGTTGCGAGCAACGCGGCAGCAGTGGCCATCACGGCAAGCTGGCGGGATCGAAACTGGACCATCAATATCCCCTTCGCAGTTCGTCGTCCGGCAACCAAGCAGTTGCAAGGACTATCAATCTTGCGCGACGAAAGAGTGACCCCGCTTGATGGCTTTTGCAAGATCGCCGATCGCGCTTCGAGTTTCCATTCATTGCCGGCGCCGCAATGCGGCCACAAGAAAAGGTAGCCGGATGTCGCTGGAAGGCGTCCAGGACTTGCGGCAATCTTGCGGCGGCTGCGGCAACCGTGAGGCAGCGACCGGCTCCGTCGTCGTTAAGGAAACGTAGCGGAGGTTGGTTAACAGCGGGCTTCGATTCCGCGCGTCACCCTTGCCTGTCGTGATCAACTACGCTGTAACCGCAGCAAGCAAGCTGGAGACCCGCGACGTGAATGCCCCGACCCGTGCGCCCGCGCCGATCCTCGACGACTATCCGTTTCGCCTGACGGACAATGTGCGCTTCATGGATCTCGATCCGAACAATCACGTCAACAACGCGATCTATTCCAGCTATTTCGAAACCAGCCGGGTGATGCTCACCAAGGACTCCTCCTACGGCATCACGCCGGAGGGCCTGAGCTGGGTGCTGGCGCGGCTCGATATCCATTTTCGCGCTGAGCTGCACTGGCCGAACACGATCCAGCTCGGCACCGGCATCGCGAAGATCGGCCGTACCTCGCTGACATTCGCGCAGGTGGTGTTTTGCGAGGGCAAATGCATCGCCTCCGCAAATGCGACCACGGTGATGATCGGCCTCGAAAGCCGCCAGCCCACCGCGATTCCGCCGGAGGTGATCGAGAAAATGCAGCCGTGGATGATGCGGAATGGCAGCGCCGCGTAAGCGCGGCGCCTCGCTTATGCCTGGCGTTCCGGCGTGATCACCACGAGACCATCGAGGGCGTCGGTGACCTTGATCTGGCAGGAGAGACGCGAGTTCGGCTTGATGTCGTAGCCGAAGTCGAGCATGTCCTCTTCCATCGGGGTCGGTGCGCCGACCTTCTCCATCCATGCATCGTCCACATAGACGTGGCAGGTCGCGCAAGCACAGGCGCCGCCGCACTCCGCCTCGATACCGGGAACGGCATTGCGGATCGCCACTTCCATCACGGTGGAGCCGACGTCCGCGTCAATGGTGCGGGTTTCGCCGGAATGATCGACAAAGTTGATTTTGGCCATGATGCTCGCGTCGCCGGGGAGAAGGATACGGCTGTCCTATAACGGGTCGATACGCTCAGCGCCAGCGCCCCGCCGCAAAACCGTCATCTGGAAATGGGGACCTACGACCGCTTGAGCAGGCCGTCGATCTCATCGCGCGCCTCGAGCACGGCATCGGTCAGGGTCATCAGCGCCTCGGCATTATCGGCGTTATCCCGCAGACAGTTTTCCAGCCATTCGGCCGCATCGATCACGCGGAAAGCGCCGACCGCCTCCGCGGAGCCGCGCAGCTTATGCGCCAGCTGGTTCACATTGGGCGGCATTTTCACGATTTTCTCGATCAGTTCGCTCGCCTGTGCCGCGAACATCGCCAGCACCTCGCGTTCCAGCGAGGCATCGCCCATGGTCATGCGCTTGAGGTGATCGAAATCGAAAGGCCCGTCATCGGGAACCAGCGGCGGCGACGGCATCCATTGAACCCGTTCGAGGTGAAGCGACATGATATTGGTCCGGAATTCCCGCCGCCGGATGTTTTGGCGGCAATTTTCACGAGCCAAACACGGAATTGGTTAACGGAACGTTCTGTGCACGATCCGGTATTCCGCCCCCATTTTGACGAAAACTCGCCACGATTCCGGGGCCAATCGCGATATTCGTGGCTTAACAGATAGTTACCGGGAGAAGCCGTTAACTATCATTAAGAATGTCTTAACCGGAAGCATTTCATTCGCGCGACCAAGCCAATAGG
>JASBVG010000129.1 GCA_030147505.1 Tardiphaga sp.
CTTCATCCAGATCACGCTGGCGACGCACTCGCCGAACAACGCCAAGCGGTTTCGCGACCTGATGCGGCGGGTCGATGAAATTCAGGAAGCCTATTCGCTGACCGGCGATGCGGATTAGCTGCTGAAGGTGGTGCTGAGCGATCTCAAGAGCCTGTCCGACATCGTCAACAATGTGCTGATGCCGCACGAGAGCGTTGCGCATGTGCGCTCGTCCATCGTGCTGGACCGGCTGAAGACAACGCGGAAATTGCCGATACGGAAGCTTGCAAACTAGACAGACGGCAAGATCGTCCCTTCGACCTCGCCGAAGCCGATGCGATAACCGTCGCCCTGACACCAGCCGCGCATGGTGAGCGAGTCGCCGTCGTCGAGAAACGATCGCTGCACACCATTGCCGAGATCAAGCGGCTCGGCGCCGCCCCAGCTCAGCTCCAGCATGCTGCCGCGTTCGCTTTTATCGGGGCCGCTGATGGTGCCGGAACCGAGCAGATCACCAACATTCATCGCGCAGCCGGATGACGCATGATGCACAAGCTGCTGCACCGACGACCAGTACATGTACTTGAAGTTGGTTCGGGTGATGCCGGCCGGCTTCTGCATCGTCTCGGTCTTGAGATCGACAGCGAGTTGAACGTCGTAGTTCTGCGCGTGCTTTTGCTGCAGATAGGCCAGCGGTGCCGGGTCCTGCACCGGACCCTTGACGCGGAACGGCTCGAGCGCCTCGCGCGTCACGATCCACGGGCTGATCGATGTGGCAAAGCTCTTGCCCAGGAAAGGACCGAGCGGGACATACTCCCATTGCTGGATGTCGCGGGCGCTCCAGTCATTCAGCAGCGTGAAGCCGAAGATGCTTTCTTCTGCCTGCGCTTCGGTGAGCATGCCGCCCATCGGCGCGGCCTGGCCGATCACCACGCCCAGTTCGAGCTCGAAATCGAGCCGCTTGCACGGGCCGAAGGATGGCTCATCCACATTCGGCGGTTTCAGCTGGCCGCGCGGGCGCGGCACTTTGGTGCCGCTGACCACCACGGTGGAGGCGCGGCCGTTATAGCCGATCGGCATATGCAGCCAGTTCGGCTGCAGCGCATTGTCCTTGCCGCGAAACATGACGCCGACATTGGTGGCGTGTTCCTTCGATGAATAGAAATCGGCGAAGCCCGCCACCACAAGCGGCAGATGCAGCGCCACGTCCTTCTGTGGCAGCAGAGCGTGCTGGCGCAAGGCTGAATTGTCACGCAGCTCCGCATGGTCATGACGCAGCAGCGTGCTGATGCGCGCGCGCGTCGACGACCACACTTTCGGGCCGAGCGCCATGAAGGCATTGATCGACGGTTGCGCGAACACATTCTTGGCGCCGCCGAGATCGAGCAATCCCTCGGCCTCGATGGCCGCGAGGTCCAGCACGAGGTCGCCGATGGCGACGCCGACGCGCGGCGATGTGCCCGATGTCGAGAACACGCCGTAAGGCAGGTTCTGGATCGGGAAGTCCGACGCCGGATCGACGTCGACGAAGGAACGAAGCGTGGGGTCGTTGGGCTGCATGGGATGTCCGGACGGTTGGTGTCTCACTCGGCGTCGGGCTGGCGGCCAGGCTCGGCGGCGGCGAAGGCCTCGAGCTTGGCGGCAGCCGCGTCGATGGCGCGAATGCGGGGATAGGGGGCGAGATCGAGGCCGAAGCGGCGCGCATTGAACACCTGCGGCACGATGCAGATATCGGCGAGCGTCGGCCGATCGCCAAAGGCGAAGGGCGCAGCGTCAAGCTCGGTTAACCGCGCTTCGATGGCGTCGAAACCGGCGGCGATCCAGTGCTGCGACCATGCGGTGCGGGCCGCGTCATCGACGCCCATCGCGATCAGGCGATTGAGCACGCGCAGATTGCCGATCGGGTGAATGTCGCAGCACACCACCTGGGCCATCTCGCGCGCGATGGCCCGCGCCGCGGCGCCCTTGGGCAGCAGGGGTGGCTCAGGATGGGTCTCGTCGAGATATTCGATGATCGCGAGCGATTGCGCGAGATGCAGGTCGCCTTCGATGAAGTAAGGCACGAGGCCGGCCGGATTGATCTTGCGATAGGCCGGCTGGGTCTGCTCGCCCTTGCGCAGATGCACATAGCGCGGATCCGCGCCGAGCCCTTTCAGGCCCAGCGCGATGCGGACGCGATAGGCGGCGGTGGAGCGGAAATAGCCGTAGAGGATGGCGTCAGGCGTGCTCATGTCGCCTCACGGTTTCCCGGGATCGAAGCGCTTTTCGAGCCCGTTCCAGCAATCGGCATAATCGCTCTGCAAGGCCGGAGTCTTGGCTGCATATTCGGTGACCCGCTGCGGGAAGCGCGTTTCGAACATGAAGGCCATGGTGCCGGTGAGCTTCACCGGCCTGAGTTCGCTGTTGCTGGCATGATCGAAGGCCTCGCGATCCGGTCCGTGCGGCAGCATCATATTGTGCAGGCTGATGCCGCCGGGGACGAAGCCCTGCGGCTTGGCGTCATAGACGCCGTAGATCAGGCCCATGAATTCCGACATGATGTTCATGTGATACCACGGTGGACGGAAGGTGTTTTCGCCCACCATCCAGCGTTCCGGGAAGATGACGAAATCGATATTCGCCGTGCCCGCCGTTTCCGACGGCGAGGTGAGCACCGTGAAGATCGATGGATCGGGATGATCGAAGCCGATGGCGCCGATCGGCGAGAAGGTGCGCAGGTCGTATTTGTAGGGCGCGTAATTGCCGTGCCACGCCACGACATCGATGGGCGAGTGGCCGAGCTTGGTCACATAGAGCTCGCCGCCCCATTTCACATAAAGTTCGGTCGGCGTGTCCTTGTCTTCATAGGAGGCCACCGGCGTGAGGAAGTCCCGCGCATTGGCGAGGCAATTGGCGCCGATCGGGCCGCGTTCCGGCAGCGTGAAGGCGCCGCCATAATTTTCGCAGAGATAGCCGCGCGCCGGGCCATCGGGCAGCTCGACGCGAAACTTGACGCCGCGCGGGATCACCACGATCTCGCCGGGTTCGGCATCGATGCGGCCGAATTCGGTGACGACCAGCAGCTTGCCCTGCTGCAGCACGAACATCAGCTCGCCATCGGCATTGTAAAAGTTCTGATCCACCATCGATGCGGTGATCAGATAGACATGCGCCGCCATGCCAGCCTGGGCCCCGGCATCGCCGGCGGTCGTCATGGTGTGGATTCCCTGAACGAAAGTCATCGTCTCGCCCGGCATCGGCAGCGGATCCCAGCGCAATTGCGCGATGGGCAGGTCGTTCTCGTGGCAGGGCGCGGTGCGCCAGTGCTGGCGATCGACCTTGGTGAAGCGGCCGGAATGCTTCACCGACGGACGGATGCGGTACAGCCAGGAGCGTTCATTGGTGCCGCGTGGCGCCGTGAAGGGCGAGCCGGAGAGCTGTTCTGCATAGAGGCCATAGGCGCAGCGTTGCGGCGAGTTGCGGCCGATCGGCAGTGCGCCGGGCAGCGCCTCGGTCTCGAACGAGTTGCCGAAGCCGGACATATAGCCCGGCGTCACCTGCGCGGAGGCGCGGTTGACCTTGTCGGGGGCGGTGTTGATGTTCATGGCTCAATCTCCCTGCAGGGCGGCCCACATCTCGCGGTCGCGCTTGTCGGTCCAGATCACCGGATCGTCGATGCCGGACGCCTCGTCATAGGCGCGCGAGACATTGAAGGGCAGGCAGTGTTCGTAGATGGCGAAGCTTCCGAACTTCTTGTCCATGACGTCGCGTGTCGCGGCCATGCTCTCCTTGAGACTGCGCCCCTTGGCGACGGACATCTCCGCCGCGCCGTAGAGCGACGTCACGAAATCGCGCGTCATGGCGATCGCCTCGCGCGTCGTGTCGAGGCCCTTCAGCGCATCGCCGCGGCCGGGCGCAACGGCTTTCGGATTGAAGCCGCGGATTTCGTCCAGCGTGCTCGGCCATTCGCGCAGCCAAGCATCGCCGCAATAGCAGGCCGAGTGATACTCAATGAGGTCACCGGAGAACATCACCTCCGCATCGGGCACCCAGGCGACGATATCGCCGGAGGTGTGGCCGGCGCCGAGCTGCATCAGGCGCACCTCGCGCTTGCCGAGATAGATCGACATCTCGCCTTCGAAAGTGAGTGTCGGCCAGGTGAGGCCGGGAATGCTCTCGGAGCCCTGGAACAGGCGCGGGAAGCGGCCGAACTCTGAATCCCAATCCTGCTGCCCGCGCTCCTCCACCAGCCGATAGGTTTCCTGCGAGGCGACGACGCCTTGCGCCTGGAAGGCTGAAGCGCCGAGCACGCGTACCGCGTGATAATGCGACAGCACCACATATTTGATCGGCTTGTCGGTGACGGTGCGAACGCGTTCGATCACTTTGCTTGCCAGTGCCGGCGTCGCTTGCGCGTCGAACACGATGCAGCCGTCATCGCCGACGATGACGGCGGAGTTCGGATCGCCTTCGGCGGTGAAGGCATAGAGGTCGGGGCCGATCTCCGAGAAGGTGATCTTTTTCTCGCCCATGTCGGTGGTGGATGCGAAACCTTTTGCCATCGGTATTCCTTTCGTTCCTTACGTCGTCATTGCGAGCGCAGCGAAGCAATCCAGTCTTTTTTCTAAGTGGCTCTGGATTGCTTCGTCGCTTCGCTCCTCGCAATGACGGCTTCATCATTTTTCTGTTTCCGGCAGCCGCCGCTTCGCCAGCGCCAGCGCATCCTTGAGCACTTCAATGTCGCCGATATGGTTGGCGAGAATCAGTACCAAGGCGGTGTCGAGCGCCGCGCTCTGCGCCTCGCTGAGGCCGCGATGCGCCTCGACGATGCTGCGATAGGCGATGTCGGGATTGGGAAAGTTCGATTGCGTCGACAGGGCCATGATCGATCCTCACGCCCCTCCGCTGGCGCGCGCATGGGCTGCGGCGACCGCTTGCGATGTCGGATGTCGGAAGCGCGCGGCGACATAGCCATCCGGGCGGAGCAGATAGGCGGCGCCGGGTTCGGCGTCGTAGCGCTTTTTGAACAGCCCGCCGGAATCCCGCAGCTGCGCATCGTCGCCGATCACGAGCCGTGCGACGCCTTCGGGGAGTTCGATGGCGCTGGCATCGGTCTGCAGCATGGTGAAGCCGCGCCCCGCCGCGGCAAAGCATTCGGACAGGAACATGTTGGCGCCATCATCGCTGCTGGCCAGCGGCACGTCGGGCATATGGGTGCCCGGGCAGGGGCCGCCGTGCCAGGTGTCGTCATCCGCCGTGGACAGTGGTGATGGATAGACCGATGGTACCGACAGTCGGCCGCCATTGATCATGCGCTTGGCAAAGTCCGTTTCCTTGGCGAGGGCGAGAACGGCCTGACGCAGGCGCTGCTCCTGCGGCGATGGCGGCGCCATGAAGTCGGTGGCATGGGTGGAGGCGCGAATATTATCGTCTGCCGCATGACCGCGTTCGATGTCGTAGCTGGCGAGCAGCGAGGCTGGCGCATCGCCGCGCAGAATCAAGGCCAGCTTCCAGGCGAGGTTCTCCGCATCTTCCAGACCTGAATTGGCGCCCCGTGCGCCGAAGGGCGACACCTGATGCGCGGCGTCGCCTGCAAAAATCACGCGCTCATGCACGAAGCGCTGCATGCGGCGGCACTGGAATTTGTAGATCGAGATCCACTCGAACGCGAAGTCGTCATGCCCGAGCATGCGCGCGATCCGCGGGCGCACCTTGTCTGGTTGTCGTTCCGTGGCCGCATCGGCGTCGCGGCCGAGCTGCAAGTCGATTCGCCAGACATCGTCGGGCTGGCGATGCAGCAGCGCCGACTGGCCGGCATGAAATGGCGGATCGAACCAGAACCAGCGTTCGGTCGGGAATTCCGCCGTCATCTTGACGTCGGCGATCAGGAACTGGTCCTCGAACACCTCGCCATCGAATGTGGCGCCGACCATGTCCCGCAAGGTCGAACGCGCCCCGTCGCAGGCTACCGCATAATCCGCACGCAGCGCATAAGGGCCGTCCGGCGTATCGACCGTGAGCTCGACGTGATCGTTGCGCTGCGTGAGGCCGGTCACCTTGTTGCGCCAGCGCAGGTCGATGCCCGGCAGATCGTGCAGCCGGTCGACCAGGAAGGCCTCGGCGTAATATTGCTGCAGGTTGATGAAGGCCGGCATCTTGTGTCCGTCTTCGGGCAGCAGATCGAACTGATAGAGCAGGTCCGGGCCCGCGAAGATCTTGCCGACATTCCACACGACGCCCTTCTCGATCATCCGGTCGGAGACGCCGAGGCGGTCCCAATATTCGAGGGAGCGCTTGGAAAAACAGATGGCGCGCGACCCTTCGCCGATCCGGTCGGCATCGTCGAGAAGCACCACCTTTTGACCACGCAAAGCGAGATCGATGGCCAGCGACAGTCCAACCGGGCCGGCGCCGATGACGACAACGGGATGGTGCGCTGCGTCATGTGCCGGGCGCGCCTGATCGGCATGGCGGCGATAGCTGAATTGCCGGGCTTGCTGCGCCATTATCCACCCTGTGTTCCCGTCTGGAGCTCATGCGTCGACATCGGGCTGGCCGACGGCGCGCGGTCTCTCTATGATAGTTTCACGTGCAACTATCTAAGCGCCGCCTGCCGGCGCTCGTCAAGATGGAACACAGATATTTTGCGGGTGCTGGATGAACGAATTCGATCTGTTTCGCTTCGTGCCGTTCCGGCTCAATCGGCTGTCCGCCGAGGTGAGCGCTGCGCTTTCGGAGGAATATCGCACGCGTTACGGCCTTGAGATTCCGGAGTGGCGCGTGCTGGCGACGCTGGGCTTCGGAAATGCATCTTGCAGCGCGCAATTCATCGTCGAATCCACGCGCACCCACAAATCGACGATCAGCCGTGCGGTGACCAATCTGCTGGCGCGCGGCCTGCTGGAGCGGATCGGGAGCAGCGATGATCGGCGAGCGTTCGAGCTCAAACTGTCCCGTGCCGGGCGCAAGCTGTTCGATGAATTGTGGCCGCGCCTTCTCGCAAAAGAGAGCGAAATCCTTTCCTGCCTGTCGGCTCAGGAGCGGAAGCAGCTCGCCGCTATCCTGAATAAACTGGAAACGAATTTCGATCTTCCGACGAGCTCCCACGAGGAAGCGCGCAAATGAGGGCTTTTTCGTCGCCGTGAGTGCCTTTCGCTTCGTTTGCCTTCTCTCAACCATCGCCACCGTTCACCTGTCGGCAACCACGCCCGTTAGGCTGCGGGGAAGGCCGCGGGGGGGATGGTGGTCGCACGATCGAAAATCAATTTCGACAGGAGGCGACTTTGGCTCTGACCATTCTTCCCTATATCGCTGCCGCTCTTGGCGTCACCGCTTTTGCACTGGCAACGAGTGCCCCTGCGCGCGCTGAGAAAACTGAAGCGCGTTGATCTGCTGCTTCAAGCGGCAACCGCGTCCGGTGCGGGATCGACCTGCACCGTGCGCGCCTTGATGCGGCGATGCTGCAAGAGATCGGCGACCACCTGCACATCGTCGGTGTTGGTGCTGCTGCTGGTCTCCAGCAGGATCACTTCATCGACCATGGCGTAGAGGCCGTATTCCGACGAGGTGGTGCCGAGCTCGCCGCCATCGACGATCACACGATCGAACTGGCGTGCGTCACGCAGCGCCGACCCAAGCGCTTCGCGCATCTGCCGATCGGGTGTACGCAGGCCGACGGTACCGGTTGGCACGATATGGATATTGGTCTTGCCGAGCCGATGTGCGGCCTCCTGCATGCTCGCGACATGGGCGAGCAGTTCGCGCAGGCCCGTGCGCCCATCAAAACGCAGGCGTGAGGTGACGCGGTGCCGCTTCAGGTCGGCATCGATGATCAGCGTGTTCTGCCCGGCTTCCTCCAGTGCACGTGCCAGCTCGAGCGCGACGAGGCTCAGCGACGGATCGGCCGAGGCACGAACCAGCAGGACCGAATGGCCTTTCGGCGCGGAGAGCAGTTCGGCGGTCACGCGCGCCAATTGCGCTTGCGGCCGGCCAGGTGCAGACGAAGGGGCTGGTGCAGGCGGCGGCACAGGCGGCGAGATCTGCGGTGGTGCGTCGGGCTCCGGCGATGTCACCGGGCGGGCAACAAGCGTTTCGCGCGCAAGTGCCGCGACGATGCCGAGGAACAGGCCGCCGAACAGAGCAGCGGCCATGATGATCGCGGATGGTGGCCAGCTCTTGCGATCCGGCGGCGAGGCGCGGGAGATCAGGCGCGCATTGGTGGTGTCGATCACCTGTTGCTCGCTGGCGGTCTTCGCCTTGGCAAGGAAGTTCTCATAGATCGCGCGATCGGAATCCGCCTTCCGCTCCAGTTCGCGGAGCGGCACGATGGCCTTCTCATTGGTCTGCGACAGCGTCTTCAGCGT
Organism: Tardiphaga sp.; assembly: GCA_030147505.1. Lineage (GTDB taxonomy): Bacteria > Pseudomonadota > Alphaproteobacteria > Rhizobiales > Xanthobacteraceae > Tardiphaga. The sequence continues at coordinate 8,322 of JASBVG010000129.1, forward strand.
GTCGAAGCGCGCCTGCAGGTTCTGCACATTGGTGCGCTCGCTGGCCGCTGCATTGCGGACGGCCTGGGCGATCAGTTTCACTTCGCTCTTGATGGCGGCCTGGGCATCCCGCACCTGCGCGCGCGCCGCCTGCAGCAGCGGATGGCTCGGACCGTTGATCTGTGCCAGCTGCGCTTCCTCGCGCGAAGCATTGGCAGCCTGTGCGCGCAACTGCGCCATGGTCTGCGACTGCACAGCTTCGGGCAGGGCATCGAGCGAAGCACCCCCGGCCTCGATCTGCTCGATCAGTTTTACGCGCGCCTGTGCGTCGGTGAGGCGGGCGCGGGCGTTGGTGAGTTGCGTATTGGCCTCGTCCAGCTCCTGCTCGGTGACGAGGCGATTGCGCGCACCGACCAGGTTATTCGCCGCTTTGTAGGCGGTCACGGCTTGCTCCGACTGGCTTACCGCGTTGCGCATGCGCTCGAGCTGGGTCGTGATCGCCTCCGAGACGCGGCGATTGAAGCCGGCATTCGCGTTGGCTTGTTCTTCGAGATAGGCATTCGCCACCGCGTTGGCGAGCGTCGCCGCGCGCGCTGCGGTGTCAGCCGAGACCGAGATGTCGATGACGAAGGAGCGGTCGTTGCGCTTGGCGGTCGTCTTCTGGCGCAGGCTGCGCATGGCGACCAATGCCGGATCGTCCGAGCGCCCGATGCCGAACAGCGCCTTGATATTGGCGCCGAGGCCGCCAGCGCCGTTGAACTCCGGATCTTTCGCCAGCTCCGTTTCGGAAACGACGCGCGACAGCACCTCGCCCGAAGTGATGATCTTCAACTGGCTCTCGACCAGCAGCATGCCGTCACCCGGCACGGAGTTCTGCGTCGCCACGTCGTCTTTGGGCGTCTGCCGGTCGCGCGGGTCGACATAGACCTGCGAGGTGGCCGTGTAGGACGGGCGTGCGACGAGAATGTAGCTGACGGCGAGCGCACAGAATGCGGCGGTTACTCCGACGATCCAGCCCTTGCGTCGGCGCAGGATGCCGATCACATCCGTGAAATCGAAGCCGTCGGTGGCGCTGTTACCGGTGTTCGGCGCACCGCGCGCGGCTGCACCGTTACTCTCCGCACGCTGAACCGACATGCCCCACTCCAACTCGATCGGTTGACCACAGACATTCCCCGACCGATGCGATCGTAAATAAGTAGGGTTAATCGCCGGTTACCCGCATGCCGGAAGATCGAAAGCATAACGACCGGTTAACATCGCATAGGCAATTGCTAGTTTCGTCCATTCGGTTAACCAGCGCTTAAGTCTGTCGCTATTCGCGGTGCAGTTTTACTACACATGTAATCATATGCGTATAAGGATGCGCTTATGGTTGGACAGCTGAACAAGATCGTTGCGGCAAAGATGCAAGCCGCGATCGAAGACGAGGATGAAGCTCCGGAGCACGCACGTGCCGAGCGCCGCGAAACGTCTGATCGACGCGTCTCCTCATTCACTGACACGCAAGAGAGTCTCACGCGGCTCGGTCTCGACGAGCGGCGATTGTCACCCGATCGCCGCGGCAGCGTATTCCATAGCTGGCGCCGCCTCTCGCTCGGCGGGCTTCCAGTAGTCGCGGCCGACAGCAGGGAGACTGCGCGCGTCATTGTCGACGAGGCGTTGAAACGAAGCGCGCTGTGGCGTTTTCCGGCCTATCTCACCTCCACCAATGGCGAGGTCACCTATCGCTGTGCCGTCGACAGTGTCGAACGCGAACTCTTCATGCAGGCCGATGCGATCCATGCCGACGGCATGGCACATGTCTTCGTCTCGCGCCTGCATCATGCCGAAGGGCTGCCCGAACGCGTCGCCACATCGGACCTGTTCTATGATGTCGCGGCGGAAGCGGAAGCGCGGGGTGCCAGCATGTATATGCTCGGCGCCACGGAAGCCTCGAACGCCGCTGCGGTGGCAGCCGTGAAGGCCAGATATCCCCGCATCAAGATGGCCGGTCATCGCCATGGCTTCTTCCGCGACGAAGCGGAGGAGATCGCGGTCTGCGCGGAGATCTGCGCGCTGCAGCCGGACATCCTGTGGATCTCCATGGGCGTGCCGCGCGAGCAGCGTTTCATCGTCTGTCATCGTCATCGTCTCACCGCGGTGGGTGTCATCAAGACCTCGGGCGGCCTGTTCGATTTCGTCTCCGGGATGAAGAAGCGCGCGCCGCAGTGGATGCAGGCGGTCGGCATCGAGTGGCTGTGGCGTATGATGCTCGAACCGCGCCGGCTCGGCTGGCGTTATCTGAAGACCAATCCGCTCGCTTTGTATTTGCTTCTGAAGAAGCGGGATTTGAACAAGTAACTTTGCCCGCGTGCCGAGTGTGCGCAGGCGATCGATGAAAGGCCGGGCGCAGCGAGCCAGCTCTGTCCGGAACCCGATTGCTCCGATATTTGCCGCGCCGATGATACTGCCCGTCATTCATAAAGCCCGAGTGTTGCTCGGCTCCGCCGTCTCCCGCCACCTCCACCAGGGGGTGGCGCTGACATTCGGGCTGCAATTCGGCGGCGCCATCGTGTCCTTCGCCATGTACACGCTGGCGGCGCGAATCCTGTCGCCGGCCGATTTCGGCCATCTGGCGATGTGGCTCTGCGTTTGCCAGCTCAGCAGCGTGGCCGCGGTGCTCGGCCAGGAAATGTTCGTGCTGCGATCCCTGCATGAACATGCGGTCGCCGGGCGGCCGGATCTCGCCAAGGGATCGCTGCTGTTTTCGCTGGTGATCGTCGCCGTCACGCCATTGCTGCTCGCTGTCGTCATCGGCGTTGTCGGCGTCATGCTGCTCGGCGAGACGCCGCGCCTGATGGTGGCGACCGGCCTGTTCCTCGTCTTCTCCTCGTCGATCACATTGTCCAGCCATATCGGTCGCTCCACCGTCAGCGTGTTGCTGGCCGAAGGCATGCGCGATTTCTTCTGGCGCAGCATCGTGGTTGCGGTGATGCTCGGCCTGATCGTGACCGGCACGATCATCGAGATACACGAATTCTTCCTGTTGTCGGTCGCGGGCATCGCGCTCGCGCTTGCAATACAGATCGTGGCGATCGCCCGGCGATTGCCGAAGGATATGTTGGCCGCGCGGCCGAGCTGGCAGTTCGGTCCCTGGATCAAGGCCTCGCTGGGCTTTTGGGCCGCGGCGATCCTGGAAACCATCAACCAGTATTTCGATGTCATCATCGTCTACTGGTTCCTCGACCCGGTCGCGGCCGGCGCCTATTTCGTCGCCTCACGCATCGCCAATATGTTTGCCGTCGGGCTCGGCGCCCTGCACAACGTGTCCACGCGGCGGATTCCGGCTTTGTATTTCTCCGGCAATACGGAGGAATTGAACAAGGTGCTGAAGTCGATGGCGGAGATGATGCTGCTCTGCGTCGGAGCGGGCATCGCGCTGGTGCTGTTTGGCGCGGACGAGATCCTTGCGCTGTTCGGTCCGTCCTTCATCGCGCAGAAATGGACGCTGATCACATTGGCGCTGGGCACGGCGTTCTATGCGGCCGGCGGACCTGCGTCGTCGGTGCTGATGATTGCCGGTCACGAGCGGCGCTATCCGTGGATCGTCGCCGGCAATATCGTGCTGCGTTTCATCGGTTTTGCGATCTTCATCCCGCTTTTCGGCCTGTGGGGCGCGGCGCTGGCCGCCACGCTGAGCCTCGCCATCGTCACCATCGTGCTCAATATACTGTGCCGCCGCTGGCTCGGCCTCGATCCGTCGGTGCTGTTTCTGTTTCGCAAGCGACCGGCAGCCGTGCCGGATGCGACGTCGCGCGTGTCCTGACGATGTCTCCGCGCCGCATCCTCTTTATTCAGACCCAGGGAGAAAATGCCGGAGCGCAGGAGATCTCGCGCCTGGTCGGCGCCGGGCTCAGTGCGCGCGGTTATGACGTCAGTCATCTGTTCTTCTATCGCAAGTCCGCGAGCTTCGATGCGCCGCCAAATACGCGCTATTGCAGCCTCGATCGCCCGCGTGGTCTCGCCGGCGCGCTGAAATTCCCGGTGCAATTGCTGCGGGAAATTCGTGCCGCACAGCCGGACGTCATCCTCACTTTCCAGCATTACGGTAACACGGTTGGCGGCCTTGCTGCGCGTCTCGCGACATCCGTACCGATCATCGCGAATCAGGTCTCGGCGCGGATGCTGATGAATCCGCCAGTGCGCGCTGTGGATCTGGCGCTTGGCCTGCTTGGCGCGTTCAATTTGATTACGGTCAATTCTGCCGACATGCTCGCGGACTATTCGCGCTATCCAAACAACTACAGCAAGCGGCTGCGCTACATTCCGCATGGCTTCGACCTGAAGAAAACGGAACTTACCAGGCTTCAGGCACGTGCTGCCTTCGGCTTGCCGCCTGATGTTCCTCTGCTCGGTTCTGTTGCCCGTTTGAACGCAGGCAAGCGTCTCGATGCGGCGATACGTGCGTTAACCGACTATCCCGGCTGGCATCTCGTGCTTGCCGGGCAAGGGCCAGATGAAATGTCGCTGCGACAACTCGTCGTTGAGAAATATTTGGAAAATCGGGTATATTTTACCGGCGAACTGCCGCCCGAACGGATCGGCGATTTTCTGGCGGCACTCGATGTCTTCGTTTTCCCATCGCAAGCAGAGACCTTCGGCCTGGCAGCTGTCGAAGCCGCGAGCGCAGGCGTACCTGTCGTTGCCAACGATCTTTCCGTTCTGCGCGAAGTCCTCGCAGCTGATGGCAAACCGGCGGCGCTGTTCGTCGATACGACGGATCACAGCCAGTTCACGGGCGCCATCTCTCGCGCACTCCATGACGCGTCACTCCGCAACGATCTCATCGCGGCCGGCCGCGGCCTGCATGCGCGTTATTCGGTCGCGCGCATGGTCGACGAATATGAGCAGCTGCTTCGCAGTCTGTTCGCGCCCGTCGCAACACTTGCGCCACAGCCATGATTGTTGAGCTGCGCTGCGATCCGAAACGCCCAAGGGCCTGGATCGCAGATGCGGTCCGCTCGATGCAGGCGGCCGGCCACACCGTTCAACTGCGCTGGGTTGAGGCAGCGACGTCCATTCCGCGATATCTCGACGGGCTCTTCGCTCTCGAGAAGCGGATGCTACGAAGTGGGCACGCCTGTGGCACCGATCTCGTCGGTCGCAACACGATCGCGGCGTCTCCGCCAACGCCGTCCATCGATATCGTCGTCGACTTTACCGACGCCCCCGCGCGCGAAGCCGCGACGCGATCTTATCTGCGCCCGCTGTTCAACGGCGAGGCGGGCGAGCTCGCGGCCGTCACCGCCATTCTGGCAGGCGATATGCCGGTGATCGAGTTGCGCGATGAAGTCACAGGCGCGATCTTCGATCGCGGGCATCCGTCGACGGAAGTAGCCGATGGTCTCAGCGGCGCGCTGGAGTCGTTGATGGTCCGCACGGTCACGCTGATCAATGCCAATCTCACTGGCGTGCCGCGGCCGCCGCTCCATGTGGCGCCGTCCGCGCGGCGGCGGGACATCGGCGTGGCGCCGCGCTTCGTGCTGTGCGGTCTGGTCAGGCATGTGCTGCGGAAAGTCTATCGCTGGCTGTGTTACGCACCGCAATGGCATATCGGCTGGCGCTTCACGGACGATGCCGGCGTGTGGCAGACCAATAACCTCACCGGCGCGCCGTGGCATCGCCTCAAGGAGCGTCCGTATCGCTTCGCCGCCGATCCCTTCGCGGTGACCCGGCAGGGACGCACCGTCGTGTTCTTCGAAGAGCTCGATCATCGCGTCGGCAAGGGCATCATCTCGGCGATCGAATTCAACGAGCAGGGACCGGTCGGTGAGATATTCGCCGTGCTCGACGAACCGTGGCATCTTTCCTACCCATTCCTGATCGAGGATGGCGGCGAACTCTGGATGATTCCGGAATGCTCGGCCACAGGCGAGGTCATTCTCTATCGCTGCACGCGTTTCCCGGATCGGTGGGAGCGCCACGCCACGCTGCTTTCTGGAATCGAACTCAGCGATGCCACCGTCACGCAGCATGACGGCCGTTATTATCTGTTCGGCGTCACCCGCGAAGGCTCGGGCGGCTACTCAGACACGCTGTCGATCTTTTACGCGGACAACCTGACGGGCCCGTGGTTGCCGCATGCACAGAATCCGGTGCTGCTCGACCGCGCCAATGCGCGCCCCGCCGGTCATTTTGTGATGCGGGAGGGCCGTCTTTGGCGCCCGGTACAGGATTGCAGCCGGGGCTACGGCGCCGCTGTCGCACTGGCCGAAATTACCGAACTCTCGCCGATCCGCTTCGCTCAGATCCGCCGCCATCACGTGACGCCATCGTCGCATTGGCCCGGACGCAATTTGCACACGCTCAACCGCCTCGGCCGGCTGGAGGTCATCGACGGCACGCGCATCCAGCCGAAGTTATTTTCGTATTTATTCAAATCGTAACGATTGCGGTGATCTTCGATTAACGCGATTGTCGGCAATGCGATGAGCGCGGCTTAACCTTGATATCGCTTGTCATGTCAGCACGATTCCAGCGCTCCCGGAATATCGGTACAAGGCTACTCAATATCGTTTGAATTTTTTCGGTGGTCGTCGGCCCGCAGCTACAGCCGATGACCCGGCCCAATACAAGTCGCAAGGGTGAAACCATGCTGAAGATTCCGGACAACAAGATCATTGCCGACTGGAAGCCGCATCACAGGGACCTGTTCGGCGTCCACGTCATCAAGCTGCACCATCGCCTCATCGACACTGGTCTGTTCACGCGCGAAGCGCTGGGCAAGGTGATCGAGCGTTGCCCGACCAGGGAGCTCGGCATCGAATCCGTCAGCTTCGACGGCGACGATCATCGCCGCGTCTATGGTGAACTCGGCAACACCTCCGGCATCGACGCCATCGCGGCGATCGAGAAGGGCCGCATCTGGATGAACATCCGCCGCGTCATGGACTGGGCGCCGGAATATCGCGAACTGCTCGACAAGATTTTTGACGAGTTCGACGACCGCATGGACGGCTTCAAGACCTTCAAGCGCAATCTCGGCATCCTGATCTCGTCGCCGAACTGCAAGGTGCCGTATCACGCGGACATCCAGGGCCAGTCGCTGTGGCAGATCGAAGGCGTCAAGCGCGTATTCCTGTATCCGCGCTCGGATATCTTCATGTCGCCGAAGAATATCGAGAAGATTCTGCTGCGCGAGACCACCGAAGATATGCCCTATCGCGGCTGGTTCGATGAATTCGCGCAAGTGATCGATCTGCATCCGGGTGAGATGATCACCTGGCCCCTCTATGCGCCGCACAAGGTGGAAAATCACGACTGCCTGAATATATCCGTCACCATGGAGCACTGGACCAGGCCGATCTGGAATTCCTATGCCGTGCATTACGGCAACGGCGTTTTGCGCCGGACCATCGGACTGAACAACGGTTCGACCGCAGATCATGGCATTCATGTCTATCCGAAGGCTGCCTCGGCGTTGATCTGGAAGAAGATGGGCAAGCAGATCGAGGGCGATGTCATCAAGGCACGCAATTTCCGCCTCGATCCTGCGAGCGACGACGGCCGCGTGGCGATCTGAGCGCCGCGATGGATATGCGCGTCGAAACACGGATGACAATCGGCGACGCCGTCGTTGGCGTCGAGCCTGGTTTCGATTTTCTGTCGACCGAATATCGCGAGCTGTTCGGGCGTTCGGATGCGACCCCGTTCCAAGGGCCGTTGTGGCTGGCGACGATCCATCGCGATCTCGCACCGGTGCTCGGTGCGCGCCAGCATACGGTCACGGCGCGCGATCCCGTTGATCGCAGCCTGCTCGCGGTATTGCCGCTGGTGATGCAGAAACTCGGCCCGCTCGCCGTCATTCAGCCAGCCGATTTCGGCGTCTGCGATGCCAATGCGGCGGTTGGCGAGACGGTTGTGCTGGAGGCGCTCGCGACTAGTCCGTCGGTGCGGCGGCGTTTCCACGCGGCGCTGAAGGGCGCCGGCGCCCTGCTGTTCCGCAAGGTGCGCCGCGACGGTTTCGATGTGCGGCGTCTGTTCGAAGGCGCTGAGACGAGTCTCAATGAAAATGCCGCCTATCACAGCGAGACCGGCGAGGATTTCGAATTCTGGCAGCGCAAGACGCTGAACCGGAAATTTTCCAAGGAACTCGGCCGCCTCAACCGCCAGGTCGAGCGCGAACTCGGGCCGTATGAGCACCGCGTCGCGACATCGGAAGCAGACATCCGTGCGGCTTTCGACTTTCTGCAGCGCGCGCGAAAGGACCGTTTCAAGTCCGATCTGCTCGACAATCCCGCCTTCGTCGATTTCTATCGCAATTTCGCCATCGCCGGGGCGGCGACAGGCGAGGCGATCACCTATGTCAGTTGCCTCGATGGCCAGACGGTCGCGGTGCTGTTCGGCGTCGCCCATCAGGAGCAATGCCACGCAGTGCTGATCGGCGCCGATACCGAACGGCTGGCTAAATATTCGGTGGGCATGCAACTGCTGTATCGCGTCATCAAGCTGCGCTTCGATGCCGGTTTGCGCCGGCTCGATTTCGGTGCCGGCAATACCGGTTACAAATCGCTATTCCGCGTCGAGGAGGTTTTGCTCGACAATTTCAGCGTGTCGCGCTCGCCAGCCGGGGCTCTCCTGACCACGATCTATCATCGCAGCAAGCCGTTGAAGAACGCGTTGCGCGGCTTTGCGGCCCGGCTGCGCTGAATTCGCGCGTCAGGCTTCCGGCGGCTCCTCACACACGGTGTAGAACGGCCGCACAGCCCGCGTCGCGATCATTCGGGTATTTTCAGGCCTCTGGCGCGTTCAGCGCGCTCTTCCTTCCGTAGTTCACGTTCCTCGCGCTCGAAGCGCTCCATTTCCTGCTGCACGATCAGCATGAATTGTTCGCGGGATGATGCAGGCACCTTCATGGATATGGTCATGCGTCACTCACACACTGTTGCATTCCCCAGCGGGACGCAGCGTATCAGCGGACGCGCGAAGATCAACAACTATGACAGTTTGATGATCCCAGCATGATACCAAACTTGTCGGATGTGCGATGCATTCGGAGACCGGCATGCGGTGGCTCCATCGCGCGCCCCCGCATGGGCAGTGCGGCGATGTTATTCCGCGGCCTCCGCCACTTGCCCCAGGCGGTCATACACCACCACGCCGCCGAGAATGGTGAGATCGCAACGCGTATCCTGCTCCACCTGCTCGGGCGTGACGGCGAACACATCGTGGCTCAGCACCGCGATATCCGCGAGTTGCCCCGGCACCAGCCGGCCGACATTATTTTCCGCAAATTGCGTATAAGCGCCGAAGTAAGTGTAGGCGTGGACCGCTTCTGCCATCGAGAGCTTCTGGTCTTCGCCCAGCACCGTATGCCGGTTCGACATGCGCGTCGTCATCGTGAACAGATTCTTGAACGGATCGGTGGTCGAGACCGGCGCGTCCGAGCTTGCGGCCGGATGCAATCCTGCCTCGAACCATTTGCGCATGGGATAGGCGACATCGGTGCGTGCCTGGCCGACATTGGTGACATAGAGATCGCCGAATTCATACATGAAGACCGGCTGCGGCACGGGATCGATGCCGGCTGCGGCCATGCGTGCGATCTGGCTGTTCGAGAGAAAGCCGCAATGCTCGATGCGGTGGCGGCGGCCCAGGATCGGATTGGCTTCCGTCGATGTTTTTTCGATGCCAGACAGCACCTGTTCGATGGCGGCATCGCCGATGGCATGGATCGCGAGCTGGTAGCCGCGATTGTGATAGTGCGACAGGAAGTCGTGCATTTCCTTGTCGGTGTAGCAGAAGATGCCGCGATTGGCGGGATCGCCGACCAGATAGGGCTCGCTCATCGCGGCGGTCAGCCCGCCGGCGCTGCCGTCGCCGAACACCTTCATCGCGCCATAACGCAGCTTGCCGACCTCGCGGCCGAAGCGATAGCCGGCATCATAGGCCTTGTCACCGATGCCGTCGGTGTTGCCATAGATGCAGACCCAGGTGCGGATCGGCAGGGTATCGTTCTTCGCCAGATGCTCATAGGCATCGATCTCATCCATGCCCGCGGCCATGCCGACGGCGGCGTCCATGACAGCGGTGAAGCCCTGCGAGAGCATGAAGCGGCCGGCGCTGTCGATGGCGTCGCGCAGCCGTTCGGCGCTCGGCTTTGGCGCCGCATCGACGATCAGGCGCAGCGCCCGTTCGGCGATCAGGCCGGTGAGCTTGTTGTCGCGCCGCTCGATCATGCCGCCATCGGGCTCGGGCGTGTTGTGACCGATGCCGGCCTCTCGCATCGCTGCGCTGTTGATCACGGCCACATGGCCGCAGGTCCGCTTGAGATAGACCGGATTGTTCGGCGCCACCGTGTCCAGTTCTTCAGCGGTGGGATGGCGGCCTTCGGCGAGTTCGTTGTGGTCGTAGCCGCGGCCATTGATCCACTCGCCGGGCTTGGCGGTCTTCGCCCTTTCGGCGACGCGGCGCAGGATTTCGCCGATCGAGTTGGCGCCAGTCTCCGGCCGCAGATTGATTTCCGTCATGGTCAGGCCGAGCGGCAGCAGATGCATATGCGCGTCGTTAAGGCCGGGGATCGCCGTGCGGCCGGCGAGTTCGATGACGCGGGTGTCCGGGCCAGCCATCTCGGAGATCTCGGCGGCGCTGCCGGTGGCAAGCACGCGGTCGCCATCGAGCGCGATCGCTTCCGCAAAACCTTCGTTGAGGCCGCAGAAAATGCGGCCGCCGGTGAGGATCAGGCTGGGCTTGGACATTGTTGACCTTCCGTCGTCATTGACATCAGGCGAATGACGCAATTCCCGCTATGTCGCAAGATTGTAGAGTGGGCACCCAGCCTGCGCTTTCAGCAGGCGGTCGCGTGTTGCCTGAGCGATCCATCTGTGATGGATTCTCCGGTCAAAAGGGAGATCAACGCCATGAGCGGGCACGATCACGATCATCATCATGACCACGATCATTCGGAATTGTCCGAGACCGAATTGCGTGTGCGCGCGCTGGAAAGCATTCTGGTCGAGAAGGGCTATGTCGATCCCGCCGCGCTGGACGAGCTGATCCAGACCTATGAAACCAAGGTCGGCCCCCGCAACGGCGCGCAGGTCATCGCAAAGGCCTGGAACGATCCTGCTTATTACGAACGCCTGTTGAAGGATGCGACGCCGGCCATCGCCGAACTCGGCTATGAAGGCCGTCAGGGCGAGCACATCGTTGCCGTCGTCAACACGCCGGACACCCACAACATGGTCGTGTGCACACTCTGCTCCTGCTATCCGTGGTCGGTGCTCGGCCTGCCGCCGGTCTGGTACAAGGCCGCGCCCTATCGTTCCAGGGCGGTGCGCGATCCGCGCGGCGTGCTGGATGATTTCGGCGTGTCGCTGCCGAAGGAGACGAAGATCAAAGTGTGGGATTCCACGGCCGAGATCCGTTATCTCGTGGTGCCGATGCGGCCGAAAGGCACCGAAGGCTGGAGCGAGGAGCGTCTCGCCGATCTCGTCACCCGCGACAGCATGATCGGCACCGGCCTCGCGCAGCAGCCGGTGGAGGCAGTCTGATGGACGGCGCGCATGACATGGGCGGCACCCAGGGCTTCGGCCCCGTCGAGCCCGAAAAGAACGAGCCGGTCTTCCACGGCGAATGGGAGCGGCGCATGCTCGGCATCACGCTGGCGATGGCGAAGCCGGGCCAGTGGAATATCGACATGTCGCGCTATGCGCGCGAAAACCGCTCGCCGCGCGACTATCTCAACCGCACCTATTACGAGGTCTGGCTCGGCGGTCTCGAGACGCTGATGGCCGAGCGCGGCCTCGTCTCGCGCGAGGAGATCGATAGCGGCCAGGCGCTGCTGCCGCGCAAGAATGTGCCGGTGCTGAAGCCCGGCGAGGTCGATGCCATGCTGCGTCGTGGTGGTCCTTCCGAACGCAAGATCGATACGCCGGCCCGCTTCGCAGTTGGCGATCGCGTCCGCACTAAGGTGATGGCGCCGACTACCCACACGCGGTTGCCGCGCTATGTGCGCGGCCATGTCGGCACCATCGAGCTGCTGCACGGCGCCCACGTATTTCCGGACAGCAACGCCATGGGCAAGGGCGAAGCCCCGCAATGGCTCTATACGGTGCGCTTCGACGGCCGCGAGCTGTGGGGCGATGACGGCGATCCCGATGTCACCGTGTCGGTGGATGCGTGGGATTCCTATCTGGAGCCGGCGTGATGTCGGACGATCGCGCTGCCGCCATCGTTGCCGTCGCATCCATCCCGACCATTCCGCGCGACGCCGATGGTCCGGTCTTTCGGGCGCCATGGGAAGCGCAGGCCTTTGCGATGACGGTGACGCTGCATGAGCGCGGCGTCTTCACCTGGGCGGAATGGGCCGCAGCGCTCGCCGCCGAGATCAAGCGCGCCCAGGCTGCCGGCGATCCCGATACGGGCGAGACCTATTACCTGCATTGGCTGGCGACGCTGGAAAACCTGATCGCGGAAAAAGGCGTGACGACGCACGGAGACCTTCATCGCTATCGCGCTGCCTGGGATCATGCCGCGGACCGCACACCGCATGGCGAGCCGATTGAATTGCAGGCGACGGACTTTCAGTAGGGCGGCGATTTCCACCTCGATCTGTCATCGCCCGGCTTGACCGGGCGATCCAGCATACTCCGCTGCTTCAGAGGTTACCGGGTCACTTGGTCAAGCCGGGTGACGACAGCGGGAGACGTATGATTACCTCACCGCATCCACCAGCGCATTGAAGAACGCATTGTCCGCCACTGCCGGATTGATCATGCTCGCCGGTTTCGAGCGCGCGCTCAGCACCACGCAGATCACTCGCTGCTTCGGGTTGATATACATCAGCTGGCCGAAGATGCCGCGCGCCGTGAAGGCGCCGTCGTCGAGCGAGCCATCCGTGCCCGGCACGATCCACCACATGTAACCGTAATCGACGCGCTTGCCGCCGATCTCGCGCGCCGAGCCGGCCTCGCGCACCCAGCCTTCCGGCAGGATGCGAGTGCCATCGATCACGCCGTCATCGAGGATGAAGCGGGCGAAGCGCGCATAGTCGCGCAGCGTCGCGAAGAAGCCGCTGCCGGCGACTTCGAGGCCGTCGGGGGCTTCCAGCCACCATGCGCCGTCCTGCTCCATGCCGAGCTTCGACCAGATATTTTCCGAGAAATAGTCGCTCAGCCACTTGCCCGTGGCGGCCTTGATCAGCGCGCCGACCACATGGGTGTCGCCGGTCGAGTAGCACCATTGCGTGCCCGGTGCCGCTGCCCGCGGGCGCCCGGCCATGTAGCGCATGATGGCGCCGCCTTGCTGGGCGATCTGCATCTCCAGCATGTGGCGGCGTTCGGAGCTGGCGTCGGTCTGGTCGTCGCTCCAGCGCACGCCCGATGTCATCTGCATCAGGGTCTTCACCGTCACGCCGTCGAAGGCGGTGCCGGTGAAATCCGGCAGATAGGTCGTCAGCGGCTCGTCCACGCTCTTGATAAGGCCGTCCTGGATCGCGGCGCCGATCAGCGTGGTGCTGAACGATTTCGCCATCGACATGGAGAGCCAGCGCGTCTGTGCGTCGATGCCGAGGTCGTAATGTTCAAGTCTGATCTCGTCGTCCTTCATCACCAGCAGGCCGGCGACGCGGTTGCGCGAGACATAGTCATAGATGTCGTAAGAGGCGCTGTTCCAGGAAATCGGAAAATCCGGCAACGGGCGATTGCTGTAGTTCAGCGGCCGCACCGGCGCCCCCGCTTTGACGGTGCGGGTCGCGAAATTCATTTCGGGGATGACGAAGGTCCGCTGATGCGCGATGGGCATCGACTTGCCGGCATAGGAGCGGACGATCGCCTGGCTGTCGGCGAGGGATTTTGTGTCGGTCAACGGTTTACCTGCTCATCCTGCGCATTGGCGCGCCTGTGATCGGGATAGGGCAGGGATGTCCGGGTGTCGACCGCGTGGAGGCGATGGCTGTGTTGCGGCTCACCGCACCGCCGAAGTGCCGCTGCTGGTGAAGGCCGTCGGCTGGCCGGCCTTGATCAGGCGTGCGGTCTGCACATCATCATTGCCGCGAGAGAAAATGCCGAGGCCGGTCACGACGATGCCGGCGACGAGAGCAACGAGAACGATCTTCAGATGTGTGCTGCGGTCTGCACTGTGGATCGAATGGTTGTTCATAACGGCCTCCTGCCGTCTACGCGACACCCTGTTGCAGCCACGAATTAGACCCGGCCGGTTTCCAGCCGATGGCGTCCATGTAGAAATTTGTTTCGTAACGCCGGAGTTTTGTTTCATCGCATAACGAGCAAGTCCGCTGGACGGCGCCGGCTTCTCGTTTGTCGTTGCCCGGCTTGACCGGGCAACCCGGGAAACTCTGACTTCCCGGCTCGAGCGGCATTGCCGATGCTGCCTGGACTATCGTTTTCGCGGGGGGTGACAGATTGCGTGCCGTGCAAGGATTGTTCCCTATTTGTTCTTGACAATATTCCTCTCTTGTCCCATTCTCCATCCCGTCCCGCCTCACTGAGAGGGGTGGTTCGCGATCGTCACGATCTGCGAGGTGGGATGCGGTGACGCTCAACGGCGTCAGGCGCGGCGGGGGTGACAGGGCGGTTGCCAAAAGCGCCGTGAGTCATCTTTCCAAGGCGCTGGCGACGATGTCCGCGGGCGCCGGCCGAGTCGTGTGGTTCTTCGATGCCAAACGGGGCATCGGATACTGGAGGGTTCACGGGCCGACC
>JASBVG010000130.1 GCA_030147505.1 Tardiphaga sp.
GATCAGGTTGGCGAACTGGCCCTGCGAGGCCGACGGATTGCGCAGCGCGCCGTTCAGGAACTGGCTGAAGATCATGCCGACGCCGATGCCTGCACCGCCCATGCCGAGGCAAGCGATACCGGCGCCGATGTACTTAGCTGCAACTGGATCCATAGTAGAACTCCTTCTTGGATAGGTAGATTTGAGAAAGTCGGTTGAGGGTGGATCTCGCGCCCGGCCTTAGTGGCCGGGGTGAAGGGCGTCGTTGAGGTAGATGCAGGTCAGGATCGTGAAGACGTAGGCCTGCAGGAAGGCGACCAGCACCTCGAGGCCCGTCAACGCGGTGGTCATGACCAGCGGCAGGATCGCGCCGGCGGCGCCGACGGCACCGAGCGCGCTCAGCGAGGTCACGAAGCCTGCGAACACTTTCAACGTGATGTGGCCGGCCAGCATGTTGGCGAACAGACGCACCGAATGCGAAACCGGACGGGAGAGGAAGGAAATGACTTCGATCACCATGATCAGCGGCAGGATGTAGATCGGAATGCCGTGCGGGACGAAGAGCTTGAAGAATTTGAAGCCGTTCTTGTAGAGGCCGTAGATGAACACCGTGAGGAACACCAGCAATGCCAGCGAGACCGTGACGATCAGGTGGCTGGTGACGGTGAAGGTGTAGGGGATGATGCCGATCATGTTCGCCGTGAGGATGAACATGAAGAGCGAGAACACGAGCGGGAAGAAGCGCATGCCTTCGTCACCGATACTGCTTTTCAGCGTGTTGGCGACGAATTCGTAGGACAGTTCCGCCATCGACTGGAAGCGGGTCGGGATCAGATGACGGCCGGCGCTGCCGCCGAGCATCAGGATCGACACGACGGCAACGGCGCCGAACATGTAGGCCGAGGAATTGGTGAAGGCGATTTCCTGATTGCCGATATGGCCCAGGGTGAAGATCTTGTGGATCTCAAATTGGTGGATCGGATCGGCCATCCAGCTCGGTCTTTCATCTCAGCCGGATTGCCCGGCGTTTCCCCGCCGGGGAGCCCGGCAATCGAAGCTGCGCCGAACGGCGCACGAAATCTTACGGCTTCTTCCCGACGCCGGCCGACCGCATCACGTTCATCACGCCGGCAACAAAACCGAGCAGCATGAACACGATCAGCCCCCACGGCGATGTCGACAACAAACGATCGAAGACCCAGCCCAGGATCGTCCCGACGACGACGCCCGCGACCAATTCCGACGAGAGACGGAGACCCACAGCCATGGCCGACGCCCTGTGCTGCGCGCTTCCGCTTCCAGTGTCGGACTGATCCGCCTGCAACTTGCGATCGCCCAATGTCTTGGACAGTCGTTCATTGAGGCTTCCGAGCCGTGCGGAAAGCGCAGCCTCATCGGGGTCAGGTGGGCTGCTATTCCCGTGTTCGCCGCCATGTTTTCCAGTGCCGTTACTCATAATTCCGACACCCGAAAAATGCTGCAATCCCCGGAAAGTGCGCCCCGTCGCCCTCTAAAGCCGCGCGGACCATACTTAGCACGTCTTGCCAAGTCAAGATTCGCTGATCGCTACCTAGTGCTTTGATTCATTTGATTTTATTGGTGAAATTCGAATCTCGCTGCGCGCCGGTGACGCAGCGCGAAGGCGTCTTTCAACATGATCTAGCTTGCGCCTTTGGAAGTGCTCTGTTCGACTGGGTTACCGCCTCATTTGCAGTCGCCGGAGTACTTATGTCGCAACAGATCGACTACTATTTTTCTCTGCCTTCGCCCTGGGCCTATATCGGCCACAAGCCGTTCATGGAGCTCGTGAACACCTACCATCTGAAGGTGAATTACAAGCCGGTGTTTCTGGGCGAACTGTTCGCCGAAACCGGCGGTCTGCCGCTTGGCAAGCGGCATCCGGTGCGGCAACGTTATCGCATGCTCGAATTGCAACGCTGGCGCGAAAAGCGCGGGCTGGATTTCAAGCTGCGGCCGAAAAACTGGCCGTTCGATGGCCGGCTCGCCGATGGCACCGTGATTGCCGCGCTGGAAGCGGGGCACGATCCCGACGCCTTCCTGCGCTGTGCCTATGCTGCGGTGTGGGAGGGCGAAGAGAATCTCGCGGATGCGGCCGTGCTGGCGCGTCTCGCCGATGAAGCGGGATTGCCCGGCAAGCAACTCGTCGAGAGGTCGCCCGCGCCGGAGATTTCCGCGAAGTACGAACAGAATCAGCGGGACGCGCAGGCGGGCGACGTATTCGGTTCGCCGGCCTATGTGTTGAATGGCGAAGTGTTCTGGGGTCAGGACCGGATCGAACTTCTCGGCGACGCGTTAAAATCGGGGCGCGAGGCGTACAAGCAGCCTTGAGCAGACGCAGGGCGGATCAGGCGAAGCCGCAATCCGCCCTCCGTCGCAGCGATACGACGGAGTACAGACATGCGAACTATACATTTGGTGCCTCTCCTGTGTGTGATCTCGCTGTTCGGCATCGCCGGCGCCTCCGCGCAATCGCTGCCCGATAGCGAGAATGGCCGCTACACATTGTCGGCGGTGAAAGACGGTGTCGTGCGCCTGGATACCCGTACCGGCACGGTCTCGACGTGCACCGACAAAGGCAATGGCTGGGCCTGTTATGTCGTGCCCGATGAACGCGCGGCGTTCGATACGGAAATCGGGCGGTTGCAGAAAGAAACTGAGACGCTGAAGGCGCAGCTTGCGGCAAAGGATAGTTCCGCGACCGGCAAGAGCGCGGACGCGTTGCGCCAGCCGAAAAGCGATGGCGAGCGCAAGATCGAAATCCCGCTGCCGAGCGACCGCGACATGGATCGCATGATGAGCACCATCGAAAATGCGTGGCGGCGGTTGGTCGAGATGGCGGGGCGGCTGCAACGAGATTATGGCGGCAAGATATAGGCGCGTCATTCGCAGCGACGCTCCCTGAATTGCAAGATTGGAAGGAGCTTCAGATGCCGCGTTATTACTTCGATCTGACCGACGGCAAAAAGGTGCCCGACATGGCCGGGCAGATGTTGCGCGACAAGGGTGTCGCAGCCCGTGTGGCGGACAAGCTGGCGAGGGACATCTACAAGATCCGTCCCGAACTGCGCGGGAAGGACTATGCGATTTCGGTGCGTGACGAGACTGGCGAAGAGGTGTATCGAGCGGACGTCGAAGCTGCGGACGCGATGCATAGGCGTGACTGATTGGGTATGCTGAAGCGATGACCGCCCGTTCGATGATCCGTAGCGCACCCAAGTCCGTCACCGCCGACACGGTGGCTACATCGACCCTGACCGTGCAGACATTTGGGGCCGGCTTCGTCGATCTGACGCATGAAGCCGCGAGATTTCTCGCGGACATTTTTGCACGCGACGGCGCGCTCACGCTGTTCATCCGCCATACGTCGGCGTCGCTGACAATTCAGGAGAATGCCGATCCTTCGGTACTGGTCGACCTCATGACCGTTCTCGACCGGATGGCGCCTCAGGCGTTTCCGTGGACCCATGATACCGAGGGGCCGGACGACATGCCGGCGCATGTGCGCACCATGCTGACGGCGACCTCGCTGCATGTGCCGGTGCTGGCGGGCCGCATGGCGCTCGGCACCTGGCAGGCGATCTATCTCATCGAGCACCGGGCCCGGCCGCATGCGCGCGAGGTGATGCTGCAATTCGTGGGGAAGGCGGGGTAGTTGAAGCGGCGTCAAGCCGCCAAAGCTCACCCGTATCCTGAGGAGCCGTGCAACGTGCGGCATCTCGAAGGATGGCCACGAACTCCAGAGACAAGTCAGCTCATGGTTCGAGACGGCGCCAGGCGCCTCCCCACCATGAGGGGCGGAGGAAAACAAAAAGGCCGCGGATTGCTCCGCGGCCTTTTTTCTTTGCGTGTCTCCGGGGATCAGGTGTGATCCCGGGATCAGCGCGAGATATCGACGTCCTTGGTCTCCGGCAGGAAGAAGGCGCCGACGACGACGGTGATCGCTGCGAAGATGATCGGGTACCAGAGGCCGGCGTAGATGTCGCCGGTGGAGGCGACGATCGCGAAGGCAGTCGCCGGGAGGAGGCCGCCGAACCAGCCGTTGCCGATGTGATAGGGCAGCGACATCGAGGTGTAGCGGATCTTGGTCGGGAACAGTTCGACCAGCATCGCCGCGATCGGGCCGTAGACCATAGTGACGAACAGCACCAGGACGAACAGGAGTCCGATCACCGCCGCGACCTGAGGACGGAAGATGTCGAATGGATGCGACATCTTCACGATCTGCGCGTCGCCAGCCTTCGGATAGCCTGCCGCCTGCACCGCCGCGAGCACCTGCGGATTCGAGGTCTTGGCATCGACATAGGGGACGTCCTTGCCGTTGACCACGACCTTGACCGGCGAGCCGGCCGGACCCGACGCGGTCGAGTACTTCACCGACGACGAGGCGAGATAGGCGCGGGCCGTGTCGCAGGGCTTGCTGAAGACGCGGGTGCCGACCGGGTTGAACAGATCGCCGCACTGGGCGGGATCCGACACGACCTCGACCTTCACGGTTTCGATCGCCTTTTCCAGCGCCGGATTGGCGTTGGTGGTGATCATGCGGAAGATCGGGAAGAAGGTCAGCGCCGCGATGAGGCAGCCTGCCAGGATGATCGGCTTGCGGCCGATCTTGTCGGACAGGGCGCCCCAGAAGATGAAGAAACCGGTGCCGAGCAGCAGCGACCAGGCGATCAGGAGGTTCGCGGTGTAGCCATCGACCTTCAGGATCGATTGCATGAAGAACAGCGCGTAGAACTGGCCGGTGTACCAGACCACGCCCTGGCCCATGACGCCGCCGAGCAGCGCGATCAGCACCAGCTTGGCATTGCCCCAGTTCGCGAAGGCTTCGGTGAGTGGTGCCTTGGAGGTCTTGCCCTCGTCCTTCATGCGCTGGAACACCGGCGATTCGTTCAGGCGCAGACGGATCCAGACCGAGATGCCGAGCAGCACCACCGAGACCAGGAACGGAATACGCCAGCCCCACTTGGCGAATTCAGCCTCGCCGAGGATCGTGCGCGTGAACAGGATCACCAGCAACGACAGGAACAGGCCCAGCGTTGCCGTGGTCTGGATGAAGGACGTGTAGTAGCCGCGCTTGCCGGGTGGCGAGTGCTCTGCCACGTAAGTCGCTGCACCGCCATATTCGCCGCCAAGCGCGAGGCCTTGGGCGAGACGGAGGATGATCAGGATGATCGGGGCCGCAATGCCGATGGTGGCGGCATTGGGCAGGATGCCGACGATAAAGGTCGACAGACCCATGATCAGGATGGTCACGAGGAAGGTGTACTTGCGGCCGACGATGTCGCCGACGCGGCCGAACACGATGGCGCCGAACGGACGAACGATGAAGCCGGCGGCGAAAGCGAGCAGCGCGAAAATGTCGCGGGTCGCCTGGTTGAACATCGGCTGGCCGGTGGCCGGGTCGATGACGCCGAAGAACTGTGCACCGATGACGCCGGCGAGCGAGCCGAACAGGTAGAAGTCATACCATTCGAAGACGGTGCCGAGGGAGGAGGCGAAGATGACGAAACGTTCGTCCTTCGTCATCCCCGCGGATTTCGCGGATGTAGTTGCCATGGTGGACATGTCTGAATCGCTCCCCAAATGTGTTGCTGCACGTCTGTCGCCGCAGGTCTTGTCGACCTCTCGCTCGCTGCGCTGAACTACGCCAGCCACTGCAGGGAGCGTTGGAACGCACGCTAACATTGTGTGGAAATCCGACCCAATACGACTTTAGACCTTCGACTTTCGGCGTTCCCCTCGGCGCCTGCTACGTGACGTCGCAGGCAGGGACGGCGCAGCGGGAGCTTTCGCGCCGCACAACACCGTTCACCATTTTACCGCGTGGCAGCATTGCGTGCTTGCATGGGATGTGGGACCGGGCGACATTGCAACTCCAGTGCGCTTTTGGCGTGCTTGCCCAACATGGTGGCCCGTATGCCGCCCGCTGCAGTGACGGATCTTGATGACGGTACTTGCTCCCACGCGTCTCATCATTGCCGATGACCATCCGCTGTTCCGCGGTGCGTTGCGGCAGGCGGTCAGCAGCGTGCTCCCGACCACAGCCATCGACGAGACGGGAACCTTCGAAGATCTCACCAAGCTGCTGGAAGAGGACTCTGATGTCGATCTGATCCTGCTCGATCTGTCGATGCCGGGGATTTCCGGTTTTTCCGGCCTGATCTATCTACGCGCGCAATACCCGGCGATTCCAGTGGTGATCGTGTCGGCGAGCGACGATGTCGGTACGATCCGGCAGTCACTGGATTTCGGTGCCTCGGGCTTCATTCCGAAGCGGTTCGGCGTCGACACGTTGAATGACGCGATCACGAAAGTGATGGACGGCGATGTCTGGGTTCCGCCGGATATCGACATGTCGGCCGCGGCCGATCCGGAGATGTCGAAACTGCGCGATCGCCTGGTGACGCTGACGCCGCAGCAGGTGCGTGTATTGATGATGCTGTCCGAAGGACTGCTCAACAAGCAGATTGCCTATGAACTCGGGGTGTCCGAGGCGACCATCAAGGCGCATGTCTCGGCGATCCTGCAGAAGCTCGGTGTCGAGAGTCGCACCCAGGCTGTGATCGCCGCGGCGAAGATCGCCGGCGGTCCGTGGAAGCAGGACGTGGCGTCGTAGGACTCTTACTCCGCCGCTACCATCTGCTGCGAGCGCCATTGTCCCAACAGCGCCCGCAGGCTCGCCGGTTTCACCGGCTTGTTCTGCACGGCGATTCTCTCCTGCCGCGCAGCCGAGCGCACATGCGGGCTGCGATCGGCGGTGATCAGGATCGCCGGAATATCCTTGCCGAAACGGCTGCGGATGGCACGGATGGCGGCGATGCCGTTGCCGCGGTCGAGGTGATAGTCCACGAGAATGCCGGTGAGACGGCGGCCCGATGCCTGGATTTCGGCGATGGCCTCCATCGCCGCCTCCGGATCGGGCACGGCGATCACGTCGGATCCCCACGCCTGCAGCAGCGTCTTCATACCGTCGAGGATCGCCGGATCGTTCTCGATGCAGACGATCAGTGTGCCCGACATCGGCGCTTTCGACAGCGGCGTCGAACTGGTCACCACGGCGGTATGATTGATCGCTTGCGCCACCGGCACCGTGACAGAGAAGAATGAGCCGCCGCTGCGATTCGAATCCAGCGCGATGCCATGATTGAGCACATGGGCGAGACGCTTGACGATGGACAGGCCGAGACCGAGACCGCGCGCGATACGGGCGCCCTGTTCGAGCCGGTGAAATTCCTTGAAGATCTCGCCGCGCTTGAGAATGGGGATGCCGACGCCGGTGTCGTAGATGCCGATCCGCAGCGCCTGGCCGCGGCGATGGCAACCGACCAGCACGCGCCCCTTCGGCGTGTATTTGATGGCGTTGGAAATCAGGTTCTGCAGCAGGCGGCGTAGCAGCAGGCGATCCGATTCGACGGGCAGCGAACACGGCACGAAGCGCAGCTCGATGCCTTTCGCCCGCGCGATCGGCGCATATTCGATTTCCAGCGAGCGCATCAGGTCGCCGATGCGGAAGCTCGAAATCGCCGGCGTCATGGCGCCGGCATCGAGGCGGGAGATATCGAGCAGCGCGCCAAGGATTTCTTCGATCGCTTCCAGCGATTCATCGATGTTTTCGACCAGGCGCGCGTCCTCGCCGCCGCCCTTGCGCTCGACGAGGCTGGTGACATAGAGGCGCGCCGCATTCAGCGGCTGCAGGATGTCGTGGCCGGCGGCGGCGAGGAAACGGGTCTTGGAAATATTTGCTTCTTCGGCCGTGCTCTTGGCGCGTGCGAGCTCGCTGTTCAGCCGCGTCAGTTCTTCGGTGCGCTCGCGTACGCGCTTTTCCAGCGTGGCATTGGCGCGTTCCAGCGCCTCGGCGGCCTCGAAGCTCGGCGTGACGTCGGTGAAAGTCAGCACCAGGCCGCCATCGGGCATCTTGTTGGCGCGCACCTCGATGACCAGATGGCGGTCCTTCAGCCGTTCGAGATAGGGCATGCCCTCGGTGGTGTAGGCTTTCAGCCGGGTTTGCAGCCGGATCTCGTAGTCGCCGGAGAGCGGCGCGCTATGGATATCGATGAATTCAAGGATTTCGCGCAGGGGAATGCCGATCTGCACGATCTGCGGCGGCAGGCCGAGAAGCTCGCCGAAGTGCTGGTTGGAAACGATCAGCTGCAGATCGGGATTGAAGACGACGATGCCCTGGCGCACGTGATTGAGCGCGGTCTGCAGGATTTCGCGGTTGAAATGCAGCGCCGCGTGGGAGTCGTCGAGCAGCTTGAGGGCGGCTTTCGCCGACACGGTCCGCTTACGCAGCAGTAGCGACATGACGACGCGTGACGATGCCGCGCCGATCGAGGAAGCGATCAGATATTCGGCATGCTTCAGCAGTTCGAAATCGGCGGGCGCATTCGGGTCGAGATCGACGCGGCGGCGGGTGGCGAAGGTGTCGAAGCTCTCACGGGCACGGGCTTCGCCGATATATTGGGTGACCGTGTTCTGGATGTCCTGCACCGTCACGGCCGTGCGCCAGCGCCGGAACGATGGCGTGATCGGTGTCAGTGCGTTGGGCACGAAAGTGTCGGCCTGCAGGCGCTCGATGGACGATGGCGCGCGCATCAGCGACAGCACGATATAGGTGAAGATGTTGAGCGACAGGCTCCATAGCGTGCCATGCAGCAGCGGCGGCATATCCGAGCCGAACAGATCCTGCGGCCGCAGGGCATCGATGCCGAATGGGCCGTGCTGCAGGAACAGCACGCCGGCGGTGGTGGTGTCGAGGAAGCTCGGAATGAACAGCGTATACGCCCAGACAATGAAGCCGACGACCATGCCGCCCATGGCGCCGCGGGCGGTGGCGCGGCGCCACAGCAGGCCGCCGAAAAAGGCTGGCGCGAATTGTGCGATGGCGGCGAACGAAAGCAGGCCGATGGCGGCGAGCTGGGCGTTGCCGAGGGCGCGGAAATAGAAATAGGCCATCACCATGATGGCAAAGATGGAGAAGCGGCGTGCGCGGAGCAGGAAGTTGCCGTAGTCGGTTTCGCTGTTCGGCGGCATGCCGCGACGGCGGAGCGCCAACGGCAACAGGATATCGTTCGACACCATGATGGCCAGCGCGACGCATTCGACGATCACCATGGCGGTGGCGGCCGAGAGGCCGCCGATGAAGACGGCCATGCTGAGGGCGTGCGAGCCTGCCTCGATGGGCAGCGCCAGCACATACATGTCGCTATCGACAGCGCCGAACGGAAAGGTGACAAGGCCGGCCAGCGCGATCGGGATCACAAACAGGTTGATCGCGATGAGATAGAGCGGAAACATCCAGCGCGCACGGGCAACGCCGGCATCACCGGCATTCTCCACCACGCTGACATGGAACTGGCGCGGCAGCAGCATGATGGCGCAGAACGACAGCAGCACCATGGTGAGGAAATTGCCGATCGATGGCGAATATTCGATGGCGCGCAGCGCCTCCGGCGTCTTCATCGCGCGCTCATAGAGCTCTTGCGGTGAGAACATCACGAAAGTGACGAAGGCGCCGGCGAAGATGAAGACCACCAGCTTGATGATGGATTCGGTTGCGACCGCAAGCATCAGGCCGTGCTGGTGCTCGGTCGCGTTGGCCTGCCGCGTGCCGAACAGCACGGCGAACACCGCCATGGCGAGCGTCACCACCAGCGCCATGTCGCCGACGATGGGCACGCCGGCGATGGCCTTGTCGTCGCCGAGGATGGTCTCCAGCGAGGAGGAGACGGCTTTCAGCTGCAGGGCGATATAGGGCACCGAGCCGATGATGGCGATCACGGCGACGGTGGCGGCCACCGCCTGACTCTTGCCGTAGCGGGCGGCGATGAAATCGGCGATGGAGGTGATGTTCTGCGACTTGGCCAGATGGATCACCCGGCGCAGCAGCGGCGCGCCAAAGATGAACATCAGGGTGGGGCCGATATAGATGGCGAGAAAATCCACGCTTGCGCGGCTGGCGACGCCGACCGACCCGAAGAACGTCCATGAGGTACAATAGATCGCCAGCGACAGCGGATAGATCATCCTGCCCGCGAAGCCGCGCTCGAACAGCCCAAGCCGGTCGCCATAGGAGGCGACGCAGAACAGAAACCCGATATAGAGAAGGGCGGCGGCGATCACGCCCCAGTCATGCAGCATGCGGCTGGCTCCAGGCAGCGGGCGAGGACCCGCGCAGGAATGCGAAACTAGCGTGTTGCGGGAAGCGGGGCGACAGGGATTTGGCGGCAGGGTTTATGCGGGGGCGGCCGTAGGATGGGTATCGCTCCGGCGCTATGCGCCTGCGCTCAATCCATCCTACGAAATCGCGCGTAGTCCGTAAAAGCTGATCAGGATCACTACCAGCCAGGCGACGAGGCCCGTGGCGATGGCCAGGCGGTAATCCATCACGCCGATGGCGAGATGGCAGGCGCCGAGAAAAGCGAGATAGGCCGGGATGGTCTTCGCGCCGGCCAGCACGGCCTCGCGAAAACCGGCGGTCTCGCCCTTGGCGCCGACGATGGCCAGCGCGATGATCGCGAAGGTCGGAAACAGCGGCAGGATGCCCGGCAGCGTGTTGCCGCGCTTGGACAGGAAGGCGATGAGGGCCGTGAGCAGGCCGCCGAGAATGCCTTTCCAGATGATGTCCAAGGGGGGCGTTCCTATTGATGCAGCGGTCGTAGCCCGGATGGAGCGCAGCGCAATCCTGGCTACAAGCGGGCCTTATTCTGCCGCCAGCGCCTTGGCACGCAGCGGCAGACCGAGTTCGTCCCAGACCTGCAGCAGTGCTTCCGCCAGATGATCGATCAGCACGTCGTCATGATAGGGCGACGGTGTGATGCGCAGGCGCTCGGCGCCCTTGGCGACGGTGGGATAGTTGATCGGCTGGATGTAGATGCCGTGATCTTCCAGCAGGAGATCGCTGGCCTTCTTGCACAGTTCGGCATCGCCGACGAAGACCGGCACGATATGGGTACCGGTGGACATCGCCGGAATGCCGGCCGCGGTCAGCACGGCCTTCAGGCGCGCGGCGCGATCCTGATGGCGTTCGCGTTCCCAGCTCGAGGACTTCAGATGCCTGATCGCGGCGGTCGCCGCCGAGCAGATCGCCGGCGGCAGTGCTGTCGTGAAGATAAAGCCCGGCGCATAGGAGCGCACGGCATCGACGATGTCCTTGCTCGCCGCGATATAGCCGCCGAGGCAGCCATAAGCCTTTGCGAGCGTGCCTTCGAGCACATCGATGCGATGCATGACGCCGTCGCGCTCGGCAATGCCGCCGCCGCGCGGGCCATACATGCCGACGGCATGCACTTCATCCACATAGGTCATGGCATTGTAGCGCTCGGCGAGATCGCAGATCGCAGCCAGCGGCGCAACGTCGCCATCCATGGAATAGAGGCTCTCGCAGGCGATCAGTTTCGGCCGGGCCGGATCGGCGGCCTTCAGCAGTTCTTCGAGATGGGCCACATCGTTGTGCCGGAACACAACGCGCTCGCAGCCGGACTGACGGATGCCTTCGATCATCGAATTGTGGTTCAGCGCATCCGACAGGATCAGGCAATTCGGCATCAGCTTGGCGAGCGTGGAGATGCCGGTCTGGTTGGACACATAGCCCGAGGTGAAAAGCAGCGATGCTTCCTTGCCGTGGAGATCGGCGAGTTCTTCCTCGAGCTGCACCAGCGGATGATGGGTGCCAGCGATGTTGCGGGTGCCGCCGGCGCCGGTGCCGACGCGGGTCGCGGTCTCGACCATGGCGCCGACCACTTTCGGGTGCTGGCCCATGCCGAGATAGTCGTTGGAGCACCAGATGACGACGTTGCGCGGGCCTTTGGGCGTGTGCCAGACCGCATGCGGGAACCGGCCGGCGATGCGTTCGAGGTCGGCGAAGACACGGTAGCGGCGCTCGTCATGAAGACGGGAAAGCGCGTCGCTAAAAAACTTGCTGTAATCCATCGGAAAAACACCCAAAACGGAACCCGAAACCCAGCGTAGTCTGCGTATTAGAGCCTTTCCAGTCTGGCTGTCGAGGCGCAATTGGGCAAATTGCCCAACGCGCCGGCAGCTGGATCAGGTGGCCGTGAAACGCAGCAGACCGTCGCTGCACAGTTCCTGGCTCAGCCGGCCTTCCGCCAGCATGTAGTTGACGTGGGCGATCAGTTCGCCGGCGGCGAAGCCGGTCTGGTGAGCGTCTAGCTTGTGCTTGTGAAACACGACCGGCACGAGCTGCGCCGACGTCTTGGGTTCAAGGCGACAGGCATCCGCGATCATCTGACAGCGTTCCTCGTGATGGTCGGCGAGCTGCCTGATCCTGATCTTGAGGCCGTAAAACGGCACGCCATGACCCGGCAGCACCAGCGCATCGTCGGGCAGGCCGGCGGCAATGGCATTGAGCGATGTCAAATAGGCGCCGAGCGCGTTCTCGTCGGGCTCATGGGCCCAGACGCTGACATTGGGCGAGATCTTGCTCAGCACCTGGTCGGCGGAGAGATAGATGTTGTCGGCGGCGCTGTAGAGTGTCACCTGCTCGGGCGAATGGCCGGCGCCGGTGATGATCTTGAATTTGCGCACGCCAATCGTGAGCGTATCGCCATGGCTGAGCCGCCGATAGGCGGCCGGCAGCGGCACGGTGCGCTTCAGATAATCCTGGCCGCGGCCGAGCAATTGCTCGGTGATATCGGCATCCATGCCATGGCGCAGGAAGAACTGGCGCATATTGACGAGGCGTTCCTCGGTACGGCGGTTCTGGTGATAGACGCCCTGCAGATATTCGACTTGCGACATGTAGAAGGGACAGCCGAAGCGCTGCACGATCCAGCCGGCCTGGCCGACATGATCGGGATGCGCGTGGGTGACGATCACCTTGCTGATGGCGACGTCTTTGAGGGGGCCGTCGAACAGCTTGGTCCAAGCTGCGATGGTCGCGTCATTGCCGAAGCCGGTATCCACCATGGCCCAGCCGTCGCCATCGGCGATCAGATAGATGTTCACGTGGTTGAGGCGGAACGGCAGATCGAGCCGGAGCCACTTGATGCCCGGGGCGATATCGACGACCTGATCGGGGCCCGGATGGCTCTCGATGGGATAACGGAGGTCGTCTGCTGGCTTCGTGCTGGCGTCTGTCATCGTTCTTTTTGTCCTTTGCATCCGGCTTAGCGGGCGAAGGACCCCTGCGCCAGCCCCCTTTTTGGAAGTCTGATCTGATCCGAAAACCGGTGCCCACTTTTCGGGATCAGGCTAGGGGCGGCGCTGGGCATGGATCATGCCGATGCGCGCATGGCGGGGGCGGCCTCGGTGGCGGGCAGGCCCGAGGTCATGCCGAGGCGATCCAGCAATTCGGCGTCGCGATCGGTCTGCGGGTTCCTGGTGGTCAGCAGCACGTCGCCGATGAAGATCGAATTGGCGCCGGCAAGGAAGCACAGCGCCTGCAGCTCGTCGGTCATGTATTGCCGTCCCGCGGAAAGCCGAACGACGCTCTTCGGCATCATGATACGCGCAACCGCAATCATGCGGACGAGGGAGATCGGATCGGGACGCTCGGCGGTGTCGTTCACCGGCACGCCCTTCACCTCGTTCCACATATTGATCGGCACCGAGTCCGGATGATGCGGCATGTTGGCGAGCAGCAGCAGCATGCCGAGGCGATCCTCGACCTGTTCGCCCATGCCGATGATGCCGCCGCAGCAGGTCTTGAGGCCGGCATCATGGGCACGCGACAGCGTGTCGATGCGGTCCTGCATCGTGCGGGTGGTGATGATCTTGCCGTAGAATTCCGGCGAGGTATCGACATTGTGATTGTAGAAGTCGAGGCCGGCGGCGTGCAGGCGCTTCGCCTGGTCGTCGGTGAGCATGCCGAGCGTGGCGCAGGTCTCCATGCCGAGCGCTTTCACTGCACTCACCATGTCGCAGACGCGATCGAGATCCTTGTCCTTCGGATTGCGCCATGCGGCGGCCATGCAGAAGCGGCTGGCGCCGGCATCCTTCGCGCGCTGCGCGGTGGCGACGACGGCGTCCTGGTCCATCAGCTTGGTGGCCTTGAGGCCCGTATCGTAATGCGCGCTCTGCGAACAATAACCGCAATCTTCGGCGCAGCCGCCGGTCTTGATCGAGAGCAGGCTCGCGGTTTCGATGTGATTGGGATCGAAATTGCTGCGATGGATGCTCTGGGCCTGGAAGATCAGGTCGGAAAACGGCAGTGCATAGAGCGCGTCGGCCTCCGCGCGTTGCCAGTCATGGCGCGGCTGGTGGATCGATGTGACTGAAGATGTCGGCATGGTGCAGTCCTCGCAGCTTGCGCAGCCCGAGGGTCATGGACTGCCTGGTGAGCAGTCCATGAATTATGTGGCGAGCGCAAGGACGCGCGGCGCGTATTGTCGCCCGCTGCGCGCCAAGGCTGCGTCAGGCCGCGCGGATGCTGGTGAGGAATTCGTCGATCTCGCCGCGCAGAATATCGGCTTCCCGCCTGAGTTCGCCGGATGCACCGAGCACATCCGTGGCCGCAACGCCGGCCTGCGACGACGCATCGCTGACGCCGACGATGTTGCTCGACACTTCGCTGGTGCCGCCCGCCGCATGCTGGATGTTGCGCGCGATCTCTCGGGTCGCCGCGCCTTGCTGCTCCACAGCCGTAGCAATTGCCGTGCTGACTTCGTTGATCTCGGTAATGGTCTGGCCGATATTTCTAATTGCACCCACCGCCGTAGAAGTAACCTGCTGCATGGCGACGATCTGTGTGCGAATCTCGTCGGTGGCCTTTGCGGTCTGCTCGGCGAGACCCTTTACTTCCGAGGCCACCACAGCAAAACCACGACCCGCATCGCCCGCGCGTGCCGCCTCGATCGTGGCGTTGAGCGCCAGCAAATTGGTCTGCGAGGCGATGGTCTGGATGAGGTCGATCACCACGCTGATGCGGTTGGCGCTTTCGGCGAGGCCCTGCATCGTCGCGTCGGTCGCGCCGGCCTCGCTCACGGCCTTGGCGGCGATCTGCGAGGAGGTGGTCACCTGACGGCTGATCTCGGCGATCGACGATGTCAGCTCTTCCGTGCCCGCAGAGACCGTCTGAACATTCACCGATGTCTCCTCGGCAGCGGCGGCGACGGCGCTGACCAGGGTGCTGGAACGGTCGGCTGTCGCCGACATATCCTGCGCCGTCGTCTGCATGGAGTTGGCGGCGGTCTGCAGGTTGTCGAGCGCGGCGCGAACCTTACCCTCGAAATCGAGGATGCGTGCCTCGACGCGCGTCGCACGTTCGGTCTTGGC
Organism: Tardiphaga sp.; assembly: GCA_030147505.1. Taxonomy (GTDB): domain Bacteria; phylum Pseudomonadota; class Alphaproteobacteria; order Rhizobiales; family Xanthobacteraceae; genus Tardiphaga. The sequence continues at coordinate 15,235 of JASBVG010000130.1, forward strand.
GACACGATCGCGATCCTGTTCGGCACTCATATTGCGCGCATTGATCATGCTCTCGCGGAACACTTCCAGCGAATCGGCCATCACGGTGATCTCGTCCTGCTGCTTGCCGCGGGCGATCTGCGTTTCGAGGTCGCCGCTGGAGAGCAATTGCATCGCCTTCTGTAGCTGCGCAATACGGCGCAGGATGCTGCGGCCGACATAAAGCCAGACGAACAGGGCCGAGCCGATCAGGGTGAGGCCGCCGAGCGCGAGCATGATCTGCGTCGAGAGCGAGATCGTCGTTTGCGCTTTCGCGGTCGCGGCGTCGGTTTCGACGCGCACCTTGTCGACCAGCATCTTCACACTGATACCGAGGCCTGCATTGAGCTTGCGGGTTTCGTCGAGAATGAGCTCGCCATATTCGAGCGTGTCGAGTTCTTTCTGGCGAATCTTGAAGACGCCGTTCTTGCCGTCGCCGAGTGCGAGCAGTTGCTCGGCTGCCTTGCGCAGATCCGGAATACTGCTGATGGCGCCTTCGAGCGCGGAGAGATTCGTCTTCACCCGCGTCTGCGCGGTCTTGAAATTGTCCTCGATGGGAGAGAGTGTCTCGCCGGAGCCAGCGGACAGTGCGGCCATCAGGTCGGAGGAGATCAGATTGGTGTCGGCGACGACATTGCCGATCTGCACGATGATGCGCGACGCTTCGCCGGAATCTTCGGCAGAGAACACGACGGCGCGCAAGGTCGCATCCATGCCGGCCTGGGCATCGGCAATCGCCGGGGCCGCCTTCTTCACGAAGTTGTCGGCGGCGGCGCGCACGGCATTATAGAGTTTCTCGTGCTGAGCTGCGGCGTCAATCTTTTCCTGCGTCGCGGCGCCGAGGCTGCGGATCGTGTCCTCGATGTTCTTCACGCTGTCGCCGAGCGCGATGACCACGGCCTTGTCGGCGCCGAGCTTCGCGATCGTGTCGAGCTTCTCGACTGCCACCTTGTGGGTGTCGCGCATGCGCTGCGAGCGCTCTTTCAGGATGTCGGCGGTGGAGGATGCGAGCAGCATCGGGCCCTGGCTGGCCAAGCTCTCGCTGGCGGTGGCGAGTTCGAAGCTGGCGGTCAGCTTCGGGATGTCGCGGCCGTTGAGATCGTTCATCATCTGGCCGAGTTGACCGAGAATGGCTCCGGCGCCGGCGCTGATGAGGATCGCCATGCCCGCGATGACCGCGAAGGCGGCGAACAGGCTGCCGCGAATGCCCCAACGCGGGCGCGACAGACGAATACGTCCGAATTTTCCAGAAACCGACTTCACGTTCATGACTCCCCCTGCGTCCGCGGCAAAACCAGTCGGATCGCGTTTGGGAGTATGCCGCTACCTAGTTAACATTCGGGTAAATCGGTGCGCCCTAGCCATTGCGCGGCGTGCGCGGGTTATCGAAGTCTAAACACGACGCAGCGGGCAAAACAAAAAGGCCGGCGTTACCGCCGGCCTTTCCGTTAGTCACGAGCCTGAGATCAGGCGCGAAGCTTAGTACTTCGCGACGACCGGGCCGCCCCAGTTGAAGCGGTAGTTCAGGCCGGCCTTGACGGTGTGCTGGTCGTTCTTGGACGAACCGAAAACACCGAGGAGAGCCGGAGTGGTGATCGTGGTGCTGCCGAAATCGTAGTACTGATACTCGATCTTG
>JASBVG010000134.1 GCA_030147505.1 Tardiphaga sp.
GGATCGAAGGTCAATCATCGCAACCTCACCTCGGCGATGATCGACAGCCGCGACTTCATCATGGCGAAGAAGCGTGCCGAGCAGGAAGTGCTCCTGCCGCCTGGCCCCAAGATCGCCGTCACCGGCGGGCTCGATTTCGACAATCATCGTCTGATCTGGGCCAAGCTCGACCAGGTCCACGAAAAGCACCCCGACATGGTGCTGATCCACGGCAAGTCGCCGAAGGGTGCCGAGAAGATCGCTTCTCTCTGGGCCAGGAATCGCAATGTCCCACAGATCGGCTTTGCACCCGACTGGACGAAGCACGGCCGGGCAGCACCCTTCAAACGCAATGACGAGATGCTGCAAATCCTGCCGAAGGGCGTGCTGCACTTCCCCGGCACCGGCATCAATGACAACCTCGCCGACAAAGCCAAGAAGCTCGGCATCCCGGTGTGGAAATTCGGCGGCGCGTAAGCGCCGCCGCATCGGGCACCTGCTAAACGGCCAAGCCTATGGCATAACGCAACGAATGCAGCGACTGAAGCCACTCCCGAAACCGGCACGTTCGGACGCCGTTCTCGCTGCGGTTTTCCTGGAGAATGCCACCGTGAAGGCTGCAGCCGCCGAATGGGCGGCGGATCAAGGATTCGACAATCAAGCCCTTCATGCGATTGCAATTGCCATCGAACTCCTCCTCAAATCCTATCTGCTTAACGTCGCGACCGATGATGTTTGGAACCGCGCGAACATCGGGCACGATCTCGCCAAGGCACTCCATTATTCGGCTCAAGCCGGCTTGGTGCCTCCTTCACGCATCGAGTGGATTATCAGCCACCTCCATCCGCATTTTCAGCGTGGCGGGTTTCAGCGCGAGCCGTCGAGGAAATGGCCACCAGGCTTTGCGGATGACGCAGGTGAGGTCGCACGGCAGCTCGCGCAGACAGTACGGCTTCACCAACGTCACGGCCACATCGACTCGGCTCCCAGCCCGGAGAAGACCACTCCCCGCTGAATGGCGCTGGTCCTTGGTCCAGCCGATGGCCTGACGCCATCAACCCGTAAAGGGTCGGACTACGCATAGCGTGCCGCCGCGCCGGCGTTGCCTGCGCGGTGATTGCGGCCATCGGCCGAACACATCGGGCGCCTGTCAGCGGGGGGATGGTCCTCCGCTCGAAACAGGAGCCGGATCGATGTCCTTCCCCGACGCACACGCCTTCGCCTTCAGCCTCGCCACCACGCTGATGGCCGTCATCGTCATCTTCCGCGCGGGCGACGGCACTCTCTCGGTGACACCCGCAAACGAATACGACGGCGACGTCTCGGAGATCGTCCACGAGGTCGATCCCTTCGCGCCATGACGGCGCGCCACCCTTCCAGGCGACGCGGAGACCCCTGCGGTTTCCGCTCCCGACGGAGCACAGCTTTTGCTATGCGCCGTGGTGGTGGTGGAAGGCGCGACCGTCAGAATTTGCTCTTTCGGAGACACCACCATGATTATCCTCGGCATTGTCCTATCCTTCGCAGCCATCGGCATCTTGTGCTGGTTGCTGTTCACGCTCGCGGTGTTCGCACTGCCATTCTTCGCGGGCGTGACCGCCGGCACCTGGGCCTATGACACTGGCGCGGGCTGGCTCGGCGCCATCCTTATCGGCATGCTCGGCGCCGGCCTGACGTTGGGCGTGGGGCAGCTCTTGCTTGGAATTGTCCGCCCGCTCTGGGCACGCCTGCTGATCGCGCTGGCATTTGTCGCACCCGCGGCGATCGCCGGCTTCCACGCCACGCATGGCATCGTGAAACACACCATGCCGTCGGAGACCTGGCAGCTCGTGTTCTCCGTCATCGGTGCGGTCGCGGTCGGCGTCACCGCGTTCGCGCGCGTCGCTGGGATGGCAAGCACCGGCCCGTCCAGCCAGGGCATTGCACCAGCCTGACACCACGACGGAACCGTCGCCGGGACGACCAGTCGGGGGTTTCAGCCCTCAGCGTTGTGCAGTTGGAGAGGGAGCCGCGTCACCGGAACCTGACTGAAGCCCATCGTGCGGCCGCCTCAACAGCGCCCGGATTTCTGCTCGGCGCCTCTGTGCGCGGGAACGGTGCAACACGAAGTCGAGGGCGTCATCTCCACTGGCCGACTTCGAAACGAAAGCTCGACCCTCGCCTGTACAAGGGGAGGACGGGTCGCAGATGATCTTCAGCTTGCGCCGTCTGCTGGTTGCGACCGGGTCGCCATGATCTTCCGTTCCTGATTGTCTCCAGACCGCTCCGAACGGCCTCTCCAATGGCCTGATCTGACCGAAGGACGGCTGCGCCTCGACCGCCTATGCCGCAACGGCGCGTCCCGACTTTCTTCCCCTGCCGGCCAAGGCCGTCATTCCTCGCGAAACAACAAAGTCGTTCCTGCCATCCTCCGCGTTGCTCCGGTCGCAAGCGATGCGGCGTCGGTCGCCTCCGGCCTGTCGATCGCCATCGAGGCCGCAATGGAGCGGTTCCGAAAACGAAACGGAGACTTACAATGGCGACCATCGGCACCTTCAAGAAGACCGGCTCGAACGAGTTCACCGGCGAAATCGTAACCCTCAGCGTCCAAGCCAAGGGCGTGCGCATCGTCCCCGACACCCGCGCCACCGGCGAGAACGCCCCCAGCCACCGGGTTCTGGTCGGCCGCGCGGATTATGCGGAGAGCGGGATTATGCGAAGTGCCGCCCTGTGATGGGCTGGTTCTCGCCGATCTCGGCGTGCTCCGCTCCGCATAATCCCAGACGTCTCGGGCCGTAGTGATGCATTGTCCGCCTTAAGCTGAGATCGCCTTTGGTCTATGTTGGCTCGCGGGATGAACGTAGGCGCGGGCTGCAAGCCGGTGGATAAGAATGATGCTTGGGAAGAGATTGCGCGCATCCGACAGCGGTTGGCTGATCTGGATGCCGAACGGATGGAGCTTGAGCGCAAGTTGGAAGCGCTTGAGCAAAAGCTGACATCCGGCAGCCAGGCTGTCGAAGAACGTGCTTTTTTCGATACCCCTGTTACCAACAACTCGCCATCAATCGAGAAAGTCGAGTTGTTCCGACGCTTGTTCGCCGGGCGTCCCGATGTTTTTCCGGTGCGCTGGGAAAACAGAAAGACGGGACGCTCCGGTTATTCGCCGGCGTGCTCGAATGAGTGGGCAAAGGGGATCTGCGGCAAGCCGAAGGTAAAATGCGGGGAATGTCCGCATCAGGCGTTTATTCCGCCTTCCGAGGACATTATCGAAAAGCATCTGCGCGGCGGCGATGCTCGCACCGGTGACTTTGTCGCCGGGGTTTATCCATTGCTGCAGGATGAGACATGCTGGTTCCTTGCCGCCGACTTCGACAAGGAAAGCTGGGCGGATGACGCCAGAGCATTGCTCGGCACCTGTCATGTGAAAGGAATTGCCGCGGCCCTGGAGCGGTCGAGATCGGGGAATGGCGGCCATGTCTGGATATTCTTCTCCGAGCCTGTTCCAGCAAGGATCGCCAGGCAGATGGGGGCGGCCCTGATCACGGAGACAATGGAAAAACGGCCCGAAATCGGCTTCACCTCCTATGATCGCTTCTTTCCCAATCAGGACACGATGCCCCTTGGGGGCTTTGGCAACCTGATTGCACTACCGTTGCAAAGGAAAGCTCGTGAGATCGGCAACAGCGTTTTTGTCGACAACGATCTGCGGCCTTACGACGACCAATGGGGATATCTGTCGTCCCTGCCCAGATTGTCAGCTGACATGGTCTTCAGGCTCGCGGACGAGGCGGAGCTATCGGGTCGGGTTTTGGGCGTCCGCATGCCGGTGGACGACGAACATGCCGACGAACCGTGGAAGATGTCGCCGTCTCGCCGCCGTGCGCCGCGGCGTATTGAGGCCGCGATACCGCACAGCATCAGGATCGTGGTCGCCGATCAGGTTTACATCGACAGGACAGAGCTGCCGCCAGCCCTGATTGCGCAACTTATTCGCCTGGCGGCATTCCAAAACCCGGAGTTCTATCGCGCCCAGGCCATGCGGTTGCCGACATTCAGCAAACCTCGGGTTGTCTCGTGCGCCGAGCTTTTTGCACAGCATGTCGCCCTACCTCGAGGTTGCCTCGAGGAAGCAATCGATCTCATCAAAAGCCATGGCGCCGTTGTCAATCTGGAAGATGTGCGCGAAATCGGCACGGCACTTCCCGCGAACGTATCCTTCCAGGGCGAATTGCGACGGCCGCAGTTGGCGGCTTTCGATGCTCTCGTCGCCCACGACAACGGGGTGCTCGCCGCCACGACGGCCTTTGGCAAGACGGTTGTCGCAGCAGCCCTCATCGCACACCGCGCCCGCAATGCACTGATTCTCGTTCATCGCCGAGAACTGCTCACTCAATGGGTGGAGCGACTCGGTTCCTTTTTGAATATTGACCCGAAACAGATCGGTATTATCGGGGGCGGGAAAAGGAAGCCGACGGGCGTCATCGATGTGGCGCTGATCCAAAGCCTGGTGCGCAATGGAGAGGTTGCCGATATCGTCGCCGATTACGGCCATCTTATTGTCGACGAATGCCATCACCTGTCCGCAACAAGCTTCGAGCTTGTCGCTCGGCGGTCAAAGGCGCGATATGTCGTTGGTTTATCTGCGACTGTCGCCCGAAAGGACGGGCATCATCCCATCATCTTCATGCAATGCGGCCCCGTTCGCCATCGGGTGGATGCGAAGGTCCAAGCTACCGAGCGTGGCATTCGTCATCGTGCCCGCGACCGTTCGACGAAATTTGAATTGCCGTCGTCCCTGGCTTCCGTCGAGCGCCCATCAATGCCCGCGATCTATGCGGCCCTGGCGCTGGATAGTAGCCGAAATGACCTGATCTTCGATGATGTGCTGAAATCGCTGGAAGCCAAGCGGTCTCCCATCGTCCTGACGGAGCGAAAGGACCACCTCGATTATCTTCAGCAGAGGTTCTCGCCGTTCGTGAAAAATCTTGTGATTCTGCGCGGCGGCATGTCCGCGAGGGATCGCAAGCTAGCCAATACGACATTGAATGTTGCTGACGATGACGAGCGCCTGATACTCGCGACAGGCCGCTACATCGGTGAAGGCTTCGATGACGCCCGGCTTGATACGTTGTTCTTAACGATGCCGATCGCCTGGAAGGGAACCCTGGCGCAGTATGTCGGTCGTCTGCATCGACAGCATGACGGAAAGAGAGACGTGTTGGTCGTCGACTACGTCGATAATGCAGTTCCCGTTCTGGCCCGGATGGCCGCCAAGCGACGCGCGGGCTATCGCGCGCTGGGCTACGTGATCGAGTAGTGGCGCCCCGCCGGGAGCGGAGCGCCGGAAGGCTGGTCATCGCGACCAGATAAGCTTGTTCTCGCCGTTGTCGCCCTGGATGAGGGAGGCGTAGACCGGCGCGTTAAAGGACGGATCGTCGAGCTTGAGCGAGAGATACTCGGCGCCCGTCTCGCGCGCAGTCCTGCTCCAGCCGGCACCGAACTCGACACCGTTGGCGGTGACGCGGTAGTCAGGCGCCTTGTCGCTGTCGCGGTTGCAGGGCTTGATGGTGGCCTTGACGTTGAGCGTGAGGGTCTTGATCGTCCCGGCGTAAGCGCCGTTCTCGTCGCGGGTGAAGGTGCCGATCTGAGCCATTGTCGTATCTCCTGAGTTGTCCGAAGCCGCCCGATGCGGCCTCGATGGCGGTCGAGAGGCGACGGACCGGCCGGATGCATCCGAAGGACCGCAGCGTCAGCGGAGGACGGCGGCAGCCGAGCTTGTTGCGGCGCGAGGAATGCGGCGCAGCCGCAGGGGAAGAAGGTCGGCGGAGCCGTTGCAGGCCAAGGCCGGGCCGGCGCCAGACCCGCCCAGAAGAGAGGCCGTATCGGAGCTTCGCCGGCATCGTCAGGAGAACGACGCTGGCGGTCGGCGCATCTTCATCAGCACGGTTGGCGCTGCCAGCGCGTCAGCCCCTCCCGCTGTCACGGCCGCCATGCCTCCCGACCCAGCGACACGCACCGCGCCCGACACGGCACAGACCATGTCGATGTCGGGTTCGGATTACGCAGGCAAGAGCGCCTGTCGCATGACTGGCATCAAAATCTTCGATTTGCTCGAGACACCGGACTTCTCCGGCGTGAACAAGCAACTCGAAGGAATACAGAGTGACAAAACGAAAGCGTAGACATCGTCGCAGCGTCGATGTTCAGATCAACTGGCTGCAGCCCCACGCCGACAGCTTCAAGGATTGGCTTGCACAGCGGAATTACTCGCCGGCAACAATAATCGAAGTGGTGCGTTTGCTGGCCTTGTGGGGCGATTGGGTGCGCGCGGCTGGCTTCGAGATCGAAACGCTCGCCGCCGGTCTCTCCGCATCGGCGTCGGTGTTCCGGGGTAGCAAGACGGCGCGTGCGCCGCAGGGCGCGGCCGCCCTGTTCATCACCCATTTGCGCGAGATGGGCGTGCTTCCGCCGGAGCGATGTCCGTCGCTGGAGGAGACTTGGCCGACGCTTGCCGCCTTCCGCCGTTGGATGCGGGAGCAGCGGGGCATTAAAGACTCCACGCTCGATACTTATCAGACGACCCTGGTCGATCTGTTGGCGTCGCTTGGCACCGATCCAGCGGCTTATACGGCCGCCGCGATCCGCGGCTTCGTGCTCGATCGTGCAAGACCACACGGACGCGGCCGGGCACAAGGAATCACCGTCGCCACACGCGCCTACCTCAAGTATCTCGTGGCAATCGGGCAATGCCCAATCGGGCGGGAGCATGCCGTTCCGAGCTTCGCAAATTGGCAGTTGGCGACGACACCGCGCTTCCTTGGGCAAGCCGATATCGACCGTCTTCTTGCCGCTTGTGACGGCGAGGATCGCCTGCGCGACCGAGCCGTCATCCTGCTCCTCGCCCGCTTAGGCATCCGGGCCAGCGAAGTCGCCAATCTCGCCATTGACGAACTCGATTGGGTGGCCGGCCGCATAACCCTTGCCGGCAAGGTCCGTCGCCAAGAGCGATTGCCGCTGACCCAGGAGATCGGCGATGCCATCCTCGCCTATATCGAGCGGGCACGACCACGCATCGCGACGACATGTGTGTTCCTGACGAGTGCGGCGCCTATCCGTCCGCTCAGCCGTATCGCCGTGAAATGCATCGTGCGCCGCGCCCTCGACAGGGCCGGCCTCAAGAGCGCTCATCGAGGTGCCCACGTCCTACGCCACTCCGCCGCGACAGCCATGCTGCGCAACGGCGCCACTCTTGCCGGCGTCGGCGCCGTCCTGCGGCATCGTTCGCCGTCGGTCACGGTGCTCTATGCCAAGGTCGACATTGGTCTCCTGTCGGAGATTGCACAACCTTGGGGCGGGAGGCTGCCGTGCTGAGCGACGACGCGAACCGCTACATTACTCTGCGCCGCACGCTCGGCTACAAACTGATCAAGGCTGAACGGCATCTTCACGCCTTCGCGCGCTTCGCTGCAGAACGCGGCGAAACCCACATCCGCACAGCGTCCGTGCTCGCCTGGATCGAAACGATCGCCCGCACGCCGGGTGCCCGTGCGCGGCGCCTGACGGACCTCATCCTGTTTGCGCGCTTCCTTTATGCCGAAGATCCTCGGCATGAGGTTCCACGCGCCAACATCACGCCGAGCCGGAAAACGCGGCCGATCCCCTATATCTACACACCGGACGAGATCGCCCGCATCCTCGATGCCGCAGGCCAGCTCCGGCATCAGAAGCCGAATCCCCTGCGGCGCCAGCTCTACGTCATGCTGGTCGGTCTGATCGCGGCTACGGGACTGCGCGTCTCTGAAGCGCTCGCACTCAGACTCGACGACATCCAGCCTAACGGCGTGCTGCACATCCGCGAGACCAAGTTCCGCAAGAGCCGGCTCGTGCCGCTACATGCGACGGTCGTCGAGGCGCTCGAACGCTATCTCGAGATCCGTCGCCAGCGCGCCGGCGAGAGCGACTGGATCTTCCCATCCGTCCAGCACCGGAAGATGTACTCGACGACCGTGAACTATACCTTCCGCTGCGTTCTGCGACGGGCAGGCATCGCGCCGGCGCGAAGCAAGCAACCCCGCATCCATGATCTTCGCCATACCTTCGCAACCCGCGTGCTGGAGCAATGCGGTACCGAGCGTCGCGCTGTCGCCCGGCACTTCGTCGCCCTGTCGACCTATCTCGGCCACGTCGATATCCGGAACACCTACTGGTATCTCGAGGCAACGCCGGAGATGATGGCGGATATCGCCTCGGCGGCGGAAATGCTGGTCGTGGAGAGCGCAGCATGACGAAGCTCGCCCCTCTTATCACTGGCTTCCTGCGCGACTACATGCCCCGTCAGCGGGGTTATAGTCCGCAGAGCTGCGAGACATATGCGTTCAGCTTCAAGCTGCTGTTCGGCTTCGCCGCGAAACGGCTCAGCACCAGCGCGTCACGGCTGACGATCGAAGACCTCGACGCGCCAATGATCGTCGCCTTCCTGGCCCATCTCGAACAGGAGCGCGGCAACGGTGCTTCCACGCGCAACCTGCGGCTCGCCGCCATCAAGACGTTCATGCGCTATGTGGAGCACCAGGTGCCCTCCGCCCTGGAGCAGATCGGCCGGGTCCACGCGATCCCGGTCAAGCGCCATGACCAGAAGCTCATCCGTCATCTGACGATGGAAGAGGTTCGCGCGATCCTCAACGTCCCCGATCTCGCGACACGATCCGGCGTGCGCGATCGGGCGATGATGCACCTCTGCTTCGCTGGGGGTTTGCGGGTCTCCGAACTGGTCGGCGTCCTGACTGAAAACCTGTCGCTCCGGCATGGCGCGAGCGTAATGATCCGGGGCAAGGGCCGCAAGGAACGCTGCCTGCCGCTCTGGAAGGAAACCGCGCGTGATCTTCGCGCTTGGTTGAGCGTTCGAGGCGCAGTTCGCGTGCCGGAGCTCTTCGTCAATGCTCAGAATGAGCCAATGACCCGTGCGGGCTTCGAATATGTGCTCGACAAGCACGTCGGCAAAGCGGCTGAGACCTGCGCATCGCTGCGCGATCGTAGCATCTCCCCGCATCAGCTTCGGCATAGCTGCGCGGTCATCATGCTGCAGGCTACCCACGACATCCGGAAAGTCGCCCTGTGGCTCGGTCACGCCGATATCCGCACGACGGAGGTCTACCTCCGCATGGATCCCTCCGAAAAGCTGGAAGCGGTCGAGGCGGTCGTCCCGCCGGAGCTGAGACGTGGCCGGTTCAAAGCACCGGATGCGCTGATCGCGTCCTTGCTCTCGGACTTGGAAGCACCGGCCTGATCGGAACGGGCCCGCGCCGGAAACGGTACTGTCGCCAATCGACCCGATCCTGCACCCGGCATCGTGCTCGACATGGTCTGTGCCGTGTCGGGCGCGGTGCGTGTCGTTGGATAGGGAGGCATGGTGGCCGTAACAGCGGGAGGGCTGACACGTCGCCAGCGCCGAATGCGCTGAAGATGTGCCGACCGCCAGCGTCGTTCTCTGCTGACGATGCCAACGAAGCTCCGATACGGCCTCTCTTCTCGGCGGGTCTGGCGCCGGCCCGGCCTTGGCCTGCAACGGCTCCGCCGACCTTCTTCCCCTGCGGCTGCGCCGCATTCCTCGCGCAGCAACAAGCTCGGCTGCCGCCGTCCTCCGCTGACGCTGCGGTCCTTCGGATGCATCCGTCCGGTCCGTCGCCTCTCGACCGCCATCGAGACCGCATCGGGCGGCTTCGGACAACTCAGGAGATACGACAATGGCTCAGATCGGCACCTTCACCCGCGACGAGAACGGCGCCTACGCCGGGACGATCAAGACCCTCACCCTCAACGTTAAGGCCACCATCAAGCCCTGCAACCGCGACAGCGACAAGGCGCCCGACTACCGCGTCACCGCCAACGGTGTCGAGTTCGGTGCCGGCTGGAGCAGGACCGCTCGCGAGACGGGCGCCGAGTACCTCTCGCTCAAGCTCGACGATCCGTCCTTTAACGCGCCGGTCTACGCCTCCCTCATCCAGGGCGACAACGGCGAGAACAAGCTTATCTGGTCGCGATGACCAGCCCTCCGGCGCTCCGCTCCCGGCGGGGCGTCCGACTTCCACCATCGGGATTATGCGGAGCGGAGCACGCCGAGATCGGCGAAAACCAGCCCATCACAGGGCGGCACTTCGCATAATCCCGCTCTCCGCATAATCG
>JASBVG010000009.1 GCA_030147505.1 Tardiphaga sp.
GCCGGCATCCGCACCGCCTACCACACCGGCCGCGGCTCCATCGTGATGCGCGGCAAGGTGTCGATCGAGCCGATCCGCAAGGATCGCGAGGCGATCATCATTTCCGAAGTGCCGTATCAGGTGAACAAGGCCACCATGGTCGAGCGCATCGCCGAACTGGTGCGCGAGAAGAAGATCGAGGGTATCTCGGACTTGCGCGATGAATCCGATCGCGACGGCTATCGCGTGGTCGTCGAGCTGAAGCGCGACGCCGTGCCGGACATCGTGCTCAACCAGCTCTACAAGTTCACGCCGCTGCAGACGAACTTCGGCGCCAACATGGTGGCGCTCGACAGCGGCCGCCCGCAGGTCTTCAATCTGAAGGACCTGCTGACCATCTTCGTCGGCTTCCGCGAACAGGTTGTCACCCGCCGCACCAAGTTCCTGCTCAACAAGGCACGCGATCGCGCGCATATTTTGGTGGGCCTCGCCATTGCCGTCGCCAATATCGACGAAATCATTCGCGTGATCCGCACCTCGCCGGATCCGACCACCGCGCGTGACATCCTGATGGAGCGTCGCTGGCCGGCGCAGGACGTTGCGGCGATGATCACGCTGATCGACGACCCGCGCCACCGCCTCGAGGAAGACGGTACCGCGCGCTTGTCCTTCGAACAGGCAAAAGCCATTCTCGACCTGCGTCTGGCCCGCCTCACGGCCCTCGGCCGCGAGGAAATTTCCGACGAGCTCGATAAGCTCGCCGTGGAGATCGCCGACTATCTCGACATCCTGCGCTCGCGCGCGCGCGTTCAGACCATCGTAAAGGACGAACTCGGCGCCGTGAAGTCGGAATTCGCCACGCCGCGCAAGACCGAGATCATCGAGCAGGAAGGCGAGGTCGAGGACGAGGACCTGATCCAGCGCGAGGACATGGTGGTGACGGTGTCGCATCATGGCTATGTGAAGCGCGTGCCGCTCTCGACCTACCGGGCGCAGCGCCGCGGCGGCAAGGGCCGCTCCGGCATGGCCACGCGTGACGAAGACTTCGTCTCGCGCCTGTTCGTGGCCTCCACGCATACGCCGGTGCTGTTCTTCTCGTCGCGCGGCCAGGTCTATAAGGAAAAGGTCTGGCGGTTGCCGATCGCGCCGCCGAACGGCCGCGGCAAGGCGATGATCAATATCCTGCCGCTGGAGCAGGGCGAGCGCATCACCACCATCATGCCGCTGCCCGAGGACGAGGCGACCTGGGATACGCTGGACGTGATGTTCGCCACGACAGGCGGCAATGTCCGGCGCAACAAGCTGTCGGACTTCGTCGACGTCCGCCGCTCCGGCATCATCGCCATGAAGCTCGACGACGGCGAGGCCATCGTCGACGTGCAGATCGCCACCGAACATGACGACGTGCTGCTGACCGCCGGCGGCGGCCAGTGCATCCGCTTCCCGGTCACCGATGTGCGCGTGTTCCAGGGCCGCAGCTCCATGGGCGTGCGCGGCATCGCGCTGGCCGAAGGCGACAAGCTGATCTCGCTGTCGATCCTGCGTCACGTCGAGACCACGTCCGATGAACGCGCGGCCTATCTGAAGATGCGTCGTGCGGTGGCGGGCGAGGCTGCTGTTGGAATCGACGAGTCGATGCTCGAGGCCGAGGCCGAAGAGACGCCCGGCGAGACGTCCGGCGCGCTGCAACTGTCGCAGGAGCGTTATGTCGAATTGTCGGCGGCCGAGCAGGTGGTGCTGACCATCTCCATCAATGGCTATGGCAAGCGCACCTCGTCCTACGAGTATCGCACCACCGGTCGCGGCGGTAAGGGCATCGTCGCCATGTCGGTGAACAACCGCAACGGCAAGCTGATCGCCTCGTTCCCGGTGGAAGACAGCGACCAGATCATGCTTGTCACCGACAAGGGCCAGCTGATCCGCTGCCCCGTAGAAGGCATCCGCGTCGCCGGCCGCTCGACCCAGGGCGTCATCGTGTTCAACACGGCCGATGACGAGCATGTGGTCTCGGTGGAGCATATCGGCGAAGCCGGCGAGGGCGATGAGCCGGAAGCTGGTGGTGAGGGGACTGTGGCGGAGGGCTAACTCCGCCCCTCTTGATGAGGAGCGCGCTCTCAGGCGGAGCTCTTGCTCCGCCGCCGCGCGCGTCTCGAACCATGAGATGGCCAGGCTCCGAAGTCACGGCAACTGACAGACAAAAAGGCCCACGGTTATGCCGTGGGCCTTTTTGCTTTGGCGGGTGCATAGGACGAAAGCGACGCTACAGTGGTGAAGTCGCAATCTCTGATTGCGCGGCAAGTGCCGTCAAGGCAAAATTTTCAGATACTGCACCGGCGGAGGGAAAATGAGGAAACATTCCGCAACCGCGCTTCTCGCGGCTTCTGTATTGTCCATGCTGGGCGGCGACGCGATTGCCGATGTGTCCTTGTCAGCCATCGGCATGGGGCACGGCGCGCCTAACGCTGCGGCCTTTGTCCAATTCCAGGAGGCCGTTCGCCAGTACAGCGCGTCGGGTGAGCGCTTCCGGATCGACACGCATTGCCCTTCGGCCTGCACCATGTTTCTTTCGGTGCGCAACGTCTGCATCGCGCCCGGCGCGTCGCTCGCCTTTCACGCCGGCGGCAACAGACAGCGCGGCATCAATCCGGAATACACGGCGAAAATGTTGAACACTTATCGCCCCGCGCTCAGGCGCTATCTCGTCAGCAATCGCATCATGGAGACGCTCGAATTCACGACGATCTCGGGAGAAGAGATGGTTAGGCGTTTCGGCTATCCGGCGTGTCGATGATACGCGGTTCTTGGCATTCCCGGTGAAAGACAGTGACCAGATCATGCTGGTCACCGACAAGGCCAGTTGATCCGTTGCCCGGTGGAGGGCGTTCGCGTGGTCGACCGCTCGACAGCATGAAGGGGCAAGAATAGCGCTGCCACCGTGATAGATTCAGATCACTTGCGGGGGCTAGCGCTCCTTGGTCATCAGTGCGGAACGCCACGAAATCGCCTTGGATGATGCTTTCCGCCTTTGCCGCGCTTTGATGTTCGCTGAGTGAAAGGCTCCGAAACATTGAGAACGATCTTGCTTACAGCGAGAGCGCCATCGTAGTTATTCAGCGCCGAAAACATGTCAGCCAAAAGGATCTTGTCCTGTCCTCCCGCTGGTGAGTACCATGTCGAAACTGGTCGGCCTCGCACTAGAGTGCCGGTCAGAACATTTTTTCCAACAGATTTGGCACGCTCGGCTACTTCCAAGATTGTCGCGTGGCACTTTCCAGCGATCGCGTCAGCTGGCTTGCGAGATTGTGCAAGTTGATACAGCTCCTCACGAGCGCCGTCTTTAACGAAATCTGTAGCTCCTTGAACGAATGCCCATTCCAAGTCAGTGGTGGGATGCGTCCATGTGGTCAATGTGAAGCGATCTTCAACAGGCAGCGTTCGTCCATCGATATCTTTGCAATTTGAGATCTGTGCTAACATCAGCTTATTATCGATATAGCCGCCGAAGACTATCGTCAAACCGCGATCCACCGTGCGGATGTGAGCTATCTCTTGAGATTGAAATAAAGCGGTCAACGCTTTTTCGAGGCTGCCTAAAGCTTCGAAAGCTTTTGTCCAAGGTTTAGCCGCCTCCTTAAGCGTCGATTGCATAAAATTTGGAATTTTGACTGTCCCAAAGCCCACAAGTCCGGTGAAGGCACACAATATCGTGCCATCGAAGAAAACGAGATGGCAAAGCTTGCAGGTCTCGTCGTCAATAAGTTCTCCGTTCCACGACAGGCGGGTGTCCGCTGAGATGATGACTTGCTCGGAGTTTCCTGCCGCAACGATAAGCGTCATTGATATTCCTGATAGGAGATTTTTGAACGGAAAGCTTCGCGAAACCGAAAGGTCTTATGTTCATTATTCGTGAGCGCGATGGCGTCGTCTTATCGCTCGTTGCGTCAAATTCACTATCATAGCTGCCACAAAAAGAGATCCGGTCGAAAAGAGAAATCCTTCTCTGATTGACCGACCTGGGTCACCAAAACGAAGTGGTTCCAGCCTATAGCGTTCATCGAGATAGCCAGAGAGCAACCAAAATCCGGTCGACCACGCTAGGCCGATGAGCAGTGACCATCCCAATCGAGCCCTCGTCGAAGGCTGTGCTCTTGATTCCGTTACAGGCTGATCATTATTTCCGCTTGCCAGATACTTCGGGTTAATCAGTGGTTCTGATGGCGCGCTTTCGGCCTGTGCAGAGCCTATCGAGTGCCATAGCGGAGACTGTACCATGTAGCCCAGCAATGAGAACCAGAGGAGTATCGCCAGAAGAATTCCGGCGTAAATCATTGCCAACATTCTCCATCCTATCCCAAGAGCGGTGGACCGGTAAGTCGAGCCCGTTAAAGCGCCGGTCCAAGATTGCGCAGTACTCCTGCGTGCTACAGTTTTACAGCCGCTTCCAGCGCATTCTCGTTTGCGTTATCCACCTTCACCACCTTGGTCTTGAAGAACGGCGCAGGCTCCGGCGTCTCGGCATTGCCGCGCAGCAGTTTGCGGCCGGCTTCGAGGCCGCCGATCAGTTCGAGTTCGACGCGTTGCTCGTCGCGCTCGCGGACTTCCGCGATGGACTCCCGGGCCTCGTCCTCGTCGAGGCCGAGGCCCTTCAGTACAGCTTCGCTGAACATCAGTGCGGACTCGAACGTCTCGCGGATCTGGAAATCGACACCGGCATGGATGAGACGTAGCGAATGGCCGCGGTCGTAGGAGCGGACATAGAGCTTGGCCAGCGGGAATTCTGCGCGGCAGAGTTCGACGATCTTGTCCGCGGCCTCAGGCTTGTCGACGCAGACCAGGATCGCCTCGGCGGTGGCGGCGCCGGAGGCGTGGAGGATGTCGAGGCGGGTGCCGTCGCCATAATGGATCTTGAAGCCGAAATTGCCGGCGGCGCGGATCATGTCAACGTCGCTCTCGATCAGCGACAGTTCGATATTGCGCGCCAGCAGGGCCTGGGTCGCCACCTGTGCGAATCGGCCGAAGCCGATGAACAGCACCCGGCCGCGCAAGCCGTCGGCCGGCTCAACGCCGTCCATGGACACAGGAGCGGGTGAGCGCATCCGCCCGTGGACAAGCAGCACGATGGGTGTCAGCGCCATGGACAGGATCACGATGGCGCTCATCACGGCAGAGGCGCGGACATCGAAGATGCCGGCGGCAAGTGCTGCTGCATAGAGCACAAAGGCGAATTCGCCGCCTTGCGCGAACAACGCGGCGCGGTGGCTCGCCGCAGGATGGTCTGACTTCGTCAGGCGCGCGATCACATAGATGCCGATCGCCTTGACGATCATGAAGGCGACGACGCCGCCCAGCACCATCACCCATTCATCGAACACGATGCGCAGGTTCAGCGACATGCCGACACTGAGAAAGAACAGGCCGAGCAGGATACCGCGGAACGGCTCGATATCCGCCTCGAGCTGATGGCGGAAATTGGATTCCGAGAGCAGCACGCCGGCGAGGAACGCGCCCATCGCCATCGACAGGCCGACGCTCTGCATGAACACGGCCGAACCGAGCACGACCAGAAGCGCGGCGGCGGTGAGCACCTCGCGCGCGCCGGCCTTGGCGATGATGCGGAAGAACGGATCGAGCAGCCAGCGGCCCGCAGCCAGCAGCGCGGCGAGGCCGGCCAGCGCGATGGCGGCGCTCTGCCACATCGGCTTGGTCGTCGCGGCGGTCGGGGCTTCGGCCGCGCCCCAGACAGCGACCAGCGCCAGCAGCGGGACGATGGCGAGATCTTCCAGCAGCAGGATGGCAATGGCGCGCTGCCCCTCGGGCGATGTGGTTTCGTCCTGCTCCTCGAGCAGCTGCATGATCACGGCGGTGGAGGAGAGGACAAAACCCATGGCGCCGATCATGGCGACGGGGAAGGCGAGGCCGGCCGCCATGCCCACCAGCGTGAGCAGGAAGCCGCAGGTGATGACCTGCGCGGCGCCGAGGCCAAAAATCTGCCGGCGCAGCTTCCAGAGTTTTGACGGGCGCATCTCCAGTCCGATGATGAACAGGAACATGACGACGCCGAGTTCGGCGGTGTGCAGCAGCGTCTCGGGATCATGGAACAGGCCGAGGCCGAACGGGCCCACGGCGAGACCGGCGGTGAGATAGCCGAGGACGGAGCCAAGCCCCAGGCGCTTGAACAATGGAACCGCGACGGTGGCCGCACCCAGCAGGACGATGGCATGTCCCAAGTTGAAACCGGAAGCGTCCGCCATGAAACCTCTTTCGTTGATCGGCCGGACGGCTCAGTCCGGCGCCATGCATTGTTTGCGTATGCCTGTGCGGTGCGCCGCGGGCAAGATGGGCGACTGTCGCGCCCGTCCGGTCACGATTGCGCGGCCCGGATGACCGGCGCAACTTCGGTGCCGAGAAGCTCGATCGAACGTTTCATGGCCGTGGTTTCGAGCGAGGCGGTGCTCATCTGGAAGGTGATGCGTGCGACACCGCCGAGCGCTTCGCTCGCACGGTGCATCTTGGCGGCGACCGTCGCGGGATCGCCAACCAGAAATGCACCTTCCGGGCCGGCCATGGCTTCGAATTGCTGGCGTGTCGGCGGCGACCAGCCGCGTTCGCGGCCGATCTTCGCCGTCAGATGCGCCCAGCCTGGGAAGAAGGCGTCTTTCGCGGCGGCGTTGGTCTCGCCCACAAAGCCCATCGCATGGACGCCCACCTTGAGCTTGTCAGGGCCGTGGCCGGCGCGGCTGCCAGCTTCGCGATAGAGATCGACCAGCGGCCGGAAGCGCTCGAACGTGCCGCCGATGATGGCGACCATCAGCGGAACGCCGAGCGTGCCGGCGCGCACGAAGGATTCCGGCGTGCCGCCAACGCCAATCCATACAGGTAGCTTGGGCTGATGGGGGCGGGGATAGATGCCCTGGCCTTCGAGCGCCGCACGGAAGCGGCCTTTCCAGACCGGATGTTTCGTCTCGCCGAGTTTCAGGAACAGCGCGAGCTTCTCGGAAAAAAGGTCGTCATAGTCGCGCGGGTCCATGCCGAACAGCGGATACGCTTCGCCGAACGAGCCACGGCCGACGACGAGCTCGGCGCGGCCCTTGGAAATCAGGTCGAGCGTCGCGAATTCCTGAAACACGCGCACGGGATCGGCGGCGCTCAGGACCGTCACGGCGCTGGTCAGCCGGATCTGCTCGGTGCGCGCTGCTGCCGCGGCGAGAATGATCGCGGGTGCGGAATCGAGAAATTCGGCGCGGTGATGCTCGCCGATGCCGAACACATCGAGCCCGACGCGGTCGGCGACCTCGACTTCATCGAGAAGATCAGCCATGCGATCGGTCGCTGAAGGAAGTTGGCCGGTCGCGGGATCGGGGAGGATGGCCGCAAAACTGTCGATGCCGATTTCCATGAGAGCTCCTTATGAGATTCGTCGATCATGTTTCGTTGCTAGAAGCGGAAGTTCGCCATCACGCTGATCAAAGTGATGGTCTGCGCAGGTCCGGTGTCCTTTATGAACTGCCCGGCTTCGAAGGCACTCAACGATGCCGACAGGTTGAGTTCGGCCGTGGCCTGCCATGCCACGGACAGCTCGACCTGATTTCCGATGAAGCGCGCATCGCTGCCTTTGCCGCTGCTCACGAGGTTGCCGGGAACTCCGTAGATCCCGTCGGCCGTGCTCTGTCGCCAATAGGCCGCGCTGGTGAGTGAGATTGCGACATCCTTGCGCGGATAGACTGTGATCGATGGTCGCACCTGAATGACGTTGCGCGGGCCGACCGGAGACAGAGCACCGAAATATTTGCCCCGGGGAAACAGCGGATTGAACGTCCCGAGATTCGGATCGTCCGGATTGTTGTCTCCCGAAATCACATCGGACATGAGCCGGACTTCCGGCTGGAGTGACGTCTGGAGGAAACGAAAGCCGAATTCACCACCAATGCCCCATGCCGCCACGCGGTGCGTTCCGAATGTCCCGCGCTGCAAGGCGCCTTCAAAGTTCCAGAACCACGCGCCGGTGTCGCCGAATATCCTTGTTCCGAACGTATGCGCCAGTTCCCTGCCGCGGCCTTGGTCGAAAGCCGCATCTTGGTCCAGCAGACCGAGATAGTAGACATCGACACCGATTGACCTGTTCTCCCGTAGCCACTGCGTTGCATAGGCGCCCCAGACGGTCTTTTGGCGCGACGTACGATCATCGAAATCGCCCGGAAAATTGTCGACGGGACGCGCATATAGCACCGTCATCTGCCGATCCGCGCCGGTAACGATCGCGTCGAGGCCGTCAAAGGCCTGCGGGACATTGGGACCGTAGCGAGTGTCGATGAAGCGGCCAGCGCCCAGCGACATCAGCTTGCGCCCTGCGGACGTTCGCAGCGTGGTGCGGTCTCCGACATCGAATTCGATCTCGCCGAATGCCTGAAGCATATCGGCGCCGGTCGTATCAGCCGGACGTTCGGGCCGGTCGGTACCAGTGATCGCCGAGAAGATAGGCTGGGTGAAAAACCTCACCTTTCCCGCGTGAAGATCGGCATAGGGCATGAAGCGGTGCCAGATATAATCATCATTCGGCGCCGCTCCCCAGCTCACGTTTGCATAGCCTTCATATCGCGAGCGGGCTTCCATGCCTGTTGTGAGATAAACCGATCCATCCTCGTGCAACGGAATGTATTTGAACGGCTCCGTCCAATGGCCGGTCCGCTTCGATGGATCGGCGAGATAGGACCAGTCCTCGCGATATCGCTCATTCGTCAGCGTCGGCGCGCGTTCAACATCGGTGCCGACCTGGGCCTGCGCAAATGTAGCCGTCGCGGCCATCATTGCCGCAAGAGCGAAGCTGAACTTGATCATCAGGCGTTTTCATCGACGATGGCAGTCAGATCTTTGGACGGGACAGCTCGTTCCCGCTGCTGCCCGGCCGTTGCTGGGGGTACGGCGAGACCGTGATGAGCGATCGATGCTCGTACGGCCGCGCCATCCCTGGTCTCAGTTAGCCTTTCGGCACCGGCGTTTTGAGCAGTTGCTGCTCCCACAAATAGGCGATGCCGCTTCCGCCGTTGTGCTGTATGATGACGTCGGTCAATGCGGCCGCCGTGTCCAACCGGGCCCAGTCGCGCTGCCATTCACCGGCCAACGCGAACCAGGTCATCATGTTGGCGCCGGCTGCAATCATGCGCTGGATCGCGACCTCGTGGGCTTCGACCGACATGCCGCCGGACGCGTCGGTGATGACCGTGACGTCCCAGCCCTCGCCGAGCGCCTGGATCGTGGGCATCGCGACGCATACTTCGGTCCACAGGCCAGCGATGATCAGCTGCTTGCGGCCCGTCGCCTTCACAACGTCCACCACCTTCTTGTCTTCCCAAGTGTTGACCCAGGTCCGGTCGATCACCTCCTGCCCGGGGAAGACATCGGTGATCTGCGGGAACAGAAGACCGCCGCGTGCAGCGATCACGCTCGTCAGAATCGTGGGGACGCCGAAAACCTTGGCGGTCTTGGCCAGACCCGTGACATTGTTGATCACCATATGCGGGTCGTGGCTGTTCAGATTAGCGAGTTGGTACGGCTGGTGGTCGATCAGAACGAGAACCGAGTCTTCGGGACGAAGAAGCGACGCTAGGCCGTTACGGAAGGTCATCAATACATCCTCTGCTGCCGTTGTAAGTGAGGTGGGTCGGGAGACATGCGCCGACGGCGCCGTCGCCTGCCGAGGGTATTGCCGATGCTGTTGGTAATGCGATAGTGCCGGTTCTCGCCAAGCTGTGTCGCGGAACGGGGAACGCCGAATTGGATATCGAAGACCTCAGGACATTCGTGGAAGTGGCCGATGCCGGGGGTGTGTCATCCGCCGCGCGCCGGCTCGGTGTCTCCAAGTCGATTGTCAGTCGGCAACTCGCCCGGCTCGAAGCGGACCTTGGCGTCCAGCTGCTTGCGCGCACCACGCGCGGCGCCGCGCTCACGGAAGCCGGCGTCATGTTTCGCGATCACGCCTCCCGCGCCTGCGCCGAGATCGACACTGCGCGAGAATTGATCCTGCCTGACGGTGAGCTGTGCGGGCGACTGCGTATTGCGGTGCCTCTGACTTTCGGCGCAACGCATTTGGCGCCCGTGCTGGCGGAGATGGCGCGCCGTCATCCGAAGCTTCACATCCACACCGCCTATAGCGATCGCTTTGTCGATCTCATCGCGGAAGGTTTCGATTGCGCGATCCGGTTCGGCTATCTGCCGGACTCGAATCTGATCGCGCGACATGTCGGACCCATCTATGGACGACTTGTAGCGAGTCCGGACTATATCAAGGCGCATGGTGCGCCAGAGAAGCCGGAAGACCTCGCCGCCCATGAAGCCCTCATGCGGGGCACGGAAGCCTGGCAGTTCACCGATGGCGACAAGATCGTGACGGTTCGCCCGCAGGGGCGTTTCAAGGCCGACAACGCGACGGCGCTGTTGGCAGCGGCTTTGGCTGGGCTCGGCATTGCCTGGCTCCCCGATGGTGTCACCGATGAGCATATTGCTTCCGGTGCGCTCGTTCTGCTCATGCCACGCTATCCACCACCGCAGGCGGGCATGTATGTCATCCGCCCGCCAAGCCAGCATCCCGCACGAAAGGTGCGAGTTCTCACCGAAATGCTGATCGCGTGTTTTGAAAAGACACCGTGACGGCTCTGCTCGTCCTAGCGAGCGGATAAGGCGCGGGCGGAGGGCCGGTAGTGGAGGGTGGACGCACTCGGCACAACATGACGTGTTGCCGCGTCATGTTGTCGCCCGGAATGTGCGATGCGCGTTGCGACGCTTGCGCCCCGGTGGATGCTGATGACAGGATTTGTCCATGCTTGCCACGGTCCAATATCATGCTTGGCGGCGTGTGCGTGCTGCATACTACGCCTTCGGCCTTGCCCGAATGCCTTTCGGGAATGCGCTCGGACGCGCCGTGAGCGATTGGGAGATCGCGCAGGGCTTCGGTGACAGCCCGAAGGCAAAGGCAGCCTGGGACGCCGAATATGGCGACGGGCGCTGGAACTATATCGGGCAGCTCCATGAGAACAGCCGCTACTGGACGCTGATCGGTTACATGGACGCGTTCCGGCGCGGCGGCGAGTATCTCGATGTCGGCTGCGGCGACGGCGTGCTGTTCGAACGCTTCAAGGCGCTCGGTTATCATCGCTATGTCGGGATCGATATCTCGGATGTCGCGATCGACAGGCTGCGCCACCACAATGACGAGCACACGAGCTTCGCTCAGGCCGATGGCAATGTGTACGAACCCATCGGGCGTTTCGACGTGATCGTGCTCAACGAGTCGCTCTACTATCTCAGCGATCCCGTTCAATCCCTCCACCGCTATGCGCAGTGGCTCAAGCCGGATGGTTGCATCATCGTGTCGACCTATACGGCGTCACGGCGCTCGCTCGCGGTGCTGCGCGAAGCGAAGGGATCGTTCGCCGTCATCGACGAGGCCAGAACGACACAGGGGGCGATGTCCTGGCTGTGCACCGTGCTGAAGAAATCCAGGGCGGCGGCAGTTGCGCTCATCACAGGGGCGGCCACGGACGCCGGCAATCTTCTTGCCGGGTTGCTGGCTATCTAGCACCGATCCATCTTCTCCCGAAATCGTAACGCGTTGTCCCCGGAGCTCGCGTCAATACGTGCGCGTTATCCTCTGCACGAAGGCCCTGATGATGGGGGCTGCCAGGATCACGATGGGCAGCATGATCAGCCAGGATAACGACCACGCTGACAGCCAATGGAGGAGAAAGGAGCGCTCCTGCCAAAACGGAACGCTCGCGACCGCAGAGGACACGCCGCTGGTGAGACCGGACTGGATCACGCCGAACGTCAGGTGACTATGCCGGGCAGGTATCAGTGTCATTCAATGTCCTCCGATAAGGGAGGACAAGGCAATAAACCTGCCAGATCATGTTTGGCTTCCGCCGGAGCGTTATGCTGTCTGGAAATCGGATGCCGCGTTTTGGATCGCGTTCAGGGGCGGAGCGCGACGATGCTTTGGGTGAAGTTGCTTTCGTTCCGCGGTCACTTTCCGAGTCCCGATCGTTGGGCGATCTCTCCAATTTTAATAGAATGCCGGCTATTCCAACAAGGAGTCGTCATGGCGTTCGCGCGAAGCCTCCTTCATTGTGAGATCGTGGTTGGACCGGGTTAAGCATCCCGGGCAATTCGCGGTAGTTCTATGCTTGTTTGAGCTGACTTGTATCTTTCAGTCGTCTACTGAGGCGCAATACTGAATAGAATACATGGAGGCACCATATGCGTCGCATCGGGCAGATCATTGGTGATTATGACAATCCGAACAGCCTTGGTTCGCGCTTTCGTGCGCGTCGCAGCGCTCCTCTCCGTCGTCTCATTGAAACCGTGCATGCCGAGAAGGGCGCCGTCAGAATCCTCGATGTCGGCGGTATGGAATATTACTGGGACATGCTGGGCGAGCCCTATCTCGCGCAGCACAATGTTCATATCGACCTTCTGAACCTGAAGGGCGACATTCGTGCGATCAGGAACGCGCAGCGGTTCAGCGCCGTCGAAGGCAATGGCTGCGATATGCCTTTCGCCGACAACAGCTATGACATCTGTCACTCCAATTCCGTCATCGAGCATGTCGGGAACTGGCACAACAAGGTGGCCTTTGCACGCGAGACGACCCGCGTCGCTCCGCATTACTTTCACCAGACGCCGAATTTCTGGTTTCCCTGGGAGCCGCATCAGAGCATGGCGTTCTATCACTGGCTGCCGGCGCCCATGCAGCTCTGGATCGCGCGGAACTACCGGCTCGGCTGGGCGAAGAGCAAGGCTGAAACGGTGACAGACGGCATGTGGGCCGTCGAACACGCAAGCATGCTCGATCGCACGATGTTCGACAGCCTGTTTCCGAATGCGAAGATCATCGTGGAGCGCCTGGTCGGCTATCCCAAATCTTTCGTGGCGACGAGCAGTTAGGCATCTTCCGGCCGCGCGCGGCCGGTGCATTGATACGTTAGCGTGGTTTTAACCGTGTTGGGGCACTCTCAACGCAGTCGCGGGTGACCGGAGTGTTGATGTTGGCCGAGCGAAAGCCATGGGCAGAGCCGGATGACATCGCTTCGAAACGCGTAAGCGAGGTTGCCTGTCGCTGGCGTCCGATCGCGGTAGCGTCGACTTCCCTTCTCCTGTTCGCAACACGACCATGAGCGATCGGGTCGCTGACAGTGTCGAGCGGATGGCTCGCGCGTCTTTTCAAGGACAGTCGGTCAGGCTCAATTTGCCTTTTGCCGGCCCCGGCATCCAGAAGATGCTGGTCGTCTATTTCCTGCTCGTCTTCCTGTTTTCCGGAACGGTGCTGGATCTTATCGGCTACGACTATTCCGCGATCGAGGGGGCGCAGATCACCAAGATCCATCCGGCAACCTATTTTATCGCGTTGCTGTTTCCCGTTTTCATTCTGTCGTATCCACGCAAGCTCGATCTCGCCCGCTATTATCTCGCGACGAAGCTCGGATCGATCTTCTTCTTTTGTGCCGCGACCTTCGCTTTCATCAATATCGTTCTCGGTGGGCGCAATGGCTTCGGCATGTATTTCGACACCGACCTGCATCTGTTTCTTTGCTGCATGCTGCTGCCCTTCGTTCCGTCCGAAGGGATGGTAAAGCTCGAGCGCTTCCTGCATGCGTTCTTTGCCGTGAACGCGACGCTGGCGATTTTCGAGCTGGTGTCGGGGATCATGGTTTTTCCGCTCACAACCTATTCGCCGGATGGCACCCAGATCGCCGAGGCACGTGCTGTCGCGCTGCTGGGCCATCCCCTGCATGCTGCCACGATCACCTGCGCCTATATCGTGAGCTTGCTGGTCGGCGGCGGCAAGCTCCTGGAGACGCGATGGCGGATGCCAATGATCGCGTTACAGACCGCGGCCATGGTCGCATTCGGCGGGCGTACGGCGCTGGTTCTGACGCTACTCATTCTCACGATCACGATCTGCTGGCAGATCGTCCGGTTTTCATCCGGCCATCGATATGCCCGCAGCACGGTGATGATTGCCATCGCGGCGGTGCCGGTCGGGATCGCGATCGTGACGGGGCTGGCGCGGGCCGGCTTCTTCGATCAGCTGCTCGAACGCTTCAATGAAGACGGCGGCAGTGCCCGCAGCCGTCTGGTGATGTTCCCGCTCTGGGGGTCCTTCAATTGGGGGGATTTCCTGTGGGGGCCGGATCCCGATTACATCCGCTCGCAGATGTATTCCTTCGGCATGGAATGGGGCATCGAAAATCCCTTCGTCCATATCAGCATCTATCAGGGCGTGGTGATTTCGTCCCTGATCCTGTTCGGCCTGCTTCTCGTCTTCTACGACGCCTTCCGGCGCCTGGAACCGCGCGTTGTGGTTCCGATGATCGTCTATCTGATGCTGGTCAATACATTCGGGTCTTTCGCCGGGCGCTTCCTCAATCTGACGCTGTTCCTGATACTCGTATCCGCGCTGTTCCGACGGCAGGATGCCTCGTCTCGCTACGTTGTTTAGAGGCGATCTCAACGGGAAGGGTGTGAATCAAAAAGCCCGCGACTGAGCCGCGGGCTTTTTGATGAATGTGTCGTTGAAGCGGCTTAGTGACGATCGGTGGTCACCACGCGGGCCTCGCGGATGTTGATCACCTTGGTTGCGGCGTTGCGTAGGCAGGAAGCCTCGAAATTCGGCCATGCCTGTTCGGAACAGGCGCGCCCGACGGCCTTGACGTCCAGACGGTCAGCTTTGGCCAGAGCCACCGGAACCGACGCTTCGACCCGTGGCGCGAAGCCGGGAAGGATGGTGACGGCGGCGGCAATGAAAGCTGCGATCGCGACCGCGGAAAGAGCCTTGATCATGACGGTCCCCTGTCGGTTGGGTCATTTTGACCCGGTTGTCTGTCGATCCCTGTGCCTGCCTGATTAGTCAGGGCCGGTTTCGGGAGGTTGTCGTCGCCGGGCGAACTGGTTTCGTCACGCTCGGCCTGTGTTTCATCCATCCGCCCGCGACAACACAATTCGCCGAAAAGCGAGTGTTTTCAGTGTCACCCCGGATGCCGAATAGACGCGTCGAGCGGCATTTCGGTTCGAACCGGGTTCAAAAATATTCCTGGATGGGCAGGGCATTTCCGATGGAACCAACGCCGCTTGCAGGGGCACCTTCGGCAGGCTAGGTGTGAACGCATGACCCGTATCGCGCTCTATCCGGGATCCTTCGATCCCGTCACCAATGGCCACCTCGACGTGGTCCGTCATGCCGTCGGCCTGTGCGACAAGCTCGTCGCCGCCGTCGGCGTGCATCCCGGCAAGAAGCCGCTGTTCTCGACGGAAGAGCGGCTCGACATGATCAAGCAGGTGTTCGGGCCGATCGCCGACAAGGCCGGCTGCCAGTTCGACTGCGTCACCTATGACAATCTTACCACCACGCTCGCGGTGGAGCTCGGCGCCACCATTATGATCCGCGGGCTGCGCGATGGCACCGATCTCGATTACGAGATGCAGATCGTCGGCATGAACGAGTCCATGGCGCCCGGCGTGCAAACGGTGTTTCTGCCGGCCTCGGTGTCCGTCCGCCCGATCACCGCCACACTGGTCCGGCAGATCGCCGCTATGCAGGGAGACGTCTCGGCCTTCGTGCCGGCGGCCGTCGCCAAGGCTCTTACATCCAAATTCGCCGGCTGACCGGCATCTTTGCACCCGGAGTTGTCATGATCCGTACCATCGCTCTCGCTGCCGTATTGCTGTCGGCGGTTCCCGCCTTCGCGCAGGCACCGGCTGCCCCGGCGCCGAGCGCTGCGCCGCTGCCGGCGGGCCTCGACAAGGCAAACGCCATCGTTATCGACACGACCAAGGGCCGTATCGTGTTCAAGCTGCGCCCGGATATCGCCCCGCAGCATGCTGAGCGCATCAAGCTGCTCGCACGCGAGGGCTATTACAACAACGTTCCGTTTCACCGCGTGATCGACGGCTTCATGGCGCAGACCGGCGACGGCAAGAACTTCAACGGCACGGGCGGCTCGAAATATCCGAACCTCAAGGCCGAGTTCTCGCAGGTGCCGTACAAGCGCGGCGTGGTTGGCATGGCGCGCGCGGGCGATCCGGATTCGGCCAATTCGCAGTTCTTCATCATGTTCGCCGACGGCTCCTCGCTGAACGGTAAATACACGGTCGTCGGCGATGTCGTGCAGGGCATGGATGTGGTCGACAAGTTGAAGAAGGCGCCTCCGGGCTCGCAGTCCGGCGCGGTCACCGATCCCGACAAGATGATCACCGTGCGGGTCGCCTCCGACATCAAGTGAGGCGCCATGCTGCGGTGCGGACACATCGTCCTCCTCGCAGCCTGGACGCTGATCGTGCCTGCTCATGTGAATACCGCTTCGGCGCAGGCCGGGGCGGTGAGCACGCTGGACGGGATCTTCGAGCGGCTGAAGACATGCTGGCGCGGGCCGGAGCTGCCGCCCGGCCATCCCGGCATGCAGATTACCGTGCTGTTCAGCCTGAAGCGGGACGGCGAACTTCTCGGCCGGCCGCGGATTACCTTCGAAACGCCGGGCGCTTCCGAGGCCGACAGCATCGCCTACCGGACCGCCGTAATGGAGACTTTGCAACGGTGTACGCCGATGCCATTTAGCGGGGGACTAGGCGACGCGGTCGCCGGGCGCCCGTTCCGAGTGCGGTTCGACGACCGCCGAAACCAACCCAAACCAAGCGAGAGAAAAGCATGGCTGTCACCGAAAATACTCTGATCCTTGAGACCACCCAGGGCAACGTCACCATCGAGATGCGCCCGGACCTGGCGCCGGGCCATGTCGCCCGGATCAAGGAGCTGGTGCGCGACGGCTTCTATGACGGCATCGTGTTCCATCGCGTCATCGACGGTTTCATGGCGCAGACCGGCTGCCCGCAGGGCATCGGCACCGGCGGCTCGGGCCAGAAGCTGAAGGCCGAATTCAATGCCGAGCCGCATGTACGCGGCACCGTCTCGATGGCCCGCGCGGCCAATCCTGATTCCGGCGATAGCCAGTTCTTCATCTGCTTCGACGACGCCTCGTTCCTGAACAAGCAGTACACCGTCTGGGGCAAGGTGACCGAAGGCATGGAGAACGTCGACAAGATCAAGCGCGGCGAGCCTGTGCAGAATCCGGACAAGATCGTGAAAGCCTATATGGTGGCTGATCAGGCCGCCTGATCGTCACGACCATCTCCGACGACGTCATGCCCGGGCCATACGCGAAGCGTTGCTTCGCAAGTGGCTCGGGCATCCACGTTTATGAACCTTGAGACCATGCGCACAGATCTCTTCGACTTCGAGCTTCCAACTGACAACATCGCGCTTCGCCCGGCCTCGCCGCGCGAGTCTGCGCGGCTGCTCGTTGTGCGGCCGGGGGAGGCGCTGGAGGATCGCACCGTCGGCGATCTGCCCGACTGGCTGAAGCCGGGGGACCAGCTCGTCGTCAATGACACCAAGGTGATCGCCGCCTCGCTAACCGGCCGGCGCATCAGCCGCGATACTGAGCCGAAGATCGAGGCGACGTTGATCAAACGCATCGATGGATCGCGCTGGCAGGCCTTTGTGAAGCCGGCGAAGAAGCTCGCGCCTGGGGATGTGGTGCGTTTCGGCAATGAGGGCCGCGTCTGCCTGCTCGGCCATCTCGATGCGACGGTGGAAGCCAAAGGCGAGGCGGGGGAGGTGACGTTCGCGTTCAGCTTCCATGGCCCGGCGCTGGATCAGGCCATCGCTGAACTCGGTGCGCCGCCATTGCCGCCCTATATCGCGTCGAAGCGCGATGCGGATGAACAGGATGCTGCCGACTATCAGACCATGTTCGCGGTCAACGAAGGCGCCGTCGCCGCGCCGACCGCCGGCCTGCATTTCACGCCGGCGCTCGAAGAGAAATTGAAAGCGTGGGGCGTCGGACTGCATCGCGTCACCCTGCATGTGGGCGCAGGAACCTTCCTGCCGGTGAAGGTGGACGACACGACCGAGCACAAGATGCATTCCGAATGGGGATCAATTTCGTGCGAGACGGCGGAAGCGCTGAATGCGGCGCGGGCCGTCGGTGGTCGCATCGTTGCGATCGGCACCACGTCCATGCGCCTGCTCGAGAGCGCAACCAATGAGGACGGCGTGATCAAGCCGTTTGCTGACGACACCGCGATCTTCATTACGCCGGGCTATCGCTTTCGCGCCGTCGATATCCTGCTGACAAATTTCCATCTGCCGCGCTCGACGCTGTTCAGGCTTGTCTCGGCATTCGCGGGCCTCGACACCATGAAGGCGGCCTATGCGCATGCCATTTCGACAGGCTATCGCTTCTATTCATACGGCGATGCCAGCCTGCTGTTCCGAAACGAAAGTCCTCGATGACCGTCGCCAACCATTTTGAATTGCTCGGCAGCAACGGCGCCGCGCGCCTCGGCCGCCTGACCACGCCGCACGGCGTGGTGCGGACGCCGGCCTTCATGCCGGTGGGCACCATCGGGGCGATGAAGGGCTTGCACTGGCGCGAGGTGCGCGATGCCGGCGCCGATATCGTGCTCGGCAACACCTATCATCTGATGTTGCGGCCCGGCGCCGAGCGCATTTCGGCATTCGGCGGCCTGCAGAAATTCACCACCTGGAACGGGCCGATGCTGACCGACAGCGGCGGCTTCCAGGTGATGTCGCTGGCGCAACTCCGCAAGGTGACCGAGCAGGGCGTTACCTTCCGCTCACATATCGACGGCGCGAAGTATGAACTCACTCCCGAACGGGCCGTCGAGATCCAGCGCCTTCTGAACTCCGACATCGCCATGCAGCTCGACGAATGCGTACGGTTGCCGGCCGAGCATGCGGATATCGAGCGCGCGATGCAGCTCTCGCTGCGTTGGGCGGAGCGCTGCAAACGGGCTTTCGAGACAGCGCCCGACGGCTACATGCTGTTTGGCATCGCGCAAGGCGGCGACGTGCCGGCACTGCGCCACGCCAGCGCGCGCGGCCTGATTGATATCGGTTTTCATGGCTATGCCATCGGTGGGCTTGCCGTCGGCGAGCCGCAGGCGGTGATGCTGGCGATGATCGAGGAAGTCGCACCGATCTTGCCGACAGATCGGCCGCGCTATCTGATGGGTGTCGGAACGCCCGAGGATATTCTCGAGGCGGTGGCGCGCGGGGTCGATATGTTCGACTGCGTGATGCCGACCCGCAATGGCCGTCACGGCATGGCGTTCACACGCTACGGCCAGATCAACATCCGCAACGCGCGGCATCAGGACGATCCGCGTCCGCTCGACGAGGAGAGCCCGTGGCCGGCGGCGCGCAACTATTCGCGCGCCTATCTGCATCACCTCGTGCGCGCCAATGAGACCCTCGGTGCGATGCTGCTGTCGGAAATCAACATTGCCTACTATCAGACGTTGATGCAGGGGATTCGCGCAGCGATTGAAAGCGGCACCTTCGAAGACTTCCGCGCACGGACGCGTAAAGGCTGGGCGCGCGGCGACATCACGCCGCGTTAGCCTGCGGTTTTCGGCCGTCTCAGGTCGCGCAGGCAGGCGTTCGGATTCTTCGATGAAGTTGCACATCCCGGTGGAGGACGGATCAGAATCGATGCGAGGATCTGATCCCATGGGGCTGGCATCTTCATCGCTGTAGCCAGCAGCAGCAGCATAAGGGCATTGTGAAGCCATCGCGGTCGCTTGCGGATACGTAGCCTATTCTGAATGCCCGATCCCTTTTACAAAATTCGCGGTTATGTGAGACCGGAGTCGTGCTGCAGAACGATTGATGTAAGCGTCGTTCGTGCCGGACGCCTTCTGTCGTAAAATCGTAATCTTCGACCAATAAGCGTTTGACCGTCGTCCAAGCAGGAAGGCGGCCTTGACGCCTATCAATTGGCCGACCGATGAAACGAGCCAGTTACCCCTCAAAGCTGATTATGCTTTGTCATAGAATAGGACGCTTTCGCGATCCGCGCGTCAGGTCCCGGCGAGATCGAATGTCCGGCTGTTTTCGAGCAAGACCGTTTGGCGTCGTTCATCAGCGGCTGGTCGACTGGGATCAACAATCTTGCCGCAACCAGCCAAGGCCGCTTTTACGGTGCGCCGCTCTACGCATTCGGGTCGAACAGTATTGCGAGCGACCTTCATGCAGGCGATGACGAGCCCCAGCGGTTCTATGCCGTGGACGGCGATATCATCGGTTTGCGCACAGGCGAACTGCTCGATCATACGCGGGGCGGTACGGTCGTTTCGTCAATGCAGGCCGATCGCTGGTATCTCGCCGCCAAACCGGTCCGTATCATTGCCGGCCGTGACATCATCGGTTCGGGCGAGCAGCCGGCCTTTGTTTCAGCTAACGGCGTGACGCATTATGCGAACAGCGCGAGCTATGGCGCGGAGTCGCAGGGCAACCTGATCTATCATGCCAATGCCGACGACGTGTCGGTGATCCGTGCGGGCCGCGACATCCAGGTCTCCACTTTCACGATCGCCGGCCCGGGCACGCTCGACATGTCTGCCGGTCGCAACATTTATCAGGCCGACAAGGGATCCGTGACCTCGATCGGTCCTGTCGCTCCGGGCGACCGCCGCCCCGGCGCGTCGATCGTCGTCGCCGCTGGCGTCGGTCGCGACGGCCCCGACTACGCCGCCATCGCTGCGCGCTATCTCGACTCCGCCAATCTCGCCGATCCCGCCCTTCCTCTCGCCGAGCAGGGCGGCAAGGTGGCCAAGGTCTATGTGAAGGACATGTCGGATTGGCTCGCGAGCCGGTACGGCTTCTCCGGATCCGAGACCGAGGCGCTGGCCTATTTCCGTGCGCTCGCGCCGGAGCAGCAAAACATCTTCTTGCGGCAGGTCTATTTCGATGAGCTGCGGGAAGGTGGCCGCGAATACAATAACCAAAGCAGTAGTCGTTTCGGCAGCTATCTGCGCGGACGCCAGATGATCGCCACGCTGTTCCCGGAGACCGATGCAACTGGCGGCGTGATCCGTCGCACAGGCGACATCACGATGTTCGGCGGTTCAGGCATTCGAACCAATTCCGGCGGCCATATTCAGTTGCTGGCGCCCGGCGGGCAGATCGTCGTTGGCGTGCAGGGCGCGGTGCCGCCGGCAACCGCCGGTATCGTGACCCAGGGCAGGGGCGATATCGGTATCTATAGCCAGAAGTCGATCCTGCTTGGCCTGTCGCGCATCATGACGACCTTTGGCGGCTCGATCCTCGGCTGGTCGGCGGAGGGCGACATCAATGCCGGTCGCGGGGCCAAGACGACGGTGATCTATACGCCGCCGAAGCGGACCTACGATCGCTACGGCAACGTTGACCTCGCGCCGCAGGTGCCGTCGGCCGGCGCGGGCATCGCCACGCTCAACCCGATCCCGGAAGTGTTGCCCGGCGACATCGACCTGATCGCGCCGCTCGGCACCATCGATGCGGGCGAAGCGGGCATCCGCGTCTCGGGCAACGTCAATCTGGCAGCACTTCAGGTGCTGAATGCGGCGAACATTCAGGTGCAGGGCACCAGTACGGACATCCCGACCGTGCAGGCGCCGAGCATCGCCGCCGCGCTGTCGAGTTCCAATGCTACGGCGGCGACCCAGCAGACCGCGACGCCAAACCAGGGCAGCGGCAACGAGCGGCCGTCGGTCATTATCGTCGAGGTGCTCGGCTATGGCGGGGGCGGAGAGGAAAAACAACCTGACGAGCGATCCACATGGAAGCGCGAGGAGACGCAGAACTACGACCCAACCAATCCCGTAAGGATTCTCGGTAACGGTCCTGTAACAGAGCAGGAGTCGCGCATGATGACGAACCAGGAGCGGAAAGAGCTCGACGAGGGATCGGAGCAGCGAAGGATGTGAGGGGCGCAATCGCCTTCTCACATCGATGGCGTGCCATCGTCGCCGGAGAAGATGAAGTAAGAAGTGCTGAGATCAATAGCTTGAACGATACCGAAATGGATTTTCATCATTTGACTGCTTCCCTTCGTATCCGATCACAACGAATATCGCGCTTCTGAAAGAATTCGACCATTCTCTTGCCGAAGATCGATGTCATCGAGGTCTCGACCTTACTGCATCGACGGGCTTTAGTGTCTTCTAGAGCGATGGACAGGGCGGCGGGGCCTGCGTCTAACGAGAGCTCGATGTCGGATTTTTGCGCAAAACGGACGTCGAAGACTTTTCATTTGTCTCGCAATGACGCCGCTCGTGGTCAATCTTGTTATATCGGGAACGGCTCGCGGGCTACACGCCACAAGCGATTAACTGGCGTTATCGCACGCAATGCGACCAGGAGGACCTGTGACATCCTGCCGTCATAAAACGTGAATAGATCAATCGCGCATTTGATGATCCCACCAACGGGAGGGCGGACGTTTGAGTCCGGCTTCGCTTTTGTCGATCTTGGCCTGCGTTCGGACGGCCAGTGCGGTGCTGGCTATGGTATCGTTGACGACGTCGAGCCAATGGGCTGTGGCCCAAGCGCGCAACGAAGCCATTCACGCCGAGGAAGGGCCGCCTGGCTCCGAGGGAAGGGCGGTCGAGTTCGCCATTCCATCTCAGCAGTTGGAGACTGCACTAAGGGCTTTTGCCGCAACCGCACAGGTCAATTTGTTCTACGAAAGCGATGCTATTTCCGCACAACGTTCCTTCCCGATACACGGCACGTTCCCTCCCGAGATCGCGATGAGATTGATCTTGCAGGGCACCGGCCTGTCCAGCACCTCGTACGACAGGGGGACGATTACGATCCTGTCGCCTGCCTCCAAGGGACAAGAGCCTGCCGAGCTGACGCGCGCAAAGCTGCGGGTGGTCGAATTCGCACCTTATCTGGGGTTGATCCAAGGCAGCCTCGACCGTGCCTTGTGCGGGGTATCTGTGGCCGCCGACGATCCCGACGAACTGCTGGCACGGATCTGGATATCATCAGTCGGCAGCGTGCAGCGAGCGGACCTACTGTCGACGACAGGGGCTGATGCGCGCGACCGCATCTATCTGGCCGCACTCGCTTCGGTCGCCACGGGCGAACGGCCGCCAGCCGGGATGCCGCAGCCGGTGAATCTTTCACTGATGCCGAAGCGAACGCAGCGCTCGGCGGCGTGTCGGGCATCGACGACGCCACGATTGCGATCAGCTACCTATGAGTAGTGTCGCGGACGTCACCCGGCTGCGGCAGTTGCTTGTCGGAGAATATGATGAATTGCGCAGGCAATTGACCCGCCGCCTCGGCTCCGAAGACGCCGCGCGCGAGGTGCTGCAGGAGACCTATCTGCATCTTGAGCGGCCGGCGCGGCTGAGCGTGATCGACAGCCCGAAGCGATACCTGCTGACGATCGCGACCAATATCGCGCGCATGCGGTTCCGCCGCGAGCGTCGATTGACCAGCCTGTCCGATCTCGACGATGCCCTTGGCTTTGTCGATGACGCCCCCGATCCGCTGCGCAGCCTTGAAGCCCGGCAGGAATTCGAGGTGCTGAAAGCCGCCTTCGACGAGCTGAGCGAGCGGCGGCGCTTCATTCTGGTCGCTTCCCGACTGGAAGGGCGTAAATTGCGCGATATCGCCGAGGAGTTGCAGGTTTCGCAACGTCTCGTCGAAAAGGAACTGAAGGCTGCGCTGATGATCTGCGGCGCGAAGATCAGGCGAAAGATCACGCAGCGGTTCGGTCCGGGCGTCCGTGAAGCATCATCTATGGGAGCGCCGTCCGAGGCGCAGGCGCACGACATCAGCCATGACGACCCAGAATGAGCCAAAGCCGATGATTCCCGCTATTGCCGACGAAACCCCGGCGGGCCTCGATCCGATCACGAGCCAAGCCTATGCGTGGATCACGCGTTTCATGGCAGGCGACATGACGCCCGCCGACATCGATGCGATGAAGGCGTGGTACCGGCAGAGCGTGGAGCACAGAAAAGCCTATGCTGAAGCGCGCCATGTCTGGCAGTCACTCGGTCCGATCGCCAGCGAGAGTCGCCATGGCGTTAGTGCAGGCGCGGTCGTGCCGGTGGTCAGTAGGTCTGCGGTTCTGCCGAGCCGCCGCATGTTCATCGGCGGTGCGATGGCGGCTGCGGCCGCTTCGGCTGCCTATGTAGCGATCCGTCCGCCGCTCGATCTATGGCCGTCCTACTCTGAGCTGATGGCCGATTTCCGGACCGGTGCCGGCGAGCGGCGTCAGCTCGTATTGGCTGGCAATGTTGGTCTCGATCTCAACACGCGTACCAGCATCGCGGTGCGCGATGCGTCACCGGTTGTGTCGCAGATCGAAGTGCTGGCGGGCGAGGCGGCGATCACGACGGGCGGCGCCCCGCTGCCATTCACCGTACTCGCTGCCGACGGACGCGCCAGCGCTGACAATGCCGTATTCAATCTGCGCTGCGACGGACGGCAGGTGTCCATCACTTGCCTGCAGGGGCGGCTGAAGGTCGAGCGCAACGGCAGCTCTGTCGTTCTCACCGACAGCCAACAGGTGAGCTACGGCGACGGTGGTATGGAAACTGTTGCCAACATCGATGCCGAGAGCGTGACGGCATGGCAGCGCGGCGTGCTGACATTCGATGCTACGCCGGTTGCGCGCGTCATTGCCGAGATCAACCGGTATCGGCCGGGACATATCATTCTGATGAATGACGAGATCGGAAAACGTCTGCTGAACGCACGTCTCAGAGTGAATGAGACCGACAAGATCATCGTGCAGATCGTGCATATCTTTGGGGCGAAATCCCGCGCATTGCCGGGCGGTGTTGT
Source organism: Tardiphaga sp. (assembly GCA_030147505.1). Classification (GTDB taxonomy): domain Bacteria; phylum Pseudomonadota; class Alphaproteobacteria; order Rhizobiales; family Xanthobacteraceae; genus Tardiphaga. Next base: position 24,677 of record JASBVG010000009.1, read on the forward strand.
CCTGCTGACATAACATGCACTGAATGTGTACTCGATCGATCGGCCGCCAAAATCTTTGCAAACGTTAAGAAAGTTGTTCGGTCGCCGCCGGTGCCGTTCATCCCGGAGCTAGAAGCGTTGAGAAATCGCGCTCGGCCCGTTTGAAATCGTCACCGGAAAGGCGTCCACATGTCCCGGCACATCCGTTTGCAGCGCTCCCATCGTGTCTTTCAGCCGAGCGCATTGCTGGCCGGCGCGAGCATGATTGCGCTTCTGGTGGCGCCGTATGGCGTTGCGCAGGCGCGCAGTCTGAACGGTGGCAGTTCGGGTGCGCAACCTGTGCCCGTCAATGTCGCCGCAGATGCGGCGAGGGCGGGTGCACAACAGGCGGCGCAAACTGCATCGCAAGCCATGATCCGTGCCTCGAGGGCGATGCAGAACATGCGCGGTATTCAGGATTCAGCGCGCGCCGCCGCGATGTCGGCGTCGTCGACGGTGCCGAATGGTCTGGTGCCCGGAGGCCTCGTCGTCTCGCCAGACGTGAAGACCGATCCAACCTTGTGGCAAGGCGCCAAGCTCCCGACCGAGATGGTTGCAGGCGGGCGCAACCAAGTTGAGATCAGGCAGACGGAATCCAAGGCCATCCTGACCTGGGACACGTTCCATATCGGCCGTGAGACCGATCTCTATTTCAACCAGACGGCGGGCGGTGCCGACAAGGCTAACTGGATCGCGCTCAACCGCGTCATCGATCCGTCGCTGGCGCCGAGTCGGATTCTCGGCACCATCAAGGCCGAAGGGCAGGTCTATGTCATCAATCGCAACGGCATCGTCTTTGGCGGATCGAGTCAGGTCAACACTCACACATTCGTGGCGTCGTCGCTCAGCCTGAGCAACGAGCAGTTTCGCGCGGGTATCAATAAAAGCCTCGATATCATGGGAAGCGACGGTTTTGTCCGCGGCATTCCGACCTTCGGGGACAGTTCGACAGACACGGTAGAGACGAATGTCATCCACTATCGCCGAACGCCCGGGGCTGTCGTTGTCGAAGCTGGCGCAGTCATCGAAAGCGCCAGCGGCGGGAAGGCGATGTTGTTCGCGCCCCATGTCTTGAATGCCGGAACGATCCGGACGCCCAGTGGCCAAGTGCTTCTCGGAGCGGGCGAGAATGTGTGGCTGGCTGATCCGAGGTTAAATGACCAAGGCAGCGCCATACGCGGGTTGGATCTAGCGGTCTCGTCGCCGACCGAATTTTTACCGAATTACTTGCTACTAAGCCGGGCGGTCGCGAATCCTCCGCTACCGACCAATAGCTATGCGATCGTGATAGCCGAAATGGAAGCACGTGCCGCCAGTGTCGGATATCGCGTGTCGAATACCGGTTCGATCGAAGTGTCCCGCGGCAACATCACGATCAGGGGTCGCGAAATCCAGCAGAATGGCACAGTGGTCGCATCGACCGCGCTCAACAATCAAGACGGCTCCATCAATATCAGTGCGCGGAGTCAGGGCATGATGGGGAGCGGTGATGAATTTGCGACCTCTCGTGGACTCTTCTGGTGGGGCAGCGGGAAGCTTAGCCTCGGTTCGGGAAGCCTTACTACGGTGATGCCGGATCTGAGCGATACGAGCACCATCGAGCAGAGCAATGTCGGGACGCGTTACCGCGCAGGCACAATCGATCTGCGCGGCACGGTGATCGATATTCAGGCCGGCGCCACCGTTGTCGCGCCGTCCGGGACGATCTCGGTGATCGCCAGCAAGCTGCCGCCGAGCATTCCGGGCACCGTGCCCGGTGCGCTCGACAAGGTCGACGACGGTAGCCGCATCTATATCGGGGCCGACGCACTGCTCAGCGTGGGCGGTCTGCGCGATGTGGTTCTTGCGATGGAAAGCAACACCATCCAGGCCGAACTGCGCATCAACGAATTGCGCGACAGTGTGCTTTACATCGACTCCTGGCTGCGCGGTGCTACAGTGTATGTCGACAAACGCACCAACGGCACATTCGCGGACGGTCCGATGGCCGGCGTGCAATGGTTCAAGGACAAGGGCGGTACCTATCTGGCGGGGCGATGGGAAGGCACGCCGCTCGGTGACGTCAGCGGCTGGATCGGAACCGGCAACACCACGCTCGCCGAGCTCTCCACCGTCGGCGGCAAGATTGTCCTTCGCGCGGGCGGCGAGACCATCGTTCGCGCGGGCGCCGTGCTCGACGTCTCTGGCGGATCGGTGCGTTATCTCGATGGCTGGATCACCACGACCAAGCTACTTGGTGCCGATGGCCGCATTTACGATATCGGGGACGCGATGCCGGACCGGCAATATGTCGGCTTCCCTGGCAGCTTCATGCGGCGTCATGAGCGGATCAATCTCACCGAGACTTGGCGTAATGTCTTCGATCGCAACAATGTCCGGCGCTTCGAGCAGGGCTATATCGAAGGCCGCAATGCCGGCAGCATCGTAATCTATAATGGTGCGGGCCTTGCCCTGGAAGGTGAACTCGACGGTCATGTCATCACCGGCCGACGTCAGACGGCCAATGGCAAACCTGCGACCGCCGGCAGCCTGCAATTCGGCGGCGGGAGCGTTCCGGAAGGGCCGTGGTTGGCATCGACCATGGTTATCACGCACAAGCCCGTGATGCTCGCTGACGATTTCACCGTCGATAGCAAGTTGCCGAACGATTTCTACGATCCGAAACTGAGCGATACGGATATGGCGCGTGAAGCCAAGGGGCGCGCCAAGACGACCTATATCGCCGATGACATTCTCAATCGATCGGGCATGGGCAGGATCGATATCATCTACAACAAGGCGTTCAAGCTGGACGAATCGGCGCATGTCAAACTGACACCGGGAGCGTCGCTCAACGTGTATCAGCACGGCAGTCCGACCAATGCGTTGCCGACAACGGCGGAAATCAATGGCAGCATCCGCATCGCCGGGGGTACCGTCACTATTCTTGTCGGCAACTCCATGACGGTGGGTGGCCGCGCCGTGATCGATGTGAGCGGCAGCTGGCTCAACGATCTCGCGGATGGTGGGCCGGCGCCGTTCTCGCAGATCAATGGCGGTTCGGCGGTCTTGGCGGTCGATGCCAATGCTTTCGGCTCCGGCGTCAAAGGCGCGATCACCATCGCATCCGGTGCCGTCATCGACGTGTCCGGAGGCGCGCGGGTGAGCGCGAGCGGTGCGAAATCCAAACTGAAGGTCGGTGATGCCGGCGTGATCAACCTCACGGACCTCACCGGCACCGACATCGATGGCGTCGATCTGCGCGGCTTCGCGGTCGGCTCCGGCGGCACGCTCAGCATCGGAACAATCGCCGATGTGCAGGTCGGCGGCGCGGCTCCGGCAGACAAATCGGTATTCCATGTTCGCGACACGCTGTTCGCGGAGCGCGGTTTCCGGGCCGTGTCGGTTTCCTCCCGTGGCAATGCTGTGGTCACGGCCGGCATCGTGATCAGCCAGCTGCCACAGACGATCGATCTGAGCGGCGTCAATCCGATGTCGATCGCGACCGGCACGAAGCTCACGGATATCGGGGACCTCCGCGTCCTCAATCTGCAGGAGCGGCTGGCCCGCAAGCCGGCGAGCCTCGGCATTTCGACGTTCAGGACGCTTACAGTGGAGGCCGGCGCAACGGTGGCCACGGATGTGCGCGGTACGATTTCATTGAGGCAGGACAATTTCAGCACGCCGAAAACCGGAAACATCGTCATTGCCGGCACGGTCAGCGCACCCGGTGGCGAGATTTTCATCGATGGCGGCGCGGTCACGCTGAAGCCGACAGCGCAGATCCTCGCGCGCGGCGTCGCAGCGATTTACACGGATCCGCTTACGGGTCTGCGCAACGGCAATGTTCTCGATGGCGGTTCCGTCAACCTGAACGGCAATCTCACCCTCGATGCGTCAGCGCTGATCGACGTGTCCGGCACCAGCGGCGTGATCGACGATCCGCAGCGCCTGCGCGGCAGCGATGCGACGTTGCATCTGGTCAGCGACGGCGGTCGGATCAACCTGACGAATGGCGGCCGCGCGGAATCGAAGATCGATGCCAGGATGATCGCCAGGGCAGGAGGCGCGGGTGCATCCGGCGGCACATTGAACATCGTCGATCCGGGTGTGCCGAGCGGCTCCGTTCAGAACAGCATGACCGGCACCTATATGGGCTACTTCAGGCTTGTCGGGACCGGCGGCAAGTATTCCTTCGATGCGGCGACCGGCACATATTATTTGAACAACACGTCCGGCACCTACAATTTCGTCGGCGGAACGATGTCGGGACCGGCGATCTCTACGTCCGTCATCGATCTCGACATCTATGACGAGTACGGCACGGCGGCCTACAAACTGCCCAACGCGATGAAAGCTGCGATCAACGCGTTGCCGTCGGTTATCGGATTCACGCCACGCATCGTCAATGGCCATGCTGCCGACGCGCCAGGCGGCGGCTCGGTTGTGCCCTGGCTGATGGATACGACGATTGATCAGAACGCCGTCATTCTGATCAACAAGTATTTCTATCTCGCGACACGAACCGGCACCTCGACAGCTAACTACGTCTATACGCCTACCGCAAAGATCCAGATCAGAAACACCACATATGCCGGCACGACGATGTCGGCCGACGCCATCAATGGGGGCGGTTTCGGTGGAGTCAGTCTTCCAGGTCTGCTGCGGCTCGACAATGGCGTCGTGCTCAATCTGCCGAATGCGACGGTTTCGATCGCAGGCAAGATTTCGGCGACGACGCCGAACGCGAGTGCAGAGATACACGCGGGATACCTCGCGCTCGATCTGGGTGTGGTGGATGCTAACACCACAGCGGGTTCGGGGACCTTGCTGCTCGATGCAGGCCTGATCGACATCACTTCCGGCGTCACCCGCGGCTATGGCAATACCAAACTCGTCGCGAGCGAGATTCGCATGCGTGCGTTCGAACTCGGTGCGACGGCGCTGCTCGATGTCGACGGCACGCTGACGCTACAGGCCGGGCAGATCTATCCGGCGACGCAGACGACTGCGATGATTAGGGCGCCGAATCGCATTCTGGTGTTGCCGAATGGTGCTCCTTCCGCGCCACTGTCGGCGGGAGGCAGCCTGACGCTGGCGTCCGCCGACATCGATATCCACGGCTCCATTCGTGTGCCGTTCGGTGCGCTCACGCTGCAGGCCTCGCACGCGATCACCCTGGGCGCCGGCGCCAATGTGTCGGTGTCGGGGCAAGGATTGACGGTGCCTTACGGCATGCTGCTGAATGGCGAAGACTGGGCGCTTCCCGTCAGCTCCGGTTTCCCGATCGTCCTCGCAGCGCCACCTGAGAAGAAGCTCTTGCTGGATGCACCCGTGGTCAACATGGCTGCGGGCGCGGGCGTCGATATCCGCGGTGGCGGCGATCTGACGGCGACGGAGTTCGTCGTCGGCAGTGGCGGTTCGCACGACATTCTTGCGATGAAGGGCGTGTACGCGGTTGTGCCAACCCTGGCATCGGCGACTGCGCCCAAGAACGATGTGATTGCGGCAGGCGGGCGGATCTGGCTCGCCGGTGGCGGCGGTCTCGCCGCCGGCTGGTACAATCTGCTGCCGGCGCAGTATGCGCTGCTGCCTGGCGCCTATGCCGTGCAGATCGTTGCCGGCACCGCGGGCAATCCGGTGCGCAGCGCGACGCGCATGCTCGACGGGACGGTGCTGATGTCCGGGCGCCTCGGCAGCAATCTCGATGGTTCGGCGGATGTGCAGGCCGCGAGCTGGCGCGTGATGGACGGCCGGGTGATCCGGTCCTACTCCGAATACAACGAAGCGAGCGCCAACGCGTTCTTTGCGTCCGAGGCGTTCAAGCTGACGCAGTATCGCAAGCTCGGCGTCGATGTGGTGACGCCGCGGCTGCCGGCGGACGGCGGCGCGGTGGTGTTCAAGGCGAGCGATCAGCTGGTGCTGGATGGGCAGCTCCTGTCGCAAACAGCAACGGGCGGCCGCGCCGGTGTCGTGGATATCGCCGCGACGAACATCGCCGTGGTCGGCAGCGGCGCCGATACGAGCGGGCTAGGCGGTTATCTGATCATCGACTCCGGCCGTCTCAGCAATTTCGGCGCGGCGAGCCTGTTGCTCGGCGGTGTCCGCACCGCCACCAATCTCGGTGTGTCCGTCAATGTGCAGGCCGGCAACATTGTGGTGCGCAACGGCGCGGATAGCGCCTTGATCGGCCCGGAGATCATCCTGGCCGCAAGCGGCGATATCGTCATCGGAGCCGGTAGTGTGCTGCGCGCCAAAGGCGTCGCAACCACCGATTCCGGCGATATCACCCTGGTCCCGCAAGTCGCATCGCCGGCGCGCGATTTCGGCGCGCTCATCCGTCTCTCCAATGGAGGCGTCGCCGGCGTGCGTCGCACGAATGTCGACAGCACGGCACCCGGGACCGTCGAGATCGGCGCCGGTGCCGTGATCGCCGGGGGGCAAGCGTTGCTGATCGATGCCACGCGCAACACCACTCTGGCTGCTTCGGCGCAGGTTTCGGCGCAAGACATCACGCTGTCCGGAAGCCGCATCGGCTTTGGCGGAGGCAATGCTGGCCTCGTCTTCGATGCAGCCGGGATAGCTCGTTTCAGCGAGGCGCAGAATCTGACGCTGCGTAGCTACTCGACCATCGATTTCCATAGCGGGATCGATTTCGGCGCGGCGGGTCTCAGGTCGGTCACACTCGATGCCGCTGGACTGATCGGCTACAGCGCCGCTGCGACTACAGTGTCGGGCAGGACAGTCACGCTGCGCAATAGCGGCAGCGTTTTCATCGATCCGATGGTTGCAGCGCAAGGCACGCTCGCGCTCAGTGCCGAACGCATCGTGCTCGGCACCGGCGCCAAATCCGTGCGCGGCTTCAACGCCGTCACGCTGACGGCGGCGACTGTCACCGGGCAGGGCAATGGCAGCCTGGATGTTTCGGGCAATCTCAACCTGATCGCACCGCTGATGACCGGCGCGAATGGCGCGAGCCAGTCGGTGTTGGCGACGGGGCATCTGGCGGTCACGTCACCTGGTGGCGTGGCGCCGCGCGATCCCGATAGTCTGGGCTCGCGCTGGGTCCTGACCGGCGCCAGCCTCGATTTCGGTGGCCGTATCGATGCGCTTGGTGGCAGCGTGGCGCTGACGGCGACCGCGGGGACCGTCAATGTACTCGGTGGCGCCATCATCGACGTCGGCGGCTTCAGCAAGACCTTCAACGATGTGATGGCCTATGCCAGCGCTGGCACGATCGAGCTGACAGCCGTCGGTGGCAGCGTGGTGACTCACGTCGGTTCGATGCTAAATCTTGCCGCCACCGCCGGCGGCGGCGATGCGGGCAAACTTGCCGCCGTCGCTTCCGGCGGCGGGACCGTGGCATTGAATGGCACGGTCGATGCGCATGCTGCGGCCGGCAAGGGCGGATCGTTCACGCTCGATATCGGCGCGTTGCCGGATTTCGCCGGGTTCTCGCAGCAATTGGCCGATGCCGGTTTTACCCGTGCGCGCACGTTCCGTATCCGTAGCGGCGATATCGTGCTCGATGGCATGACCCGGGTGGAGAGTTTAGATCTCAGCGCCGATGCCGGACGGGTGACGATCACCGGCACCATCGATGCCAGCGCGGCGTATGGTGGCAATATCGCGGTCTCGGCCGGCAGCGGTCTGGTGATGACAAACACAGCCAATCTGATAGCGCGCTCGACGACGGAACTCGGCAGCGGTCGCGTGCTGCTGGATGCGTCCGGTGGGCGTCTCGACATCCGCGGCGGCGTCATCGATGTGTCCGGTGGAAATGGCGGCAAGGTGCGATTCCGTACGGCACAAGTCGCCGGCCCGGACCATGCGGCCGTCGATCGTCTTGCGGCGGTGGTCATCGGCGCGCGCTCGACGGTGCTGGAGGGCGTCTGGCGTCCGGACACGGTGGTTACCACCATCGACGCCGCGTTGCGCGATCAGGCCAATGCGGCTGCCAACGATTTTGCAGCCCATGCCAGCGATATCAAGGCCCGGCTCGGGACCGGCGACGCCGTCACAATCGCAGCCGGTGTCGAGATCCGCAGCGATGCCGATCTGACACTGGGCGTCGATTGGGATCTGTCCAGCCTCGCCTCGCGTGAGGGCGGCCTTACGTTGCGGGCAGCCGGAAATCTGCGCATCGACGGCAATCTCGGCGACGGCTTCAGCGACGTCACGCGGAGCGGCAGGCTGCTGGCGCAGGACTCCTGGGATATCCGCCTCGTCGCCGGCGCCGATCTCGGTGCGGCGGACGCGCTGTCGGTCAAGCCGCTCGCGGCACTCGCAGCCGGCGCGGGATCGCTGATCGTTGGCGACGCAGCCCAAGGCTACCAGATCCGCACCGGCACTGGTGACATTGCGGTGCGGGCCGGTCGCGACCTCCAGCTCGCGCATTACCAGTCGGTGATCTACACCGCGGGCCGCAGCGATGTGACGCCGCATTCGGATTTCGTGGCACCTGCCGATGCCGAATATGGCATCTTCGGCGGACATCTGGTGGTCGCCGCCAATGGCACGATCAGCACCGTGCTGCCGGCCGATAACGCCAGCAACATGCTTTACACGAACTGGCTGAAGAAGGACGGTCTGACCGACAATCGCTTCAATTTCACCGACCAGCAGGCGACCTGGTGGATCAATTATGCCGGCTTCACGCAGGGTATCGGCGTGCTCGGTGGCGGCAATGTCCGTGTGCAGGCGGGTGGCGATCTCGACAATCTGACAGTGGTGCTGGCCACCACCGGCCGCGTTCACGGCGGCACGGTTCCGGGCGATACGCGCGCGCTGCAGATAGACAATGGCGGCGCTCTCGACGTTTCTGCCGGCGGCGACATCAAGGCGGGCAATTACTATATCGCGCGGGGCGCCGGCTCGATTGATGCCGGCTCATTCGCGACCGGGCGGACGGTGCGCGGGCGCTCGTTCGATCAGGCTGGCAGCGCCATGCGATCCTATGACATCTCGCCGGTGCTCGCGCTCGGCGATGCGACACTGAATGTCCGCACCGCCGGGCATATGCGACTGCAGGCCGTGCTCGATCCCCTGATGTCCTTCGATCCGGGCAAGCCGCCATCCAATGGCCAGACCTTCATGCTCGGTCAAACCGAGAATACACAACTGAATCTCAGCTCGATCGGTGGTGATGTCACGCTGGTGAATCAGGTCCACTATCTGTCGCAAGATGTGAACACCGATTATCTGTGGCATGAAACCAATAGAGGTATCGTCGTCCAGTTCGTTAACCTCTACGCCAGTCTCTACCCCACGCTGACCAATATCGTTGCGCTGAACGGGTCGATTTCAAATCCTGGCCGCATGAATGTTCTTCCTGCCGCCAATGGCGGGCTGACGATGTTGGCTGCGAACGACGTCATGCCGGGCAATCTGGTGATGTCACGCGCAACGCGTGAAATGCTGCCGACGGCGCTGCGACCATTCGGCAGCGGTGTCCTGCTCAACGTGTTATCGGCCCAGATGGAGGAGCACTTCGTTGCTCTGCTGACCAACGTCATCGATCCGCAGCGTGCCTACTATTCGCTGAGCATGGGTTACTTCAATACGGTGGCCAATCCATCCGTGCTGCTGAATGCGGATGACAGGGAGCCGAGCCGTATTTACGCGCTGAATGGCAGCATCCGCACGGGCAATGTGACCACCAACGAGCAGATGCTGATGTCGGCGAGGGGCGATATCCGCGATCTGACGCTCAACTTGCGCAATCTGCGCGCCACCGACGTGACATGGCTGAATGCCGGCAACGATATTCTCAACAACAACCTCAATACGGAGCGGATGCTCGGTACGGTCATTCAGGGTCCCGGAGCGCTGCTGTTGACGGCCGGGCGCGATATTCACGCTGCTTCGCAGGTGATCGTCAGCCAAGGCAATCAAAGCTACAATACGAATGGCCTTGTCAAAGATGGACAGATCAAGGGCTTACCCGACGGTGGCGCATCGATCGACATGATCGCCGGCCTGAACGGCCGGCAGCCGGATTACGCGGCGGTGTCGAAGACCTATCTCGATCCGTCCATGACGGGGACGATGCGGCCCTATCTGACGACCACCCTCGATGGGCAGTTGCTGCCGCTCTATCTGACGGATGCTCGCAAGACGCTGGCGGACGGGACGATCAAGGAGACCCGCACGGGTCTGGTGTCGTTCATCAGGCAGACCACTGGCGAGACATTGTCGCCGCTGCAGGCCTGGGAGAAGTTCCAGTCATTGCCGGTCCTCACCCAGCAGCGCTTCCTGCGCCAGATCTATATGCAGGAACTGCGCATGGGCGGGCGCGACCAGAACGAACGCGATGCGAATGATCGTCCGCTGAATGGCGGCTACCGGCGCGGCTATGACGCCATTGCGGCGCTGTTTCCCGGCGACGGCTGGAAGGGGTCGATCCTGTCCGCCAGCGCGCTGATCCGTACCGAGAATGGCGGTGACATCAACATGCTGGTGCCGGGCGGCGATGTTCAGGTCGCTGCGTTGAATCAGGCGGTCGAACCGGGGGCAGGTTTTGTCACGCTCGGCTCCGGCCGGATCAACATCGCCGCCCGCGGCGATGTGATCGTGAACCGCTCGCGCATCCTCACCTTTAGCGGCGGCGACGTGACGATCTGGTCGACATTCGGGGATATCGACGCCGGCAAGGGCGCGAAGACCACGCGCGTTCCGAAGGCGCCGCTGACGGAGACCGACGTGGATACCGTCACTCTGACGAAAGAGCAGCCCGATATCTCCGGCTCCGGCATCGGGACGATCCTCGGCTTTGCCGGCGTCGAACCCGGTGATCTCGATCTGATCGCGCCGGGCGGCACGGTGGATGCCGGCGACGCCGGTCTTCGTGTCAGCGGCAACTTCAATGTCGCCGCGCTCGTGGTGCTGAATACCGACAACATCAAGGTCGCCGGTGAGAGCAAGGGCGTACCGAAGGCTCAGCCACCTGCGGTCAATCTGACTGCGGAAACCAAGGACAAGGCGGCCGCGGATGCTGTGAAGGACGCCAGCCAGCATACTGGCAATGAGCGCCCGTCGGTCATCATCGTCGAGGTGTTGGGCTATGGCGGTGCAAGCGATGGTGATCCGCGCGAAGAGGACGAACGTCGCGAGAAGCGAGCTGCGGTTCGCGATTATGACGCCAGCGGCCCGAACCAGGTTCTGGGACTGGGAACGTTAAGCGAAGACCAGATCGCCCGACTGGCTGGCGAGAGACGCCGCCCATCCGTGCAGTGAACGATCGTTCGGTCTTGGTGGGCAAGCCACGAGGCGAACATGCTTGAGTACTGACGTCGTCGATGGCCGCTAATGGCTAAAGAGGATATCGCCCAAGTTTTGCCTCCGCCGAAGTCATCTTGGGACGGGGACCGCTGCGTGAACGTGATGTGGTTAGGCCGGAGGCTACGAGTGCTTGATCGAGCGTGGCCGTGACGTCGGCGGCGTACATGGTGGAATCAAGCAAGCTTGTCCGGCGTTCGCTTCGCCGAAATGCGATTGCTCGACCAACTGGATGATCTCGGCCTTTTCGAACGCAAGATATCTCACACCCGTCCGCCTCATCCGCGTTCATGCTTCTTCGAGCAGGAAGTCTTCCAGGGTGAGGTCGGCAACAACCTCCTTCAAAGCAATAGTTTCGCGACAATGACGACGTGATGGCGGTCGATGGACAAATCGAGGATCCGGAAATCTCGCGCGGGCCTCTGCGATGTCGTTAATCTGTAACATTCGCCCGATAGCAACCCCAGCGATCAAGCGGGAGGTCATCTTAAACTCAGCTTGGAGGCGGATTCTAACCAGTCAGGGCTGAAGAATGATCACGCGCCCGTCGAGAAGTCAAAATATGACCGATGATACCGGCAATCTCGGCTCGGCAATCTGCGAGTGGCCTTCATGTGGGACCGGTTGATAGGAGGCTTCATGTGGGGCGTCGTCACCGCGACGGTACCATCCTTTGCAGAACCGCTGCTGGGCGATCCTCGGACGCGAACCAGTTTCAATATTCAATCTCAACCGCTCGCCGAAGCGCTTTTACTCTATGGCGCCACGACGGGGGTTGAAGTGTTCTATAATGCTGCGCTCGCTGAAGAGCGACGATCAAATGAGGTCGTCGGTGCTTTTACCCAAGAAGCTGCCCTGCAGATTATGCTGCGCGGGACAGGCTACATCGCCAAGCTGATTGGAAAAAATACTTTTATGATTGCGCCCGCGCCGCCCGGTGCGGTGACCGGTACGGATAAATTTCGGCAAAGTCTGCAGCCGTACTTCGCTAGTATTCAACATCGCATCGACAGCGTCCTATGCCTACGAGATGCGAATACGCCTCATGGTGAGGTGCATCTCCAATTCTGGCTTTCCCCTTCGGGTCTGGTGACGAGGGCCGAGGTGGTCGATGACGACGGAGGTCTTGCGAATGACCAGTCTTTCGCCGAGCTGCTTGGTCGCCAGCTATTTTCACCGCCGCCCACGGCGATGCCACAGCCCGTGAACATGGTGATCTACCCGACTTCAAAATATTCGAAGCCGTGCAAATCCAGCGATGCAGAACGCCGGTCCGAATAGCATGCGGGATGAAGATCGAAGCAGAACATGCAGTTGTAACGATCGTATAGGCTCTTCACCATGAGTGAAGCCGATCGTGATATACTACTTCGGCGCCTTGCGCTCGATTACGGCGATATCAAGAAGCGGTTGACCCGCAATCTCGGATCGTCCGATCAGGCGGCAGATGCTCTGCACGACACTTGGGTCCGTTTGGGAGAGGCTAAACATATCGGTCCCGTCGAGCGTCCGGCTCCCTATCTGTTGCGCATAGCCCATCGTCTTGCGTTCAAGCAGCGATCTGCTCAACGTGAAACGGTGACGCTCGACGATGCATGCGCGGCGCTTCACTTGATCGATGATGCGCCGGAGCCCGACCAGATTGCCGAAGCCAGGTCGGAATTGAAGGTTCTGGATGACGCGCTAGCCGAGTTATCGCCACGCCGCCGCGACATCTTGTGGGCTTCCCGTGTCGAAGGTGAACGATTGAGTTCGATTGCCGACCGGTTGGGCCTGTCGCAACGGATGATCGAGAAGGAATTGAAGCTGGCTTTGCTTCATTGCGGCGAGAGGCTTGGAAAAACAATCGTTCAGCGTTTCGGTCCGGGCGTCGCAAAAGGATCATCTAAGAGAAGCGGTTCGCGCGAAGGCTGACAATCTATGGATGCAGATCAAGATCATTATCCGGCCAACGCCGCGCCTTTGGATCTGGAAGCATATGGCTGGGTCGTTCGCTTCGTTTCGGGGCAAGCGGGAGCGCGCGACCTCGATGCTCTGAAGCAGTGGGCGGCGCGCAGCCGTGCGCATGCCGAGGCGTTTGATCGCGCCCGCCGGGTCTGGAATGCGATGGATCCTGCGCGCAGACGCGCATTGTCCGAGAACGTCGTCTCATTTCCATCCGCCGCGCCCTCTCAAGCCGTTCTGTCGTCTCGCCTTGGCCGCCGGGCATTTCTCGGCGGTGCAATTGCGGCATCAATTACTGGCGGAGCGATCGTGGTCGCGCGCCGGCCGTTGGATCTGTGGCCATCCCTGCCTGAACTAATTGCGGACTATCGAACTAAAACCGGCGAACAGCGTCAGATAACCGTTGCCGAAACGATCACCATCGAGATGAATACCCAGACCAGTATCACACTGCGGCCGCTGCCAGAGAACGCCAGACGCTTTGAGCTGATATCCGGTGAAGCGCTCGTTGATGTATCTCAGGCGACAGTGACAGCTCTGGCGGCAGAGGGAACTGTCTCAGCGACGCAGGCGCGTTTCAATATTCGCCATCTCGATGATACGGTTTGCGTCACCTGTCTGAGCGGTCACATAGAGGTGAAAGTACCGACAAAAGTCGTGGAGCTGTCGGCTGATCAGCAGGTGATCTACACAAGAGGCCGCTTTGAAGATCCCTCCGTGGTCAAGCCCTCCACTGTGTTGGCTTGGAAAGATGGAATTGTCATCTTCGATCGAGCGCGAGTTTCCGACGTGGTTTCCGAGATCAATCGCTACCGTCATGGAAAAGTCATATTGACGAATGCGGCCCTTGGTCACGAGCGCTTCAATGCGCGGTTCCGGATCGAGAATATCGATAGTGTCGCCACATATATCGCTCAGGTTTTCAATGCAAAGATCCGCGTCCTTCCGGGTGGAATAACGCTGATCGGCTAACGGCCGCCGGTCGTTCTGGCTGTACTGGGTCATAATATTTTGTTCGGTCGTGCGCGAGCGGCCGGCTCAACATAGTGAGGGGGATTGATCGCCCTCGTTATGCCAGTGCCAAGAGAGCGCCCATGTCCGCATGTCCTTCCGCCACCCGTCATATTCGAGTTCAGTCGAATGCCCGTCGGGCCGCCTTCCTTACTGGCGTCAGCGTCGCGGCAATGATCATGGCTGCTCCGTTCGCTTCTGCCAGGTCCTTGAATGGCCGTGGTTCAGGAGAGACATCGGCTCCAAACATCGCGTCCGATGTAGCCACAAGAGCCGCACAGCAAGCTGCTGTAACAGCGCGGCAGACGCAGGATTCGCTGGCACGTTCGGCACGCGCGATTCAGGACATGCAGGCGGTGCAGGCAGCGGCACGTGCGGCTGCGGCGGCGACGCAGGTCTCGGCTGCGATTCCGAATGGGCTCGGGGCCGGCGGCCTGCAGCCAAACATACCGGTGGATTGGACTGGTGCCAATGCGCCGACGCAGAGCGTCGATGGAGCGGGACAGACCCAGGTCAATATTCGCCAGACCACGCAGCAAGCGATCCTCGACTGGCAATCGTTCAATGTGGGTGCGCGGACCACGCTGACCTTCGACCAGCAAAACAATCGCAACTGGGTGGCGCTCAACCGCGTCGATCGTAACTCCGGGCCGAGCCAGATCCTCGGCAACATCAAGGCCGATGGCCAAGTCTATGTCATCAACCAGAGTGGAATCATTTTCGGTGGTGCTGCGCAGGTCAATGTCGGCTCGCTGATCGCATCCACCGCGCAGATATCGAACGACCAGTTCCTCAAGGGTATCTATTCAACCCGAACCGGCTCGAACTGGACTCCGAGCTTCACTGACGCAACTGCGCTGCTTGGCAATGGCCGGGGTGGCGGTGTCGTCAAAATCGAGGCAGGCGCGCAGATCGCAACCCATGCGCCAGCCGCGGCGACTTCAGGCGGCGGTTTTGTGTTGCTGATGGGCGGAGAGGTCGTAAATGCCGGCGCGATCACGACGCCAATGGGGCAGACCCAGCTCGCGGCAGGCGATGCTTTCGTTCTGCGTGCGGGCTATGGCACCGAAACCAACCAGTTCTCGACCACCCGCGGCAATGAGATTGCGGTGGGTACATGGAATGGAACGACATTTACGTCTGGCGGCACCGGACGGGTGCGAAATGAAGGGCTGATTGTCAGTCCACGGGGCGACGTCACATTGGTCGGTCACGCCATTACGCAGGACGGTGTTCTGCTGGCATCCACCTCGGTCAATAGTCGCGGCACCGTTCATCTGCTCAACTCGGCGACCGACATTCAGGGCATCGTCACGCTCGGCGCGAACAGTCTCACTACAGTCGTTCCAGAGCTGGAAAGCACGGAGACGGCGCTCGATAGCCAGCGCGACGGTCTGATTGCTGCTTCCGCCGATGCCAACCTTCTACGGTCACAAGCCGTACTCGGCGCCTTCGACAATCTGTCGAAGCTGGCTGATCGGCTCGACCTGTCCCGCATCGAGATCGTTACCGGTGGTCATGCGGTGTTCGAAGGCGGGTCGCTAACGATCGCGCAAGGCGGTCAAATCTTGGTTTCGGCAGGTAATCGCCTCTTCGCCGAGACCGGAGCAACCATCAATGCCTCCGGCGTGCGGGATGTCGCGCTGGCGATGTCGGCGAACAATGTCATGGTGAACATCCAGGGTAACGAACTCAGGGATTCCCCGCAAAACCGTGAGTCCAGCGTTCTCAAGAACAACGATGTCTGGGTCGATCTGCGCGGTCTGACTTTGGTGCCTGACGGAACCGGCGGCTATGTTGGCGACCGTTACTATACCAAGGGTGGGTTGCTCGAGGTCGGTGGCTATGTCGCAAATACCACGCACAAGATAGGGGAGTGGAGCGCGGTTGGCGGCAGCATCACGCTGTCGGCGCCCGAAGTGGTCGCGCAGAAGGGATCGGTGTTCGACATTTCCGGAGGTTCGCTGACCTATGCGGCAGGCTGGATTCGCTCCACCAATCTGATCGGCAGCGATGGCCGGCGTTACAGCGTCGACAACGCGCCGGGCAATATGAGCTTCGTCGGCTTTGCCGGCGGCTTCAGGCGCACGCATAACATTCAGGGGCAGGAGGACAAGCGCCTCACCGAGGTCTGGACGACCGTATTCGACCGTGGCCGCACGTCGTTGCGCTGGGAGGAGGGCTACACCGTCGGCCGCGACGCTGGCCGCGTGATCCTGTCGGCACCAACCGCGATATTCGAGGCTGACATTCTCGCCGATATCGTTTCCGGTAAAGGTCAGACCAGCCGCCGAGCCGTCGGTGTTTCGGATGGATACAAGGTCACCCAAACGACAGTCGCACAGGCTGGCACGCTGGCGCTGGGGGGCTATGCCGCACTCGGTCGCGTAGACGCTTATGTCAGCAACGTCCGCATCGACGACATCGCAAGCATTACGGCGGGCCTCACCGCCATGGGCATGCTTCCTGCAGAGCGGTTGGATACGTTGTGGCTCGATGCCGGCCATCTCAATACCCAGCGGTTGGGGGGGATCGACCTCGCGACACGCGGCAGCATCGCCGTCGACAGCGATCTGATCCTCGCCGATGGCGGTGCGCTGAAGCTGATTGCTCCGAGCGTCGATATCCGCGCGAATGTCACGGCGAGAAGCGGCATCGTGGCGGCGAGCAACATCTTTACGTCTGAAAGGGCGGGGAGCGTGCCGATCATGTTGTTGAGCGACGGCGGTGCGCATGTAACGCTGCATGCCGGTGCCACACTCTCTGTCGCCGGCCGTTGGGTGAACGAGCTGCTCGATCCCGATGAACGCTTCGGGCTTGGTTATCTTGATGGCGGGAGGGTCAACCTCACGTCCACCCACGACGTCACGCTCGCCGACAACAGCCTCGTCGATGTCTCCTCGGGGGCGGCGATCCTGGCGAATGGCAAAACGAGGGGGGCTAAAGGCGGTGACGTCACGCTAGAGGCCAGAAGCTATATCGGTTCGAGCAGCGTGCTTTCAGGGAAACTGGTGCTCGATGGCGCTTTGCGAAGCTACGGCGTTGCAGGCGGCGGCACGCTCGTCCTAGGCGGATCGCCCGTGCTGATTTCCGATGACGATGTTGCGGTCGCCGAACAGGTTCTTCTGAGATCCGATTTCTTCAGAAGGGGTTTTTCGCAATACACCATCAAGGGCAACCAGCTCAGTTTCGGCAGCGTCGCCGTCGCGGACGGCACCGTGCTCTCCGTCGAGATGCCCGTCTACCGGCTCGCTGCAAAGGCCTATGCCGCTCCGACCGGAGACGATTCCGCCACTGCGCTGGAGGTCTGGACCCCGCCCCGCTATCTTGAGAATGCAGCTACCAGAACGATCACCCAGCGGAAGGGAGCTGGTCTCGCATTTGCCGATGTTGGTAGCGTGTCGATCGGCGTGGGTTCGCGCATCGAGGTCGATCCCGGTCAATCCATCGCGATATCCTCCGTCGGACAAGTTACAATCGACGGACGGCTCAATGCCTGGGGCGGGACGATCGCCGTCAACAGTCGTGGCACGATACTGAATCAGGACAGTACGGTCATGCCCGGCCGTTCCATCTGGATTGGTGACGATGCCGTGCTTGATGCGGCCGCGCGGGCGGTGACAGGGCTCGATTTGCGCGGGCGACAGTTCGCACTTGTTCCGAATGGCGGCACGATCAGGATCGGTACCGATGGTATCACGCCCGCCGGGCTTGCTGACAAGATTTCGACGTCGTTCGTTATCGTCCGTCCCGGTGCGGTTCTCGACGCATCCGGCGCGGGGGCCAAGATTGATCTTGCGGCTGGTGCTCTGTCGACAGTCTCCGATGTCAGGACGCTGGCCAGCCAGGGCGGTTCGATTGTCCTGGCATCCAGCACAGGGATTGCGCTTGAAGGCAAGGTGCGTGCGGCATCGGGCGGCGAGGGCGCCGCCGGTGGCAACCTCAGCCTGATCCTTGAATCGGCTGTCTATACGCCGGCCGACATCGCCGCACTCAAGCAACCACGTATTCTCACCATTACGCAGGCGCGACAACCGCCGTCGCTTCCTGTCGATCTGGCGCCGGGCGAGCATCGCGACGGACTCAGTTACACCAAAGCCTGGCTGAGTGCCGAGCAGGTGCAGGCCGGCGGCTTCGACAATCTGTTGCTTTCGAGCTCCGATATCATTCGGTTCGAGGGCGACGTGGTGCTGGGCCTTGGGCAGAGCCTGCGTTTTCAGAGCGGCGTCATTTCGGTCGCGGATACGACGCCGCAGGCGCTGGTCTCGCTTGCCGCGCCTGTCATACGCTTCGAGGGTGGGGGAAGCCGGGTGGTTGGCGCTCGTGGCGAGATTGTCCCTGTCCTGCAGAGAGCCACAACAGGAAGCTGGCGACCTGCCGCCATGAATGTCGGCCGGCTAACGCTGGAGGCTGACGTGATCGACATCGCCGGAGGAGTTCGGTTCGGCGCATCCGATCAGTACGCCATCGGATTCGTTCCCGGATCGGATATCAACACCATCAACGTCCCGATCGAAGTGCCGGGCTTCAGCGACATCCGGTTCTTCAGCCGCGGCGATATCCGGCTGAGCGGCTCACTGGCTTCGGCTGGCGACGTTACGTTCACTGCAACACAGCTCTATCCCGTCACCGGAGCGAGTGCGACGATCCTTGCCGGGGCCGCATGGGACGGCGCCGCCCTCAGGCTGCGCCCGGACAGCGTTCTCGCCATTCGCAGCAATGGTCAGCCGGCGCAGACGCCGTCATCCGTCTTCGGTTCGCTCGGGCTTTCTGCTGGCCTCGTCAAGCAGGATGGCGTCTTGCGCGCGCCGCTCGGATTCATTCGCCTGGGCGGCGTGATCGATGCTCCGGGCTTCTCCTCCCAGGACGGCGGTCGCGTGGTGCTCGGTGAGCACAGCATCACGTCCGTCAGCGCGGCGGGTCTCGTGATCCCCTATGGCGGTACGGTCGATGGCCTCACATACAATTACAACGGCCAGGAGTTGACCCTTCCCAACCTGATGAAGCTCGATGCCATGGGCAAGATCGAGGTCGCGGCGACCAGGTTTGAGGCCCGCCCCGGCGCGTTGCTCGATCTTTCCGGCGGCGGCGAACTTGCGGGCGCCGGCTTCATCGTCGGCCGTGGCGGCTCGGTCGATATTCTCAGAACGCCACTCGTGAACGCCAGCCCGGCTTTCGGTTTCAGTGCTGCAAGCAACAAAGTCTACGCCATCCTGCCGGGCTTCGCTTCGGACTACGCGCCGATCATGCAGGAAAAAGGGGCAGGCGATCCGGCGCTCGGCCAGCAGGTGACCATCCCTTCGGGTGTTGCAGGTCTTTTGGCTGGCACCTACACGTTGCTGCCCTCGACCTACGCATTGCTGCCGGGCGCCTATCGCGTCGAGATCGGCGGTGGGCTGTCGCGGGACACCGCCGCAGTGGCGCTCGGCAACAATTCGTATGCCATAGGCGCCTATCTCGGCGTCGCCAATACGACGATCCATGCGTCCATGCCGAACCAGATCGTGCTGACGCCCGGAACGGCCGTGCGCACCCATTCGCAATATAACGATACGAGCTATAGCAAATTCGCGCTTGAACAGGCTTCGCGGCTCGGCACAGCGCGGGCGCGTCTACCCATCGACGGCAAGCAATTCGTCCTCACCTTCGCGGAGGCCGGCGATGTTCTCGACTTCAAGGGCACGGCACTGTTCGCGCCCGGCGACGGCGGATTTGCTGGCACGCTGCTGCTCCAAGGCTACAAGTCGATCGAGATCAAGGCTGCAGCTGCGCAGGCAACGGCAGGTATGATCTCGTTCAACGCGGAGGATCTGTCGCGATTCAACACCGGAACCCTGTTCGTCAACGGCTCCTACTCGTATATCGGCGCGGGAACGGTCGTGCTGCGGTCGAACATGCAGGCCGGCTCTGTTGCGGTGCGCAGGGGGGCGGTGCTCGAAGCAGGACAGATCCTGCTGGCGGGCGTGGACGTTTCCGTCGAAGACGGCGCAGTCCTCGACACGACGCGTAGCACCGTCGCGCTGCCTGATTCCACGCTCGGCTATGTTTTTGCCAATGGTATCGCCGCGAATGACGTGACGTTCAGTTCCGTACTCGTGGTTGCGAACGGATGGTTCGACTTGTTGCCGGCGCTGCTGCCGCAGGTGCCCCGCCCGAGTGCATTGACGGTGGCTGACGGCGCCATCCTGCGCACATCCGGGACGGTGGGCTTCGTCGCGGCCGACAAGCTTTCGCTCGGTCAGACTCAGCTCAATGCACGCTATCTCGCATTGAGTCTCCCCGCTGTGAATGTGGGAACGGAAACGTCCCTTGCTGCGGCGGCAGCGGCGGGTGTGCTCGGTACCGGCTGGAATCTGACGCAGACCACGCTGGACCGCCTGCTCAATCCCGCCACGACGAATCTCGCCGCCCTCGAACGATTGTCGTTTTCGGCGCGCGACGGAATCAACTTCTACGGCAACGTCACGCTCGACGCGCGCAACCACGGTGCCGGCTCGGCCGAGACGATGGTGATACTCAACACGCCATCGATCTATGGCTGGGGCGATGAGCGGACTTCGGCGATTCTTTCCGCCGATACGCTCATCTGGAATGGCATCGCTATGGGCACCGGCACAGTGGAAGACCCTTATACGAGCCTACGGCCGCCCACGGTGCGTCCGGGCGGCGCCGGCACCGGTTCTGGTCACCTGACCCTCGACGCGCGGGAGATCCTGTTCGGCTACGATCCGCTCGCGCGCCGCCAGACCAGTGCGGAACTCGAACGGCTGGCGCTTGGTTTCTCCGGCGTGAACATCGTTGCCAGCGAGAAGGTGACCGCCAACAGCCGAGGCATCGCGTCCTTCTACCGAAGCGGTACGGATCCGGCTTCCTATGCGGGCGGCAATCTCGTGATCACGACGCCGCTTCTCACCACCGACAGCGGCGCGATGATCGATATCCGCGCGGGCGGTGCGATCGCGGTCAACGCGGCGGGCGGCACTGCCAATCCTTCCGCGCTCAGCGATCTCGGCGGCGAAATCCGCCTGAGCGGTCGCACGATCGCTCTCGATACCACGGTCGCGCTCCCGACCGGACGCCTGCGCATGATGGCGCAAGGCGACATCGTGCTTGGCGATCGCGCGCTTGTCGATCTCTCTGGCCGGGCCATCTCTTTCTATGAAGTGACGAAATACAGTTGGGGCGGCAGCCTCAAGATGGAAAGTAGAGCCGGTCGCGTCCTGCAAGCCGCGGGGTCGGTGATCGATGTTTCTGCTCGAAACAATGACGCGGGCTCGATCGAAGTGTCCACAGTCGGCGGCACCGCGACGTTTTCCGGTACTCTGCGCGGCGACACCAGCGGCGGCGGCAACGGCGGTCACTTCTCGCTCTCTGCAACCATCATCGCCGATTTCGCGGGCCTGAATGCGAGGCTGAATGCGAGCGGCTTCTTCGGCGAACGCAGCTTCGCCATCAGCAGCGGCAACATCGTCATTGGCGACGAGGTGAGGGCGCATACTGTCAATATCGCGGCGAATGGCGGCAGCCTGATCGTCAATGGCAAAATCGACGCCAGCGGCGAGAAAGTCGGAAACATCAGGCTTTCGGCGCGCGACGGACTCACGTTGACCTCCAGCGCGGTGCTCGACATCCATGGCTCGGTGCTGCAAACCGACAGCCATGGTGCGCCGATCGAGGCCTCCAATCGCGGATCGATCGAACTGACGGCCAGCAACGGCACCGTCACGCTAGCGGATGGCGTCACGATCGACATGCGTTCGGCCGATAGCGTCGCGCGCGGCAAACTTGAGATCAACGCGCCGCGTGTCGGAGGCGATGGCATCGCCATCGACGCGGCAAACCGCGTTAATATTCTCGGTGCGTCGAGCATCGCGGTGAATGGATTCCGCAACTACGCGCCGTTGGATGGCATCGTCGATCAGGCATATCTGGATGGCATCCACAGCGACAGCACGGACTTCGTCGGTGCGGCAAGCTTGAACGGGGCTTTGCAGGCGCGGCTCGCCGGTCTGAAGGTTTATGGCTCCGCGTTCCACCTGCGGCCGGGCGTCGAAATCACGAGCGCGGGGGATCTGACGACGCGCGGCGATCTCGATCTCGCCGGCTATCGCTACGGATCCGATGTCAATCCCGGCATTTACGGTTCGGGTGAACCCGGCGTGCTGGTGATGCGCGCGGGCGGCAGCCTCAAGATCCATGGCAGCATCAATGACGGCTTCGCGCCGCCGCCACCCACACAAGACGACTACAATTGGACGGACGGTCGTGCAGGCAAGATGTGGATCATGTCGCCGATGCTGACGCCCGGTTCCTTGTCCTGGTCGATGCGTCTTGTCTCTGGCGCTGATCTCGCGGCGAGCGACACGCGGGCGGTCAAGCGCATCCATGCGCTCGGTGAGAGCGGAGACCTCGTGCTCGACGATCATCACGTGGGTGGTGGCTATCTCATGGAGGCGGCCAGCGTGGTGCGTACCGGCACCGGCTATCTCGACCTCATTGCCGGCCGCAACTATAGGCACGCTTCGCTCTTCGGAGTCTACACCGCCGGCACGGCCTTGACAGAGACACAGAACTACACCGGCATCTGGTTGACCGACGGCGGCGGCGACGTGCGCATCGAGGCCGGCGGCACCTTGGCGGGGTACAGCTACATGTCCGGTCTCGACACGAACCAGCGGCGCATCAACGAATGGTTGCGCAGCGAGAATGGTGCCTGGGGCATCAGCTTCGGCGCCTATGTCATGGATACGTGGTGGACGAACGCACTTCTGAGCTTTGCCGGCATCGGCGCACTGGGGGGCGGCAATGTGCATGTGATCGCGGGCGGTGACGCCGGCGTCATGTCTCCTCAAATCGTGGAGTTGAATCCGAACACCGGCTTCGATGAAACCAGGGCTTCGGGCCTGGTGGTTGCAATCGGCGGCGGTGGTTATGTCGATGCGGGAGGCGCGCTGCGCCAGACGGGTGGCGGCGATCTCACCATGAAGATCGGCGGCCGCTTGAACATGGCGCCGCTCTATCAGTCGAACTATCCGGGCGGAGGCATGCTGGTCAATGTCCGAGGCGACATCTCGGTGACGGCCTCCGCCATAGGCCTCGTCAATGAGTTGAGGTACGGCACTCCGGTCAGCTATGCCGATCCTAGGCCTGTCGATCCCAATCGGCCTTATGATTTCGCTCCCGATAGCGGCATCATGCTTGCGCTCGGTGACAGCCGCGCTAGCATCAAGACGCTCGGAAATCTCGTCATCCTGCACGCCTCCGACCCTGGTGCAAGCGACCCGGCGAGTTATGACGGCAGCAGTCTGCCGACCATCAATGCACCTGCGTTCTCGCTGTGGACCAACCGCACCTCCATCGATCTGTTCTCGGCGGGAGGTTCGGTCGCGCCGATTTCTACCTACGATAGGCGAGGGTCGGCGACGAACTCCTATTACTCGTATGGCACTGACCGTCCCTATCCGCCATCTCTCGGCGTGGTGGCGGCCGGCGGCGACGTGCTGGTGGCCGGCCGGGCTGAGCTGGCAGCGTTCAACAACGCACGGCTCGACCTGTTCGCCCGCGATTCGATCCGGTACGCCATTAATGACGACCAAGGGGGCAACTATCTGACCATCCGGGGAGACGCGCCCGGTGCTCAGCCGCCCGCCGCCCCCATGCGCTTCTACGCGCTGAACGGGGACATCACCAATCTCCGCATCGGACATATCCTGGAATCTCCTCTCGCACCGCGCTATGTCGGTAGCGGGCCGGTATGGCTGCGCGCCGGGCGCGACATCATCGGAGCCGGCGGCGTAGACAATCCAGCCTCCGATTGGGCTGACGAGTCCGAAGGCGGTCTGATCGTCCATAACCGCGATACTGATGTCTCGATCGTTGAGGCCGGGCGTGACATCATTTATGCCAATTTGAAAGTTGTCGGCCCCGGCACGCTCGCGCTCACCGCGGGCCGCCATATCTATCAAGCGGACAAGGGAACGGTGCTGAGTCTGGGCGCCATCGTGCCGGGGGACAAGCGGCCGGGCGCGTCGATCATGATGCAGGCCGGCGTCGGCGCAACCGGGCCAAATTACGGTGCGCTCATGCGTTATCTTGATCCGGTCAATCTCGCGACCGCCAAAACGGCACTCGCCGACCAGCCCGGCAAGGTTGCCAGGACATATGAAAAGGAACTCACCGACTGGCTAAAGGGGCGCTACGGCTATGAGGCTGCGGGTGACAAGGACGCGCTAGCGTACTTTACGAGCCTTCCCTCGGAGCAACGGGACATTTTTCTGCGAACCGTCTATTTCGCAGAACTGCGCGCAGGCGGACGCGAATACAACAATCCGGAATCGCCGCGCTTCAACTCCTATCTGCGCGGACGTCAGATCATTTCCGCTCTGTTCCCGGACAACGACGTCAATGGCAACCCGATCGCCTATGCCGGCGACATCACGATGTTCGGTGGTGCAGCTGCGCGGACGCAGGACGGCGGTGATATCCAAATGCTGGCGCCCGGCGGACAGATCATCGTCGGCGTCGAAGGAAAGGTGCCGCCCGCGCTGGCGGGTTTGATTGTCCAGCGCGAGGGCGACATCCAGATGTATTCCAAGGGCTCGATCCTGCTGGGCCTGTCGCGCATCATGACCAATATAGGCGGTGATATTTTTGCTTGGTCGGCGGAAGGCGATATCAACGCCGGTCGCGGCTCGAAGACGACGATTGTCTACACACCGCCGAGACGTGTAACCGACAACTACGGCACGGTCACTCTGTCACCGAACGGCGCCAATAGTGGCGCGGGCATCTCCGCGCGCAGCGCAATTCCTGGAGTTCCAAGCGGCGATGTCGATCTGATCGCTCCACTCGGCACCATCGACGTCGGCGAAGCCGGAATTAGCGGCCGCAATATCAACCTCGCCGCACTGCAGATCATCAATGCAGCGAACATCACGGCGCAGGGGAATGTCACTGGTGTGCCGACAGTACAGGCGCCTAACATCGCCACGGCTTTGGCGACATCGAACGCCACGGCAGCGACGCAGCAAACGACAGCGCCAAATCAGGGCAACGGCAATGAACGGCCGTCGGTGATTATCGTGGAAGTACTGGGTTATGGGGGTGATGGTGGAGGAGACAATCCTGGTGTCGACGATGAGCAGCGCCGACGCCGCGGCGAAGGTCAGGACCCACGGAGTCGCGTACAAATCCTTGATGTCGGAGAAATAACAACCACCGAGCGACGTGTGCTCGCGGATGAGCGACGTCCATCCGGAGCCGCGCGTTGACATTATTACTCGGTGATCACAGCTATGACCGATGCGCCCACACCTTCTTCATTATCTGTATCGCTTCCATTATCGCGCTCTATCTCAACAATGAGTTCTAAGCTTGGTCATTAGTAACGCGAGAAATCCGCCGTATCGGCGGATTTTTCTTTTCAGCGAATTATCGAATCAGAACAGCGAATGAAATCGTGTCCCTCCTCGAATGATTCGAGATTTTGGTTTTGGAAGAGTAGAGTTTGGGGGGTGATTTGAGGTGCTTTGGCATGATGGTTCATGCGACACTCTCGGATGGTGTCTCGTTTGATCCGTTTCCGTTCGAGCTGGACGGTGTGGCCGCACCCGAAATAAGCGTCAGCCCGGGGCGAGATTGTGGAGGCTCTCGTGGTATCGGCTATGGTCGTAGGTCTCGACGAAGTCGCAATCCAGCTTCGAAGTTTTCTGGGAAGAAGTGGTTTTGAGCGTATGGTGTCGACGCTTGTTCGTTGCTTGCTCAGGGGCGCGAAGGTGCTGAGATGAGGTCGAGCCAGTCGAAATGCGCGTGTGTCGTCAAACTGACGTATTACATTGTTACCATTTTTTAGGCTTGTATCGAGGCGGCCTTGGCGAACTAACCGTGATATGCGGATATTTGCGGTGTTTTCATAGTCAAATACGCCGCGACTAGCGGAATGCCGCAAGCGGGCTAGGTTGAATTCGGCGCTCATCATATTGAGTGGGGCGCCGTACCTAGTTTACAACGCTGGATTTTTCGGGTGCGAAAGTTAGCGATCGTGAGCCTTATTGCTGTGATCGGTCTTTGTACGATCCAGACTAAGGCTGCAAATTCGATCGAGTTTAACATCCCTTCGCAGTCACTCAACGCGGCCCTCGATCGCTATGGTGACATCACCGGCCGTGAGGTGCTTTACGACGCGGATCTCACAACAGGGAAATTGTCTGGGAACGTGGTCGGTGTGTTTTCACCGGATGAGGCCTTGAGGCAAATTCTGTCTCCAACAGGTTTAGCGCCTGAGTTCATCGATGAGAAAAAGTTTGTGCTGTTGCCGACGCGCGATACGCATCGGTGGGCGAAGCAGGCAGCACGTTCACCGCAGCACTGGCGCTATTACGGCCTAGTACAGCTCAGCATTTTGGCCTCGCTCTGCCGCTCTTACGATGCTCGTCCAGGAACGTATCGGGTTGTCGTCCTTTTCTGGATGGCACCGGACGGTACCATCAAGAAGGCCAGGCGTATCGGCTCGATCGGTGCGGTCGAGCTCGACCGGAAGTTTGACCTTGCCCTGCAAGGCGTGCAGGTAGGCGAGCCTCCGCCGGCCGACTTCGTATCGCCGGTCTTGATGTTGATTGTGCCGGAAGCGGCCGGAATGACGGTCTGCAACAGCGTCAACGCCACTCCCGCATCGCTGGGAATTGGACGATGACCGATCACGCATTGGCCAATCTCCGTCGTCAATTCCTTGAACGCTACGATGACCTGAAGGCTCGCTTGACCAAGCGCTTGGGCTCGTACGATCTTGCCGACGATGCCATGCAGGATACCTGGCTTCGCCTGACGCATACGGAATCCGTAGGAGCCGTCCAGCAGCCACGCAGCTACCTGTTTCGCATGGCGCTCAACGTGGCGATCGACCGCCGCCGGATGGAGCTGCGACGGCCCACATCGGTCGTCGAGACTGAGAAGCTTCTTGAAGTTGCTGATGATATGCCGACGCCGGAAAAAATCGTTCTGGCCCGTTCCGAGCTGGAAGCCTTCAAGGCCATTGTAAATGAACTCCCGCCGCGGCGACGAATGGTGTTCATGGCGGCGCGGTTCGGAAACGCCTCCCGCCAGGAAATTGCAGACAGAATGGGCATCTCCCTTCGTCTGGTCGCGAAAGAGCTTCAACTGGCGCTCGAACATTGTGTCGCGCGCTACAAGGATCTGGAAGATTGAGCGTGCACAGAAGGTTTCGGATAAACGTCTTACAGATAAGGCATCCGCTATCGTCGTCTGTCTGCTCATTGCGGTCTTCACGCTCTAGGGCAGGGCAAAGGGCGTCCAACTGATATGAGCAGGGGCTATCCTGATCTGGATATGATCGAACGGGAGGCTGTTACCTGGGTGCGAAAGCTCGTCTCCAGGGAGATGACGCGGGCTGACCATGTGGCACTGAAGCTCTGGCGCGAAGGCAGTCCGCAGCATGAAGCTGCATTTGTCAGGACAGAACGCGTCTGGAGCAAGATAGGCGCTGCCGGTCCTGCGGCTTTCGAGCCGGCGGGAGACATCCTGGAAGAACTCGACGCATTCGGGCGACAGCGTCGGATCATGAGTCGCCGCATTGTATTGGCCGGCAGCGTGACGGCGGTCGCCGCAGCAGCAACGTTCTATGGTGCCGTTCATCCGCCGCTGGGACTTTGGCCGTCCCTGCCCGAGTTGAATGCTGATTATCGTACCGCGACCGGCGAACAGCGCACTGTCATGCTTGATGCTGATGTCGCAGTCAACTTGAATACCCAGACGAGTCTGGCTATTCGTCGAGCCGACACTGGAGAGCAGCGCCTCGAGCTGATCTCCGGTGAGGCATCTTTTGCGGCCCCCGTGCATGCTTCACGACCGCTTGTTGTGATGGCTGCCGACGGAACGACCACCACGACGTCTGGCCTGTTCGAGGTTCGCTATACAGCTTATGGTGACCGCTCGCCGGTTTGCGTGACCTGCCTCGAGGGCGCCGTGCAAATCAAGCATGGAGCCGAGACGGCAGCACTGCGGGCCGGAGAGCGTACTCAGTATGACGTGGCCGGAATAAGTCCCATTTCGACAATCGATACTCAAGCTGCCTCGGACTGGCGGCGTGGTATTGTCACATTTCGCGATACCCCCGTCGTTGAAGCTGTCGGGGAAATCAATCGCTATCGGCCCGGCCGCGTCATTCTGCTGGATTCACCCTTGAACAAGAAGATGCTCAGCGGCCGATTCCGTATCGATGAGATGAATCAGGTCCTGCGGCAATTGGAGCGCGCACTCAACGCGAAAGTCCGGCATCTGCCGGGGGGCGTCGTGCTCCTGAGCTGATCCACGGCCTATACGAAATCCGACAGAAAACGCTCCGGAGCGTGCACACCGCCTCTTCGAGATTCGGTCTTAGCAGTGAGACCTCTTTGGTTCCCAAGGCGGCGGCTTTCGGCTGCGGCCTTGGGCGTGCCGCTGTTCGAAGGAACTGCTTGATGCCCATTTCTGGTTCGGCCTTGTCCTCAATTAATTCAGCGAGCCGCAATATACCTTATGTGGCGTTACTGACGGGCGTCAGCGTTATGGCTTTGTGCCTTGCAACGATGCAGGCCCAAGCGAGGTCGCTTGGCGGGGGACCTACGGCATCGCCATCACAAGCCGCAATCAGCGCAGCGCTATCAGCGACCGCCGCAGCGGCGCAATCCGCACAGCGAGCCCAGAGTGCGCTGAACGGGGCGACCTCCGCGATACGATCATTGCAGCAGATGCAAGCAGTGGCACGCAATTCGGCAGCGGCAAGCGGTAATGCGAGCGGAGTGACCAACGGCCTCGGGATCGGCGGACTGAAGCAGGCGGAAGGCGCCGATGCGTTATGGGTCGGTGCCGGGGAGCCGAGCGCAACAATGCAGGGCGGTCGCACGCGGGTCGATATCACGCAGACGCAGAAGAACGCCGTGCTGACATGGAAAACGTTCAATGTCGGCGAACGCACTGATCTCAATTTCGATCAGAAGGGCCAGCGCGACTGGATCGCGCTCAATCGCGTGATCGATCCGGACCTCGCGCCGAGCAGAATTCTCGGTACAATCAAGAGCGACGGCACCGTTCTGGTGATCAACCCAAACGGAATCATCTTCGGCGCTGGCGCTCAGATCAATGTCGGCAGCCTGATGGCCAGCACGCTTGATGTTGGGCCTCCGACGGCCCGGCAAACGCCCAACGGGTCGGCCACCCCCACAGGGATCGCTTGGCGCAACGACAACTTTCTTCTCAACGGCCTTTTGACCTACGCTCCAGGTCAGACCTTTCCTCAACAGAGCTTCTCCGCCGTAGTCAGTTCGGGAGAAAATCGCGGAGCCATCAGCGTTGCCGCTGGCGCTTCCATCAAGACCGGCGATGGCGGACTTGCGCTGTTGGCTGCCCCTTATGTCACCAATGCCGGGTCGATTTCTGCTCCCACCGGGCAGGTCATTATCGCCGCCACCGGCAGCTCGGTTTACCTCACGCCCTCGACCGGGTCGCCTGGCGACAATGCACTGCCGCCGGCCGGCGTACTGGCTGCCGCATCTGACCCCAACATCCGCGGTTTTGTTGCGACTGTGGCTTCCGGCAGCAGTGCGTCTCGATACTATGTCTGGAATCAAGCGAGTGGCCTGATACAGGCCGACCGCGGCAATATCACGCTCGTTACTCCGACCTCGAGCTTCGATGCTCCGGTCGGAGGGGCCGTCTATAATGATGGCATCCTGTCCTCGACGACCAGCGTGTCGCGCAACGGTTCGATCAACATCGATGGCGCCGATATTCGCCTCGGTAGCCGCTCGCTGCTCGCAATCTTTCCCGACAAGGGTGCAGAGACGATCCCGCAGAATCCAACCAGTCTTAGCGCATTCAAGCCCTCGGCGATCAAGATCGGGGAAAAGGCAAACTTGATCGAGATGCAGTCGGGCGCCGTCTTGCTGGCGCCCGGAGCCAATGTGCAATTCGGGGCAACCACGCCGAACGGATCTGCCGATTGGCAGCTCAATCAGAGCATCCTGATCAATTCCGGCGCCGAGATCAATGTTGCCGGCCTCACCAATGTCGAAGTGCCGATCGGCCAGGTACAGATCGTGATCGATCCGGCCAAGAAGAACGAGCTGCGTGACAGTCCGCTCTATCGCGACGGTTTTCTCAATGGCGCCACGATTTATCTCGATCCGCGCCGCTCCGGCGTGCGCGCCGACGGCGTCGCCTGGATCGGCTCGCCGCTGATCGACGCCACCGCCTATTATCAGCTGGTTGGCCTCAGTGCCGACCGGCTGATGACCAAAGGCGGCACTGTTGTCTTCGGTCCCACGGTGAGCGCGTCGTCGAATGTGCCGCAGCCCTATAACATGCCGAAGATCTATCTCATGCGGGGTTCGATCATCGACACCTCCGGCGGCTGGGTGAGCTATCAGGCCGGCAGCATCCGCATCACCCGGCTGATCGACCAGTCCGGGCGGATCGTCGATATCGGCAATGCCGATCCGAACGCCGTCTATGTGAAGATCTTCAACGGCGGATTCACCCGCGACCATACGCGTTGGGGCTTCAGCGAGACGTGGAGCGATCTGTTCTCAAAGAACAGCTATTTCGTTCCAGCCTATACCGAGGGCCGGGACGCTGGCGTGCTTGCTACGACCGCTGCAGCGCTTATCCTTGAGTCAACCATCACCTCTCAGGTCTATCCCGGAGCACGCCAGCGCACAGACTCGAAGGTCGGCACCGGCACATCGAGCGTCGCCGGCGATCTGCGGCCGGTGCAGTCGTCGAACAGTCAATTGCCAGCCGGCGGCGCGCTGATCGTCAGAAGCATGGCGGATGTGTCGATCTCTCATGTCGCGCAGGTGATGACCGACAATATCGATGATGGATGGACGCGCGGGACGATTGCGTCAGATACCGGAAAATATGTTGCCCCGACCCCGACCACGGGCCGCACCCGCGGGCCGGGGCCAGTGCTCCCCGCCAGCCGGACCGCGACGCTGTTCCTGACTGACGACGACCTGTCGAAATCCGGTTTCAGCCAAGTGTCACTGAGCGGAAACATCACTGTCCGCTCGGATGCCAATGTTACGCTCAGTGCCGGCAGCGTCATCGAGCTGAACGGTCGCGTCGAAGTCAACGGCAACATCACGGCGCCTGGGGGCAAGATCAGCGTTGTCGGAACCGACATCATCATCAATGGCGGCCTCTCGGTTGCCGGCCGCTGGGTCAACGACTTCACCGCGCCGGCGGATTACCTCCAGAACAGCGCGTGGCTGAACGGCGGCTCCATTTCGATGACCGCGTTCTCGTCGTTCAAATACCTCAATGCCAATGGCGGCGTTCCCACGGTCGGAATGCCGGCTGTGAGTGCTGTCGATACGTCCGGCAGCATCCTGATCAATCCGGGCGCCAGCCTGAATCTGTCCGGCGGTGGGCGCATCGATCGGAAGGGGACGATCGACCTCGGTGCGAAGGGCGGCAATCTCACCTTTACAAGCGACGCCCGCTATTATCCGACCAAGCTATCCGGTCTGCGTATCATCTCCACCGATGATGTCGACGTGACCTCCATGCCGGTCAACCCAGAGCGGATCAACGCCCGGATCGTGGTCAATCCGTCCTCAATCCAGGCTCATGGTTTCGGAGGTGGAGGTACGTTTACCCTTACCACGCCAGAGTTCTCGCTCGGAACCGGCGAGGCGAGGACGGGG
Organism: Tardiphaga sp.; assembly: GCA_030147505.1. GTDB lineage: Bacteria > Pseudomonadota > Alphaproteobacteria > Rhizobiales > Xanthobacteraceae > Tardiphaga. Next base: position 56,608 of record JASBVG010000009.1, read on the forward strand.
ACCGTGCTGCCGATCGATTTCTTCTCGAACGCAGGATTCGCCAACTACAATATCACCTCCTACAAGACCGACCTCTCGCGCAGTACCTTCACCAATGGTGCGGGCGGATACAATGCGCTGCTGGCCGTGCAGACCGTGATCGTGGGGGCGGGCGAGACCTTGGCGTTGGTCCAGTCTACGCTTTCGAATCTTCTCACCGTGGATCAGCGCAAGGCATTGATGGGGCTGGACACCGGTGGCGACATCAACAAGATCGTGTCGGCATCGGTGCCGACAGACGCCTTCGACCAGCGTCCCGTCAATCTGAAGCTCGGCGGCGCGATCGAGCTTCATGTCGCCCAAGGCGGTCGCGTCACCGGCGCGGCGGGGTCCTCGCTGACGGTCGGGGGGCTCCTGAACGAAGGTTCGATCCGCCTCCCCGGCGGCAGCATCACGCAGGAGCTCATCCTGCCCCGGCTCTATGCGTCGGGTGTCCCGGGCCAGAACGAGCCGGTGGGCATCCGGTCGCTCTCCGACGTCTTCAGCGTCAATGCCGATGGCACCATCGATCCCAATGCCGCCAGCCGCTACACGACAGCCAATGGCCAGCCGATCAGCAATCAGGATCTGGCGGCCAACTTCTCGATCTCTGGCGGGCCGCTCAAGGGCCGTGCGATCTACAAGCTCGGCCTTCTCGATCAAGGTAACGGCATCGTTCTCGCATCAGGCAGTGTGACGGATCTGTCCGGCGCGGTGATGCTCAATCCGCGCGCCGTCGATGGCCGCACGCCCATCACAACGGGCGTGATCGTCGGAGGCGGCACGCTCGCAGCATTGCCGAGTCAGGCGATCGGCACGACGTCGTCCTCGCCGTTCCGGACGAAAGGTGCGATCGTCGCCCGGCCCGGTGCGGTGATCGATCTATCCGGCGCATTGGGCGCATTCGACGTCCGGTCCGTGGGCGACAGTCTGTGGAGTCGGGGCGGTCATGTCGCGTCGCCGGTCTGGAGTGACGGCGGTGCGCTTCTTGCCGGCGCGGGCGCCACGCTCACAGGTGCCATCCTTCGGGCGGACGGCGGCAGCGCGCAGGCGCAAGGCGGGACCCTGCAGATACTCAACCCGATTTTCATGCAGCATGATCCGGCAACGCCGCTCGCGAATGCGGTCTCCGCCGACATGCTTGCGCAATCCGGCTTCGACACCTTCATCGCCACGGGCAATATCAGTTCCCGGGGCGATGCCGCCATCTCCATGAATCGAGCGTTCTTCCTGCTGCCGAAGCCGTATGACGGCGTCGCGAACGCAGCCACCGCGAGTCTTTCCCCGGTCATTTCCACGGGCGGAGCGCTGACCATCGCCGCGCCCTATATCGGTCTGCAGAACTATATCGACGTCGCCGATCCGGCGACGTCCGGCACGCCCGGCACCGGCAGCGTCACCTTCCGCGGACGTCAGATCGACATCACCGGCATGGCCTTGTTCGACCGCTCGGTGTCCCGCACAAGCTTCGAGGCCAGCGGCGATATCCGTCTGATCGGCGCTGTGCCCTATTCGGTCACGCTCTTCGGAGGGACGGCTGGCACGCCGACCCTGCGCGGCGGGATCGCAGTCAATGGTGATCTCACCATGATTGCGGAACAGATCTATCCCACCACAGGCACGAGCTTCGCCATTACCTCGACGGCAGCGAATGGGACCGTCACCTTCGGTCGCAGCAGCGGCGTCACGCCTGCCACGCCCTATTCGGCGGGTGGCAATCTGCTCGTGCAGGCGGCGAACATCGTGCAGGGCGGCGTCCTTCGCGTGCCGTTCGGCAGCCTGACGCTGGGCAGTAACGCCGCCACGTCACGCGCACCGGCGACCAGGACTGTCATGCTGGCCGATGGCAGCATTACCTCGGTTTCCGCGGGCGGACTGTCGATCCCGTATGGCACTACCATCGACACGATGGAATGGTACTTCGCCCCGACCGGCAACGATCCACTGACCGCGCCGCCTGCCAAACTGCTGAATCTCACTGCGGGCACGATCACCATGGCAGCCGGCGCCACCGTCGATATCACCGGCGGCGGCGATGTCTATGCCTACGAATTCGTTCCCGGCACCGGCGGCTCGCGCGACGTGCTCAGCCAGTACAGTTCCGATCAGTACAGCGCCAACAGGATCAATGGCATCGGCTATCAGTATCCGGACGGACGACAGGTCTATGCCATCGTACCCGGGCTTTCTACTGCACCGGCTGCGGCCTATGATCCGATCTACTCGGCCAACTATGCCAGCCTGAACGCCGCGGGTAGCGTCGGGAAACGGGTCTATCTCAACGGCGGCAACGGCCTCGCAGCGGGATGGTACACGCTGCTGCCGGCGCAATATGCGATGCTGCCGGGCGGCATGCGCGTGGTCGAACAGACCGGCGCGAAGAACGTGACATCGGGCCTTTCCGTCGCCCAGGCAGACGGATCGCTGCTGACATCGGGATATTACGGCGACGCGCTCTCGGGGACGTCGCAATCGCAGTTCCGGCTGTTCAGCGTGCAGTCGCAGAAAGTCATTCGCTCTTACTCCAACATCGCGCTCACATCCGGCAACGACTACGCAACGAAGGAGGCGACGAAAAAAGGCATCGTCGTTCCGCAAGTCGGTCTCGATTCCGGACGCCTGGTACTGAACCCGCTCACAGCCATGACCATCGATGCCACCGTCTTGACTGCCGCCGCTCGAGGCGGACGCGGGGCGCAGGTCGATATCAGCGGCAGCAAGATCGCCATCCTGTCGACCCTTGCGGGCGCGCCGGCCGACGGCGCGATTCAACTCACCGCGGCAGGGCTGAACCGGCTCAATGCCGAAAGCCTGCTGATCGGCGGCATCCGCACCGACAATGCCGACGGCACCACCGGTCTCGCAGTCACCAGCAATTCGATCCTGGTCGCCAACGATGCGGCCCATCCGCTGATGGCCCCGGAAATCGTGCTCGCCGTCGATGACGGTATCAGTGGCAACGTTGCGTCGACGCTCACGCTGAACGACGGTGCGACGATCATCGCTACCGGCGCAATGAGCGACAGACGCAGCGGCGCCTATGTCATCGATGGACAGTTGAGCAGCAGCATCAATAGCAACAGCCAGACCGTCTATACGAACCCCGCCCAGAGCGCGATCGGGGCACTGGTTCGCGTCGCCAATGGGCCGCAGCGCGTGGTGCAGCGGCTGCGGACGCCGGTATCGAGCAGTAATCCGGGCAGCCCGGCCGGGCTCGCCGCCTCGCTCGCTCTTGGCAATGCAATCTTGCAGGGTGATGCCGTCGGCCTCGACACGTCGCACAATGCCAGCGTCGCCAGTGGCACGATTTTGCGCGGCAAGGACATCGCCCTCGGCGCGGGTGCGCTCGCCTTCACCATCGGCAGCGCCGGCGCTGGCGTCGTTGTGATCACGCCGCAGTTGCAGGCGATCCTGTCCCAAGGCGATCGTCTCACTTTGCGGTCGCAGACCTCGATCAGTTTCAACGATGGCAACTATAGTTTCGGCGACACCACTTTCGATGCGACGACGCTGCTGTCGCGGCAGGGTGGCGCCGTGGCGATCGATGCCTCGCGCTTGCAGTTCGGCAATGCGGGCGCTGCGGGCCTGGCTGCCGCCGGCAGCGGCACGCTCGCGATCGTGGCCGACGAGCTCTCCATCGGCAGCGGCTCCATCGCGACCTCCGGTTTCGGCGCCATCGGCCTCACTGCTGCGAACGGCATGTTCTCAGCCGGAACGAATGGCGTCCTCGATGTCGGTTCGGCGAATCTGGCGATCGTCACGCCCTATATGGGCGACCGAGCGCAGCCCGGCTCGGTCCCGACATCATCGACAGGCATGACGCTGCGAAGCGCCGGCACGGTCAGTATCACGAATGCGGGGACGTCGCCGTTCGGCGTGGCAACGCCTGGAGGCATTCCGGGCTCGTCGCTCGCCATCGAAGGCAACGGCATCGCGATCGCCGGCACACATCTGCGTGCCACCGCCGGCGCTCTCACCGTCAAAGCGGCCGGCAATCTCGCGCTATCGAACGGCGCCGTGCTCGAAGCGCCGGGCTACGACAAGACTTTCGGCGATGCGGCTGACCCGCAGACAGTATCTGCGTCGGGCGGCACGCTGTCGCTTGCAGCTCTGGGCACCGGTGGCATCGCGCTTGGCGATGCCGTCCTTTCCGTCGGTGGGGGCGTTGGGAACGGTGGTACCCTCAAGCTTTCGGCCGCCAATGGCGCGGTCGATTGGGGCACCGCAACTCTCAGCGGCAAAGCGGGCGCAGACGGCCAGGGCAGCCGGTTAGCGCTGGACACCAATGGCGCTGTCGATCTCGTCAGCATGAACAACCGTGCGGTCACCAGTGGCTTCACGGGCGGCCTCGATATTCGCACCCGTAGCGGCGACATCGTGCTTGATGCCGGGCAGGTTCTGAAATCGGGTTCTATCAACCTGACGGCCGACGGCGGCTTCGTCACCATCGTCGGGACCATCGACACGTCCGGCATCAGTGGCGGCGATATCGCGCTCTACGGCAGGAACGGTGTGACGTTGCTGGCCACCGCGAAGCTCGACAGCCATGCCAATGGCTATCCGAGCGACGATACCCGCAAGGCAACGGCCGGCGATATCACGCTCGGCACCGATTTCGTCGCAGCGACGGTCAATGCCGACGGCAGCGTCTCCGGCACCAGTGGTGCAATCCATGTGGCAGCCGGTGCCATGATCGATGCCTCGGCCAGCCGTCCGGGCAACCGGCTCGTCCGCATCATGCGCGGCGGTGTCGTCAATTATGCCTATGTCGAAGGCGATCAGGGCGGCATCGTCCGCTTCCGTGCACCGGTGGTGAACGGCAACAATATGAACGTCAATGTTGTCTCGTCAGCCAGCGTCAAGGGCGCGCGCGCCGTCGAACTGGAGGGCTTCAAGCGCTGGGACCTGGCTGCGGTCGCAGCCAGTGGTCTTTACACCGGCGTCACGCGCGACGCGGCGACGGATACGATCACGCTGGACCTTCGCCCCGGCCTCGACTCCGCCAATGCCGACGGCAGCCCGGCGACCGTCGCCGGACTCAACTTCCTTGGCGACGAAGGTGCAGGCACCGTGGTCGAATTCGTGCAGGGCTTCAACGTCGCGGCAGCCAACGTCCATCTTGGTGGACTGGAGCTGCAGGCAAACTTCACCGCACGCCCTGGCATCGAATTGAAGCACGAGGGCAATATCACGCTGGCATCGAACTGGAATCTGGGCGCGGGCAGGGTCGATGTGACTGCCGCCACGGCGGCCGGACTGATGGGCGTCGACACAAACACAGGGGCCTATGTCAAGGTTGGCAGCGAAGCAGCGCTGCTGGCGAACTATACGAACATGCTCTATCGCGTCGGCGGCAGGGCGACCGGTGCGGCGCCGCTGGTCTCGCTGCGGGCAGGTGGCAATCTCCGGCTCAAGGGCAGTCTCACCGACGGCTTCTTCCAGTTCCGTGATCAATACGATGCGACCTATCAGTCCTATCTGAATGCCAAGGCCAGCAACTTCGTTCTTCACCTCATGGTGGCTGGACTCGCCAGTGGAGACGATGGATCCGGTCTTGTTGACTGGACGTCATTCGTCGGCGAATTCGATCCTTACAGCACCTATTACGGACTACACATCAACAGTATCGACTATGCCATCGAGTACATCGACCAACTGACCGGCCAGGCCGGGGGCGGCGGAAGGCTGGTGACGGCGATCCCGTTCAATGCGGCCGGCAACTCGCCAGCGGCACTGGGAACAGGTGCGGGCGGAGCCGGCGATCCTCTGGCCAGCGCAGTGGTGTTCCCGCTGCTGCCTGGAGGGCGGATCGTCGCATCCTCGGATTATCGGTTGGCGGCGGGATCAGCTACGACGAGCGCCGATCCTTTGAGGATCGCGCCGGCCGGGTCCGGCAATCTTGTTGTCGACATGGCCCAGCCCGGGTCCATGACAGTTCCGATCGCAAACGCCGGCGGCAGCTTCAAGGTCGAAATCTACGATACTTTCTATTCCCTCGGCGGCACCTTCACGGCCGGGCAGGCCGGCTTCGAGAACTTCCTGAACGGCGTGTTTCCGGGCATCTCGAACGATGCCGCCATCTCGTTGCCCTATCAAGGCACGGTCCCGGCCAGCCTCAAGAACTTTGTCGATGCAACGCTTGCCGCCGATCCGAGCGCGCATGCCAAAATCTGGAGCAACGCTAATTTCACCGAAGTGACCATGTCTGCGTCGCTGTTCGCGCGTTACTTGCAGCAAAATCCGTCCGGCTTCGGCGGCAGCGGCGGCGGCAATGTCACTATCAATCTCCTGCCGCAAACGGTGGTGCGTACTGGCACCGGCAACATCCGGATGGCCGCGGCTGGCAATGTCGATCTGACCGGCGGCCCTACGCCCACTTATATCCACGCATCCGGGACTGTCATATCGGCCCCTTCCACCGCCTTCGGCAATAACGCTGGCCAGTTAGGCGGAGCGGCGGTTTACACGGTGGGGCATCCTGCCTTGCTGGATTCCCAAATATTGCCGGATCCTATTGACAGCAAGAAGCTGGTAACCATCGGGGCGCAAACGCCAGCAGGATCGATTTTCACTGCGCCTCCCGATTATCGGTATGGCCTTTCCACGGGAGGCCCAAGCCGGGGACTCACGGGCGTCGTCCTCGCCGACCCGCTGCAACTGACCGGCGGCGGCGACGTTCAGGTCGTGGCGCAAGGCAGCGTGCTCGGGCGCCGCGACAGGTCACTTGCCGCCGTTCTCTCAAGCTTAAACAGAAACGGCATCCCGCAATGGATCGGCTCGCTCAGCGAAGGGACGACAGAATCCTTCAACGACCAGCCGTGGCGTATCAACACTGCCATTCTGAGTGCTCATTCCGCGTCGGTCAATCCGCAGGTGTTCCGCGCGGGTGTCGGCACGCTCGGCGGCGGCAATGTTCTGATCGAGGCCGGCGGCGCGATTTCCGATATTCAGGCCGTCGCCGATACGTCGCTGATCACCGCGGTGGCGACACCGTCCGACGCAGCATCGACCCGCGTGCTGATGACTTTGGGTGGCGGCAACATGTCGCTCCAAGCCGGAGGCGACATTCTGGCGGCGCGCATCGACGTGGCCAGCGGGACGGCACAACTGTCTTCGGGTGGACGCATCGGCAGTCTGCCCCTGATCGTCGATTATAAGACCTTCGTCTATCGTGACCCGAACAACGTACAGAGGAACGTGACGGTGCCGACGCTGCTGGACAGTGAGACGCTGATCCGCGTGGATGACACCTCGGTCGATCTCGTGGCCCGCGATGATATCACCATCCAGGGCATCAGGCAGCTCGATGGGTTCTATTCCGACCGCAGCGCGTTGAACCTGGTTGCCAACGGATCAATCACCATTACCAACAGTGCGGACGCGATCTATCCGGGAAGCCTCACCCTCGCGTCGCTGATGGGCAATGCCAATCTGCGGACCTATGCCGTTCCTCCCGGCTATATCCCGCCGGGTAACAACAATTGGGCGCTGGCGCCTGCGGCGTATAATTATGGCGCGCCCTACGCGATGCTGATGGTTCCGGCCGCCGACGGACAGCTCCGCATTCTCGTCGGAGGCAACATCGCGCCGACCAGTATCGCCATGCTCGACGGCGATCCGAATGAATTGCCGGGGCTTTTCACCCTTGGCGGCCCAAATCTCGTCTATAGCCAGGCTGTTCCGGGCGTGTCGTCGTCCTATAGCTATTCTTTCCCCGCGGTGATTTCCAATACGCCGGAAGGGCAGCTCGAAAAGCTGCACATTGCGGGCGGGACACACGCCGCCGATCCGAGGCCGGCTTATGTATATGCCGGCGGTGATATCGGAACGGCGAGCAGCGGTGTGAGACTGTTCCTGCCAAAGCAGGCACGGATCACTGCGGGGCGCGACATCGTCAACATGATGTTCTTCGGCCAGAATCTCGCGGCGAACGATCTCACCCGGATCGTCGCAGGCCGCGATCTTATCTCCACCTCGATATTGGCGGCAGCACAGACAGGTCTCGCCAAGCCCGTGCTGCTGGGTAACAGCTTCATTCTCGGAGGGCCGGGCGACCTGATGGTCGAGGCCGGTCGCAATATGGGACCTTTCCTCAACTCGGCCGTCATCAGAACCTATACAATCGATAGCAACTTGAACATGATCAATACCGGGCCATTGACCTTTGGCGAGGGCATCGTCACCGTCGGCAATGACTGGAATCCCTACCTCCCGGAAAAGGGTGCGAATATCACAGTGCTGTTCGGTGTCGGCAAAGGCGCGGACTACGATGCACTGCGCGACGCCTATCTCGTCCCCGGCTCGGCGCGTCATGCTATGGGCGATTACGGCGCGAAGCTGATCGCCTGGATGCAGAACAATGCGAGCGACGTGCTGCAAGCCAGGTTCGGGACGAGCAAGGTGAGCGAACAGCAGGCCTATGAGGCTTTCGCGTCGCTGCCGGCCTTGCGCCAGCGGCTGTTCCTGATCAACGACGTCTATTTCGATGAGCTGCGTGCAGCGGCAGTGAAGGACGGGCCGTCATATCTGAAGTATTCGCGTGGCTATGGTGCTGTGAACACGCTGTTCCCGGCTGCGCTCGGCTATACGGCGAATGGCCTGGAAGGCGGCGCCAATGATGGTTCCGTCGTCCATACCGGCGATCTCGACTTGCGGCTCGCGGCGATCGAGACGGTGAGAGGCGGCAACATCAATATCCTCGGTCCGGGTGGCCGGGTCCTCGCAGGCTCCGTCGTCGCTACCGCACAACAGGCCGCGCGACGCAACTACGCGGGCTACGTCCTCCACCAGCCCGATTGGCGCACCCCTGGTCAACTGATCCTGCCGATCGAGGCGATTCCGGTCGGCTATGAAGGCGTGATCAGTCTGCGCGGCGGCAACATCAACGCCTTCACGGATGGCGATTTCCTGCTCAACCAAAGCAGGCTGTTCACCGTGAAGGGCGGTGACATCACCATGTGGTCGTCCAATGCAGATCTCAATGCGGGACAGGGCGCCAAGACCACGCCGAATTATCCACCCGCCGTGGTCCGGATCGGCAAGAACTTATACGCCGAACCCGACCAGGCCGGCGCTACGGCCGGTGCGGGCATTGCCGCATTGCCGCCCGATGCAGGCACCGACGCGCCGGATGTCTATCTGCTGGCACCGCGCGGCGCGGTCGATGCCGGTGACGCTGGCGTTCGGTCGGCCGGGAATCTGTCGGTTGCTGCGCTTCGCATCGTCAATGCCGACAATTTCAAGGTCAGCGGCATTACGTCGGGTATCCCGACTGTTCAGGCCCCGAACATTGCCGGATTGTCCGAGGCTGTAAACACCATCGAACCCGCCGCCAAACAGGCGGCGATACCCGGCCAGGGCAGCGGTAACGCGCAGCCGTCGGTCATCATTGTCGAGGTGCTCGGCTATGGCGGAGGTGTTGACGATGAACACACCGATCGCGAAAAGCGGCAGGGCAGGCAGAGCAGCAATGGATATGATCCGAACAATGTTGTCCGTCTGCTGAGCAATGGTACGTTCAGCGCGGATGATCTGAAACCATTGACGGCATCGGAACGCAGTGCGCTCGCGAGTGAAACGAGGATGCCAGCGGAGCATTGAGCCGCATCACGACACGCTTCGGAAAGGCGCGACAAATATTATACTGTAGCGATCTCCCATCCGAGCTATCCGCCCAATGGAACTCAAGCGCTGGCGTTTTTAAGCCGGCAAATGCCATCCTCAAGCGCCTTGCAAGCGTCAGCTATAGGCGCAAGAGGTCGTCTGAATGATTTCGAGAAGGCGTGCACGAAGAGACTGGGTGACCCAAGACCAGGGTCAAGCGAGGTTAGAAGGCCAGCCGACACCGGAGACTTGAGTTAGTGGATACAAAACCTGCCGGATAGACACATTAGTCAATCCTCAACAACTGCCGGCGACCTTCTTCACGGCATGATTGGTGACGAAGCCGTAGCCGCAGGTGTCGCAGGTCCACAAATAGCTCACCACATTGTCCGCAAGGAAAGCCGAGGACTCCGCGGCGATCATGCTGTCGGCGCAGACCGGGCAGGTCGGGAGATCGGCACCACGCGGTGCCGTGCTTGGTGAATTCTGATGGGACGTCCCGGTCGTGCGGATTTCAGCAGACGCTGCCATCATGACCTCCTTCACCATCTGAGTTGACCTGTAGCCAGATTATCCTGATTTACCTGACCAGAACCGATTTGTTTGACCTTGTCGCAACACAAATGCGTTGATCTGGTGATATTCCAATCGCGCTTTTGCGATGCAACGGTGACCGGTGTCATGCGGCGCAACGTGCTGCGACGCAGTGCCACGGCTCGATAATATAGCATTGGAATCTGCACGTTCTGTTACCGACCGGATCAGTCGCGACGATAGATTCATTGCGGCAGCCTCGATGCTTTTATCGGCTGGTAATTGTGTGGGCCTTGTCCTAGCTCTTGAGAAACATCACAGCCCGCAAGGATTGTCCGTCATGGCCCAGTCACCACGCCGCCCCAAGGATGCCCGTAGCGAGGCCGAGGCGGCCTTCAAGAAGGCAGCCGCGCTCATGGTCGAGGCGCCGGCCAAAAAAGCTGCCGTTCCCGGTGTCCGCGAGCTGGTGTCGCTGCGGATCGATCAGGACGTTCTCGAATATTTTCAGGAAAGCGGCCACGGTTGGCAGGATCGCATCAATGATGCGCTGCGCAAAGCAGCCGGCAAATAACGCGCAACTTCAATCGAGAAAAACGCTGGCGTTGTTCCGCCTTTAGCGATTGAGGAAGCCGCCGACGACGCCGCCGATGAAGCGGCCGGGCAGAGCGGGATCCACAGCAGGTGCTGGCGCGGGCGCTTGACGCCGGGCAACCGGCGGCGCCTCGTCATAAGCTTGCTGCTGTACCTGACGGCGCACCGGCTTCGGCGCTGGGGCTGCAGCCGGCTCCTCCGCCAGCGTCACGGGCTCGGCGAGCAGGGCGACGTGCTGCACCTTGTTCAGAAAACCCGAGGTCGGGTAGCCGCGCGCGGCCTGCCAGCGCGTGATCACACCGCGGGTTCCAGTATCGAAGCTGCCGGTCGCCTTAGTATCGAAACCGAGGGCGTTGAGACGGCGCTGGACGTCGCGGCGCTTGGCCTGGTTGAGGCCGATCTTGTCCTCGGTGAGCTGGCTGGCCTGTTCGGTGAAGACGGTCTTGTCGACGCCCGGCGTTGCGTTGCGCGGCGCAGTCGCGGCTTCCTGCAGCGCGGCGATGCGGGCAAGGGCGAGCGGCTTGAACTGGCCGTTCGGATACATGGTGATATAGGCGTTGAGTTCCTCGGGACGGTTCGAATCCTTGATGGAGCGCCAGAATTCCAGCTCAACGTCGGACCCGGCGGTGGCCGCCGCCGGCATGGTCGCTGTCGGACTGGCCGCCGCAACCTGCACCTGGGTTTGTACGTCGGGATTGAGATAAACGGCGCCGATCAGATTGGTGTGACCCCAAGGCAACTGGCCCTTGTTCGTTTCGTCCTGCACCTGCGCACGGACCTTGGTCATGGCCTGCTGGATCTCGGTGCCGGGCGCGGTGATGTTGCTGAGCAGCGCCCGCGTGAAAGGGCTGTTGCTGCCGCTCTTGCCGTCGAGAGCGGTCTGGCCCGGGCTTGTGGCGAATGCGATCAGTGTGCCTTCTCCCGACTTCATCTCGGCTAGGCCGGAGGACACCGCAACGCTGCGCGTGGCGCTTCCGCTCGAGCGGATTTTGGCTGCGAACGGATTGTCGCGGCAGGCATCGAGGAATACGAGCTTGACCTTGGCGTCGCCCATGGTCTGCTCGAGCGTTGTCTCGACATTGATGGCTGCGCCGAGCTTGACGTCCATCTCCGACTTCAGATTGGCATCGATGGGCAGAAGATAATTGATGTTGTTCACCGAGATACCGTGGCCCGCATAGAAGAACAGGGCGACATCCGCGCCCTGCGCCTTGCGGCCGAATTCGAGCAGGCGCTCCGTCATCCCGTCGCGGGTGAGATTGGATCCCTCGATCACCTCGAAGCCGACATTGCGCAACGTGCTCGCCATCGCCTTGGCATCGATGGGCGGGTTCGGTAACGGATCGACATTCTTATAAGCGCCGTTCCCGACGACGAACGCGACGCGTTTATCGGCAAGCGCTGCATCGGCGCTAAAAACGACGGACAGCGCGGACAAAGCGAATACGAGCTGACGCACGGCAAATCTCCCCCATCGAATCCGGTCGGGCGACCGATTGGCGACGGACAAAATAGCAACTACGTGCAGCCGCTAAAATGTCGGTACGCGCATTGTGCGAATAAAATCGGATATGGAACTCAGGCGCTTGCGCGCGCAGGCGTCGGCGCGGGGCTGCGCAGATTCAAAGTATTACCAGCGAGGATGAGTGCGGCGCCGAGCAGTGTGAATGTGTCGAGTTGTTCAGAGTATAGTAACCATCCGATGGCGGCACTGAGTGGTACGCGCAGAAAATCCATTGGCACCACTACCGTCGCGTCGGCGTAGAGCATCGCGCGCGCCATACAGAAGTGCGAGAACGTGCCGCAGAAGCCGACTACGACCAGCCAGAACCAGACATAGGCTGACGGCCATTGCCAAACTGACATCGCGGGGATGAGGCCTGCCGCGGATTGCACCACGATCATCCAGAAGATGATCTTGAGCGCGCTATCGGTACGTGTGAGCGACTTGATCATGGTCACGGAGATGCCAAAGCCGAAGGCCGAGACGAGCGAGATCAGCTGTCCGACATTAAGCTCGCCGGTGGCAGGCCGAACGATGACGAGGACGCCGATGAGGCCGAGTACGATGGCGACCACTTTCCACCGCGTGATGCTTTCGCCAAGAAAGACCGCAGCCATGATGGCGATCCAGATCGGCATGGTGAATTCGATCGAGACGAGCTGGCTGAGCGGGATCAGCGTCAGTGCATAGAACCAGCCGAGCTGTGCTGCATAGTGGACGAGGTTGCGCGAGACATGGGCGACCGGTCGCGTGGTCTTCATTGCGCCGAACCCACCGTTCAACAGAACGATCGGCGTCAGGAACACAAAGCCGAAGAGCGAACGGATTTCCATGACTTGGAAGACGCTCAGATCGCGCAGCGTCTCGCGTCCGCCGATCGCAACGAACAGCATCAGCGACAGCCAGCCGGACATCCACAGAGCGGCGCGAAGTTTCGACGGAGGATGCGGAGTCATGGATGAGGGCGTTTCCTGTTCGGCCTGCCGTTATGCTCGGCGTGCGCCTTGAATACAGGCTGTATCGTCGAGGCGGCGAAGCTTTGCAATGCACGGAAACGGCGCAGCAGCGATGCGCGCAAAACAAAACCCCGGCAGCGTCATCGCGGCCGGGGTCTCGAATGCGATTGTGAGTCAGATCAGCTGCGAGTCAGCGTGATGTTGACGCCCCTGAACTGACCGTCGGACGAGATCGAGACGGCCTGTTTGTTACCCGTTGTCGTCAGGGTCAACTTGGCGTCGAAGCCCGGCGCCGAGACATTGACGTTGAACTTGCCGGCGCTGGAGGTGCCCGACAGCTCGCCGCTTACATTGCGAGTCGTCTCGGACCACTGACCGACGAGCTGGTGGCCCTTGGCCTGCACGTTGCTCTTCAGCTCGAATTTGTAGCTGTCGCTGGCGCAGAGCAGGGACTGGTTCAGGCCATTGCCATCGTTCGAGACGGCATAGGTCGCCTTGCAGCGGATACGCTCCTTGGAGCCGTCGTCCAGCGAGATGTTACCCTGACCGGACCATACGCCTGCCATTCCCGCAAACGGTGCAGACTGGGCGAGCGCTGCGATCGACGGTACCGCGAGGGCGGCAGCAACGACAGCGGTCCGGGCGACAGCGCGCGGGGAGATCGAGACGACTTTCATAGGAGCATTTCCTGGCTGCGGGTTATTGACGAGAAGCTTCCCAGCGCCCGCTGCAGGGGACGCCGTTCGAGGCGCCATTCCATTTGCCGGAGCCGGCATTACCGGTGAGCTGGCCGTTGGCGAATGCCGGGCCGATCGAGACACGGACGACGCCCGAGGTTGCAATCTTTCCGGAGACATCGGCACCGGCGGCTGACACCCGTCCATCGGTTACCGTCAGCGGATAGCTGGCCGTGCGGTCGCAGCTTCCAGATTGCGTGAAAATGGTGACGTTCCAAAGACCATCATAGGGATGCTGGGCGGACGCGGGGGCAATGGCAGCAAGCGTGGCACCGGCCAGCAGGGTGGCGGACAGGAACACGCGCATGCGGTCGAAACGCATTGAAGCAAATCCTTGAGATGTTGTGATGAACCGCCTTATTGGAGCATAATGTGTCCAAAGTTTGTGCGGTGCGCAGTGGGCCCATAACAACCATGTCGCTGCAACGAGCGCGCCGCGTTCGAGTTCCATTGGACTCCGCAATATTTTTATTCAATCCGCGACAATCAGCGAAGCTTGGGCGCCTTGGTGGCAAACTGTTCGTCCTGGTAGGTGGCAGGCAAGCCATTGTTTTCAATGGCATAATCGACAACTTGGCCTAGCAGCTTGTAGCCGAGCGGGGCGAGAGCGCGTTCCCACAATTCACGGGCAGTCTCGCCCTTTTTTACGAAGCAGAATTCCTGGGCGGCAATGGCGCCGCCGTCCATGACGTCGGCGAGATGGTAAACGGTGCCGCCAGCAATGGGATCACCTTCCTTGATGGTCCATTCCACCGCGGCGATTCCCCGGTGGCGGGGCAGCAGCGAGGGATGATAGCCGACGCCGCCGAGCCTGGCCTTGTCCAGCGCGTCCTGACCGATGCGGGCATGGCTGTGGGCGGTGATGATCAGGTCGGTGCCATCGGCGATCTCGGACGCCACCACCAGTTTCGGATTCGCCTGCACGGTCACCGGAATGCCTGCGGCCCTCGCTGCGGCTGCCAGACGATCCTCGGCATCAGCGACGACGACGCTGACGATCTCGACCTTGTGGGTCTTCAGCTTCTCGAGGGTCGTGACGCCGAAGAATTTGGAGCCGACGAGGGTGATGCGCATGGATAAGGTCCGGTGATCAGAAGGAATTGTCTGCCACGGTCTTGGCAGGGTTTTCGCCATCAAGGCAAGATCAATATCTGGCCATCCAAAGCGTGGCGCTGAACGAGCCATTCCTGGTGACAGGAGATTCGAGGACGAATCGATCGCAACCAAAGCGAGTATTTCGGGAAATGAGCTCTTCTTAATTCTTATGGCGAGAGCGACGTTGCCTATGTGTTCTCGCTGAATTCATATGGGTGAATGGTGCGGGAAGTTATTCCCGCTCCTAAATCTATTCTAATTCAGTTTCGTTGCTTACGCCGCACCGATTACCTAGTCAGACCCCAATCATGTGACTGGGGGCGTTTGTGACCATCAATCAGAAATACAAGAGTCGTTTGTTTGTCGGCGCAGCCACGAGCGTATTTGCGCTGTGCCTGAGCGGAGCAGGGGCTTCGCAAGTGAACGCGCAGAGCGCGCAGCCGAATGTGTTGCCTCCGGTGTCGGTCGACGCACCACAGCAGCGCGCGCGGCCGGCACGCACAGTGCGTACGCGCACCACGTCGCAACGTGCAACCGGCGTTACGCCACGTCAGGTCAACGAGCAGCCAGCGCCGACTGCGCCGGTCACCACGATGGGATCGACCCGTACGATTGGTACGCCGGCGCCAGCCTATGCTGGTGGTCAAGTCGCGACGGGCGGAACGCTCGGCTTGCTCGGCAGCACCAGCGTAATGAACACGCCGTTCAGCACGGTCAATTACACGTCGCAGCTGATCGAGGATCAGCAGGCGCGGACCGCGGCGGATACACTGATCAATGACGCTTCTGTGCGTCTCACCACAGGCGGCAATGGTTTCGACGATACGTTTTCGATCCGCGGCTTTGCGGTTCCATCAGGTGATGTGGGCTTCAACGGCCTCTATGGTCTTGTCTCTTCCAACCGTGTGCCCGCGCAGATCACCGAACGCATTGAATTGCTCAAGGGGCCTGGTGCGCTGATCAATGGCATCGCACCGGGCGGTAGTGTGGGCGGCGGCATCAATATCGTAAGCAAGCGTGCGACCGAAGTCGATTTTTCGCGCCTGACGCCGCTCTTCATGAGCTCCGGTAATTACGGCCTGCATCTTGAGACCAGCCGCCGCTTCGGTGACAACAAGGAGTGGGGGGTCCGCTTCAATGGTGTCGGCCGCAACGGAGAGGCCTCGATTGACGGCGGTAACTGGCGAACGGGCCTCGGTGCACTGTCGCTCGATTATCGCGGCGAGCGTCTGCGATGGACGCTGGACGCAATTTCACAGAATGACGACACTTACAACTTCCGTCCGCAGATCAGCATTCTGGCAAATGCGACCGCTATTCCTGCCGCGCCCGATGCCCGGAGCAACTGGTATCCGGGCACGATGCTCAAGCAGCGAGATAACACGATTGCGTCGGGTCTCGAATATGACTTGACCGACTGGCTGACCGCTTACGCCGGTATCGGTTATCGCGAAGGCACGAACGAGCAGACATTTCCGCAGTCCACGACCGCAGTGAATGCGCTGGGCGCCTTCAACGTCACCAACAACTATTACGACTCGTATAGCAAGACGGTGAGCGGCAATGTCGGGCTGCGTTCCCAGTTCAACACTGGATTCATCACCCACAAGGTCAACGTAGGCTATACCGGATTCCTGCAAGATAACGGAAATTCGTTCACCCAAAGTGGCATCACCGTGCCATCCAACATCTATAATCCGGCTCCGCTTCCGCCTATCAGTGTGTCGCGCATAACGCCGCTGCATGCCAATGATGTGACCAATACAAGCGTCGCCGTGTCGGACACGATGTCCTTCAACGATCTAGTATACTTGACTATCGGTGCGCGTCATCAGCAAGTTAAGCAGGAAACATACGCAACAACTCCGGTGCCCGCTCGCGGCTTGAATGTCGGTGATCTGTCAGCGACCTATGATGCCGCCGCCACTTCGCCTCTAGCTGGCATCGTGATCAAGCCTCTGCATAATGTCTCGCTCTATGCGAATTATGCGGAAGGCCTGTCCCGCGGGCAGGTCGTCGGCGCAGGCTACGACAACGTTGGATCTGTCCTCACCCCATTCAAGTCGAAGCAGCAGGAAGCCGGCGTTAAGGTCGATTGGGGCACCGTCACAACCACCGCGGCGGTGTTCCAGATCATGCGTCCAACCACCGTCCGCACGGCGACCGGCACACTTGGCTCGCTCGCATACGATGGCGAGCAGCGCAACAGAGGCGTTGAACTGAACGCCTATGGTCTGTTGCTGCCAGGGCTGCGTGGCATGGCGAGTGCGACCTTCATTCGCCCTGAGCTCACGAATCCGTCCGATCCGACCCAACGCGGCAATGACGCGGCCGGCGTACCAGACAAGACATTCTCGGCCGGTTTGGATTGGGATGTACCGGGCATCACCGGATTCTCCCTCAACGGTCGTGTGATCTACACCTCAAGCGTCTATCTGACTAATGCGAATCTTCTCAAGTTCCCGGATTGGACACGTGTGGATATCGGAGCGCGCTACGTCACGACGGCGCTGACGGGCAAGCCGGTGACCATACGTGCAAATATCGAGAATGTTGGCGGCGAGAACTACTGGCTGACGACTGGCACTTACGCCACCGTTGGAAATCCTCGCACCTACGTTCTGTCGGCTGCATTCGATTTCTGATCGAACGTAGCGATACGCAGGCCAAATCGATCCGGCGCGTATGATGTCGATATCTCGATCTCATCCGCGCCGGATGTTGCGTTCACAAGGCTTTGTCGAGGCATCGATCATGAAGAAGTTCTCTCTTGTTGTTGTCGCCGTGCTCGGCGCTGTCACCTCGGTGCAGGCACACCAGATCTGGATCGAGCAGGCGGATGGCGAGAATGCTGTCGTGCGTTTCGGCGAATTCGGCGAGAACCTGCGCGAAGCATCGCCGGGCCTGCTCGACAAGTTCGTCAAGGTGACCGGCACCCTGGTGTCGGCCAAGGGCGAGCAGAAGTCGGACGCGACGAAGGCGGCAAACGGATTCACGCTGCCGTTCAAGGCCGCGTCCGGCGATGGAATCCTGGCCGAGGACGTGAGCTATCCGCTCTTTACGACCAAGCAGCAGGATAAGCAGGCCACCGGTTGGTACTATCCCGCTGCGCGCCTCATCACTGGTTTCGCTGCGCAGAAGCCGAAGCTCCCGCTCGATCTCGTGCCGACCGGCAATGATGGCGAGTTCAAACTGTTCTTCAAGGAACAGCCCAAAGCCAAGACCAAGGTGACGCTGGTGACACAGTCCGGCTGGTCGAAGGAGGCCCACACCGACGAGCAGGGCGTGGTGAAGTTCGACATGCCGTGGAAAGGCACCTATGTGGCCGAAGTCAGCTTCAACGATCGCACCGCAGGCGAGCGCGCGGGTGCGACTGGCACCGAAAAATATGATGCCGTCAACTACGCCACCACCGTGACTTACGTGAATGCCAACGGACTTCCGCCGCTTCCGGCTGGCCCGACGGCCAAGCCGTCTCCGGCGAAATGAACGTCCTTGGTCGTCGGGCCCTCGCAACAGGCTCGCTGATTTCGCGCATCGTCGCCGCGCTGTTCGGCGGCTATGCGCTGGCAGCGTTGAGCAGCGTCGCCATGCTTGCTTTGCCGATGAACAAGATTCAAGCCGTAATCGCCGGCATGCTCGTGAGCTTTCTGATCTATGCCGGCGCTGTCATCTGGGTGTTCGCCGTGCGCAGCGCGTTGAAGGCATGGACAGGTTTGATCGTGTTCGCCGTGCCGCTTGGGCTCGCGGCGTGGTCCGTCTTCTGACGAGGTCTGATCTATGACAACGGCACGCGATCAGGATAACGCCGGCCGCGGCATTCGGCAGAGTATGTCGGACCTCCACACCTGGGTCGGGCTTCTGCTCGGCTGGGTACTCTATGCAATGTTCCTGACCGGCACCGTATCCTATTTCAAGGACGAGTTGTCGCAATGGACGCGGCCAGAGCTAGCGCGTCTGGTCGAATTGCCAGATCCCGCCGTGGTGGCGCAGCGCGTTGCCGATGCATTCGACAAGATCGCGCCGGGCACCTCGCAGTGGAGCATTCGTCTGCCGGATGCACGTAACAACAGCGCCTATGCGTTCTGGCGCACGACGACCCGCGAGCCCGGACAGCGCGGCTTCGCCGAGGGACATTTCGATCCGGCTACGGGTGAGCGTGTGAGTGCGCGCGACACGCTGGGCGGTGAATTCTTCTATCGCTTCCATTTCCAGTTCCACTACATGCCTGTGGTGTGGGGCAGATGGCTTGCCGGCATTGCCGCGATGTTCATGCTCATCGCCATCATTAGCGGCGTCATCACGCACAAGAAGATCTTCGTCGACTTTTTCACGTTCCGCTGGGGCAAGGGACAGCGTTCGTGGCTCGACGCCCATAATGTGCTGTCGGTGTTCGGCCTGCCGTTCCATGCGATGATCACCTATACCGGCCTTGTGACGCTGATGGCGATGTACATGCCATGGGCCGGGCAGGTGGCGATCAAGACGCCGGCCGAACGTCAACAAATGCAGGCCGAGATCAGCGCATTTGCTCAGCCGGGCAAACCTGCAGGCCAGAAGGTGTCGCTGGCATCTGTTGAGAACATGGTGCGTCAGGCGCAGGAGCGCTGGGGGCACGACAATGTCGGCCGCGTCAGTGCCACGCATCCCGGCGATGCCGCGGCCCGCGTGATCGTGACGCGTGGCGATCCCGGCCGCATCTCCATGAGCCCGCAATACATGGAGTTCGAAGGGACGACCGGCAAACTGCTGTCGGTTCGCGATCAGGTGGGGGCTGCGGCCGAGACGCGCGGCGTCCTCTATGCACTCCATCTCGGGCGGTTCAGTGATCCCGTCACCCGCTGGTTGTACTTCCTCGTCAGTTTCATGGGGACGGTCATGGTGGGCACGGGTCTCGTGATGTGGACGGTAAAACGTAGGCAGAAGCTGTCCGACCCGCAGCGACCCTATTTCGGCTTCCGCCTCGTGGAACGGCTGAACATTGCGAGCATCGCCGGCCTGTTGATCGCCATGACGGCCTTCATGTGGGGCAACCGCCTGCTGCCCACCACACTGGCAGGGCGTTCCAACTGGGAGATCGATCTGTTCTTTATGGTCTGGGCGACGACTTTGCTGCATGCGCTGCTGCGACCCGCCAAAGCGGCCTGGGTCGAGCAGCTCTGGGCAGCGTCGGCGCTGTTGTTGCTGCTGCCGGTGCTCAATGCCATGACCACGCAACGCCCGCTCTGGCATAGCCTTGCGCAGGGCGACTGGGTCTTCGCCGGTATCGATCTGATGTGCTGGGTGCTGGCCGCGCTGCACGCCGTATTGGCGGTCCGTACCGCACGATATCAGGTCAAGGCACCGGCCAAGCGTAAGGCTGACCGGCCGGCCGCGGTAGCGGTCGCATCGGGCGGGGCGGCGGAATGAGCCATCTCCTTGCCTTCCTGCTGAGCCTCGCCGGCTTCGCTGCATTGGCCTGCGCGACGAATCGCCAGCAGCGCGATCTGTTCGGCAAGGCTCTACAGCCTGCCATGACACGCATGGTAAGCCTTGTTGGCACGGCCGCGTTGCTGGGTGCGCTTGGTATCCTTGTCGCTCAGTATGGCTGGGGCCTCGGTCTCGTGATGTTCAGCGGCCATACGAGTCTTGCTGCCGGGGTCATCGTTTGCGGGCTGATCGGATATGGGCGGACGCGGGGGCGACGGCTTCGACATCGGTAAGTCGTCGATCCGTCGGAACCGGGAAATCCGTCCAGCAATTCGGTAAGTTGTGGTGGGCGGGATGGGGATCGAACCCATGACCAGTCGATTAAAAGTCGAATGCTCTACCGCTGAGCTACCCGCCCGAAGATGCCGTTGAAGAGAGGCTTGCCGGAAGTTCCGCCCAAGGGCGCGGAAGGCCGGTCGGCCACGGCCGCGATATTGGCCGCAATGCAGCGTGTCGCGTTGACCGGCTGTGTAAAAGGCGGGCTCGCCGGGGTCAAGGGCGAGCCTGCGGGTTATGGACATGAACTGCCCGGGGGTCAGCGCGCCTCGCGCTGGGCCTCGGGCCGGTTCATGTCGAGCTGGGGCATCTGCACCGGGCGCAGGCCGATCAATTCGGCGGTACGGATCGTGGTGTTTGTCCACCATTCGAACCGGTTGGCGCGGGAGTTCTCCAGGATCGCGATCGCCACAGCGGACAGGAACGGCAGGCTCTGCAGCACTAGGACGGCGGCGAAAATGTAGATTTCCGTGACCTGCTTGTCGTTATTGGCGAACACCAGCACGCCGGAACTGATCAGCAGCAGCACGCCAATGACAGCCTCCCAGAAGGCCTGGAATTCGATCGAGCTTCGCGATTTGCCGCCCTTTGAGGTGACGGTGAAGGGCAGGTGGTCTTTGATCAGGCCGTCGGCAACGGCGCGCGACACCGTCCATTGCACCGACATGGCGGCGATCATGGCGCCTAGCATCTGCCACAGGCCAATCCTCACGCGCAGGCGGTACAGGATCAGGAAGTGCGCAAGCGAGATCACGAAGGAGGCGATGATCGGCAGCGTCAGGATCTTGTCCGGAATCGCGATGCCGGCAAAGGCGATGATCGGCACCCAGACGATGTTGAGGATCGCCACCACGACGCCGAGGCTTTCCGCGCCGAGCCAGTTCAGCCAGCCGATGCCGAATTCGCGCTTTTGATCCTGGGTCATTCGGCTCGCGCCCGGCAGGAATCGGCGCCAGTGCTTCTTGATGATCTGGAAACCGCCATAGGCCCAGCGATGCCGCTGCTTGCGGAATGCCTCATAGGTGTCGGGCAGCACGCCGTAACCATAGCGTTCCTTGGTGTAATGGGTCAGCCAGCCATGCTGCATGATGGCGAGGCCGAGATCCGAGTCCTCGCAGATCGTGTCGCCGGCCCAGCCACCTGCCATGTCCATCGCCTCGCGGCGGATCAGGCACATCGTGCCGTGGACGATGATCGCATTGGCCTCGTTGCGCTGAACCATGCCGATGTCGAAGAAGCCGGCATATTCGCCGTTCATGATGTAATGCATCAGCGACGTATTCTCGTCGCGATGATCCTGCGGCGCCTGCACGAGGCCGACGCGGGGATCATTAAAGGCGGGGACAAGGTCGCGCAGCCAGTTGGGCGTCACCACGTAGTCGGCGTCGATCACGCCGATCACTTCGGCATCGGCCGCAGTGCGGTCCATGGCGATGCGCAGTGCGCCGGCCTTGAAGCCCTGCACCTTCTCCGCATTGATGAAGATGAAGCGCTCGCCGAGCATGCGGCAGTGATCCTGGATCGGCTGCCAATAGGCCGGGTCAGGCGTGTTATTGATGATCACCACGCATTCGAAGTTCGGGTAATCCAGCGCCGCCACCGCATCCAGCGTCAGCTTCAGCATCTCCGGCTGCTCGCGATAGGCCGGAATATGGATCGAGACTTTTGGATACTTCTGTTCGGCCTCTGCCGCGGCGAGCAGTGCGGCACTGCGTTCGGGCGTTAGCAGGCGCAAAGGTTTCTTGCCGAAGGCGATGGCTGCAATTTCCTCGATGCGCGCGAGGGCGATCAGGATCAGCGGAATCAGCAGAATGCAGCCGAGGGTGAGCGCAAAGGCTGACCCCCAGACGAAGTAGTGGGTCTGCTGATAGGCGAAGATGGTCGCCGCCCAGGCGCCAACCGCATTGGCAGCAATGGAAAGGATCAGTGCCTGCATTAGCGTGGGGGCGACGATCTGCAGAATCGGCAGAGACAAGAGGATGCCGACCAGCAGAGCGAGGCTGGCATTCTTCCAGTAGTCGGGATTCACGACTGGACCGGTCCAGGAGAATTTCGGCTCGCGGTCGGCGTTGAGCACGCCCCAGTATGGGCCGACGCCGCCTTCAAAGAACTTCCAGGGCTGATCGATGGCCTCGACGATGTTGTAGTCCATGCCGATCGCTTCGGCGCGTGTAACGAAGTTCCGGAGCACCACCGCCTGTTTGAATGGACCAGGTTCGGCGCGGCGCAGATTATAGCCCTCACTCGGCCAGCCGAATTCGGCAATCACGATGCGCTTGCCCGGGAAGGTTTCACGGAGCACGCCGTAGAGATAGACGGCCTGATCGACCGCCTGCGTGTCGGTAAAGTTTTCCCAATAGGGCAGGATATGCGCAGCGATAAAGTCCACCGATGATGCAAGTTGCGGGTTGTCGCGCCAGATATTCCAGATTTCGCCGGTTGTGACGGGCACGCTGACTTGGCGCTTCACCTTGCGGATATATTCGACCAGATCGTCAATCTTCAGTTCGTCGCGATACAGCACCTCGTTGCCGACCACGATCCCAATGACGTTGGAGTTCTTCTTGGCGAGATCGACGGCGGAGGCGATTTCGCGCTCATTGCGGTCGACATTCTTGTCGATCCAGACGCCGAGCGTCACCTTGAGGCCGAATTCATTGGCAATGGCCGGCACAATTTCGACGCCGCCGGTGGACGAATAGAGACGGATCGCCCGCGTCATGGTCGCGAGCTTCCTGAGGTCAGCGCGGACCTTCTCGACAGTGGGAATGTTGTCGACGTCGGGATGCCCCGTGCCTTCGAACGGCGCATAGGAGTAGCTGGGCACGATGCCCTTGAAGTCGGGGGCATCCTGCTTTTCACGCAGCAGTGCCCAGAGGCCGGCATGAAGAGCAGTGATGAGCAATATAACGGCGACGACAGCGCGCATCGCGACGAAACCATAACGGGGCGAAGCGGGCCGGGGTACGGACCTGTCCCCGAGGTCCGGCCAGTGGCGACGGGCAGAGGATATCTGCCATTGAAATCAACAACTCAACTGCCGCCGTGGCGTTTTGAGGGCGGCATCCAGTTCAAATGCGCACCGCACTCGCGCGGCGGTGCGCATAATTGTCGAGCTTATTTTGAGCTCACTTGGGCGCTTCGGCCGGCTTGGCTTCCGGCTTCGCATCGGTCGGTGCAGGCTGGGCAGCGGGAGCAGCCGGCGCCGGAGCCGTGGGCTGCGTCAGCGCTGCCGGCTGCGGAGTGGCATTCGGATTGATCCAGCAGGCATGAACGTGACGGTTGAGGCTGTCCGCGACCTTCGGGTCGATCGCCGGGCCGAACTTCACGAGGCAGCGGAAGGTCGCCTGCACATGGCCGCCGGGGCAGCCGAAACGGTCATAGAGGTCGAGATGGCGGAAGGCGGTGTCGAGATCGTCGCGCCACATCAAAACAACGACGCGGCGGCCGAGCCAGACGCATTCTGGATTGCCGGCCGGTCCATTGATCGCCTGAGTCGCCTCCACGAACTCGTCGGCGCGCTTCTGGCCTTCGCGGGCGACCTCGGCCGGGGTGGGGCCACTCGTCGCAGCCTTCTGCTCCTGGGCCCGGACGGTGCTGACGGGTGCGACGACAGCGCTCGCACCGAGCAGGATAGCGAAGGCGGACATAGCCAGACGACGCGTAACCACAGATTGGAACCCGAACACCAGTCGACCCATAAAGTCCCCGATAAAGTTGGCCGTCAGCCTTTCGACATCGTCGCGACATGACGTGCAAATGGGTCTCCAATGCGGCGGAGACCTCAGGTGAATCCCATGACGGACATTTTCAATTTTGTCCAGAACGTCCGAAGTTGGTCTCATTTCCATGGCGAGAGAGGGCGGCCGTCGCCCGATCGTTGTTGTGGTGCACTTGGCAGATCGGCGCCGACAAGCTAATCGACGGACGTTTTCTGGAGGACGGAACCCATTTCCTATCGCACGCCGCTGGCGCTTCTCCTTGTCTCACTCGGTACGATCGCAGCGGTGTGGTGGTGGCTGGCCACGCCGGTCTCGCTCGTGCGCGCCCCGATCGATCCCGCCGCCAAGCTGGAATGTGTGTCCTATGCGCCGTTCCGCGGCGAGCAGACACCGCTGAACTCGACAGCTATCATTCCGGCCGCGCAGATCGCCGCCGACATGGCGCAGCTGGCGCAGCTCTCGAAATGCGTGCGCACCTATTCCATCGACAACGGTCTGGATCAGGTGCCGGAGCAGGCGGCCAAGGTCGGCCTCAAGGTGCTTCAGGGCGTCTGGCTAGGCAGCAACCGCTTGAAGAACGCCGCTCAGATCGCCGGCGTGGTGGAATTGACCAAGCAGTTTCCGAACGTCATTACGGGCGTCGTCGTGGGCAATGAAGTGCTGCTGCGCGGCGAAATGACGGCCGCCGATCTGGTCGGCAATATCCGGTCGATGAAGGCTCAGGTCGGCAAGCTGCCGGTGACCTATGCCGATGTCTGGGAGTTCTGGCTGAAGAATCGCGAGCTGTATGACGCCGTCGATTTCGTCACCATCCACATCCTCCCATATTGGGAAGATCTCCCGATACGCGCCAAGTATGCTGCCGCGCATGTCGATTCGATCCGCAAGCGTGTCGCCGTGGCGTTCCCGGGCAAGGAGATCCTGATCGGCGAGACCGGCTGGCCGAGTGCCGGCCGCATGCGTGAGGGCGCGCTGCCGTCCCGCGACAACCAGGCCCGGGTGGTGTCGGAAATCCTTGATCTCGCCAAGCGCGAGGGATTTCGCGTTAATCTGATCGAAGCCTATGACCAGCCATGGAAGCGCGATCTCGAAGGCACCGTGGGCGGCTATTGGGGACTTTATGACGCCGACGCCCGTGCGCTGAAATATCCAGCGGGCGTGCCGATCAGCAACTATCCCGCTTGGAAACTGCATATGAGCCTAGGTCTTGGCCTGAGCGTATTGGTGTTTCTGACCGGCATGCTGACCCTGCGCCGCAAACCGTGGTCGCCGCGATTCTCGGCGTGGCTGACTGTGGCGGTTTCCGCGACTGTTGCCGGCGCTCTGCTCGGGGTTGCTGTGGATAAGCTGCTCTATGAAAGCTATGGCGTCGGCCGCTGGATGCAGTGGGGTGCGCTGCTGGCTGCGGGCGTGCTGTCACCGCTGCTCTGCGCCTATGCGACCATGTCGGGGCGTTCGCTGCCGACGTTCCTCGAGTTGTTGGGGCCGCGCCCGTATCAGAATCGCACCTTCACCACGGTCCTGCTTGGCCTGACGCTGATCGTGACAGCGCTCATCGCTGCGCAGACCGCACTCGGCTTCGTGTTCGATCCGCGTTATCGGGATTTCCCGTTCGCCGCCTTGACCATGGCTGTGGTACCGTTCGCGGGTCTGATGACCGTGAACCGGCGTACTGCGGGGACGCGTCCGATCGCCGAAGCCACCTTTGCCGGTTTGCTGGTGGCCTCGCTTGTCTATATCGGTTTCAACGAGGGCCCGGATAACTGGCAGTCGTTGTGGACCTGCGCGATCTATCTGCTGTTCGCTATCACGCTGTGGCGGGCGCGGGCCTCGCAAATCCAAGGATAAGCAGGCCGATCGCGATGCCCGACAAAGCGATGTTGTAGAGCACAATGCCGAGACCGGCGGCGATGACGGCGCCGGTGATCAGCACGATCGACGGCCGAAGCAGATTCAGCACGGCGATGACGATCGCGGCGGTGCCGAACACCGAATTCTTGAACAGATAGGTCGCCACCAGCCGGCTCTTGCAGAGCATGGTCTGAGATCCCGCATCACAGGCCAGCGCCACGGTGGACATTTCGATGGCCATGTAGCGCAGGTAGATGGCGTAGCCGACGGCGGCGAAGCCGACGACGAGCAGCCACTGGACTTCGTACGGGCTAAGGCGGAAGGGATCTTTTTTCATGGTCCTGATTATGCTGCGGTTCGGGTCTGCGGACAAGCCGGCAAGCGCTCGCGTCACTCAAGCAAGCGTGGAATCTGCTTTAGCCTTTGCCTTCAAGTTACTCTCAGTGAACGAGATTTCATTCTCGGCTGAAGCCTAGCATCATGGAGAGCGAGGGCGTTGATTTGGGCGCTTGTGCCTGGGTTTCTTCGACCGGCTTGGGCGGAGGCTGCTCCGATCGCTGTTCTGGCTTGGGCGCGGGTTCCGGTTTCGGTGCAACGCGGCGTGGCTTCGGCGGCTTGGGTGCGGCTGGGGGCGCAGCTGCGGGTTGTTCGACCGGGGCAGCCTCGTTCTTCAGAGCCAGGCGCTGGCCATCGAATACCGACGTCTCGCAGGCGCGCTTGCTCTCGGCCAAGGTGGCGCAAATGCGCGCGGCAGCGGCGGCGTCGGTGAGCGGCCCCACCACAAGGCGAAGCTGCATTCCGAGGCCATTGCTGCGTTCCCTCACCATGATGATTGGGCGCAACCCGTTCAGAGCCGCCGTTTTGGATAGGCCGTGCCAGATCGCGCGCAGACCGTCGATGGAGTTCGCGGCGCCGATATCCACCCCGAATTCGGTCCGCGCCACCGGTGTTGCCGCTTCGATTGGCGCAGTGATCGCCGCAGCCACTTGCACGGGAAGAGCTGGTTCGGGCGCCTCCGGTGCGACAGGTCGAGATTCGGCTGCTGCCGCTGCCGATCCGGGAGCCGTCGAATCTTCGGGTTTTCGTGCTGGGGAACCGGCGGACGCCATCGAGCGTGCTGACGACGTTGGCTCGATTGCGGCCTTTGCCGTGACAGCGGGGTCCGCGCTGTCAGGCGGCTTGATCGGCATACTCGGCAGGTCCGCCGGCGTCGCAGCGATCTTCGGCTCCTGTACTGTCGACGGAGGCGGTGATGGTTGGGTCGCAGGCGCCGCGATCTGCGGCGACGGTTCTCGTGGGGGCAAGAGCGGTAAGGTCTGTCGGGCGAGGATCGACCCCGTGGCCGACTCCAGGCTCTTCTCTACGGAGGTTACGCGTGTGAACAGACGATCACGGTCGCTGTTCAGGGTGTCGATGGCCTGCGAGAGACGCCGATTCTCGGCCTGCGCTTCCTTGGTCAGTCGTTGGAGTTGGTACTCCTGGCGGTTCAACGCATCGACGGCGGCGGATTGATCGCTGCGCAACTGAACCTCGTATCGGCTGGCGAGGACTGCAACTGTGATCGCACATACGGCAGTCACGCCCCAAGACCCCAACCGCCACATCAGGCGCCGGACCCCTTTCTCTTCATCCGCCAGAAATCCCGTCACCCAGCCGCCTTGCGGCTCGGCTGAGAAGGACTCCGCCCATTGGTCGCGCTTGTCAGCCATCCGACGTCTGCGTCGTCCCGTCGCCCCGAATCACGATCCAACATTATCAGGAAACCGTCGCCAAGCTGTCTTCGTGAAGCCACGGGGCGGCGGAAAGCGATTTCCGGCGGCGCCGAAAAGCCGCTATGACGTCGGCGAAGCGGAAACGAGGATTTTGCGATGACCGGCAGGACCAGCCTTACGATTGTACTCGCGGCCGGCGAGGGTACGCGCATGCGATCGTCATTGCCGAAGGTGCTGCATCAGGTGGCGAACCAGTCGCTACTCGCGCACGTGCTCTTGGCGGCGCCCCAAGGGTCGGAATCAGCGCTCGCGGTCGTGGTTGGATCGGATCGCGAGGATGTTGCCGCTGAAGCGACGCGTGTCCGTGCCGATGCCGCGACATTCGTCCAGCGCGAACGGCTTGGCACCGCACATGCGGTGCTGGCGGCGAAGGACGCCATGGCCAAGGGGGCGGACGATCTGCTGATTGCGTTCGGCGACACGCCATTGATTTCGGCGGCGACTTTCGAGCGGCTGCGGGCGCCGCTCAAAGACGGCGCGACCCTGGCCGTGCTCGGTTTTCGCGCGCAGGATCCGACCGGTTACGGGCGTTTGCTGGTTGAGGGCGGGCAATTGGTGGCCATTCGCGAACAGGCCGATGCGAGCGAGGCCGAACGCAAGGTCGATCTCTGCAATGCCGGCGTGATGGCTTTTGCCGGCAAAACCGCGCTCGAAGTGATCGAGAAGATCGGCAAGGCCAACAGCAAGGGCGAATACTATCTGACCGATGCAGTCGAGATCGTCCGCAGCATGGGTCTCAAGGCGACAGTCATCGAGACCGACGAAGACGAGGTTCGCGGCATCAACACCAAGGCGCAGCTCGCCGAGGTCGAGGCCATCATGCAGGCGAGGTTGCGCAGGGCGGCACTGGCTGCGGGCGTCACCATCGTGGCGCCGGAGACGGTGTATCTTTCCGCTGACACGACCTTCGGCAAGGACGTGATGATCGAGCAATATGTGGTCATCGGGCCGGGTGTCAGCATTGGGGACGGCGCGGTCATCCACGCCTTTTCGCATCTCGTGCAGGCGGAGATTGGCAAAAATGTCTCGGTCGGCCCCTATGCGCGGCTGCGGCCCGGCACTTCGCTGGGCGAGGGCGCCCGGATCGGCAATTTCGTGGAAACCAAGGCGGCCAAACTGGCGGCTGGGGTGAAGGTCAACCACCTCACTTACATCGGAGACAGCGAGATCGGGGCAGGTGCGAATATCGGTGCGGGCACCATCACCTGCAATTATGACGGCTTCAACAAAGCCAAGACGATCATCGGCGCCGGCGCCTTCGTCGGCTCGAATTCATCACTGGTTGCGCCGGTGAAGATCGGCAGCGGTGCTTATATCGGCTCCGGCTCGGTCATTACCCGCGATGTGCCGGACGATGCGCTGGCTATCGAGCGCAACGAGGTCGCCACCAGGGAGGGCTGGGGCAAGCGCTTCCGCGACAAATATGCGGGATTGAAGAAGCCAAAGTGAGGGAGGCGTCCGTCAGACGCTCTCTTTCCGCTTGAGGAACCAGTTGCGGCGTGGCGGCGGTTTGACCGGCTCGTCCGGCAATGTGTTCGGTGGCAGCTCATGGGGTGGCGCGACCGTGTCTCGCATCGGCGGTGGCCAATGGGCAAGCCGACTGGTGTGCATCTCGACATGACGCAGGCGCGTTACGGCGATGGATCGAGGCTCTCTCGGATCGCGCGGCTCCCACATGGCACGCACTCCATTTCAGTGGAAAGCATCGTGCGAACCCGTTGAGGCTTTGTTAAACCCGTGCAGCGAAATCGTCGCATACATCCGTCGACTTGTCTCAATCGGCAATAATTCTTGAGTATCAAGGGTTTTGCGATTTTCGGTAAGAGGGACCGGATACCTGCATCGGGCCGCTTGCGCCCAATTCGTTTCCACTGGAGATCAATTCACACATGTGCGGCATCGTCGGAATTCTGGGGCGCGGCCCGGTTGCTGAGCAGATTGTGGATTCGCTGAAGCGGCTCGAGTATCGCGGCTATGATTCCGCGGGGGTCGCCACTCTGGAAGACGGCGCGCTGACGCGCCGCCGCGCCGAAGGCAAGCTCAAGAATTTGGAAGCCAAGCTCGACAAGGCGCCTCTGAACGGCCATGTCGGTATCGGACATACGCGCTGGGCCACCCACGGCAAGCCGACCGAAGCCAATGCGCATCCGCATGCCGCCGACGGGGTCGCCGTCGTTCACAACGGCATTATCGAGAATTTTCGCGAGCTGCGCATCGAACTTGAGAAGTCGGGCGCGGTGTTCGCCAGCGAGACCGATACCGAGGTTGTCGCGCATCTTGTCAATTCCTTCGTCAAGAAAGGGGCAACGCCCGTCGAGGCCGTGAAACAGGCGCTGCCGCGCCTGAGGGGCGCTTTCGCGCTCGCCTTTGTGTTCAAGGAACAGGATGACTTGATGATCGGCGCCCGCAAGGGATCGCCGCTCGCAGTCGGTTTTGGCGATGGCGAAATGTATCTCGGCTCCGATGCCATTGCTCTGGCGCCGTTTACCGATGACATCTGCTATCTTGAGGATGGCGACTGGGTGGTGCTGAACCGCAAGGGCTGCGAGATTTTCGACGAAAGCAATAAGCCTGCGAAGCGTGAGATGCTGAAGTCGGGCGCGTCGGCCTTCATGGTAGACAAGGCTAACTATCGTCACTTCATGGCGAAGGAAATCCATGAACAGCCGGAAGTCGTCGGCCATACGCTGGCGCGCTATGTCGATATGTCCAGCGAGCGCATTTCGCTGCCTACCGAATTGCCGTTCGACTTCAAGGATGTCCAGCGCATTTCTATCGCCGCTTGCGGCACCGCGAGTCTTGCCGGCTTCATTGCGAAATACTGGTTCGAACGCTTTGCGCGCCTGCCGGTTGAGGTCGATGTTGCCTCCGAATTCCGCTATCGCGAGGCGCCGGTGCGCAAGGGCGATCTGGCGATCTTCATCTCGCAATCCGGCGAAACCGCCGACACGCTGGCCGCGCTGCGCTATGCGAAGGCCAGAGGCATGCACACGCTCGCGGTCGTCAATGTGCCGACCTCGACGATTGCGCGCGAAAGCGAGACGGTAATGCCGACGCTGGCCGGTCCCGAAATCGGTGTTGCCTCCACCAAGGCATTCACCTGCCAGCTGATGACCCTGG
The DNA here is from genome assembly GCA_030147505.1 of Tardiphaga sp. Taxonomy (GTDB): domain Bacteria; phylum Pseudomonadota; class Alphaproteobacteria; order Rhizobiales; family Xanthobacteraceae; genus Tardiphaga. The sequence goes on from JASBVG010000009.1 coordinate 87,856, forward strand.
CTGCGCTTGCTGTTGCCGCCGGCAAGGCTCGTGGCGAGCTGTCCGACGCCGATGAGGCCAAACTGGTTCACGGGCTTGTGGAAATTCCGCGCCTGATGACCGATGCGCTCGCGCACGAACACGCGATCGAGAAGCTTGCGCGCGACATCGCCAAGTCGAAGGACGTGCTCTATCTCGGCCGCGGCACCAGCTATCCGCTCGCGCTCGAAGGCGCGCTGAAGCTGAAGGAAATCTCCTATATCCACGCCGAGGGCTATGCTGCCGGCGAACTCAAGCATGGTCCGATCGCGCTGATCGACGAGACCATGCCGGTGGTGGTGATCGCGCCTTATGACAAGGTGTTCGACAAGACCGTGTCCAACATGCAGGAAGTCGCCGCCCGCGGTGGCCGCATCATTCTGATGACGGATGCCAAGGGTGCAGAGGAGGCCACCGTAGACTCGATGGTCACCATCGTGATGCCCGACATGCCAGCGGCCTTCACCCCGTTGGTCTATGCGGTCCCGGTGCAGTTGCTCGCCTACCACACCGCCGTTGTGATGGGCACCGACGTGGATCAGCCGCGCAATCTCGCCAAATCGGTGACGGTGGAGTAGGCCGGATTGTCGCAGGTCTCGGGTGCCTGGCCCGCACCGCAAGGATTCAATGGGTTGTGTTCCATTTTCGGGCGATCTCCATGCGGTCCTCCGAAAGGTGACTTTCCCCGCACTGGCAAAATCCTGCTAGGATGTCCGTCAAAGGACCGGCATGCCGTGCATGCCAGATGCTGACGCCGAGAGTTTGATGCAGCCCACCGAACTGCCGCCGACCCCGCCTCTGGGAGAATTGCCGCATGACGCCCCGCGGGGCTTCATGGCACGCATTCGCAATTACTTCCTCACCGGCCTCATCGTGGCCGGGCCGATCGCCATCACCTTCTATCTGACCTGGTGGTTCGTCACCTGGGTCGATGCGATCGTCCGTCCGCTGGTACCGGAGGCCTATAGGCCCGAACAGTGGCTGCCTTACGGCATTCCGGGCTCCGGCCTCGTGGTCGCCTTCGTGGCGCTGACTCTGCTCGGCTTCCTCACTGCAAATTTGATTGGTCGCTCGCTGGTCGATCTCGGCGAAAATCTGCTCGGCCGCATGCCGGTGGTGCGCGCGATCTATCGCGGCCTCAAGCAGGTGTTCGAGACGCTGTTCTCCGGCAACGGGTCGAGCTTCCGCAAGGTTGGCATGGTGGAGTTTCCGTCACCGGGCATGTGGTCAATCGTGCTGATCTCGCAACCGCCGAGTGTCGAGGTCTCGAGCAAGATCCCGAGCGAGGAGGAGCACATCTCGGTGTTCCTTCCTTGCGCACCGAATCCCACCACCGGCTTTTTCTTCTATGTGCCGAAGAGCAAGTTGATCGAGATCGACATGTCCGCGGAGGCCGCGGCGACTCTGATCATGTCAGCGGGCGTTGTGCAGCCCGGCTCGGATCCTCAAAAGAAGATCGCGGCCCTGGCAGAGATGGCAAAGAAGTCTCGCGCCGTGCAGGCTGTGAAACAGCCGGCGCAGGTCGATTGATCGGATGCGAGGCTGGAAGACGCCACCGCTCGTCTGGGCGGTGATCATTGTCAGCACTCTGGTGACGGGCGTGACTGAACTGCGGATCGCAGGTTACGGTCATTCCTGGTTGTCGGTCTGGATGGCCTATGCCGCCTTCTTCGTGAACATCGCCTGTTCGGGCCTGGGATTTTCAACGCCCGAGCGGCCATGGTGGATCGCGAATGCCGCGTTGAGCGTGCTGGCGATCACCTATATTGGCTCGCCGACGATCCCGAGTGCCTGCTGGACCTTTGGGCGGGCGTTGTTTGCACGGCTCTTGGCCTGAGCCTGATCGTTATCCTGCACCGAGCAGCGAAATCGCTTCGTCACGCTCATACAAGTACAGCAGGCAGCGCAATGCCTCGCCGTGCTCGCCGGTGAGTTTCGGATTATCCTGCAGAATACGCAGCGCCTCGTCACGTGCCTGCGTGATCAGTTGCGCATGGACTTCCGAGCGCGCGATACGGTAGCCGGGCAGGCCGCTTTGCCGCGTTCCAAGGACATCGCCTTCGCCACGCAGCTTGAGATCCTCCTCGGCGATCCGGAAACCGTCGGTGCTGTCCTTGATCACGGTCAGGCGCTTCTTGGCGATCTCTCCGAGCGGTTCGCGATAGAGCAGGAGGCAGGTCGATGCTTCCGAGCCGCGGCCGATGCGGCCACGCAGCTGATGCAACTGTGCGAGGCCGAAGCGTTCAGCGTTCTCGATCACCATGATGGTCGCAGCGGGCACGTCGACGCCGACTTCCACCACCGTGGTGGCGACGAGGATCTGCGTCTCGCCGGCGGCGAAGCGCGCCATTGCGGCGTCTTTCTCCGGTCCGCGCATGCGGCCATGGACGAGACCGACCTTGTCGCCGAAGCGTTGCTGCAAATGCTCGAAGCGCTCCTCCGCATTGGTCAGCTTCGGCCCATCCATCTCGGACTCTTCCACCAGCGGCACGATCCAGTAGATCAGCTTGCCGCCGTTCACCGCGCGGCCGACGCCATCGACGATCTCGGTGAGCCGGCTCGCCGAAAAGGTGCGCGTCTCGATCGGCTGACGGCCAGTGGGTTTCTCTCGCAGCTCCGATATGTCCATATCGCCGAAATAGGTCAGCACCAGTGTGCGCGGGATCGGCGTGGCGGACAGCACCAGGACATCCACGGCAGTGCCCTTGTTGGTGAGCGCAAGGCGTTCGCGGACGCCGAAACGATGCTGCTCATCGACGACGGCAAGCGCCAGTGATTTGAAGATCACGTCGTCCTGGATCAGCGCGTGGGTGCCGATGAGGAAGTCGATCTCTCCTGCTTCCAACCGCGCGAGGATGTCCTTGCGCTCGCGGCCCTTTTCCCGGCCGGTGAGGATGGCGACGCTGAGCCCGGCACGTTCGGCGAGCGGCGCGATGGTCTTGACGTGCTGTCGTGCGAGGATTTCCGTCGGTGCCATTAAGGCGGCCTGCTTGCCGACTTCCGCCACGGCCGCGGCGGCGAGCAGCGCCACGACCGTCTTGCCCGAGCCGACGTCGCCCTGCAGCAGCCTGAGCATGCGCACGGGCTGGGTGAGGTCGTCGGCTATAGCCGCTGCGGCCCGTTGCTGAGACGGTGTCAGCGCATAGGGCAGGGCGTCGATGATCTTTCGCCGCAGCGCGCCGTCGCCGGCATTGCGATCGCCAGCCGGGCGGCGCAGCTGCGCTCTCACCAGCGCCAATGCGAGCTGGCCGGCGAGTAGTTCGTCATAAGCAAGGCGCGACCAGAACGGACCCTCCGGCACGATGTCGGTGGTATCCTGTGGAATGTGGACGCGCTGCAGGGCTTGGTCGAATGACGGAAACCTGCAGCGGCGAATGACGTCGGCGCCGATCCATTCGGGCAGTTCCGGCAGCTTGGTCAGTGCCTGCGCGATGGCCTTGCGCAGCGCCGTGATGGCCAGACCCTGGGTCAGCGGATAGACCGCATCGACCCCCGAGAGTTTTGCAAATCCTTCCTCATCCACCACGCGGTCGGGATGGGTGATCTGCAGCATGCCGTCGAACAGCTGCGTGGTGCCGGAGACATAGCGCTTCTCGCCGAGCGGCAGCAGCTTTTCGATCTGGTCGGGAAAAGTGCGAAAATAGGTCAGGATCACGGTGCCGGTGTCGTCAGTGCAATAGACGAGATGCGGCGCGCGGGAGCGGCCGGGCGGCGGCGGCCGGTGCCGTTCGACGATGACCTCCAGCGTCACCATGGCGCCGATCTCGGCCTCGTTGATCTTCGGGCGGTGGCGGCGATCGATCACACTGGCGGGCAGATGTAGCAGCAGATCAACGATGCGCGGGGTCTCGTCGCGGCCAAGCAGGAAGCGGAACAGCTTGTCCTGCTTCGGGCCGATCCCGGTCATGGCCGTGATTGGCGCAAACAGGGGATTGAGAACTTCAGGGCGCATCGCTCGACTCGCGGAACGGCCCGTGAGGCCGATACCGCCAGACTTGAAGCCATTTTGGAGGGAAAGCAATCCGCGCAGGTCGGCTTTGCGCGCCTGAGGTGCTGACAACGCCCCGGGCGGTCGCTATATGCACCCGGCCCGGCATGTCCGGGCTTTTGGCGTTTGGCTTTGGAGCGCGATCCCGAAAAGTGGATGCCTGTTTTCGGACAAGATCATGCTCTGACTTTGATGGCTTGGGAACGGACGAATGACGGGAACGACACGATCGAGCAACGGGCTGGACGATCGCCGCAAGCGGCTACTGTATCGATGCTGGCATCGCGGCACGCGTGAGATGGATCTCATCCTCGGCCGCTTCGCGGACGCCGAAATCGGGATTCTCGCAGATCTCGAACTGACCCAGCTCGAAGCACTGATCGCCCTCGAGGATCCCGAACTCTATCCGGCCTTCGTTGGTGATATCCAGCTCGCGCCGGAATATCGCACGCCGCTGTTTGAGCGCATCAAAGAGTTCCGCAATCTGGACAAGGTCTGATGAAGTCTCCCGCCCTGTCGCCGGCTTCGCAGCTTCTGCCTGGCAAGGTGCTCACCTTCGCCAATGTGAGCGAAGGAGCCGAAGGCCTGATCGTCGCCGATCTCGCCCGCGCCGTTGCCGCCAAGCCGAAACCGCCGGCGGTGAGCCTTGCCGTCGTGTGCCGCGACGGCCCGCGCATGCAGCAGCTCGCCCGTGCGTTGGAGTTCTTCGCGCCGGACCTGCCGGTGCTGCAATTCCCTGCTTGGGACTGTCAGCCTTACGACCGCGTCTCGCCCTTTGCCGGTATTCTCGCCCAGCGCATGACCGCGCTGGCGCAGCTCTCGCGCCTGACCGGCAGCGACAAGCCGATGATCGTGCTGACCACGGTGAATGCGATGGTGCAGCGGGTGCCGACGCGCGACATCGTTGCAGCGCAGGCGCTTTCGGTTGCCCCGGGCAATGTGGTGCCGATGGATAACATTGTCGCCTGGCTGGAGCACAACGGCTACAGCCGCTCGTCCACGGTGCGCGAGCCCGGCGAATATGCGGTGCGCGGCGGCATCCTCGATCTGTTTCCCGCCGGGCTCGATATGCCCGTGCGTTTCGACTTCTTCGGCGACAGTCTGGAATCGATTCGGACCTTCGATGCCGAGACCCAGCGCACGCATCTCACCATGCGCGGGCTCGATCTCGTGCCTGTCTCCGAATTCCAGCTCGTCACCGAAACCATCCGGCGCTTCCGCATGGGCTATGTCGCTGAGTTCGGCGCGCCCGAGCGCGACGATCAGCTCTATGAAGCGGTCAGCGAAGGCCGTCGTCATCCCGGCATGGAGCACTGGCTGCCGCTGTTCCAGGAGAAGATGGACACGCTGTTCGATTATTTCGACCGCACGCCCGTCGTGATGCAGCCTTCGGCGGAAGACGCCGCAGGCGAGCGCTTCAAGCAGATCCAAGATTATTATGAGGCCCGCAAGGATGCCATGGGCATGGCTGGCGGCGGCGCCATCTACAAACCGCTGCTGCCAGACCGGCTGTATCTCACCGAAGAGGAATGGAAGCAGCGGCTGCACGAGACGGCTGTGGCGCGGCTATCGCCCTTCGCCGTGCCCGAAGGCACCGGGGATACGGTCGATGCTGGCGCGAGGCAGGGACGTGATTTTGCGCCGGAGCGTGCCGATACGTCGGTTAACGTGTTCGAACGCGTGGTCGCGCATATCCAGTCACTGCAGTCGGCGCGCAAGAAAGTCGTCGTTGCACTCTGGAGCGAAGGCTCGCGAGACCGCATGGCGAGCATGCTGAAGGATCACAAACTGCTCAATCTGCAGATGGTGAATTCCTGGCGCGCCGTGAATGCGGTACCGCGCAACGAAGCTTCGCTGGCCGTGGTCGGCATGGAGTCTGGCTTCGAGACCGATCATGTCGCCGTCATCAGCGAACAGGACATTCTCGGCGACCGCCTCGTGCGACCGCGCAAGGCGAGCCGCAAGCTCGACAACTTCATTTCGGAAGTGACGTCGCTGTCGGCCGGCGATATCGTGGTCCATGTCGAGCACGGCATTGGCCGCTTTGTCGGCCTGCAGACGCTAGACGTCGGCGGTGCACCGCATGACTGTCTCGAACTGCGCTACGCCAACGAAACCAAGCTTTATCTGCCGGTCGAGAATATCGAGCTGCTGTCGCGCTACGGCTCCGACCAGACCAATGTGGAGCTCGACAAGCTCGGTGGCTCCGGTTGGCAGGCGCGCAAGGCCAAGCTCAAGAACCGCATCCAGGAAATCGCCGGCGAGCTCATCAAGATCGCTGCCGAACGCCATTTGCGCGAGACCGAGAAGATTTCGATCCCGCGCGAGTCCTACGATGAGTTCTGCGCGCGCTTCCCCTATGAGGAAACCGAAGACCAGCAGAACGCCATCGACGCGGCCCTGCATGATCTCGAAAGCGGCAAGCCTATGGATCGTCTGATCTGCGGCGATGTTGGCTTCGGCAAGACGGAAGTCGCGATGCGGGCCACCTTCGGTGTCGCCATGGAGGGCAAACAGGTCGCCGTGGTCGTCCCGACCACGCTGCTGGCGCGCCAGCATGCCAAGAACTTTGCCGAGCGTTTTCGCGGTTTCCCGGTCAATGTCGCACAGGCCTCGCGTCTCGTCACGCCGAAGGAACTGTCGGCCACCAAGAAAGGTCTCTCGGACGGCTCCGTCGATATCGTCGTTGGCACCCATGCGCTGCTCGGCAAGTCGATCAAGTTCAAGGATCTCGGCCTTGTCGTGGTGGACGAGGAACAACACTTTGGCGTGACGCATAAGGAGCGGCTGAAGCAACTCCGCGCCAATGTCCATGTGCTGACACTGTCCGCAACGCCGATCCCGCGCACGCTCCAGCTCGCACTCACCGGCGTACGCGATCTCTCGATCATCGCCTCGGCGCCTGTCGATCGTCTCGCTGTGCGCACCTTCGTCGCACCGCATGATCCCCTGATGATCCGTGAGGCGCTGCTGCGCGAGCGTTATCGCGGCGGGCAGGCGTTCTACGTCGTGCCGCGCATCGACGATCTTGCCGAAGTGAAGGCGTTTCTCGACAAGCATGTGCCGGAGATGAAGGTCGCCGTGGCCCATGGCCAGATGGCTCCGACGATCATCGAGGACATCATGTCGGCCTTCTACGACGGCAAATACGATATCCTGCTGTCGACGACGATCGTCGAATCCGGTCTCGATATCCCGAATGCCAACACGCTGATCATTCACCGCGCCGACATGTTCGGTCTTGCGCAGCTGTATCAGCTACGCGGCCGTGTCGGTCGCTCCAAGCTGCGCGCTTATGCGCTGTTCACGCTGCCGGAGAAGCAGAAGATTACCGCCCAGGCGGAGCGCCGCCTGAAGGTGCTGCAGTCGCTGGAAAATCTCGGTGCCGGCTTCCAGCTCGCCTCGCACGATCTCGATATCCGCGGCGCTGGCAACCTGCTCGGCGAGGAACAGTCGGGTCACATTAAGGAAGTCGGTTTCGAGCTCTATCAATCGATGCTGGAAGAGGCGATCCTTGCGCTCAAGTCGGGTATCTCCGAGCCGATCGCCGACCGCTGGTCGCCGACCATCACCATCGGCATGCCGGTGCTGATCCCCGACGATTTCGTGGCTGATCTGTCGGTGCGGCTGTCGCTCTATCGCCGTCTCGCCGATCTCGATACCGACGAGGAGATCAATAGCTTCGCCGCCGAGTTGCGCGACCGTTTCGGCGTGCTGCCGGACGAGGTGCGCTATCTGTTCAAGATCGCCGCCATCAAATCCTATTGCCGCCGCGCCAATATCGAGAAGGTCGATGCCGGTCCGAAGGGAATGTCGCTCGTATTCCGTGACAACAGTTTTGCCGAACCGGAGAAGCTGGTGGCCTTCATTCGCCGCTACGGCAACGCCGCCAAGGTGCGGCCGGATATGAAGGTCGTGTTCCTGCAGGATTGGGATACGCCCGAGGATCGTCTGGAAGGTGCGACGGATATCTTGCGCGACCTTGCGAACCTCGCCGAGAACAGGAAGGCGGCGTAGCTCTACGACGCCACGCGTTGCGCTGCGGTGTCCTGCAATCGTGCCAGCAGCGACTTCGCGGAGTCGCTCGGCGACATGCCGGCAACCTTCACGCGCGGGTCGTTGCGGGCGTCACGCTTCGGTCCGTGCATGGTGTGTTTCATCACGGCCGAGAGGCGCCGCGCGATCATATGTGCGTTGCGCGGGTCGGTCTCGGCGAACACCACGACGATCGAACCATCGGCGCAAAGCGTTCCGAAATCGATCTTGCGCATCAGCCGGCTGATGATTCGTGCTGAATCGCGCTGGGCGCGCAACGATATATCTTTGAAGGTAAAACGCGCCGCCGACAGGCCGCCGCCGCGGGTCTGGGTGTGATAAACGGCCGTGGCGAGATCGCGGTCGAACGCTTCCGGCGTGAGCAGCCCGGTCGTCGCATCGATCAGGCCATCGGAATCGATCGAGCGCAGTGTCCGGTTTAGTCGCGCCTCGAAGGCACGCTGGCGCACCAGCGGCAGAGCCAACAGCGCAACGTGATCGGCATCGCCAGCGATGGTTTCGAGATTGGCGAGGTCGTAGTCCTGTACGAAGCCGGATGAGGTGACAATCACGGGTAGGCCGCGAAAGCGCGGGTCATCCGTAAGGACCGTTAGGAACGCATCGACGACGCGTGGCGTGAAACCGTCACCGATGACGATTCCGTCGAGGTCCCTGGCATTGAGGTGTTTTGCGGCAGCCTCGATGCTGAGCGCACCGACCAGGCTGACGCGCTCGCCGAATGCCACCGACAGTGCAGGATGGCTGCCGCCGCGGCCAATAAGCATCACGGTGGCATCATCGAGCGGATCGGGTGCATTGGTGGTGAAGCGATGCAGGTTCTCGGCAGTGAGACGGCGCAGCACCGTGGCATGTAGCGTCCGGATACGCAGTGCGTTACGCAGCCGCGCGCTGAGCCGCGTGAACTGGCCGCGATCGCCGATCAGCGGAATGGCGGGGCCCGGCAGTTTGGAAACGGGATCGATGGCGATCAGTGGAATGTAAGGCTGGCGGGCGCCAAGTTTCGCGGCCAGTTTTTCAAAGGCCGGCATTTCGGCAGCAGATGCAGTTGCCACGACGGCTGCCGGCTGTACCTGCGCGATCGCCTCGAGCGCGGTGCTCCAGGTCGCATCGACCACCGGGAAGATATTGCTGTCGGCGAGGGCTGTCGCGAAGGGCGCAGGTTGCTGACTGGAAATGGCAACGATGGTCGCCTGATCGGACATGCGCGCGAGACCCCCGGGGGATATAAGTAAGGTCACGCTAGCGCGATGTCGTTAATGCGCAGTCAATAACAAAGGTGGAAAACGCCATGAGATTGTTGGCGTTTTCGATAAGTAGCGCTGGATCTCGCTGAGCGGACTATTCCGTCGCCGCCCGATCCCGAAACGCCTCGACCATCAGAGGATTGAGGCCAAGTTCCGTCAGCGCTTCGCGGGCGCGGCCGTTGTCGCGGGCGCGACCAGCGAGGCGATAACCGCTGAGACGATCTGGCAGTGCCGTCAGCATGGCGCTGTCGCCGAGCCGCTTGGCCCATTCACCGAGATCCTGAGCGAGGAAGCGATAGCCGCCGACGGACATCACACCGGAGGGTGGCGCAGTGATGTGCAATGCACCAGTCGCGCGGTCGAGGCGGGCCTGATAGCCGGTGTCCACATGATCGAGCGGTGTGGCGGGGATCAGCCCGTTGCTGGCGTCGGCCTGCGCCGTATAGGCGAGCACGGGCACCATCGGGCCGCGCAGGCCGAGCGTCCCACGCGGCGTCAGTAGCGTCTCGCCGGCGACGGCGGTGCCTGCGGCAGCGCGTGGGGCGCCATGCGGGCCCGGAAGAATGGTGGCGGGCAGGCCATCGTTGCCGCGGACGGCGCCGAACAGGCCAGCTTCACCGAACAGATAGACGTCGGTGAAATCAGCTTGCGTTGCCGGCCAGGCGGCGGAGCTTTCGACCTGCTCTGGCGTACGCCAGAGACCAACCACATGCTTCAGCATCGGCGCGCGATCGAGCAGGCCATCCTCGGCCAAGCGCTGTGCGAAAGGTGCGGGAGCAACCAGCACATCGCAGCCGCCATCGATGATCTCACGCTCCAGCACCGCGCTGTCGAACGGATGATGCAGCGCCAGCACACCCCCGGACAGCAACCAGGTGACCAGTGACGAGGCGAGATGGCCGAATGATGTCGGCACCAGCGCCGACATCGTACTGGCGCCTTGCGGGATGCCGCTTTCGAGGAAAACCGCGAGACCGCCCGAAATCAGGTTGAGATGCGTCCGCGGCACCGCGCGAAATCCGTCGACGGTGAGGTCGAAGGTGATGATGGCGGCGCTGCGCGCGTCCGGCGTCGGCGGTAGCGGTTCGATGAAGGGGCCGGCCAGCACGTGGTCGAGCGGGATCATGCCTTCCGGCAGATCGTCTCCGAAGCCGCCGACATAGCGGATCGAAAAGGCTTCAGCCGCAGCATTCATCACGAGATCCGCATGGCTGACGCCATCGATCTTGCTCGATGTGATGATGGCGCGGGCACCCGTGCGGTTCAGTGCGGTGGTGAGATCGTGCTGCCGCCAGAGTTGCGGCAACAGTGCGGCAACGAGGCCCGCACGGTGCGCGGCAAGCACCGTCAGGACGAATTCCACAGTGTTTGGAAGCTGTAAGGCGATGACCGAGCCGGGCGGCAGGCCCATGTCGATAAAATGCGCTGTGAGGGCATTTATCTCGCGATCTGCTGCGGCGAAGGTGAGGCGCTGTTGCGGCGTCTGTGTGACGCGCATCTTGTCGGCGGGATCGATCAGAGCCAGTGACTCAGGCTGCCGGAGCAGCGAGCGGCGGAACAATCCATCGAGGGTCGGCGAGGTGCTGGCTGAGGTCACGGGATCACTTCCGGTCGAGCGGAGCAGGCGACTGTCGGGCCCACCAGGTTTCCGGCAGGATGCCGACGAGCGAGGTAGCCTCAGGCCGTTCTATCCGATTCCATCGTGCGAGCCATTGTTCGCGCACGTTGTACAGAGGGATTGCGTAAGCTCCGGACATCCATGCGCGGTCGAGCGCGTGAACGGCGGCGACGAAATCAGACCGCTCGCGGGCTTGCAGCATGGCGGCGATCATGGCGTCGATGGCCGGGTCCTTCGCGCCCATGTAATTGCGCGTGCCGGGCACGTCGGCGGCATCGGAGCCCCAGTAGAAGGCCTGCTCGTTGCCGGGGGAGAGGGAATTGTCCCAGCGGTTCGGCAGCATGTCGAATTCGTAGTTGATCCGGCGCTGGTCGAACTGCACGCCATCGACGGCGCGGATCGTGGCGGTGATGCCGGCGCGCTTGAGATCGCGGGCATAGGTCAACGCAATGCGCTCCTGGTCGCGGGTGGTGACCAGGATTTCGAAGCCCAGCGGCGTTTTGTCGGAGACTTTACGGAGCACGTTCTTGTCGAGCTGATAGCCCGCGTCCTTCAGCAGCGCGAGAGCTGTGCGGAGAGCAGGGCGGTCGCGGCCGGAGCCGTCGCTGACGGGGAGGCGATAACTGCCATCCATGATGTCGGTGGGAATCTGCGCCGTATACGGTTTCAGCAACTCGCGCTCGCGGCTCTCCGCGGGGCGACCGTAGGCGGAGAGTTCTGAGCCCGCAAAGATGCCGCCCGAGCGCGCATAGAGATCGAAGAAGTAGTTGCGATTGATCCATTCGAAATCGAACAGCAGCGTCAGCGCGCGGCGGACGCGGATATCGGCAAAGACAGGGCGACGCGTGTTGAAGACGAGAAACTCCGACGGCTTCGGCAAACCGGTGGTGATGCTGTCGCGGATCACCTCGCCCGATTTTACCGCGGCAAAGTCATAGCCCTCGTGCCAGCGCAGCGGTTCGTTCTCGACCCGGAAATCGTAGAGGCCGCGGGTGAAGGCCTCATACATGCCGTTGGCTTCGCGGTAGTAGTCGAAGCGTACTTCGTCGAAATTCCACAGGCCGCGATTGACCGGCAGATCGCGGCCCCAATAGTCGGGATTGCGGGTCAGCGTGACGCTGGCGCCGGGGCGGATATGGGTGACCGTATACGGCCCCGATCCCACCGGCGGCGCCATCGTCGTGTCCTCGAAGGTGTCGGGATTGACCGCATGTTTCGGCAGGATCGGCATCAGGCCGAGGATCAGCGGCAATTCGCGGTCATCGGCTTCCTTGATATCGAAGCGGATGGTGAGCGGGCCCTGCAATTCGGCCTTGGTTACCTTGCCAAAGTACTGCCGGAAATGCGGGCGGCCGCGCTCCTTCAGGAGCTGCCAGGAGAACAGCACGTCTTCCGCCGTCACTGGCTTGCCATCCGAGAAGCGTGCCTTCGGATTGATGCGGAAGGTCACGTAGGTGCGGTCGTCGTCGGTCTCGACGCTTTCGGCGAGCAGGCCGTATAGCGTGAAGGGCTCATCCTGGCCGCGCGCGAGCAGGCTCTCCATCACATAGCCGCGCATCTGTTGCACGGCGATCCCGCGCACGATCAGCGGGTTGAGACTGTCGAAGGTGCCGAGCACGCCCCAGACGATGCGGCCGCCTTTAGGGGCATCCGGATTGACATAAGGCATCTGCCGGAACTCGGGCGGCAAGGCTGGCCGGCCGTGCATGGCGATGGCATGGCGCGGGATGGAATCGGCGGCGCCACGGTCCGAGATGGTCGTGAGCGCAATGAGGCTCACCAGCAGGCCGTGTACCAACCTGACCCGCAGCCGAATAGTGCGATTTGATTCGGTCCAATTCACCCAGGAACCGTAGCACGACTGTGCATCCGCCATGTGTGCCATGCATCAAATCACGCTGCCGCCATTGATCTTTTCGCGTTCCGCTGTATTGAGAGCGGGCGATTGACGAGGGCGGCGCGGCCTGTCACGTAACGGCCGTAATCGGCAGCGAGACACCCGCCAACGGGTGACAGTTCACGGGTTATGTCAGCGCCGCCTCCGGGATATGAGCGCTTCCGTTCAGAAAGGGTTTTCCGCAATGAATTTCCGTCTCTTGGCTGCGTCGGTGTTGCCGCGCGGACGAGGCTTCGCGCTACTGGCGGCGACGGCCCTGACCGCGGGCGTGATCGGTTCGGACGCGTTCGCCCAGGCTCCGGCCCCGGCGGCTCCGCCGAAGGCTGCTCCGGCTCCCAAGGCTGCCCCGAAGGCCGCTCCCAAGGCTGCCCCCGCCGCTCCGGCCCAGCAGGCCGCGCCGCAGCAACCGCAGGGCGAGCAGCAGCAGGTTCAGCTGATTTACGCACCGTGGACCAAGTTCTGCCTCAAGGGCCAGGACGCCAATGCCAAGCAGGTCTGCTTCACCGGCAAGGACGGCCGCATCGAGTCGGGCCAGCCCGTGATCGCGGCCGTGATCATCGAGCCGGAAGGTGAGCCGAAGAAGATCCTGCGCGTGACGCTGCCGCTCGGCATGCAGCTCGTGCACGGAACCCGCGTGATCGTCGACAACAATGCTCCGGCGCAGAGCCCCTATGTGATCTGCTTCCAGAACGGCTGCATGTCGGACTATGAAGTCACCCCGGAACTGCTGGCCAATCTGAAGAAGGGCCAGAATCTGATCGTGCAGGCGATCAACTCCAACGGCGCACCGCTGACGCTGCCGCTGCCGCTGGCCGAGTTCGCCAAGGCCTATGACGGTCCGCCGACCGATCCGAAGGTGTTCGAGGAAACCCAGAAGAAGCTGCAGGAAGAGCTGCAGAAGCGCGCTGCGGAAGCTCGCGCCAAGCTCGAAGCGCAGCAGCCCGCGGGTGGTGCGGCCCCGGCAACGCCGGCTCCGGCCAATCCGGCTGCGAAATAAGCGGTTCCGATAGAAAAACGAAAAGGCGCCCAGGAGCGGGCGCCTTTTTTGTTGGGGCAGAGGCGCTGTCATTCCGGAGTGCGTACGCATAGCGCAGGCGAACCTGAACTGACCAAGCTAAAGCTTCGTCAGTTCAGCGACTGATTGCGCTGGCGGTAGCCGCCGGTCTTGTCGCGGATGAAGATCTCGGCGACTTGCGAATGGCGGATCGGCTCGCCAGTCTCGTCCGGGACGAGATTCTGCTCGGACACATAGGCGATGTATTCGGAGTCCGAATTCTCGGCGAGCAGATGATAGAACGGCTGATCCTTGTGCGGCCGGACTTCCTCCGGAATCGACAGCCACCATTCTTCGGTGTTGTTGAACATCGGGTCGATATCGAACACCACGCCCCGGAATGAATAGATCCGGTGACGGACGATCTGTCCGATCTGAAATTTGGCGGTCCGCGCTTTGATCATGTTCGGTCGAATAGACCAGGATTGTGGCCGATGCTAGAGGCAAAGCGACGGATTTACGACAGTCGCGACCGGATACCGGCGAACAGTCCATCCCGCGGCCATATGAGGGGCTGCACGCGACAAGACGGAAACGGCACTTACCAGTGCGTGGTACGGAATATGGGACACCCAGCCCAGCGTTCGGCAACGCACCGGTAGAATCCAGGAACTGCCGACATAGGCTGTCCGGTACCGTCCGGACGTGACGGTGCGGCGGCGATACAAACTCGCCGCCGCGTCACGCCGGGGCCGATCAGCCGTCCATGCGCAGGTCGAGAGCCTCAACGATCTCGGTCCACTGCTTCAGCGAACGCTCCACTTCAGCCTTGAACTCGGCAGGTGGCAGATAGGCCGGGACGGTGTCCATGCCGATCAGGCGCTCCTGAATCGTCGGCTTGTTGGCAGCGACCTTGAAGGCGGCGGCGAGCTTGTCGACGATCGGTTGCGGCGTCTTCGCGGGCGCGAACAGGCCGGAGAAGCTGGTGAAGCCGAAATAGTCGGAATAGCCGAGCTCCAGCATGGTCGGCACATTCGGCAGGCTCGCGATGCGCTGCCTGGTGGCGGCAACGGCGAGTGCGCGTATCTTGCCATCGCGCACCATTGCGCCAGCAGCGGCCATGGAGTGGAAGCCGCCATCGATGGAGCCGCCGAGCATGTCCTGCAGCATCGGGCTCTCGCCGCGATAGGCGATGTTGACGGCCTTCAATTTCGCCTCGCGCGCCAGCAGCACGGCGAAGGCATGCCCGTGGGAGCCGGCCGCATAGTTGCCGAGCGACAGATCCTTGCCCTTTGACCATTCGACGAACTGCTGCAGCGTGGTGACTTCGGCGGGCACCTTGGGGCCGACGCAGAAAGCCAGAGCGGTGTAGCTGAGACGGCCGATCGGCGCGAAGTCCTTGATCGGATCATAGGTGAAGCGACGCATCACCACCGGCACCTGAATATGCGAGGTGATTGTGAACAGCAGCTGATGTCCGTCCGGCTCGGCCTTGGCCACGGCCTCGGTGCCGATGATGCCGTTGCCGCCGCCGCGATTGTCGATGATCACAGTCCCGCCGAGCTCGGGCTGCATGCCTTCGACCGCAAGCCGCCCCCAGGTGTCGGTGCCGCCGCCGGCGGGATAAGGAACGATGACGCGCACGGGGCGCGACGGGTAGGGCGTCTGCGTTTGTGCCTGGGCAGCCAGAGGCAGCAGAAGCGGGGCAGCCAGAATGGCACGGCGACTCAAATGAGCCATGAGAAGCGACTCCTTAGTTCAATTTTCTTGACGACGATGCTGGACGGGGCCGACCGGCATGTCAGGCAATTCAGGCGCAAACGGGAACGTCCGCGTCCATGAAATCGATCGGATATGACATCGGGCGGAGGCGTCGTTGCGCGTCCGCCCGGGTCGGCCAATGGCGAAGGACCTAGCGCGGATGCCGGCCCTTGAGAAGAGGCCGGAGGCTCACGTCCGTCTAAAGGCTAAGCAAAAATTCGCGCAGCGGATGCCGAATTCCGGTTCCACCGCCGCGCGGCAGACCCCGTCAGCCGCTCTCTCGCCAGGAGTGAGCATTTCGCGGTGATCATCGTCGGCGGGTCGGGATGGCGGACGGTCGGTGACGGTGCCAATCTAATGACCGTTTCCAGCGCACAGCTGGCACCCGTCCCAACGGCAAACGATCAGACCGTCATCGTCCTGTCATCGATGGGTATCATCGGTGCGTCGTAGCGAACATGTGAGAGATAAGTTCGCTCGCCTGTGGATTGCCGTTGAGAGGGCGTGTGCGTTTCGATCCGATAATCTCCGTCGCGCGCACCATGGGAGCGATCCCGGTTGTCTTCGGCTGCGGTGGATTCAGCGCTTTCGCTGGCGACATGGGTCAGATGCGCTTCGATATTCCGGCACAGCCCTTGACCACCGCATTGCGCGCATTTGCGTCTGCAACCGGAACGTTTGGCATTTATGACGGCAAACTCGTTGCCGATCGGCACTCCAGTGGCTTGAACGGGACGTTGCGGCCGGACGCGGCACTTGTCGCTCTCCTGGAGGGCACAGGGCTCGCCGCCGAATACATCGCCAAGGATGCATTCATCGTGGTCGCACCAAGCGAGGGAGCGACGCTCCAGAGATCTTCGGAGATCGCCCTCGCGGCGCTGTCGTCGCAAAGCGATTCCGAACGGCGTTATTCGGCGCTGTTGCAGCAATCACTGGAGGGAACGTTGTGTTCGCAGCGGCTCACGCGACCGGGCGCTTACCGGGCGGCCATCAGCGTGACGATCGATGCGCACGGCACGGTTCAACGTCTGAAATTGCTGAGCTCGACCGGCGACAAGCAGCGCGATGCCGCCATCGTTGCCGTCGGCAGCCGGACGTCAGTCGGTGCGCCGCCGCCGTCAGGGATGCGGCAGCCCTTTGCCATGGTGATCCTGCCGCACCAATCGGGTGCCATATTGCAGTGTAACGCGATGCTGGGACGCGATTGATCGTGATCAAGCGCGTCAAACTCGGTCCCGTCGCGGCCAGCACAAGGTCGAACGATCCGAACGACCAGTCGATGTTGCGCTCGCTTCTCGTCGATCGCTATGGCGATCTGAAAGTGCGGCTGACACGTCGTCTCGGATCGAGCGACTGGGCCGAGGAGGCGCTGCAGGACACCTATCTCAAGCTCGACGGAGCCAACGAGAACGGGCTGGTCCGCAACCCGATGGCCTATCTGTTCCGGGCTGCGTTCAACACCGCGCTCAATCAGCGGCGTTCGCAGGGACGCAAGCTTTCCGATGACGAAATCGCGGCCATGCTCGACGTGCCCGACGACGCGCCGGGGCCCGAGCAGATTCTGGAGTCGCGCTCCGATGTCGATGCGTTGAAGCGCGTACTGGCCGGCCTGCCGCCGCGCGCACGGCAGATCCTGCTTGCGGCGCGGCTGGATGGCTGGCCGCGGCAGCAAATTGCCGAGCATTTCGGGATTTCGGTCAGCCTGGTGGAGAAGGAACTCCGCTGGGCGCAGGAATATTGCGTGGTGCAATTCAAGAAGGGAGGGCGGAATTGAGCTGCGCCCGACCGGAAAAATTGCGGATCGGGCGGCCGGGATGTGTCTCTCTCAATGAGATGACATATCGCGATGCCACAGTTCCGGTCTGGTGCCCCCCAAGGGACGGTGGGCAACGCCATGACTGATCGTTTTCCGGTCGTCGACGGCATGGGTGCGCTCGACCGCGAGGCGCATCGCTGGGTTCGCCTGCTGTCGTCCGGGGAGGCGACTGACGTCGATGCCGAAGCGTGTCGCAGATGGTGCGCCCGCGGCGCGGCACATGCCGGGGCATTTGCCGAAGCCAAGCGGTTTTGGAAAACCCTCGGTGCGGCCGGCGACGGCTGGCGTGCCGACGAAGCGCGACTGGCCGAGCGCCGGCGCATGAGGCACACGATGACCCGCCGCGTCATGCTCGGGGGCGCGCTCGCGGCCTCGGTTGCCGGCGTTGCCGCGATCCGCCCGCCGCTCGAATTGTGGCCGTCGATCTTCGAGCTCGACGCCAATTACCGCACCGGTGTGGGCGAGCAGCGGCGGGTTGCCCTCGTTGAGGGCGCATCGGTGCAGATGAACACGCGGACCAGCCTTTCGCTGACCAGCGATCCGCGCAGGATCGAACTGGTGTCGGGCGAAGCGTCGTTTCAAATCGCATCGCAAGCAATGCCATTCAACGTGTTGGCGGCGGACGGCCGCACGAGTGCTTCCGATGCTCGCTTCGATATTCGCGTCGACGGTGCGTCCGTGCGCGTGACCAGTCTGTCCGATCATGTCGAGGTTGCACTCGGCGCGCGCAGCGTTCGGTTGCGGGCCTATCAGCGCGTTACTTACAGTCGCGACGGTCTCGGCGACGCGGTGTCGATCGATCCGGCTGTTGCCGATGCGTGGCGTGAGGGCTTGATCCTTTGCGACAACACGCCACTGAAGGATGTGGTCGCCGAATTGAACCGCTATCGTTCGGGGCGCATCGTTCTGATGCGTGGCGATCTTGGTGATCTGTCGGTGAGCGGACGCTTCAGAACGGCCGAGCCCGACCAGGCATTGCTGCAGATCCAGAAGGTCTTCGGCATTCGTGTCCGCAGTCTGCCGGGCGGGCTGACGTTGCTGAGCTGAGCGGCCGTTCACGCGCGGCGCGCTGTCACTAAACTTTCAAACAGAAAAAATGAGGAGGTTTCGCTCCGGATGTGTCCTCGTTTTGAGGGGCTGATCGAAATGTGGATCTGCCGCGAATTCTGGAGCCGTCATGTCTGCGAAGTCTCGTCATCAGCACAAATCGGAAGCCCGCGACGTCAAGGGAGTATCCCTGATGCAGCCGGTATTCGGTGCGTCGCGCCGCGCGCTGCTGTCCGGCGCCAGTGCCGTGGTGGTGGGGGCGATGTTGTTCTCGGTGGACGGGGCGATCGCGCGGTCTCTCAACGGTAGCAGTGCAGGCGGCGCGGTCTCGGCGCCGAATATCGCGTCGGAAGCGGCCGCACAGGCGGCGCAGCAGGCAGCGGCGGCGGCCCAGCAGTCGCAGCAATCACTGGCGCGGGCGGCACGCGCGGTGCAGGACATGCAGGGCATCCAGGCTGCCGCGCGGGCGGCTGCAGCCGCAGCGCAGGTGTCGGTCACGGCGCCGCTTGCCGTTCCCAACGGGCTCGGTGCGGGCGGTCTGCTGCCCAATATGCCGGCCGGCTGGAGCGGTGCGAATGCGCCGACGCAGAGCGCCGATGGCGCCGGTCAGACCGAGGTCAATATCCGCCAGACCACGCAGCAGGCGATCCTCAACTGGCAGAGTTTCAATGTCGGTGCGCGCACCACCCTGACCTTCGACCAGCAGGGCAACGGCAACTGGACCGTGCTCAACCGCGTCGCGGCTGGGGTCGGCCCGAGCCAGATCCTCGGCAACATCAAGGCCGACGGCCAGGTGCTGGTGATCAACCGCAACGGCATCGTGTTCGGCGGCAACAGCCAGGTCAATGTCGGGTCGCTGGTGGCGTCGAGCGCGGATATCGACGATACGCATTTCCGCACCAACGGTCTGTTCAGCACGCAGGTCAATGGCAGCTATGTGCCGAACTTCAGGGCGGCCGGCGGCAAGGTTGTCGTGGAGGCCGGCGCATCGATCGCAACGCATGCGCCTTCGTCGGTGACGGCGGGGGGCGGCTTCGTGCTGATGATCGGCTCCGAGGTGAGCAATGCCGGCGCCATTGCGACGCCGAAAGGCCAGACTATTCTCGCAGCCGGCGACGATTTCGCGCTGCGGCGCGGTCTCGGCACCGACGGCAACTCGATCTCGACCACGCGCGGCATCGAGATCGCGCCGCAGATCGCGGTCGGTAGCGCCAGCGGCCGTGTGGACAACCATGGTTACGTTTTCGCGCAGCAGGGCGATATCACGCTGGCCGGGCGGACGCTGGAGCAGAACGGCGTCCTGATCGCCACCACCTCGGTGAATACCCGCGGCACCATCCATCTGCTCAATTCGGCGGGCGACCAGCAGGGGCGCATCACGCTCGGCGGCAATGGCGTCACCGCCGTGCTGCCCGAACTCGATAGCAGCGAGACGGCGCTCGACAGCCAACGCGACGCGCTGATCGCGGCATCGCCAGCCGCGAACCTGCTGCGCCTCACCGCCAATCTCGGTCTGTTCGATAATCTGTCCCGTCTCGCGGACCGGCAGGACCAGTCGCGCATCGAGATCGTCACCGGCGGCGTGGTCACCTTCGCGAACCAGTCGCACACCATGGCGCAGGGCGGGCAGGTGGCCGTCAGCGCCGGCCAGCGCGTCTTCTTGGAGACCGGCGCCAGCATCGATGTCTCCGGCGCGCGCGACGTGGTCAGGCCGATGTCGGCCAATCAGGTGCGGGTCAATGTGCAGGGTAACGAGCTGCGCGACTCGCCGCAGAACCGCGACAGCGGCGTGCTGCTCAACAAGGATGTCTGGATCGATATCCGCGATCTCGTCTTGCTCCCGGCCGGTACCGGTGGCTATGCCAGCGATCGCTACTATACCAAAGGTGGCCTGCTCGAGGTCGGCGGCTATCTCGCCAACACCGCGCATACGATCGGCGAATGGGCGGCGCTCGGCGGCACCATCACGCTGGCGGCCAAGGACGTGATCGCGCAGCAGGGTGCGCGCTTCGATATTTCCGGCGGATCGGTCAGCTACGACGGCGGCCGCATCTATTCGACCAAGCTGATCGGCTCCGACGGTCGCATCTACAGTTTCGACAACGCACCGGCCGATATGAAGTTCTCCGGCCTCGCCGGTGGCTTTACGCGCACGCATCACGTGCAGGGCCAGGTTCTGGATTCGCTCACGGAAGTGTGGAGCAGCGTGTTCGACCGCGCGTCATCATGGCGCTACGAGGCGGGCTACACGGTCGGCCGCGATGCCGGCCGGCTCAATCTTGCGACGCCGACGGCGATCATCGAAGCGGACATCATCGCTGATGTGGTCAGGGGCGAGCGCCAGAATTCTGCGCGGGCAGCAACGGCCGTCGATGGCTACAAGCAGGTTCAGAACGCTGTGCCGCTGGCCGGCGTGCTCGGCCTTGCCGACTATTCGGCGATCGGCCGCACCGGCCTGTACAACACGGATATTCGTATCGGCGCGGTTGCCGATGTCGCTTCGGGACTCACCGCGGCCAGCACGCTCGCGGCCGACCGCGTCAACACGTTCTGGCTCGATGCCGACCGGCTCAGCGGCCAAGGCCTCGGCGGACTCGATCTCGGCACCCGCGGCAGCATCGCCATCGATCGCGATCTGACCCTCGCCAATGGCGGCGTGCTCGACATGACCGCGGCGAGTATCGATATCAGTGCGCATGTCACCGCCCATGGGGGGCGTGTGACCTCGACCAATCTGTTCACCTCGGTTCGCGATGGATCGGCCCTGGAAGAGCTGGTCAACGGCACCAGACCGTCCCTCGCGCTGCGCGGCGGTGCCGCCATCGACGTCTCGGGCGTTGTCGGCAGCATGACGGGGGATGGCAGCACTTCGGGTCTGCTCGGTCATCTCGATGGCGGCACCGTCAACCTGCAGGCCTCGCGCGACCTGACCATTGAGGGCGGCGCGCTGATCGATGCGTCCTCGGGCGCGGCATTGCTGGTCAATGGCAAGGTCAGCGGCGGCAAGGGCGGAAGCGTCACGCTGGTGAGCGGCACCTCGGTCAATACCGGCGCCGCGGACGCGCGGCTACGCCTCGACGGCGAGATTCGAGGTTATGGCATCGGCGGCGCGGGGACGCTGACCGTCGCAACCTCGTCGGTGCTGATCGCGGCGGCCGGATCGCCGACCGCGGACCGGCAATTGCTGCTGACGCCGGAGTTCTTCCGTCTCGGCTTTTCCAAATACGACATCAACGGCTATCACGGCGTTACCGTTGCCGATGGCACCGGACTCGATATTGTCGCGCCGGTCTACCAGTTGCGCGATGTCGCGGCTCTCAATGCTGGCGATCGCGCCGCAGCCTTCGAGGTCGCGCTGGCGCCGCTCTATCTCGACAATCCGATCAAGCGCACGCTGATCCAGCGGGCCGGCGCCGACCTCGTGCTGCGCTCGCAGCAACTTGTCGCAGGCGGCAATATCGTCGTCGGCGAGGGCGCGACCGTTACGGTCGATCCTGGCCGCAGCATCAGCCTGCTCGGCGGCGCGCTGTCGCAGATCGATGTCGAGGGGCGCCTCAATGCGTTCGGCGGCAAGATCGACATCAATATCGACGGGCCGATCCCGTCGTCGCCCAGCAACGTGTCCCAGAACGCGCATCAACGCGCGATCTGGATCGGTGAGAATGCGGTACTCGATGTCGCGGGGCGATCGGCCGTGGGGCAGGGAGGCTACGGCAGCGTGCAGGCCGGCGGCACCATTGCCATTGGCGGCAGCCTCGATTGGGAGGCGACCGGCGACGGGGTGACCCAGGACATCGCGGTGATCGTGCGGCCGGGTGCCTTGCTCGACGCTTCCGGCACGCGCGCCATGCTCGACATTGCGGACGCGACCGGTGTTGCGCCTGTCGAAGTCGCCAGCAACGGCGGCACCATCGTGCTGAAGTCGACGCACAGCCTGTATCTCGACGGCACCTTCCGTGCACAGGCTGGCGGCACGTCCGCCGCGGGCGGCACACTGGCGATCGTTTTGGAAACGCCAGCGTTCTCGCGCAGCCCTCTGTACGAGGCGACCGACGCCGTCCGAATTCCACGCGAATTCCTGTTGTCGCAGGTTAATCCCGGCAGTGGGCTGCGCGCAGATCTGAAGTTCGGAGAAGCGGATGCGGCGATCAGCTATGGTGTCGGTCGCCTCGGCGTCAACCAGATCGATGCTGGCGGCTTCGGCAACTTGTCGCTGCTTGTCGACGGCATCCTTTCGTTCGACGGCAATGTCGCTCTGTCCCTGGCACAAAGCATTCGGCTCTATGGCGGTTCCTACGCTTTGAGCGAGGCTGCGGCCTCCAACGCACAGGTGTCACTCGCTGCTGCATATGTGCGGCTCGCCGCACCAACACGCATTCCGGTCGATTATCAATACATGCCCACCGTGACGTGGCGCAACGGCGCGTCGTCACGCAGCAGCGATGCATCGTTCCTCGTTCGGGCCGATCACGTCGACATTCGTGATCGCATCGGCTTCGGTGCCCGTGGCGCGGTCGAGATGAAGACTGGACCTGCCGTGGTGACCGATCGCCGCGGCTTCGACAGTGTGGAGATTGTCAGCCGCGGCGATCTGCGTCTGCTCGGCGGCCTGAGCGGGCGCGGCCTCAATGGCGACTACACGACGGAACTGCATACGAGGGGCGACCTCACGATCACTGCAGCGCAGATTTATCCCGACAGCGGTGTCGTTGCCCAGATTGTCGCCGGATATGATCCGGGGCGCGTCCTCGAGATCCGACGTAGCAGTGCCGATGATATCGCGGCACCTTATTCGGTGTTCGGTCAACTTTCTCTTGGCGCCCATACCGTGCTTCAGGGCGGCATCGTTCGCGCCCCGATGGGGGTGATCACTATCGGCGAGAACCTGCGGCGAGATTCCAGCGTGCCCGCGGCGAATGTTCTGCTTCTGCCGGGGAGTGTGACGTCGGTGAGCGCCGCCGGACTGCTGATGCCCTATGGCGGGACGTCCGACGGCCAGAGCTACACCTTGGCAGGCAAGACGATCACGCCGCGCGCGCTCGGCACATCGCGGATTTCGTTGTATGGCGATAGTGTCATCGGTAGCAGTGGCGCCATTCTCGATCTGTCGGGGGGCGGTGAACTGGTTGGCGCAGGTTTTGTCAGTGGTCGCGGCGGTTCAGTCGATGTGATCCGCACGCCGCTTGCCAATGCCAGTCCCGGTCTCGACTTCAGCTCGGCCAAGAACGGCGTCTATGCGATCGTTCCGACTTATTCTGGCAGCGTCGCGCCGATCGCGCTTGAAGCGAACGCTCCCGCTATCGGTCAGCAGATCACGCTGCCATCCGATGTCGGCGGCCTGAAGGCCGGCACCTACACACTGATGCCGGCGAATTATGCGTTGCTGCCGGGCGCATTTCGTGTCGAGATCGGCGCGGCCCATCCCGGACCGATCGTGACCGTCGCGACCGAAACTGGGTCCTATGTCTCGGACGGCTATCTCGGTGTTGCCAGTACCGCGATCCGCTCGGCGCTCGCCAGTCGCGTGGTCCTCACGCCGTCGGATGTGATGCGGCAGCATTCCAGCTACAACACCATGCGCTACGATGCCTTTGTGTTGGCAGACTCCGCACGCCGCGGGGGAATTCGTGGCGAAATCCTCGCCGATGCGCACAACCTCATTTTGAATTTTGACTATTCGAAGCAGCGCGCCGATGCGCCCTTGCTGCAGTTCGACGGGCGCGCGCTGTTCAATACGGCACCGGGCAGCCAGGGCTATGGCGGCGCGGTCTCGGTCACGGCGTTCGATCTGGAAATCCTCGCCAATGGCCAGCAGGCGACGGCTGGATTCACCGGCGCATCCGTTCGCGCCGATCAGCTCAATGCGTTCGGTGCACCGCGTCTGCTCATCGGCGGTCGGCTGGATCTGACTTATGCCGGAACACTGGCGACGTTCGCCGCGACGGGATGGAGCACGACGGTTCGCAGCGGCGCGGTGCTCACCGGCTCGGAGGTTTTCCTGATCTCGGGACGCAATGGCATCACGGTCGAGCAGGGCGCGTCCATCAACACGCTTGCCGGCGGCGGCGCTGCCTATGATTCCGACGACGGTGTCGTGTTCTCGGCCGGCAGCTCCGGCGTGCTTGCGGTGTCCAATGGCTGGATCAACATGCTTGCGCCGATCAGCAATGGCGGTCAGCAGCCGGGTACAATCCGGATCGGCGATTGCGCCAGTGGCGCGTGCAGCGGCGAAACCACGATCTTCGGCCGAGGTACGATCGCTGTGGGCACGGACAAGGCATTCACGCTTGCGGACAACGTCCGCTATGGTGCGGAGAACTTGGTTCTCGCAGTGTCGTCGGTGAATCTCGGCAGTGAGGCGGCTCTCGCGCAGGCGGCAGCCAATCAACAGCTGCCGTCCGGTCTGTCGATGAACCAGAACATTCTCGCGAGCCTGCTGGCCGGCAATCGCGGTATCGGTGTCCCTGCCGTCAAGACGCTGGTGTTCAATGTCCGCGAGTCCGTCAATGTCTATGGCTCGGTGAGCCTCGACACGCTCGACCCCGCCACCGGGGTTTCGTCCATCGAACGCCTCGTGCTCGGCACGCCGGCCATCTACGGCTACGGCACGGCGACCGACACGGCGATCATCACGACCGGTGAGTTCGTCTGGACGGGGCTGGCGATCAAGCCGCCGACCCGGAGCGATGAGACGGCAGCGGAGCCGAATACGCCGGGCGGTGCGATCGGCGAACTGCTCGGCAGCAGCACGCTGGACATCGCGGCACAGCGCATCCTGTTCGGTTACGGTCCCAACACCCAGCCTGAGACCGGCTATTCGGCGGATCGCCTCGCCGTCGGCTTCAGCGCCGTCAACATGCGTGCCAGTGAATCCATCACGGCCAATGCCAAGGGTTCTCTTGGCGTCTATCACCAGCAGGGCAGCTACGTGCCCGGAACGGGCTACAGCTATAGCGGCGGCGATCTCAATCTGTTCGCGCCGGTGCTGACGGGCGAGGCTGGCTCGGTCAACCGCATCACCGCGGGCGGCGATATTTTCTTTACGTCCCAGGGCGCCAGCGCGACGAAGCGCGATACGCTTGGCGCGGAGCTCGCTTTCACCGGCCGCAACGTCACCATCGACGGCAACATTGCGCTCGCCTCCGGCAAGCTTTCGGGGACGGCGGAACAGAATCTCGTTTTGACGAGCAACGCGCAGATCGATCTGTCCGGCCGCGCGGTCAATTTCTTCGAACAGGCGCGTTACAGCAATGGCGGCGATGTCGTGCTGTCGAGCACGTCGGGCGACATCGTTCAGGCAGCCGGATCGGTCATCGATCTGTCCGCCGTCAACAATCGCGGCGGTGCGCTCAAAGCCACCGCGCTGGGTGCCGCCGCCGGCCGTATCGATCTCGCCGGCCGCATCATCGGCTCGGCCACCGGCTGGTACGACGCCGGTGGAACCATTGTGCCTTACGATGCCGCCGAGGTGACGATCCGCGCGCAGAGCGTCAGCGATTTCGCCGGCCTCAACGCGCGCCTGAATGCAGGCGAGGTGTTCGGTGCGCGACGCTTCCAGATCAAGCAGGGCGACCTGGTTCTCGGCAGCGAGGTGAAGGCGCGCAATGTCGAGATCATCCTCGATGGCGGAAGCCTCACCGTGAATGGCACCATCGATGCGAGCGGCTACCAGGTCGGTACGATCCGTCTTGCGGCGATGAACGATCTCGTCATCAACGGGACGCTCGACGCCCATGGCATCGGCATGCGCTTCGACAGCTATGGCAAGATCATCGACAGCCCGAACCGCGCGATCGTCGACCTGACGACGCGGCAGGGCACGCTGACGCTGGCAGCCGGCGCCGCGATCGATCTGCGTGCCGGAACCGGTGCCAAGACCGGATCCGGCGCCTATCAGAACGACGGCGTCGCGCGTGGCACACTGACGCTGAACGCGCCGCGTATCGGCGTGACCAACGACAAGGCCGGCGCGCGCGGCGACGACGGAGCAGATGACGTTGCCGTCAATGTGCTGGGCACGCCGCTGATCCGCGGCAGCAAGACCATCGTCGTCAATGCGTTTCGCATCTATGACGACGCGCCGCTCGCTGCGACGCCCGACGTCACCGGCCACAAGCCACAGGAGATCACGCAGGACTATCTCGACGATCTCGACGACGACAACAGCAAGTTCTTCGACCGCGCTTTCGCCAATGCAACGCTGCGCGCGAAACTGAGCGGCCTCGGCAGCTACCATCTGCGTCCGGGCATGGAGATCACCAGCAAGGTCTCGGCAGACAATCCAAATGGCGATCTCACCATTGCGGGTGATCTCGATCTGTCGGGCTATCGTTACGGCCCGAATGCCGATCGCACATTGGGCTCACCGACCTATGGATTCGGCGAACCGGGAGCGCTGGCGATCCGCGCCAAGGGCAATATCAACATCTATGGCAGTATCAATGACGGCTTTGCGCCGCCACCGTCCACGCCGGACGACAAGGGCTGGTATCTCGCCGAATGGCGCGATCCGTACGGCGTATACTACACACCGTTCGGGGCCGAGGTGTCGGTGCCGATCGATGGTGTCGTGCTCGACAAGGGCACGATATTCCCGAAGGACGCAACGCTCGGCTACGATGTCTCGACCGATGCGATGATCCTTCCGAACGGCACCATCCTGCCGATCGACGTGACGTTGACGAACAACTATGTCCTGCCGGCAGGCACGGTGCTGCGGGGCAACGTCTACAACGTCAACGGCAGCGTCGCCTATGCAGCCGGATCGGTGATCCAGCAGGATACGACGGTCACCGGCGGCATGAAACTCGGTGCCGGCACGGCGCTTCGCGGCGAAGCTTTTGTCGGCCCATTGACCTGGCCGAAGGGTTTCAAGCTGCCGGCTGCGATCACCGCCAATGCGCAGGTCGCGATCCCCCGCGGCGCCGTCATTCCGAGCATGACCAAGGTTGAGTTGATCGATGACAAACCCATCGATCTGCGTCCGACCGTGAATGGCGTGCAGGGGCGCAACTGGGCGCTGGCACCGATGCTGAATCAGGGGGCATCGAGCTGGAGCATGCAATTCACCGCAGGTGCGGATCTCGGCTCGGCCGACCGCCGCATCACGGTGCCCGGCGCGCGAGGTTCCATCGTGCTCGCCGACAACCATGCGATGGCGGACATGAAGGTGGTGCCCGGCGGCACCGGCCTCGTGTTTAACGACAATGCACTTCAATATGGCCTGGAGCCGGGCACGCCGGTTCCTCAGGACTATCTGGACTGGGGGTTCTGCCGCGATCTCGGACCAATCTGCGACACCGATCCGGCACGCATCTCGTATACCTGGGGGGCAGACGGCATCAACTATGACGAGAGCTTCGTGGAGGGCACGCCGGTGCCGTCCTGGGCAATCGATGCAGGTTACTGCACCTTCACCGCCTGCAACCAGATCATCAATCCGGTCCGCGATATCACGACGTTCGACTATCTCGCGCCGAATTTCAGCGTCATACGCACCGGTACCGGCGATCTCGGTGCGTCGGCAGCTGGCGACTTCCGCATGACCTCGCTGTTCGGGTTCTACACTGCAGGCACACCGTCGGCTGCACTCCTGAACGGTAACGGTGTCGATCCATTCAACCTCTCGCGCAGCGTATCGCTGCTCGGATCGCAGGTGAAGGACTACAGCGCGGCGATGGCGGCCTACCAGGCCTGGTATCCCGAGCAGGGCGGCAATCTCGACATCACGGTCGGCGGCAGCATCACCGGCGACATCGTTGGTGGTGACGCAGGCCGCATGCCGCGCGAACAGCTTGGCACCGTCGGTGTTGGTAACTGGCTCTGGCGCCAGGGCACCGGTAGTGCTGCGAGCGGCGCGGGTGCTGTGGCGACGTCCTGGTGGATCAATTTCGGCGCCTATGTTCGCAACCCGGTAAACAATGGTTCCTCAGAGCCGTTCCTTGTCGGTTTCACCGGGCTCGGAACACTCGGCGGCGGCAATCTGACCATCCGCGCCGACGGCGACGCCGGCATTGTCGAGGCGCGGGGGCAGCTGCAGGATTTCCCGCACAGTCAGGGCCTGATTGCGGCTATTGGCAGCACCGGGCGTATTGATGCGGCCGGCAACCTTACTTTGACCGGCGGTGGCGATCTTTCGCTACGGGTAGGCGGTACAGTCAATCCCTTTGTCGACGGGACACAGAGCGCGACGATTGGCTCCAACACGCAGAAGAACGATCTCAACGGCGCGCTGATCAATCTGCGTGGCCTGACGTCGGTCGAGGCCGCCGCAGTCGGTAATGTCGATCTCACCTACGGCAAGCGCGACTTCAAGGATATCCGCGCCAACGATCCGTTCACGCCCACAGCGGCGCTCAGCATGGCCGGCCTCGTACTCGTGCCGGGTGACTCCGCTGTCTATATGAACACGCCAGGCGATCTCGTTCTCGCCAGCGTCGGCGATCCCGGTCGTGTAACCGTGCTGAACACGTCGCCCTTCACGGCGGGAAGTTCGTCTTACACGCAGGGCGGCCAGAGCTGGTTCTCGCTCTGGACTGATCGTACCGCCATCAATCTGTTCAGCTCGGGCGGCAACCTGACGCCAGGCACGGATGTCGTGCGTTCCGTTTCCAATTACGGCAATACGACAGTGGGTGATGTCCGGGTCGTGTATCCGTCGATCCTGCGCGCTACGGCGGCGTCCGGCAGCATCTATTACGGCTTCGCCATTTCAGCCACGGTGGGGCCATCGAGCGAGAACATCCCGACAATCCTGCTCGCACCATCATCGACAGGTTCGCTGGAATTTCTCGCCGGCAACTCGCTGTTTGGCGGCGGTTATACAATCAGCATGTCCGGCGCCGACACGCCGATCCCGACTCCGTTCAATCCGGCCTTTGTCGGTTTCAACGGATCCCGGATCGTCATCTCGAACACGAGTACGGAAGGCACGCTCGCCAGCAACGGCAAGGCCGTCGCGGGCCTGGAGCGCAACTATCCGCTGTTCGCATTCGGTCCCGATACGCTGGGCAGCCGTGATCTGCATGCGGGCAGCCAGTCGCCGGCATTGTTCTATGCGGTCGAGGGTGACATTCTCGGCCTGCAATCGGGAGGCGTTCAGAAGTTCGACGCGAACACGGGTCGCTCCATTCTTACCTGGTACCAGGCGGCGACCGCTGCCCGCATCCGCGCGGGCCGCGACATCGTCGGCAGCGGCGGTCTGATCCTCAACAATAACGAGACGGATGTCTCGGTCATTCAGGCCGGACGCGACATCACATATGCCAACTGGCAGATCGGCGGCCCGGGCACACTGGAAGTCACCGCTGGCCGCAACATCTACCAGGCCGACGCGGGGGCGATCACCAGCCTCGGCAAGCTGATTGCGGGTGATAATCGCTTGGGTGCGAGTGTTTCCATGATGGCTGGGGCCGGTGAGCACGGTCCGGCTTGGCAGGCATTGCTGCGCTATCTCGATCCGGCCAATCAGTTGATGGCTGGCACGCCGCTCGATGGCTCCGGCAAGGTCGCCAAGACCTATGAGAAGGAACTCGCCACCTGGCTGCTGCAACGTTACGGCTTTGCCGGCAGTGACGCCGAGGCATTGGCCTATTTTACGGCGCTCGCGCCGGAGCAGCAGCGCATCTTCCTGCGCACGGTGTATTTCGCCGAACTCACGGCCGGCGGGCGCGAATACAACGATCCCAAGAACGTGCGCTATGGCAGCTATCTGCGTGGCCGCGAGATGATCGCAGCGCTGTTCCCACAGGTCGACGATGCGGGACATCCAAACGCCTATCTCGGCGACATCACCATGTTTGGCGGTTCTGGCGTTCACACCAATTTCGGTGGCGACATCCAGATGCTGACGCCGGGCGGCCAACTGCTCATCGGCGTCGAGGGCGTCGTGCCGCCGGCTTCGGCCGGTCTGATGACCCAGGGCGCTGGCAATGTGCAGATCTACAGCCAGGGTAGCGTACTGCTCGGCCTGTCGCGCATCATGACGACATTTGGCGGCGACATCATCGCATGGTCCGCGACGGGCGACATCAATGCGGGCCGCGGCGCCAAGACGACGGTGCTCTACACGCCGCCGCGGCGCGTCTACGACAATTACGGCAATGTGGCGCTGTCGCCGGTGGTGCCGTCGTCGGGTGCGGGCATCGCGACGCTCAATCCGATCCCGGAGGTGAAGGCAGGCAATATCGATCTGATCGCACCGCTCGGCACAATCGACGCGGGCGAGGCCGGTATACGCGTGTCCGGTAATATCAACCTCGCAGCGCTGCAGATCATCAATGCCGCGAATATCCAGGTGCAGGGGACATCGACGGGCATTCCGACGGTGCAGGGGCCGAGTGTCTCGGCCGCGCTCTCGACCTCGAATGCGACAGCCGCAAGCCAGCAGACGGCGACCCCGACCCAGGGCAGCGGCAACGCGCAGCCATCGGTGATCATCGTCGAAGTGCTGGGCTATGGCGGCGGCCAAAGCGAGGAGCCAGGTGAAGCAAGCGAGCGGAAGCGTCGTGAGACCCAGCGTCAAAGCTACGACCAGAACAGTCCGCTGCAACTGGTCGGCAACGGGGCGCTGACGGAGCGACAGCAGCGGGCGCTTACTGCGGAAGAACGCCGCGCCTTCGAGAGCAACTGACTGGCAGCCGTCGCGATCCTGAAGCGGGATAGATCATTCTCGTGGAGGGAACGCGGCGGCGCCGTCGGCATCGGATTCCGGCACGCGGTGTCAAGTTCTGGCTCCATGAGCTCGACGGTATTGCGCATCGCGTAACTCTGCGGCTTTCTAGTCAAAATGGATTCGCTCGTCCCGTGACCGGACAAGGTCGGTCGGACGAGCGAATGGCAGAGAACTTTGGGTGTCTCACCATTGGGCTGGAACGATAAGGCGAATGCCACCGCATGATGGACGTCCTCAATCTCGCGCTGCCTTACTTCGGGCTGATCTTTATCGGTTTCGCCTGCGGCAAGGCGAAGGGGCTGCCCGAATCCGGCCTCGCCTGGATGAATTTCTTCCTCCTTTATGTGTCGCTGCCGGCGCTGTTCTTTCGCATCATGGCGAAGACACCGTTCGAGGAGCTCGCTAATCTTCCCTTTGTGATCGGCACCACCGCGGCGACCGCGACGGCGTTCTTCCTCTCCGTATTTGCCGGTAGACTGCTCGGCCGGTTGACCATGCGTGAGGCGGGGATGGCCGGGCTTGCCGGCGGCTATGGCAATATCGGTTATATGGGGCCGGGTCTGGCGCTCGCCGTGCTCGGGCCGAGCGCCGCCGTGCCGACGGCGCTGGTGTTCTGTTTCGACAGCATCTTCCTGTTCTCGATCGCGCCACTGATGATGGCACTGACCGCCCCGGAGAAACGGCCGCTGCTGCCGACCATCGGCATCGTCGTCAAGCACATCGTGCTGCACCCGCTGATCGTTGCTGCCTATCTCGGCGCGGCGGCGGCGGCCTTCCATGTGCAGATGCCGGTGGCGGTGGATGGCATGCTGCTGTTTCTGCAGAATTCGGCAGCACCGGTGGCCTTGTTCGCGCTCGGCGTCACCGTGGCGCTCCGGCCGCTCGGCCGCGTGCCATGGGAAATTCCGGGCCTGATCGCGATCAAGCTGCTGCTGCATCCGCTGATTGTCTTCGGCCTGATGCTGGCGCTCGGGCCGTTTCCGCCGGTCTGGGCGGCGACGGCCGTGCTGCTGGCGTCATTGCCACCGGCGCTCAATGTGTTCGTGATCGCGCGGCAATACGACAGCTGGATCGAGCCGGCGTCCGTTGCGGTACTGCTCGGGACGTTCTTCTCGGTGCTGACGCTGACCTCGGTGATGTATTTTTTGAAGTCAGGCCAGATCGCGTTTCCCTAGGACGCGTGCTTCCGCCATGATGGCGACAAGCCCTCCCGCATGGCGAGCCGGCGCAGCGGGCCGATGGCGCTCATGGCGTGCATGCCGGCGGCACGGATGGCTTGCAAGGGCAGGAGATCGCTGAGTAGCGAACGGTTCGCCATGTCGATGGCGAAAGTCCGCGAGCGGATGTCGCTGCGGCGCATGCGAGCGAAGCGGGCGATGACGTCAGGCGCGCCGATGTCCTGGCCTTGCAATCCAGCGTCGCGTACCATCTCGGCGAGATCGGAGGCGTCGCGGAGACCGAGATTGAGCCCCTGCGCGCCGATCGGCGGCACCACATGGGCGGCTTCGCCGACGAGCACGATGCGGTTCTTGGCGAGCTCGTAAGGCTCCTCGATGCCGAGCGGGAAAAGGTGGCGGCCCGGCGTGGCCGTGACGCGGCCGAGAATGGAATGCGATTGCTTTTCGGCGGCAGCCGAGAGTGCGGCATCGTCGAGCGCCATCAGGGCTTCGGCAGCCTTCGGCGTGTTGACCCAGACGATGCTGGAGCGATCGCCGGGCAGCGGCACGAACACGCAGGGGCCATGCGGCGTGTGGAATTCCGTCGAGATATTCCTGTGCGGCCGGCTGTGGCTGATGTTGAAGGTCAGCGCCATCTGGCCGAGCGGTCGTCGCTTGACGGCGATGCCGGCAGCTTCACGGCACAGCGATTGCCGGCCATCAGCGCCCACCACGAGACGCGCGGCAAGTGTCTCGCCACGGGTCGTGTTGATCGTGACCTGCACATCGCCTGGGGTCACCGTTTCGGCTTCGTCATCGATACGAACGAGATTGGTCAATTCGCCGGCCCGCGCTTCCAGCGCGGCAACCAGCTCCCGGTTCTCGGTATTGTATCCGAAAGTGTCGAGACCGATCTCCTCGCAGACGAATTTCACTTCGGGCGCGCGGATCAGGCGGCCGGTGTCATCGACGAGACGCATGGTGGTGAGTGCGGCGGCCTTGTCGGCACAGCGCTGCCAGACACCGAGACCGTTCAGGAAATCCACGGAACCGCCGAGCAACGCGGTGGTGCGATTGTCGGCATAGGGAGCACGGCGGGCAATAAGCGCGGTACGTGCGCCGGTCTCGGCAACGGCGATGGCCGCGGCCAGGCCGGCGGGGCCGCCGCCGACAATGGCGACCTCATGGGGGGGAGCGGGAGCATCGGTCATGGCCGAACCATCGGCTTTTGCGCTGGTATTTTCAAGCCATGACACACCATCGTTCCATGCGCCCTTGGCGACCGAGCGCCGCGCGCCGCCAAGTGCCAATTGTCAAAGAATCCTGCTAGCCCTTCAGTCCCTGTGCTCGCGAGGCCATGATTGCCATGATCGACCTGCTCTCCAGCCCCGAAGCCTGGGCTGCGCTGCTGACGCTGACCGCGCTCGAAATCGTCCTCGGCATTGACAATGTGATCTTCCTCTCGGTGCTGGTCGCGCGGCTGCCGCCGGATCAGGCGAAGCGTGCCCGGCAGATCGGTCTCGCGCTGGCGCTTGTCTTTCGCATTGCGCTGCTCAGCATCCTGGTCTGGCTGATCGGGCTGACCGCGCCGGTGGTCACAGCATTCGGGCTGGCGCTGTCATGGCGCGACCTGATCCTGATCGGCGGCGGCCTGTTCCTGATCGCCAAGGCGACCCATGAGATTCATGCCGAGGTCGAGGCGCGGGAAGGGCATGCGAACGAGAAGCCGGCAGCCAATGCATTTGCGTGGGTGATACTGCAGGTTGTGATCGTCGATCTCGTCTTCTCGCTCGACAGCATCATCACCGCCATTGGCATGGCGGATCGTATCGAGATCATGGTGGCGGCCGTCATCATTGCCTGTGCGGTGATGTACGTATCGTCCGGCCCGGTGGCACGGTTTGTCGCTGCCTATCCGACCACAAAAATGCTGGCGCTGGCCTTTCTCGTGCTGATCGGCGTGTCGCTGGTGGCGGATGGATTCAAATTCCATATTCCGCGCGGCTACATCTATTTCGCCATCCTGTTCTCGGCGGCCGTGGAACTGTTCAACATCCTTGCCAAACGCAACCGCCGCAGGCGCGCCGCCTAGCCCCGGTTGACATCTCGAGGCCATTGGTATCGCTTGTGGCCAAAGTCATTCAGGGAGATCGAGCGATGACCAAGGCCGTGCGCGTCCACCAGGTTGGCGGACCGGAAGTGCTGACTTATGAGGATGTCGACGTGCCGGCGCCGGGCGCAGGCGAGGTGCGCATCCGCCAGCATGCCATCGGCGTCAACTTCATCGACACCTATTTCCGCACCGGTCTCTACAAGGCGCCGCAACTGCCTTTCATCGCTGGCAATGAGGCGTCTGGCGAAGTGGTGGAAGTGGGGACGGGCGTCACGGATTTCCATCCTGGCGATCGCGTTGCCTACTATTCCAATCTCGGCAGCTATGCCACCGAGCGTATTTTCGCAGCCGATCGTCTGGTGAAGCTGCCGGATCGGATCACCCATGAGCAGGGCGCGGTGTTGATGCTCAAGGGCCTCACGGTCTGGTACCTGCTGCACAAGACGTTCAAGGTCGAGCCGCATCATCGTGTGTTGATCCACGCTGCAGCGGGCGGCATCGGCCTGCTCGCGTGCCAGTGGGCCAAAGCCATGGGCGCCCATGTGATCGGCACCGTCGGCTCGAAGGAGAAGGGCGAACTCGCGCTCGCCAATGGCTGCGATCACGTCATCTACTACAACGAAGAGAATTTCGTTGATCGCGTGAAGCAGATCACGCGGAACGAATTGTGTGATGTCGTCTATGACGGCGTCGGCAAGACGACCTATCCGGGCTCGCTGTCATGTTTGAAGACGCGCGGTCTGTGGGTGTCGTTCGGCAATGCCTCGGGGCCGGTGCCGCCATTCGCGATCGCCGAACTCAACAATCACGGCTCGCTGTTTGCGACTCGGCCCAAGCTGAACGACTATGTGGCGAAGCGTTCGGAATTGCTCGAGGGCGCGGACACGCTGTTCTCCGCGGTGATTGATGGCAAGCTGCATGTGCCGATCAACCATGCCTATGCGCTGAAGGATGCAGCGAAGGCGCATACCGATCTCGAGGCGCGAAAGACGACAGGTGCGGTGATCTTGAAGGTGTGAGGTTTCTTTCCCTCCCCCTAGCGTGGCGCAGCCACGCGACGCGGGGAGGGTGGATCGACGCGAGCGTTCAGCGAGCATCGAGACGGGTGGGGTGTTTCCGCAAACTCTGATGTCACGTGGGGCACCCCCCACCCCGGCCTTTGGCCGACCCTCCCCACAAGGGGGAGGGTGACAGCGCCATCGCTCCATTAAAACCCAGCCACGGTCCCGTGCAGATCGTAATTGTCCGCACGCTCGATCTTGGCCGTGACGATCTCGCCGACCTTTAGCGGCCGGCGCGCGGTGACATAGACCGCGCCGTCGATATCAGGTGCATCGGCCTTGGATCGTCCTTTCGACACGGTCGGGCCGACCTCGTCGATGATCACCTGCTGCCGCGTGCCGACCTTGCGCTTGAGGCAGCGCGCCGAAATCTTCTGCTGGCGTTCCATCAGCGCGTTCCAGCGCTGCTGCTTCAGTTCGGCCGGCACATCGAGGCCGATGCTATTCGAGACGGCGCCGGCCACCGGCTCGTATTTGAACGCGCCGACGCGGTCGATCTGGGCTTCCTCGAGCCAGTCGAGCAGATACTGGAAGTCGTCCTCGGTCTCGCCGGGGAAACCGACAATGAAAGTCGAGCGCAGCACGAGGTCCGGGCACTGTTCGCGCCACGCCTTGATGCGACCCAGCGTCTTGTCCTGCGCCGCCGGGCGCTTCATCGCCTTCAGCACATTCGGTGCGGCATGCTGGAACGGGATGTCGAGATAGGGCAGCACATTGCTGCCGGGCGTCATCAGGCCGATGACTTCATCCACATGCGGATAGGGATAGACATATTGCAGGCGGACCCAGGCGCCGAGCTCGCCGAGTTCCTTGGCGAGATCGTAAAATTTCGCGCGGACGCTGCGGTCCTTCCACTGGCTCTCGGCATATTTGATATCGACGCCGTAAGCCGACGTGTCCTGCGACACCACCAGCAATTCCTTGACACCGGCCTTTACCAGCTTCTCGGCTTCGAGCAGCACATCCTTCGCCGAGCGCGAGACGAGATCACCGCGCAGCTTCGGAATGATGCAGAAGGTGCAGCGGTTGTTACAGCCTTCGGAAATCTTCAGGTAGGCGTAGTGCCGCGGCGTCAGCTTGATGCCCTGCGGCGGGACCAGATCGATATGCGGATTGTGCACCGGCGGCAGCGCGCGGTGCACGGCGTCCAGCACGCTCTCATATTGCTGCGGGCCGGTGATCGACAGCACATTGGGATAGGCCGCCTCGATCTGCTCGGGCTCGGCGCCCATACAGCCGGTGACGATCACCTTGCCATTGGCGGCCATGGCCTCGCCGATGGCACCGAGGGATTCCTGCTTGGCGCTGTCGAGGAAACCGCAGGTATTGACGATGACCACATCGGCGCCGTCATGCTTGCGGGCGAGCTCATAGCCTTCGGCGCGCAGCCGCGTGATGATGCGCTCGGAGTCCACCAGGGCCTTGGGGCATCCCAGCGAGACAAAGGAAATTTTGGGCGCGGCGGCCTGCTGCATGTTCGATCTGCCTGATTGAAGGGCAGCAGGTAGTCCCATTTGCCTACAAATACAAGGCTTTATGCCGCAGCGCCGCATGCTATGGATAGGTATCCAGCCGAGTGCCCGATGCCCGAAAAGTCGCCCAAGATCGTCATTGTCGACGAAAGCCCGATCCGGGCGGCCATCCTTGAAGAAGGACTGCGCGAGGCTGGCTATAGCGACGTGCATCACATCCGGGAAATGCAAAATCTGCTGGCCCGGATTTACCAGCTCGATCCCGAAGTGATCCTGATCGACCTCGAAAATCCGAGCCGGGACGTGCTGGAACAAATGTTCCAGGTATCGCGGGCCGTTCGCCGGCCGGTCGCGATGTTCGTCGACCAGAGCGATGCCGAGTCGGCGCGGGCTTCGGTGGAGGCGGGGGTATCCTCCTACATCGTGGATGGGCTCAAAAAAGAGCGGATCAAGCCGATCCTCGATCTGTGCATCTCGCGCTTCAACGCCTTCTCCAAGCTGCAGGACGAGCTCGAGCGCACCAAGTCGGCGCTCGAAGAGCGCAAGATCATCGACCGCGCCAAGGGCATCGTGATGAAGCTCAAGGGCCTCAATGAAGAGGAGGCCTATGTATTGCTACGCTCCACGGCGATGCGGGAGAAGAAGAAGATCGGCGAGATCGCGCAGTCGATCATCACCACAGCGGAGCTTTTGAAATGACCCAGCCGCTTCGCATCGGTTTCATTCCGCTGGTGGACGCCGCCGCGCTGATCGTCGCCGTCGATAAAGGCTTTGCCAGGGACGAGGGGCTGGATGTCGAACTCGCCCGCGAAGTGTCGTGGTCAAATGTCCGCGACAAGCTGAATATAGGCCTGTTCGAGGCCGCGCATCTGCTGGCGCCGGTCGCCATCGCGTCCAGTCTCGGACTCGGACATGTGAAGGTGCCGATCGTGGCGCCGTTCAATCTCGGCATCAATGGCAATGCGATCACAGTGTCGCCGGCACTGCATGCGGCGATCATGTCGGAACTGGATGGCGATCCTACCGATCCGATGGCGACGGCACAGGCGCTCCGCCGCGTGGCGGTGGCACGGGCGCGGGCAGGGGCCGATCCGCTGACTTTCGGCATGACTTTCCCGTTCTCCACCCATAACTACCAGCTCCGTTTCTGGATGGCCGCAGGCGGTGTCGATCCCGACGAAGATGTACGGCTCGTGGTGTTGCCGCCGCCTTACATGGTGGAAAGTCTCGCCAATGGGCACGTGGATGCCTTCTGCGTCGGGGCGCCCTGGAACTCGGTCGCGGTCGATCTCGGCATCGGGCATATCCTGCATTTCGCCTCGGACATCCTGCAGCGCGCGGCGGAGAAGGTACTCGGTATCCGGCAGATCTGGGCCGACAAGAACCCGGAGATCGTCGCGGCGCTGACGCGTGCGCATGTCAGGGCGGCCGCCTTCATCGAGGCGCCGGAAAACCGCGATGAGACCACTGCCATTCTCGCGAAGCCCGAGCGCATCGGCGTCTCCCCGGAAGTGTTGCAGCGGACACTGGACGGCAAGCTCAAGGTGTCTCCGGACGGTACCTGGCGCGAAAGCAGTCGCTACCTTTTGGTCGGCCGGGAGCACGCCGGCCGTCCCGATCCGGCGCAGGCGGCGTGGCTCTATGCGCAGATGGTCCGCTGGGGGCAGACGGCCATCAGTCCGGTGGCACTCGCGACCGCAAAGTCAGTGTTCCGGCCGGATCTCTATGATGCCGCAACCGGCAAGCCGGACGATGCCGGCCATCGCGTGAGCGACGCCGTCGGCGCTTTTGCCGGCCCGGCTTTCGATCCGGATCGGATCGACGCCCATCTCGCGGCGTTCGAGATTGCGCATTTGAAGAGCTGATCGGCGCGCCGCCTCATTATTGTGCGTGCAGTGCAAAAGAGCTGCATCGACTCGGTAGCGGAGACGTTGCGCTCATCCAGGAGATTGATTTTCCTCGCGAAAACGATCCCGGCAAGCTGGCACAGGATTTGAATGTCTTGTTCCAGCCGGCACCGCAGATGTCTGCCGGCCATCCCAGATGGATATCCGCAGCAACGAGGCTGATCGGACCGTCCTCCCACTCAACCCGGCCAAGGCGGCCGGACTGACGCGGAGCGGTCTCGTCACTTCACATTGCCTAGTCGGAGCCTCAACGCGCATGAAAATCGAGCCTGTATCCATCGACTTCTCCGACGAGCAGAAGCGCTATCTTGAAGGCTTCACGACCGGCTTGCAGATCAGCCGCGTGGGAAAGGGTCTCAGCGGCAACACGGCCCGGAATGGTAATGCCGAGCCGACCGGGCCGGATGCCTCGCACATCAAGGCGCAGGACCGCACTATCACCGCGGGCAAGAAGCTGGTCGATCAGGAGAAGTGGAAGCGCGAGGAGCACCCATTCGATGCTTATCCGCGCCTGCGCGAGCAAGCGGCGGCTGATGCGCGGCCATCACCGGCCGATAATTTCCGCTGGCGCTATTACGGCATCTTCTATGTCGGACCGACGCAGGACAGCTACATGTCGCGGCTGCGCATCCCGAACGGGATCATGAAGCACTGGCAGCTGTCGGGCCTTGCCGATCTCAGCGACGAATTGTGCGGCCCGTTCAGCCATGTCACTACCCGCGCCAATCTGCAGATGCGCGAGATCCCGCCGAAAAACGCGGTGAGGCTGATGGAAGGCATCCAGGATCTCGGCCTGTGCTCGCGCGGCTCCGGCGCCGACAATATCCGCAATGTCACGGGGACACCGACGGCGGGCATCGATCCGCAGGAATTGCTGGATACGCGACCGTATGCGCGCGAGTGGCATTATCACATCCTCAACGACCGCTCGCTCTACGGGCTGCCGCGGAAATTCAATGTCGCCTATGACGGCGCCGGCAAGATCGCCGTGCTGGAAGATACCAATGACATCGCCTTCGCTGCCGTCGAGGTGAAGGACGGCTTTGGCGTGACACCTGGTATCTGGTTCAAGCTCGGCATCGGCGGCATCACCGGCCACAAGGATTTTGCGACGGACACTGGCATCATCGTGAAGCC
This sequence comes from Tardiphaga sp., assembly GCA_030147505.1. Lineage (GTDB taxonomy): Bacteria > Pseudomonadota > Alphaproteobacteria > Rhizobiales > Xanthobacteraceae > Tardiphaga. The sequence goes on from JASBVG010000009.1 coordinate 127,815, forward strand.
GGAAGATGCGACAAAAGTGTCGGACGCCATCGTTCGAGTCTTCATCGATCTCGGCGACCGCACCAACCGGCTCAAGGCGCGACTGAAATATGTGATCGACGGCATGGGCATGGAGAAATTTCTCGTGCTCGTCGAGGAGAAGCTTGGCGCGCCGTTCACGCGCATCGCGGCGGAGGCGCTGCTGCCGCGTCCGAGCTTTGATCGCACCGCGCATATCGGTGTGCACCGGCAAAAGCAGGACGGGCTTAACTGGATCGGCGTCGTGCTGCCGCTCGGCAAGATGACGACCGACCAGATGCGCGGTCTCGCCAGGATCGCCGCCGATCTCGGCGATGGCGATATCCGCCTCACGGTGTGGCAGAACCTGCTCATCCCCGGCGTCAAGGACGCCAATGTTTCGCTGGCGATTGCCGCCATTGAGGCCATCGGTCTTGCCGTGAAGACCACGGAAATCCGTGCCGGCCTGATCGCCTGCACCGGCCGCGCCGGCTGCAAGTTCGGCAATGCCGATACCAAGCAGACTGCCACCAACATCGCCGAATGGTGCGATACTCGTGTCGAGGTCGACACGCCAATCAACATCCATCTCACCGGCTGCCACCATTCCTGCGCGCAGCATTACATCAGTGACATCGGCATGATCGGTGCGCGGGTTCAGGTCGAGGACAGCGATGACGCCGTTGATGGGTTCCACATCTTCACCGGCGGCGGCTTTGGTCCCCAGGCCGATGTGGGACAGGAGCTCTATCAGAACGTCAGATCCGAAGACGCGCCGGTCGTGGTCGAGAATCTACTGAAGGCCTATCTCGCCAACCGCGCCTCGCCGGACGAAACCTTCCTCGCATTCTCGCGCCGCCACGATGCGGCAAGCTTGCGCAAACTCGCTGACGAACAGGTGTCCGCATGAACCAGATGGTGACACCTCCGAAGGTCGAGATCATTCCGTCGTCGGCGCCGTTCTCCGAAGCGCAGCGCTCCTGGCTCAACGGCTTCTTCGCCGGCCTCCTGTCCGATGCACCGGCGACACCGCTGTCGGCGGAGCAGGGCGCCGCCATCATGGAGGAGGATGATGGCGCGCCGTGGCACGACCAGACCATGCCGATCTCCGACCGCATGAAGCTCGCCGAAGGCAAACCCGTTCGCCGCAAGATGATGGCGGCAATGGCGCAGCAGGATTGCGGCCAGTGCGGCTATAACTGCAACGATTATTCGGACGCCATCGCCGCCAAGGCCGAGCCGCGTCTGAATCTCTGCGTTCCCGGCGGCAAGGAAACCGCGCGGATGCTGAAGTCGCTTTATGAGGAGCTGGATAAAGCGCCAGCCGCAGGTGCGGCCCCAGCCGCGAAACCCGCGATCGCCGAGCCAGTCGAAGCCGCCGCGCAGGATCTGTCAACGCTCGGCCGCTCGCGCGATAATCCCGCGCCAGTGATCTTCCTCGGTCGACGCCTGCTCAATGGGGCCGGTTCAGAGAAAGAGACCTGGCATATCGATTTCGATCTGTCCGGCTGTGGACTCGATTATGTCGTCGGCGACAGTTTCGGCATTTTTGCCAGCAACGATCTCGGCCATGTCGACCAGATCATTGCGATGCTCGGCGCGTCGCATACGACCGAGGTGCGCGGCAAGACGTTGCGCGAGGTGCTGCAGCACGACATCTCGCTGGCACCAGCGCCGGACTCTCTGTTCGAACTGATCTCCTATCTCACCGGCGGCGCGCATCGCGCAAAGGCGCGAGCGCTGGCACAGGGAGAGGACCCCGATGGCGACGCAGCCACGCTCGATGTGATGGCAGCGCTGCAGAAATTCCCGAGTGTCCGTCCGCATCCGGAAGCCTTCATTGAGGCGCTGGAGCCCTTGCAGCCGCGGCTCTATTCGATCTCGTCGTCGCACAATGCGACACCGGGCAAACTGTCGCTCACCGTCGATGCGGTTCGCTATGTGATCGGCAAGCGCAAACGCCATGGTTTGGCATCGAGCTTCCTCGCCGATCGGATCAAGCCGGGCGACGAGCTTAAGGTTTATGTGCAGAAGGCCCATGGCTTCGCATTGCCGGAGAACCCAGAGACGCCGATCATCATGGTCGGCCCTGGCACCGGCATTGCGCCGTTTCGCGCCTTTCTGCATGATCGCAAGGCCACACGGGCGCCCGGCAAGAACTGGCTGTTCTTCGGTCACCAGCGCAGCGCGTCGGATTTCTTCTACGCCGACGAACTCAATGCGATGAAGCACGATGGTTTCCTCACGCGCCTGTCGCTTGCCTGGTCGCGCGACACCGGCGAAAAGTTCTACGTGCAGGATCGCATGCGCGAAGTCGGGCGTGATCTATGGACTTGGCTCGCTGAAGGCGCGCATGTCTATGTCTGCGGCGATGCCAAGCGCATGGCCAAGGACGTCGAACGCGCGCTGGTCGATGTCACCGCGCAGCATGGTGCCCGGTCGATCGACGAAGCCGTGGCCTTTGTGAGCGAGCTGAAGAAGAAAGGACGCTTCCAGCTCGACGTGTACTGACCAGCATGAATCCAGCGCGCGTCCTGCGCGGCGGAGAATGCTTATCCGGAGATGCGCGTGGTCATCTCTCCGGGCTGGCTGCGTTGGAGATAATCTCTCCCTCACTACCAACATTCAAAATTCCATTTTATTGACCCTGCGCGCCCGCGCTGCGCATCCTCGCACCGTCAACAATGACGGTGTGAGAGTCGAACGACGCCCACTCCGGACCAACCTTTAGAGTCTTTCACCATCGCATCAGCGCGAGCTGCAACGTCATGCGTTGCGCTAAGGGGCCGTGCTGTGTCTTAGCCAAGGAGACGAGATGTCCGACGATGATCACAAGCGCACGCCGTTGATAGACCGGCGAAGCTTGCTCGGTGCCGGCGCAGCGGCCGCCTTCGCAGCACCGCTTGGCGTTTGGGGGGCGCAGGCCTTTCCGTTCAAGCAGGCATCGCCGATAGATTTTTCGGAATTCCCGATTTGCAAGGCATCGTCCGATGCGCCCGCGCTGACTGGTGCAACGCGCAAGCTGAAGCTGTCATGGAATGCCGGCGCCGTCTGCCTGGCGCCGCTGCCGGTTGCCATCGATCACGGTTTCTTTGCGAAGCAGAATCTCGACGTCGAACTCGTCAATTACAGCGGCTCTACCGACCAGTTGCTGGAGGCCATCGCCACCGGCAAATCAGACGCAGGGCTGGGCATGGCCCTGCGTTGGCTGAAGCCGCTGGAGCAGGGCTTCGATGTCAAGATCGTCGCCGGTACCCATGGCGGCTGCCTGCGCGCGCTGGCGCCGGCCAAATCCGATGTAAAAGGCATCGCCGACTTCAAGGGGAAGGTGATCGCTGTCGGCGACATGGCCGGTCCGGACAAGAACTTCTTCTCGATCCAGCTCGCAAAGGTCGGCCTCAATCCGGACAAGGATGTCGAGTTTCGCCAGTATCCCGGCAACCTCGTGCGGCTGGCGCTGGAGAAGGGCGAGGCGCAAATCGGTCTTGCCTCCGATCCGCTCGCTTACCTCTGGCTCAAGGATGGCGAGTTCAAGGAGGTCGGCTCCAATCTCGACGGTCCTTATCGCGACATCAGTTGCTGCATCGTCGGCGTGCGCGGCAGCCTGTTGCGGGCGGAGCCGCTAGTCGCTCGCGCACTGACACAGGCGCTACTCGATGCCGCGATGTTCGCGTCGCAGAATCCGGACAAGGCCGCAGCCTCGTTCCAGCCCTACGCGCCAAAGGCGGCGACCATCGAGGATCTGCAGGGCATGGTGAAATACCATACCCATCATCATCATCCGGTCGGCGATCAGCTCAAGCGCGAGCTGAAGACCTACGCAGATGAACTGAAGCAGGTATCGGTGTTCAAGCCGAACACCGACACGGCCAAATTCGCGGAGCGCATCTATGCCGACGTATTCCGCGTCTGATATCGCGCCGACTGGCGCGGACCGTGAAAGCCTTGCGATCGCGGGCGATGGCGGCCTCGCGATCGCCGGCAAGCTGCGTCCGACCTTGTCGGGCATGGGGGCAGGGCTCACCTGGCTGGCATTTGGTTATGCGAGCCTGCACTGGCCGGATATCGGCGACTGGTCGCGTACTGAAGCGGTCGCCTATGTTGCTTTCGCAATCGCTGCGTTCATCGTTCTTGCCACGACAGCCCACACGGCCCTGGGCCAGTTTGGCCAAGGCGCGCAGCGGCGCGCTCCATGGCTGCTGGCGCTGGGTGCGTTCCTAACCCTGTGGGAGTTGGCCACAGCGAAATTCGGCTGGCTGCCGCTGCCGTTCTTCCCGCCGCCGCAGTCGATCGTCGAGGTCTATACCGACGATCTGCCAAAACTGCTCGACAGTGTGGTCGCATCCGTGAAGCTGCAGCTTGGCGGCTATTTTATCGGCGCCGCCGTCGGGTTCTTCACGGGCGTCTCGATCGGTTGGTCGCGGCTCGCAGGCTACTGGGTGCATCCGATCCTGCGTTTCATAGGGCCGCTCCCGGCGACGGCGTGGTTGCCGATCGCCTTCTTCACCTTCCCGTCGAGCTGGAGCGCCTCGACTTTCTTGATCGCGCTCGCCACCGGCTTTCCGGTGACGGTGCTCACATGGTCGGGCGTCGCCAGCGTGAATAGCGCGTATTACGACGTTGCACGCACACTCGGTGCCAGACCGTCCTTTCTCGTGGCGAAGGTCGCGATTCCGGCGGCGTTGCCGCATGTGTTCGTCGGCCTGTTCATGGGGCTCGGCTCGTCCTTCGCCGTGCTCGTCGTCGCCGAGATGATCGGCGTGAAAGCGGGGCTTGGCTGGTATCTGCAATGGGCACAGGGTTGGGCTTCCTACAACAATATGTATGCGGCATTGATCGTGATGTCGTTGCTCTGCTCGGGGGCCATTACGCTCCTGTTCCGTGTCCGCGACCGCCTTCTGGTCTGGCAGAAGGGCGTCGTGAAATGGTAGTGCTCGCGAAAGCGTTAGAGGCGACGGGCGCTTCGCTGGAGATCGCGGGTGTCAGCCATGCCTTCGATATCGATGGCAGTATGCTTGATGTGCTTGACGATGTCAGCATCAAGGTCGCGCCCGGCGAATTCGTCGCGCTGCTCGGCCCCTCCGGCTGCGGAAAATCCACGCTGCTGCGGTTGGTGGCCGGACTCGAGCCGCCGCGCGCCGGCACGCTCGCCGAGGACGGCATGGAAATCACCGGGCCGTATCCGTCGCGCGTCGTGGTGTTTCAGGATCCGACTCTGTTTCCTTGGCGGACGGTCTACGACAATGTCGCGCTCGGGCTTGAAGCGCAAGGCCTCTTGAAGACGCAGCGCCACCGCGTCGATGCGGCGATCGAGCTGGTCGGTCTCGGCGCCTTCCGAAAGGCCTATCCACATCAGCTCTCCGGCGGCATGGCCCAGCGCGTGGCCCTGGCTCGGGCGCTGGTCAATGATCCCCGCATTCTCATCCTCGACGAGCCGCTGGGCAAACTCGACTCCCTGACGCGCATCACGATGCAGTCGGAACTGGTCTCGCTGTGGCAGCGCAACGGCTTCACTGCGCTCCTGGTGACGCATGATGTGGAGGAGGCGCTGTTCCTCGCTAATCGTGTCATCGTGTTCAGCGATCGTCCTGCGCGGGTGAAAGCGGATATTTCCGTCGATCGTCCGTATCCCCGTCATCGCGGCGATCCGCATCTGGCGGAACTGCGGCGGGACATTCTCGGCCTGCTGGGACTCGACGCCACATGGTGAGAGCAGCAGCGCAAAACCGGCCGAATGATCTTCTCTGTCGAAGATCGTGGAGAGAACGTTTCATCTGCCCGCCGTGATGGACTCAGCGCGGGCGTCGTTATTTCCGCGCGCCGCTTGTAACGGCGGCCAATCGGTCTTTTCTCCATGCAACAGACACAGGCGCGGGCCGTCTATCGCGGCCTTCGGATACCACACAGACAGCGCGGGCCGCTTTCCATCATGGACGCCATTCCGGGGATCATCGACAGGGTCAGTTTGCTGACGCCCGGTTTTGCAGAACGCGCGACACTACATGACCGCACTGCCGGGTTCCCGTTCGAGAATTTTCAGGAACTGGCTGACGCCGGTTTGCTTGCACTCCCGGTGCCGAAGGCCATCGGCGGTGGAGGCGGGAGCGTCGCAGAGGCTACGCGCGTCGTCGGTCTCGTGGCCGCGGCGGACGCCGCCACCGGCCTCGTTCTGGCGATGCATTACATCCATCATCTCGTCATCGCGAAGAATGGTCATTGGCCGGCGTCGCTTGCGCAGAAAGTCGGCCGGGACGCCATCGACGACATCGCGCTGATCAACGCGCTGCGCGTCGAGCCAGATCTCGGTTCGCCCGCGCGTGGCGGCCTACCGGCGACCACCGCGCGGCGCACGCCGGAGGGCTGGCGCATTTCCGGCCGAAAGATCTATTCGACCGGCGCGCCGATCCTTAAATGGATGACGGTATGGGCGAAGACCGACGAGCCGGATGTGCGCGTCGGTCTGTTCCTGGTGCCGGCGAAATCCGACGGCATCCGCATCGTCGAGACCTGGGATCATCTCGGCCTGCGCGCCAGCGGCAGCCATGATGTGGTGTTCCACGATGTCCTGATCCCGCTGGATCACGAGATCGATGTGCGACGTCCCGATGCGTGGGGCCCGCCGGATGTGACGCAGTCCACGATCCAGGCTGTGCTGGTCGGCGCCGTCTATGACGGCGTGGCGCGGGCTGCGCGCGACTGGCTGGTCGATTTCCTCAGGACCCGCGTGCCGTCGAGCTTGGGCGCGCCGCTATCGACGCTGCCGCGTGCGCAGGAAATCGTCGGCGGCATCGAGGCGAAGCTCGCGGTCAATGCACGGCTGCTGCATAGTTTTGCCGGCGACATCGACGCGGATGCCGCGCTCACCGCGGGCGAAGGCAACATCGTCAAGCTCACCGTTACCAACAATGCCGTGGCTGCGGTCGAGGATGCGTTGTCGCTGACCAGCAATCACGGTCTCACCCGCGCCAACCCGCTCGAACGGCACTATCGCGACGTCCTTTGCGGACGTGTGCATACGCCGCAGGACGACAGCACCCGTATCGCCGCCGGTCGCCATGCCCTCGGCATCTGATCAATATCCGGAATTGGAGGAAGACATGTCCGTTGAATTCATCGGTTTCATCACCAACAATGACGCATCCGAAACCCGCGTGCGCTCCGGGCCGATCCTCGATCCCGGCTATATCGAGACCGTTGCCAAGGCGCATGAACTCGCCGGCTTCGACCGCGCGCTGCTGGCTTTTCACTCGACAACGCCCGACGGGCTGCAGGTCGCCCAGCATGCGCTCGGTGTCACCCGGAAGCTGAAGGTGATGATCGCCCAGCGTCCTGGCTTCACCGCGCCGACGGTGCTAGCGCGCCAGCTTGCGACCATCGAGAATTTCCACAACGGCCGCGTTTCGCTGCATGTTATCACCGGCGGCAACGCCAAGGAGCTGCGGCAGGACGGTAACACGCTCGACGACAAGGATGAGCGTTATGCCCGCACCGACGAGTGGCTCGATATCATCAAGCAGGAATGGACGAGCGAAAAGCCGTTCGACTACCACGGCAAATATTATCAGGTCGAAGGCGGCTTCTCTCAGGTGAAGCCGATCGTCCCGATCCATGTCTTCGTCGGCGGTGCATCGGATGCCGCCATCGAGGTCTCGGGCAAGCACGCCGACACGTTTGCGCTGTGGGGCGAATCCTATGCGCAGGTCCGCGATGTGACCAGTCGCGTTCGCGCCGCTGCCAAGAAGTACGGCCGTCCGTCACCGCGCTTCAGCCTGTCGGTCCGCCCGATCATCGCTGATACCGAGGAGAAGGCGTGGGCCAAGGCTGACGACATCCTCGCCCGTGCCATCGCGCTGCAGGATCAGACCGGCTACCGCAAGCCGGCCGACGGTCACGCTACGGCCGGCGCCAAGCGTCTGCTGGCACTGGCGGAGCAGGGCACGCGGATCGATAAGCGGCTGTGGACGGAAATGGCCGCGCTCACCGGCGCTAACAGCAACACGACTGCGCTGGTCGGCACGCCGGAACAGGTCGCCGAAGTATTTGCAGACTACTTTGACCTAGGCGTCAGCCATTTTCTGATCAGGGGCTTCGATCCACTGGTCGACGCCATCGATTACGGCCGTGAACTGATCCCCGCCACGCGCGCGCTGGTTGCTGCGCGCGAAGCGGATAAGGGAGTTGTCGCAGCATGAAGAGGCTCGCATTTGCCGCCGGTTTGTTCGCTGCAGCCTTCTTTACAGCAGCCCAGGCCGAGACGACATTGATCGTCGGCGATCAAAAGGGCAATTCACGCGCCGTGATGGAAGCATCCGGCGTGCTGAAAGACGTGCCTTACAAAATCGAGTGGAAGGAGTTTCCGGCCGCAGCTCCGTTGCTCGAAGCGCTCGGTGCCGGTGCGATCGAAACCGGTCTCGTCGGCGATGCCCCGTTCACTTTCGCCGCCGCTGCTAATGTACCCGTGAAGGCGATCGGTGCCATCAAGCAGACCCAAGACGGGCTCGCAATCGTGGTGCCGAAGGACTCCGCCATCAAAAGCTTCGATGATCTCAAAGGTAAGAAGATCGCCACCGGTCGTGGCTCGATCGGCCATCAGCTCATTCTCGCGGCGCTGGAGAAAAAGGGCTGGTCGCAGAACGATGTGCAGATCGTGTTTCTGGCGCCATCCGACGCGAAGGTCGCCTATACACGCGGCTCGGTCGATGCATGGTCCACATGGGAGCCTTATGTGAGCCAGGAGGAGGTGCTGTTCCAGTCGAAGCGCATCCTGACCGCTGAGGGGCTTTCTGCCGGTCTTAGCTTGCAGGTGGCGACACCGGATGCGATCAAGAATAAGCGTGCCGAGCTGGAAGACTATCTGCGGCGCCTCACCGCGGCGCGGGCATGGGCGCTGAGCAATCAGCAAAGCTATGCCGATACCTGGGGCAAGCTAATGCGCATTCCGACCGAGGTGCCGCTGGCTTGGCTGCAGCGTGCCAAAATCAAGATTGCGCCGATCGACGATGATGTCGTCGCAGACGAGCAGAAGACTATCGATCTCTATGAGCGCAACGGGCTGATCAAGCAGAAGCTGGATGCCAATACGATCATGGATCGGTCGTTCAACGGTGTGATCGAGAAGGCGGCGGGTCTGTAGATCACGTCGCATTCTGTTCGGCGAATACGCTCATGCCCGGCCTCGCGCCGGGCATTTTCGTCTCAATCCATCGTCATCCGTAAATCCACGTATGGTCGGCCCGGAATAGTCGGCACAGGATCGTGGGAATAACGGAGGTCCATTCCATGCATCACGGCGATATCTCATCCAGCAAGGACGCGGTCGGCGTCGCGGTCGTGAATTACAAGATGCCGCGGCTGCATACCAAGGCCGAGGTGCTCGCCAATGTACAGAAGATCGCCGACATGATTGTCGGCATGAAGGTCGGACTGCCCGGCATGGATCTCGTCGTATTCCCGGAATATTCGACACAGGGCATCATGTATGACGAGAAGGAGATGTATGAGACCGCATCTCTCGTGCCTGGCGATGAAACCGAGATATTCGCCGAAGCCTGCCGCAAGGCCAAGGTCTGGGGAGTGTTCTCGCTGACCGGCGAACGTCACGAGCAACATCCGCACAAGGCGCCCTACAACACGCTGATCCTGATGAACGACAAGGGCGAGATCGTGCAGAAATATCGCAAGATCATGCCGTGGGTGCCGATCGAAGGCTGGTATCCCGGCAACTGCACTTATGTCTCCGAGGGCCCGAAGGGGCTCAAGATCTCGCTGATCATCTGCGACGACGGCAACTATCCCGAGATCTGGCGCGATTGCGCGATGAAAGGCGCCGAGCTGATCGTGCGTTGCCAGGGCTATATGTATCCGGCCAAGGACCAGCAGGTGCTGATGGCGAAAGCGATGGCCTGGGCCAACAATACCTATGTGGCCGTCGCCAATGCGTCGGGCTTCGATGGCGTCTATTCGTATTTCGGCCATTCGGCCATCATCGGCTTTGACGGCCGCACACTCGGCGAATGCGGCGAGGAAGATTACGGCATCCAGTATGCCGCGCTGTCGAAATCGCTGATCCGCGATGCCCGCCGCAACGGGCAGTCGGAGAACCATCTCTTCAAGCTGCTGCATCGCGGCTATACCGGCACCATCAATTCCGGTGAGAGCAACAAGGGCGTTGCGGCCTGCCCATTCGATTTCTACTCGACCTGGGTCACCAATCCGGACAAGGCGCGCGACAATGTTGAGGCCATCACGCGACGCACGGTCGGGGTCGAAGAGTGTCCGATCGAAGGCTTGCCGCATGAGGGCATGTTGAACGACCGATGATGGATACAGACGCTAAAATGCGGTTTTGAACGGCTTCACGTCGATTCCCGCTGCCTGCAACCCGGCACGCACCTGACGGCCGATCTCCACGGCGCCCGGCGTGTCGCCGTGAATGCACACAGTGTCCATCTTCATTTTGATGACCTTCCCGGTGACGGAAATCACTTCGCCGGTCTGCGCCATCTTGACCACGCGGTCGGCGATCATCTTTGCATCGTGCAGCACCGCGCCGTCCTTCTTGCGAGAAACGAGGTTGCCATTGTCCTCATAGGCGCGGTCGGCGAACACTTCGTGCGCGAGCGGCAGTCCCGCGGCTTCGCCCGCGGAGACGAGCTTCGAATTCGCCAGCACGACAAAGGTCAGGTTGCGATCCACCGCCTTGATGCCGGCGGCGATGGCACGGGCCGTCATGTCGTCCTCGCAGGCGACATTTGAAATCGCGCCATGTGCCTTCACATGGGTGACCTTGTAGCCTTCCATCGCAGCGATGCCCTGCAGAGCGCCGATCTGATAGGCGATCAGGTTTTCGATTTCGAGCGAGGTGAGGCCCGCGATGGGACGGCGTCCGAAGCCATGCAGGTCGCGATAGCCGGGATGTGCACCGATCTTGACGCCTCTGGCCTTGGCAAGCCGCACCGTCTTGCGCATCACATCGGCATCGCCAGCGTGATAGCCGCAGGCGATGTTGACGGACGTCGCGAGATCGATCATCGCAGCGTCATTGCCCATTTCCCACATGCCAAAGCTTTCGCCGAGATCGCAATTGAGATCGATGGTCATGATGAGCTCTCCCGTGTGTACTACTTGTCAGCGTTGGCGAACTGCCACGTCGCATCGTCTACGGCGTCAATAGCGGTACCTGCGACATTCGCCTGCAGAAGTGCCTTGATGTCGAGCATCAGGATATTGGATTCGTGGACGCGGCTCGGCAGACTCTGCAGCAATTCCGCGTAGGCGCGATAGGCCGCCTGGGCTTCGGCCATGGTGATCGCCTTGAAGCGGAACGGCATCCCCGGTTGGGTTTGACCGAAGCGGCCGAGATCCGCCGAGATGACTGTGGCGATCTTTGGATAACCGCCCGACGTGCCGCGGTCCGGCATCAGCACGATCGGTTGGCCGTTGCCGGGGACCTGGATCGAACCGTTCACGGTGCCGTCAGAGACGATGTTGTGACCGTGCAAATGCTTGATCACCGGCCCTTCGAGCCGGTAGCCCATGCGGTCGCTGGTGGCGGAAATCTTCCAGTCGCTGCTGAGGAACAGGTCCTTGCCTTCGGCGAACTCGTCATCCTGCGGTCCCATGACGATACGGATCGGCCCTTCGACCGGAGCGGGCACCTCGATACGCTTTTCTGTCGCGGCGCTCGCAGTCGCGACCAGCAGCTCATCGCCGGCCTGCAGCGGCCGCGGATAGGGACTGCCGAGACCCGCACGTGCATTGACCGCGAGGCTGCCGAACATCGGCTCGCCGCGCACACCGCCTTCGATGGCGAGATAGCCGAAGGTGCCGGAACGTGCGACGCCGATATTGAGGCTTTCGCCGTCGGCCAGCGTCACAGTCGTGTTGACTGCGACCTGACTACCGGCGACGTCGGCCGGGCGCAGCGCACCGCTGAGTGCAACACGGACCGCACCGCCCTTTGCCGTGAAGACCGAACCGAGCGGACCAAGCTCGATGGTCGCTACGAACAAGGGATTACCGAGCAGCGCATTGGCTGCGGCCATTGCCAGGCGATCCACGGCTCCGGAAGGTACAAGGCCGTAGCGCTGTGCGCCGAAACGGCCGATGTCCTGCACAGAGGTGCCGGGGCTGACGGATGCAACGATCAGCTTGCTCATGACGGGATCAACTCGGCGACGAATTCGCCGGCCTCGGCTGCAAGGTCCTGCTCCCTGAATGTCAGCTCATCGACGGCGCTAAAGGTGATGGCATCGCCGGGTTCGAGCAGGAAAGTAGGATCGCGACCGAGCTGATAGGTGCGCACGGCGGTACGACCGAGCAGGTGCCAGCCGCTGGGGCCGGCGAGGCATTGCACGCCGGTCTGGATACCGCCGATGGAGATGGTGCCGGCCGGCGTCAGTAGCCGCGGGTTTTGCCGGCGCGACATCTGCATCTCGCTCGGCAAGCCGCTGAGATAGGACCAGCCCGGTGTGAAGCCGATCATCGCGACCTTGTAGTCGCCGGCCACGTGACGCCTGACGACTTCCTCAGGCGTCATGTCGAGCGCCTTGGCGACGTCCTCGAGATCTATACCGTTCTCGCCGCCATAGGCGACAGGGATGCGCCAGCGACGTGCTGCTTTCGCCTCGGGCAATGGCTTCAGGGCGAGTTCCGCGAGCTTCGCGCCAAGCGCGTCGAAGTCGATCTGCAGCGGATCGTAATGCACGAGCAGAGAGCGATAGGTCGGCACGGTCTCGGTGACGGCGGGTAGTGCCTCGGTCGTGACGAGCTTGTCCAGCGCCAGCACGCGGCGATTTGCGTCATCGTCGATGGTGCGGCTGAATTCGACCGTGATGGCGGCATCGCCGGACGGCAGGATGCGGGGCGGGGAGAGAGCTACGGCCATGGCGTCTCAGGTCTGTCGCTGACAGGTCATGCATAACGCGTTTTGCCGGCGAGTGGAATTCGCAATCTCGGAATAGTCGTGCATCTTCAATAAATTAAAACGCATGGAAGCGATAAGTTGCGGTGATCGCAATGCGTTTGGTGCGGTGGAGCCGTGTGTTCAGCCGCGCCCCTTGACGTCGTGGCATTCCACCGCAAGATGCGCGGCCTGAACATCCTCTGACGGAAAGCTCCGCGCATGTCCTTGTCTCCTGAAGTCGTTGCCACCCTGTCCAAGATCTCCACCGCAACCATCACCACGGTGCTGCTGAAAAAAGGACTGCGTAATGTCTGGATGCGTGGCGCCAAACCGTTGCGCCCGGGCATGCCGCGCCTCGTCGGCCCGGCTTTCACACTGCGCTTCGTGCCGGCGCGTGAAGATCTTGCCACGCCGGAATCCTGGTCGTCGCCGATCTCAACCCGCACGGCCATCGAGGCAATGCCGGATGGCTGCATCGCCGTGGTTGACGCCATGGGCATCACCGATGCCGGCATCTTCGGCGACATTCTCTGCGCCCGCATGCAGAAGCGCGGCGTCGCGGCGCTGGTCACCGATGGCGTCGTGCGCGACATCGAAGGCGTGCTTGGCACCAATCTGCCGGTGTGGTGCGACGGCTTTGCGGCGCCCGCCTCGGTGACGGGGCTGACCTTTGTCGGCTGGGGCGAACCGATCGGCTGCGGCGGCGTTGCCATTTTCCCGGACGACGTGATCGTTGCCGATCAGGATGGCGCCGTCGTCATTCCGAAGGCGTTTCTCGATCACGTGCTCGCCGAAGGCGAGGAGCAGGAGCGTATGGAAGCCTGGATCGTCAATGAAGTGAACAACGGCGCGACGCTGCCGGGTCTCTATCCGATGAATGCCGAGACTAAGGCGCGCTACGCCGCGTCGAAGAAGTAACGAGACGAAAGCGAGGCCGTGCCATGAAGCTTTTCCCCGCCGGTTCACGCCCGACAAAACGGGCGCCGGAAGAGTATTTTACTGGCACGGTCTGGCAGGACCCGGTCGTCGTCGCCGAGGCGCCGGCGCGGTTGGTGACGTTTCGTGTAAGCTTCGAACCGGGCGCGCGCACGGCGTGGCACACACATCCGTTCGGGCAGACCCTGTATGTGGTCGCGGGCGTCGGCCGTTTTCAGACGGAAGGCCAGTCGGTCGTTGAGATCAGGCCGGGCGATACGGTCTGGATTCCCCCGGGCGAGAAGCACTGGCACGGAGCCGGGCCGACCACGGGCATGATCCACATCGCCATGCAGGAAGCGCTGGACGGCAAGACGGCCGACTGGATGGAGAAGGTCACCGACGAACAGTATGAGAAACCTGTCGGCTAACCTCCATCAGTTTACCCGCGTCCAGGTCTGACCGCCGCAAAACATGCCGCCGAAGGCGCAGCCCTGAACACTCAGGGAGTCGTTTCCCTTCAGAGCGATGGTCGAGTCATAGGTACTGCCGCTCTTCGGATCGAAGATCTTGCCGGCCCATTTGTTGTCGCCCGGCTTCATGTTGATCAAAATCTTTTCGCCGTTGATTTCGGTTTTCTTGTCCATCGCATAGCCGCAGATATTGTTGCCACAGGCTTCGATGCGGATCTTGCCTTCGTTCTTCTCGGTCATCCAGACGCCGAGCGGCGACGCAGCCGGGGTCGGCGTTGGCGCGGGGTTGATGATTGGATCGACGGTTGGCGTATTGACAGCCATAGTCGATTGAGCCGGCTTCGCATCTGTTGCGGGAGACGCGGCGTTCGCCGCGCTGTTCTGCGCTGGAGCAGCAGAAGGTGACGACGACGGCGCAGCAGGTGCGGTTGCGGTCGGCGCTGATGCAGGTTCCGCTGGCTGGGTCGTCGCGGATGGCTCCGCAGGTCTCATACGCTCTTGCCGTACACTCGACCCCGTTTTGCTTTCGCGATTGTCGCGGTCACGATCATGGCGGAGACGTTTGGTGTTGTACTCAAACACTCCAGGAATTGAGATCGAGATGCAATCCGCGGAGCGGCAATCCTCGGGAGCATCGATGGTGACGGACTTGTCGCCGATATCGAAAGAATAGCTGTCGCCTGCTTGCGCGGCGGTCGTAGCCAGCAGGATGGCGGCAATGGCGGCGAAGCGCTTCATGATGATCCCCTGAACGTTTGCGCATTCGGTTCCACCCAAAGTCCGCGTCTCGCCTCCAGAGCACAGACTGACCGGAACCGTTGCTCTTCTTCGTCGTCAGGAGGAAACGGCGGGTTCATACCGCCGTTCCGAAAATTCAATCGATCTCAGTTTTCTTCGACAGACTCGGTCTCCGGGCGGCCGCGCGTCATCTGGCGTTTCAGGCTCTGAAAGCGTTCGCGTGATGCACTCTCGCGCGCATTGATAAACGTCACGACCTCGTGGCGCGGCATCGGTCCGGATGTGAGCGGACGGGAATGGTTGCCGATGGTCTCATCGACGAAATAACGACCGTCCTCGTCGCGCCGCGCGGTCCATCGGAACCGGATGGCGTCGAGCGGGCCAGGACCGAGGCGGGTGTAGCCATCGACCTCAGCAGGCTCGATGACGGCCAACTGCGGCTCCGTTTCAATCTCGGGCTCCGGCGCCGTGTTCGGCGCATCCATTTCGGCGATCATCGTTTCCTGCTCGACGGTCACCGTGACGCGCTCGGCAACCACCGTTACCGTTTCGTGGCCGCTAGCTGGCTCCGAATCGGCGATCCGGGACAGCGAGGACTCCTTGCTGTCGAGAATGCTGGCAATGGCGGCGAGGGCGTGATCGGTCGGATCGTTCTGGGTCAAGGCAAGGCTCCCGGCTCGTCCAAAAGGCAAGTCCAAAGGCAAATCAAAGTGTTATGGCCGGCATCGCCGACCATGTGACACTTTGACAACGCCTATGGCCCTTTTTGGGCACGCCGGCGACCATTTTCAGGGCGCTGGGACCTCGCTCAATCCAGGACGTCTGTATTGACCACATTTGCGCGGATCGGAGCACCATCGAGCGCACTCAGCATGTTACGTGCGGTCTGCACACCCATGCGATCCAACGCCTCGCGGGTTACACCGGCTACATGCGGAGCTATGATCACATTCGGCAACTCGAACAGCGCGTGGCCAAGCGGCGGCGGTTCAGCTTCGAACACATCAAGGCCGGCGCCCGCCAGCTTGCCCGAGGTCAGCGCGTTATACAGCGCAGCTTCCACCACAATGCCGCCGCGGGCGGTGTTGATGAGATAGGCGGTCGGCTTCATCTTCGCGATGCGGGCTGCATCGAACAGGCCGGTGGTTTCTGGCGTCTTCGGGCAGTGCAGGGTAACGAAATCCGCCTGCGCCACACCGGCGTCGAGATCCGTCACCGGCTCATAGCCCGCCGCCTTGATCGCGTCCGCAGATACGAACGGATCGTAGACCAGCACGTTCATTTCCATCGCTTGGCAGCGTGTCGCCGTACGGCCGCCGATCCGGCCGAAACCGACCACGAGGACAGTCTTGCCAAACAGGTCGAAGGGCAGCGCCGTGAAACGCGTAGCCCATTTGCCGTCCTTGACCATGGCGTGCAACTCGGCCGCGCGCTTCGCCAGCGTCAGCATCATGAACAGCGCCTGTTCGGCAACGGAAGGCGAATTGGCAGTGCCCGCAATCATCAGCGGCACCTTGCTCTTGCTCAGCGCAGGTACGTCCACCGCGTCATAGCCGACGCCGATGCGCGCCACAACCTGCAGGTTCTCGCTCGCTTCGAGCTCGGCGGCGCCGAAGCGCGTGGCGCCGAGAGCCGCGCCATGCACCGGCGCGTTGGCTTCGATGAGTTTGAGGAAATCCGGTGCGGAAATGAGATTGCTGAACTCGATCGTTTCGATGTCATCGCGCGCATCGAACAGCGCGCGGCCTTGCGGCGACAGAGATTCGGTGATCAGAAGTTTCTTCTTGTTGGTCGCCATTTCCACCCCTTGAACGATTCAATTTGCCATGCGCACCGTTCTTCGTTGCGCCAGATTTATCTAACAGGCTTGTTGCGATGAGGTCCACATCGGCTGCTGCGGGTGCCGCGTGATGCGGCTGATGGACTTGATCGATGTGAAGCTCATATGTTCGATCCCGCAGATTCCGATCTGTGGTTTTGTTGCGCCGCAAAAGCGGCAATGGAGGTGCCGATGATCCAATCGTCCCAGCTGCATCGCGCGCTATGCGTCGTTGTTGTGGTGTTGCTCGCGCATGCTGATGTCGCTCAGGCTCAGGGCCTGGTGCAAGGCATGCAGCAAGGTGCGCGAGACGGCAATCGCGCTGCGGGACCGATTGGAGGTGTGTTGGGCGGCGCAATTGGCGGTGTTGTCGGGGCTGTTGGTGGCGTGCTCGGTGTGCCTTCGAATAAAAACAGTGTACGCGGCCCGGTCTCTGGCGCTCAGTCCAATGCGAGGCAGGCCAAGAAAGGCAAGAAGGGCACTGAGCAGACTCCGGAGGTGACGGCCGAACAGATCGTCGCGAACAGCGACGCCAATATCGTCCGGATCAAGACCTCCCTTAACCTGACGCCCGAGCAGGAAAAGAACTGGACCGGCTTCGGTGACGCCATGCATACGCTCGGCAACAACGGCGCCGAGCGGTTGAAGCTGCGTATTGCCCGCGCCAAGCGCGATCCGCCGGATGACATCATCGAGCAAATGCGCAATGAGGCCCAGTTCCTCAACGATCGCGCGGTAGACCAGCGCGCTGTCGCTGATGCAGCGGAGCCGCTTTATGTGATGCTCGACGACAAGCAAAAGGCCCTCTTCATCCAGGAAATGGTGAAGCTGAGCCGCGAGCGCGGTCTCGACTGACTGCCGCTTTATGGGAACCTCTTCGTCATGCCCACGTTTTTTCTCCGGACAATGGAGGAAAAATCATGGCAGAGAAGTTCGATCCGGCACCGCACGACAAATATGCCGAGGGCGTCAACGAAGCGGCGAGGGAGGATCGCAGGACGCATGAAGAGCTGAAGACCGGACTCAGAGATACGTTTCCGGCCTCGGACCCCGTGAGCGCCACGCAACCCGACAAGTCCAGGCACGATTCCGATCAATATCCATCACTTTGGGACAGGATCACAGGGATGTTCAAATCCTGATGAGCGGCGTGACCGCAAATTCATCGCGAACCTGCAACCCTGCCATTGCCGAGGCGGGGTTTCTCGCATATGCGAACGTGCTAGCTTATACTGAAAGCTTTCCTTCCAATCAATCTTAAGTTCCCGATCCAAGCTTATGAAAAATATCGCTCTTGGCGTCATTTTGATCGCCGGAATCGCCGGCACGTCCCCCGCGATAGCTAGGTCCTCTCGTACCGATCAGATGCTGAAACTCGATCCGGCAACCCGTGTGGAACAGCGCTGCGACGCTCGCGCAATGGGTATCGTGGGCCGTGAACACAAAGGCTATCGGCCCGACGAGTTCGTCGCCTACGCTTTCGCAGACCCGGTGATACGCGGTACTCAGATCAAAGCCCCGGGCGGAGCGATCCGTTCGGCGGGGAAATGGTACAAGCTGTCATATGTGTGCGAGACGTCGTCGGACGGTCTCGACATCAAGTCGTTCAGTTACCAGCTCGGCGTCGAAGTTCCACGCAGTGAGTGGGACGCGCACTACCTCGTTCCACGCTGATCGCGCGGCTTACAGGTTCATGACTTGCGGGGTCTTGAAGAAGCGCTCCGACATCGCTTTCAGCAAATCCGTACTTTGTGAACTCTCCAGATGGGGTCTTGCGCAAAGCAGAGCTTTTAGGGGCGGAAGTGGCGGCAGGTAGTATTCCTGCGCCCATACGATCGGCTCGGGGATCATACGTTTGGGGATTGCCGCGATCCCGATCCCGGCTTCTACGGCCGCCAGTTTCGCATGATAATCGGGACTGTTGAATACGATCTTGTAGGCGAGTCCGTGCCTGGTCAGCGTGCGGATCATCAGCTCGTCTCCGGGCCAGGTGAGCAGCGGGATCGGAGCGCCGGGGCTGAGCACGAAATCCCGGGCGCGCACCCAGACGATTTCTTCGTCCATTTCATTGACGATGAGATGCGAGATCTCGCTGGTCATCTCCGGGTTTTCGAAGATATAGGCGATGTCGATATAGCCGTCGATCAGCCCCTTGGTGATGCCGACGGAATTGTCCGTATGGATGATGACGTCAACGAGCTTTCCGGCGCTCCGCTCGCTGAGGAACTGGCGCACAAACAATGTACTGAGCCCCAACCGGATCGGTTGGGGGACATGCGCGGCACCGCCGATCCGCAGCATCTGATCGTTGGCGTCGAGAATGCGGCGCGCCTGTTGCAGCACCAGCTTGCCGAGCTGGGTCGCAGTTGTTCCCTGAGACGTCTTGGTAAAGAGTGCGCCGCCGACCAGTCCCTGAATCCGCTTGATCTGTGAGCTGACGGCCGGCTGGCTCAGCCCGAGCCGTTCTGCCGCTTTGGTAAGGGATCCCGTTTCCGAAATCGCCACGACGGTTCGGACAATTTCGATCGGAATGTTCAGCGGTTGATATCGCTTGTGCATGCCCACGCTCCCGAATTCGGAATCGTTGACGGTATAAAAATCTACAGTTGTGCTTGCGCGGATCGCAATCGATTTTAGTGATCTGCTGCCACATTGCGCGAGAAACAATACCGCTGTGTCGTGTGGTATCTAGATTTTCAACCTCGGGTGAGGTAGCTCAATACGGCCCCGATTCCTTTCTCGGGTAGATTTAGAATTTTACAATTAAAGATTGTTGTTCCGGAGCTTTCGGAGAAGCCAAGTATGGCACCGGCAGCGAAGCCCTAGCCGGTTTCGGAGATCAGATATGTCGTCCAGGTGCAAGGCGTATCTCAACGACAACATCAGGACCGAGCATTTGAAATGCTCGAATTGTCGCACCCAGTCGTTTTTGATGAAGATCGAGCCCGATGGGAACGGGGGCGAGGTCAGGACCTTTGTATGTCCCCATTGCCAGGCGCGGCGGCTGCTCCGACTGAGACCGCTGCAGCGGGCGGCCGGCCTCGTCTTGGCGAAAGAGGAAGTCCGATGCTGATGGAACGAATGGCTCGTTCCCGGCCGTCGTCGATCGCCGCCGGCCCGCATGTTTGAAGATTTGTTAACCGCGACTCGCTGACTCTCCCGATAGAGCACAATGCAATCACGGGAGGGCTGTTTGGCCACATATGAAACGACGTCTTACGCGCAGATGCGTCGCTGCCGGATGGCGCATCTTCATGGCGAAATGATCGACGAGCGTTTCAGCGAGGCATCTGACAGCGCCTATGTGGGTGGATATGTACACGCGGTGCGTCCCGATCTAACCTGTTGGCCGTTACGATGGACTGTGACGGTCGAGGCTTTCCCGGTGTCGGGACGTCACATGGCACTTGCGGGCTGAGGGACGCACGCACCCACGGTCATGAGCACATAATGCCGAGGGTCTCGGCGTCAGTATTTGGCGAACGGCGGACCGTTGAAATGATAGTTCAGGCCGCCGCGTACTGTATTGGTCTTCAGATCGACGTCCTGGGTGATGAGGCCGTTGGGAGCGCCTGCTCCGGCAATGACCGGCGTCGTTACTGATTGCTTGCCGAAGTCCGCATAGAGATATTCGACCTTGGCGGTCCAGTTCTTGGTGAAGGCGTGTTCGATTCCGGCACCCGCAACCCAGCCGACCCTGGTCTTGCTGAAACCGGCAGTCGCGCTCTGGCCGGCTGTATCGGCATAGGATGACGCGAAATTGAGATCGGTGAGAGCGAGTCCGCCGGTCAGATAGAAAATTGTGCGATCGATCGCATAGCCGGCACGGGGGCGCAGCGTTGCCATCCAGTCGCTCCCGATGGAACTGGTCGCGACGAAGGTGCCGCCACCCGGGAACGGCGCCGTGACGGTGCTGCTCTGACGCAGGCGGGTGTAGCTGGCATCTGCTTCGATGCCGAACAGCCAACGATCGACCTGATGATTGTAACCGATCTGCCCGCCACCGCTAAAGCCGGTCGCGCTCAACTGTGGTGAGGTGGCGGCGAATGTCTGCTGATTGGCGATCGGGGCAGCGCCGTCGACGAATGCGTTGCCGACATTGCTTGTGCCCCAGGCACTGCCAATCTGGCCGCCAGCATACCAACCGCCCCAATTATAGGCGGGATCGTTGACGGCAGGAGCTTTGGTCAGGACTCGCGACGGCAGATCGGCGGCCGTGGCAGGGGCCACGCCGGACATCGCAATCAAAAATGCCAATCCAAACCGTCTCATCCAGAACATTCATCCACTGGAAAGCAGGCGATGTGGCGAATTCTAGCGAGTCCTGGCGGAAGAGGCTGTCACCAGCCGGCAACAGCAGCGGAACAATACCAGAGTGTGGTTTACGAGTTGGCCGGCCGTAGCAGGGCTGTGGCCCAGTGGGCGACCGGGATCGCGGTCGAAGGCGGCAAAGTCGACAGCCGGCGCTGACATGAGTGGCGCTGCGCTGGCGTCAACGAACGCGCAGATGGCATTGGTCATGCCACCCGGAAGTCAGAAGCGGGCGCGGAAACCGTCGTAGGCGTGGGCGACGAGGATGCTTGCGCTGAGTACGCCGAACAGTGCGGTGACAGTGTCGATCATGGTTGTGTCCTTCTCCCCCGCGCTAACCAAACGTCACGAGAGCCCGCACAGTCAAAGACAATCATGCGACGACTTTCATTCGGTCGCGCGGTGATGCGCGGCTGCAACATCCACGCACGCTAAACCGTGGCACCATCTTGTAGATTCCTTGGCAGGCGCGTGGCGCAAGCTTCTCGCAAGCCCGGTGAAACAGACAGGTCGCTGCCGGCCGAATGCTTGGGGAGTTCATCCGGAGAATTCCGGTGCAGTCGATTCGACCGCAGGGACGGGGATGCGAAGCGCGGGGAAGTTCAGTGACTGATACGTTTGGAAGTGAAATCAATGTCGGACCGCCGCCCACGACGCTACGCAAGCGGCGATCGTTCGGCGTGGTTGGAGTCCTGGCGCTGCTGTTTCTCCTCTGTACGGCAGGTGGGCTGCTCTGGCTCAATCTCGATGGGGTCACCGACATGCTGCATGGTGTGGCCAGCCCCGCGTCAAGCAACGGCTCGAATTCGGATGTTCTGGCGAGCGCCTCTGAACCGGCGGTGAGCGCGGCGGATTTCGCAGCTTTCCAGCAGCGGACCGGCGGTTCGATCCAGGCGGCCACCGATCTTCTCAATGCGCAACAGGCTGAGCTGAAGCGGTTGTCCGACCAGATCCAGGGACTGACGGCGCAGGTGTCGGGTTTGATCTCCAAGATCGACCAGATGCCGCAGGGGCGGGCGCCGCTCGCGCCGACCGCCGCGGTTGGTGCGCCTGTAGCACCACCGGTAGTCGCGGCCCCCGTGGCAGCGGCTCAGCGCACAGCGCCCGCTGCGCCGCGCAAGCGCGCGCCGGCAGATCGGCCGGCAGGCGCCATCTCAGTAGGAGGCGCTCCGCTGCAGACAGCCCCGGCGCGGTAAGCGCAATCAGGTCAGGTGTTCGCGCCGTTTGAGCGCGACCTCGCTCCGAGGACTTCCATCGCCCTTGCCCGTCAGAGTTAAGCCAGATGAACAGCTTTGCGATGAGATGGCGGAAGGGGTGGGATTCGAACCCACGGTACCCTTGCAGGCACGGCGGTTTTCAAGACCGCTGCCTTAAACCACTCGGCCACCCTTCCGTTCGCAGAGCGCTTAGCAAAGGGAGGCGCCAAGGGGAAGCGAAATGCGATCCGCTGCTCTCCGACCGGCACATCTTAGCTACGGCGGAAATAGAATTATTGACAGATGAGTCCATAATGCTCTATCGAGAGAGCCATGGCACGCCCACGCGAATTCGAAAGAGATGAAGCTCTCCGGAGCGCCCTTGGGGTCTTTTGGTCCAAAGGGTTTGCGGGCACATCGACTGACGATCTCATGCAAGCGATGGGGATCGGCCGCCAGAGCCTGTACAATGCGTTTGGCGACAAACGGCAGCTATACCTCGAAGCGCTGGGTGCGTATCTGCAGGAAGCCATCGATGGACACCTCGCGCGCTTGAATGCTCCGGCGTCGGCGTTGGATGGCATTCGGAGCGTGCTTGTTGGGCTAATACCGGAAGATGCGCACCAGCGCGGCCTTGGCTGCATGGGTGTGAGTTCAGTTGGCGAATTCGGCTCAACTGATGCTGATGTCGCCGATCTGCGTGCGAGAGCGGCGCGTCGGCTTACGGTTGGCTTGATTGCACGCATCAAGGAAGGACAGGCGATCGGCGACATCGACCGCTCCCTCGATCCGGCCAAGGCCGCAGGTTTCGTGCAAATCACCATGACGGGATTGCAGGTGTCGGCCCGAGCCGGCGCCAAACTGTCCGAGTTGACCGCGCTGGCAGGCTTCGCAGTCGACCGGCTCAAATCACTATAGAAAGCTTAGTCAGCCAGCAGCGACGACGTGTGTCTAATTATGGATCGATCAGTCAAAAAAAGGAATGACCATGACAATTGAAGTTAAGAAGACAGCCCTCGTATTTGGTGGGTCGCGAGGCATCGGCGCTGCAACAGTAGCGCGGCTGGCAAAGGATGGATTTGCCGTCGCCTTCACGTTTGTATCACGGCCGGACAGCGCAAAGTCGCACGCTGATGATGTCGCCGCAGATGGCGGCCAAGCGTTCGCCATCGAGGCAGACAGCAACAGTGCAGCTGCGATCAGATCGGCAGTAGAGCAGTCAGTAGAGCAGTTGGGCAAGCTGGATGTCGTCGTCGTCAACGCGGGCGTTTTCAAGACTGGCGTGGTGGATGAATTCAGCGTCGAGGACCTCGACCAGCTCCTGAACGTAAACGTGCGAGGCGTGTTCCTGTCGGTGCAGGCGGCAACGCCGCACATCAAGGATGGCGGTCGCATCATAACAATTGGCAGCAACACCGCCATTCGCACTGGGCACTCGGGCACCAGCGCGTATCAAGGCAGCAAAGCTGCTGTCGCTGCTTTCGTGAAGGGCTGGGCATTGGATCTGGCTCCGCGGAAGATCACCGTCAACAATGTGCAGCCCGGCCCCACAGAAACCGACATTCTCAGCCCCGAAATGGTTGCCGCTCTATCGGCGCGTCAGCCGCTCAAGCGTATCGCCAAGCCTGATGAGATTGCTGGTCTGGTTTCCTATTTGGCTGGCAATGAGGCGAGCTACATGACCGGCTCGAGCGTGACCATCGACGGTGGGTTTGTCCTTTAAGGGCGTTCGAACTCTGCGACCCTGGCGCCCGCAGTGTGGTTTTCGCACCTCACGCGGACGCTCGGCCCACCTGACAGACAGATAAAGTGAGCACAACGAGACCACAGCATCTGTTGAAAGAGCGGCTCCAAATGAAGGGCGACGCAGCCGTCGTTCGGGTGTTCGAACTTGCTACGATGCAGTGCTGCGGTGACGGCTCATCGTGCAGGGGAAAGCGTGATCAGATCGAAGGTAGCCGCGGGCAGGCGGTCTCGCGCGTTCCGCCATTCCGAGGATGAACATCTTGATCGCGTTGGGGGCATGAGGACCTATTCTCGACCCTCATCACAGGTCGAGGCCTGTGTGTCGATCCAGACCTTGCCTTCATCGAGTCGAACGTGAAAGCGGCGCAGTGGACGGATTGACCATCCTGCCGAAACGTGGCCGGTCGTCAGGCTGAACGAGGCGCGATGATGCGGGCAGTGTATTCGCCCATCGGTGACATTACCGCGGCTGAGATCCGCCTGTTCGTGCGGGCAGACACGCTCGCAGGCGACGACCTTTTCGCCATCCTGAATGATGAGCATGCCAACGCCCGCGATCGTCGCGCAGACGATCTGTTGGGTCGCAAGCTTGTCCCGCGTACAGACCGCGACCCAGCGTTCCCGGTCATCCACCGAGATAGGCGCGGCGGACATGTTCATTCGCGATCAGCTCGGCGCCGACGCCAGCGAGAACGATACGGCCCGATTCCAGAAGGTAAGCGTAGTCGCACATTTCGAGCGCGGCGAAGGCGTTCTGTTCGACCAGCAGCACAGTGGTGCCGTTGTCGCGGATCGAACGGATGATGGCGAAAGTGCGCTCGACGATATTGGGTGCGAGGCCGAGCGACGGTTCGTCGAACATCACGAGGCCGGGCCGGGACATCAGCGCGCGGCCGATCGCCAGCATCTGCTGCTCGCCGCCGGAAAGCGTGCCGGCCGCCTGTTTTCGGCGCTCGGCGAGCCGAGGAAACTCGGTATAGATGCGTTCACGATCGGCGGCGACTTCGCCGGCGTCCTTGCGGAGATAGGCGCCCATATCGAGATTCTCGGACACGGTCATATGCGGGAACACGCGGCGGCCTTCCGGGCAATGGGCGATGCCCCTGGTGAGCACGCGCTGCGCCCCGATGCCGGTGATGTCCTCGCCGTCGAACATCATCTGTCCGGATCGCGAGGCCACGAGGCCGGAGATGGCACGGAGGGTGGTGCTCTTGCCGGCGCCATTGGCGCCGATCAACGCCACGAGCTGTCCGGTCTTGACCGACAGCGAGATGCCTTTAAGCGCGGTAACCTGCCCATAGGCGCAAACCATGTCACGGATCTCAAGCATGGGCTGCGACTTCCTTCACGACGTCTTTGGCGTTCTGGCCGAGATACGCTTCGATCACCGCTGGATTTCTCCGGATTTCCTCCGGCGGGCCTTCAGCGATGATGCGGCCGTAGTTCAGCACCACGATGCGATCCGAAACACTCATCACCATCGGCATGTCGTGCTCAACCAAAAGGATGGTGACGCCGCTGTCGCGGATCCTGCGGATAAGCTGCACGAAAGTGTGCGTCTCCGAGGCGTTCATGCCCGACACCGGCTCGTCCATCAGCAACATCTTTGGCTGGGCCGCGAGGGCGAGCGCGACGCCGACAAGGCGTTGTTCGCCATAGGAGAGCGAACCCGCGAGTTCATGGGCGCGGGCTTCGAGGCCGACGAGGCGGACCAGTTCGGTCGCACGCTTGCGCAATGCCTGTTCCGAAGCGCGTGCGCGCGGCAGGCGCAGGATCGCCTCAAACAGGCCGAGCTTGCCCTGGCGATGCAGACCGATCAGCACATTGTCAAACACGGTGTCGTTCGGAAACACGCTGGTGCGCTGGAAGGTGCGGATCAGGCCGAGATCCGCGATCTCGTGCGGCTTCAGCCCGCGCAGGTCCTGACCGCAATATTTCACGGCGCCCTTGGTAGGCGTGAGGAATCCGGTCATGACGTTGAAGGCGGTGGTTTTGCCGGCGCCGTTAGGACCGATCAAGCTCACGATCTCGCCTTGGCCGACATGGAAATTCATGTCGGCAATGGCGACGAGGCCGCCGAACTGCACCCCGACATGTTCGATGCTGAGAACCGTTTCGGTCATCACGCATGCTCCTCGGCAGTGCGCTCGGTCATGACGACCGTTTTCGGCTTGGCCTGCGGGCGGCCGAAGCCGAGCTTTGGCGCCAGCGCGGGAACGATGCCGCGGGGAAGAACGAACAGGATGGCGATCAGGACGAGGCCATAGGTGATCCACTGCGCTTCCGGCGCCATGATGGGGCGCAGCAGCACCGGCAGCAGGCCGAAGATCACGCCGCCGACGACGGGGCCGGCGAGCGATCCCTTGCCGCCCGAGACCACCATGATCACCATAGTGACGGTGGAAATGAAGGCGAACACCTCGGGATCGATGATGCGGATGTAATGTGCATAGAGGCTGCCCGCCGCGCCGGCGATGGCGGCGGAGATCACGGCGGTGAGGGTCAGCGCCTTGGTGACGTCGATGCCGACCGAGACTGCGAGGGTCTCATTCTCCATCAGCCCGCGCATGGCGCGGCCGTAATGCGAATGCACGAGGCGCGAGATCAGGAAGTACGAGACCGCGGCGACCGTCAGCACTAGATAGTAGTTCTGCAGCTTGGTCTTCAGCGTGAGATAACCGAGGCCGGGCAGACCGATGGCGATGGAGGGAATGTTGGTCAGCGCCAGCGGGCCTTGCGTGAGCTCGACCCAATTCAGCGCGACCAGTCGCACAACTTCCGCGAATGAGATGGTGACGATCACGAAATAGGCGCCGCGCACGCGGAACGACAATTTGCCGACCAGGTAGCCGCAAAAGCCGGAGATGATGACCGCCAGCGCAAAGCCGGCAATGGGCGGCCAAGGTGTGTGAACGATATGGAAATCGCCGTAGATCGGGACGTCATAGCCGAGCGATGTCAGCGCGCTGACATAGGCGCCGATGCCGAAAAAGGCGATATGGCCGAGGCTGAGCTGTCCGGTGAAACCGAGCAGCAGGTTCATGCTCATGGCGCCGATAATGAAAATGCCCGTGGTGATCAGCGCATTGAGTAGATACGGGTCCTTCAGCCACAGAGGCACCGAGGCGAAGAAAGCGAGCGTGATGAGAGAAACTGTTCGGGTCATCCGACGCGCTCCGCACGAGCAAATAAGCCGGTGGGCTTGAAGACCAGAACGGCAATGATGATGAGGAAACCCATGGCGTCGCGATAGCCGGACGACACGTAGCCGGCGCCGAGCTCTTCAGCCAGCGCGAGAATGAACCCGCCGATCACGGCGCCGGTGATATTGCCGAGACCGCCGAGAATGACGATGGCGAAGGCCTTGACCGCGGCGAGGTCGCCCATTTGCGGAAATACGACATAGACCGGGCCAAGCAGCGCGCCGGCCGCAGCGGCGAGGCTGGAGCCGATGGCGAAGGTCGAAGTGTAGATCCAGCTCACGTTGACGCCCATCAGGGCGGCGGTGTCGGAATCCTGGAAGGTTGCGCGCATCGCCTTGCCGAGCTTGGTGAGGTTGATCAGCGAATATGCAGCTACGATCAGCAGCGCAGCGGCGAACAACACAAACAGACGCAGCCACGAGACCGAAACCGGGCCGATCACGAATGGTGCATCGGGGAAGGGATTATCGATTGATTTGGCGACGCCGCCCCAGATCCACAGCGCGCCGGACTGCATGGCGATCCAGGCGCCGATCATCACCAGCATCGTGGTGTCGATATCGGCGCCGCGCAGGGGGCGCAGGAGTGTGATCTCGATGGCGGCGCCGAGTAGCCAGCCGGCGACGATGGCGACAGGGAGCGCGAGAAAGAAATTCAGGCCGAGCTGATGCACGACGATGAACATCATATAGGCGCCGAACGTGTAGAGAATGCCGTGGGTGAAATTCACCACATTCATGATGCCGAAGATCAGCGTCAGGCCGATGCCGAGCAGGGCATAGGTGCCGCCGAGCACGAGCATGTTGACGACATGTTGGAGGAGCTGGTCCACGGGTTCTTTCTTTCTCTGTCATTCCGGGATTCGCTGCAGACGGCGCAGCCGTCGGAGGCGAAGACCCGGAATCTTGCAGTGGAGAATCTCAGATCGAGGTTCCGGGTTCGCGCAAAGATGCGCGCCCCGGAACGACGAATTTCTTGGATCACAGATCCTTCATGTGAATTTTGCCGTCGGCGATCTCGACCAGATACACGTTCGGGAAGCTCTGGCCGCTTTCCGAGCCGGCAGGACCGGACTTCTTGAAGATGATGTCGCCGTTCAGGCCCTTGACGTCGATCTTCCAGAGCGCGTCCTTGATGGCGGCCGGCTCGGCCTTACCGGCCTTCTCGATCGCCGCAGCAATCGTGCGGATACCGTCATAGCCGCGAAAGCTCTCCGTGCAGCCGGCGAAATCGTAGCCGCGCTTCTTCCACTCGGTGATGAAATATGTCGTGGCTTCCGGGTTCGGCGTCTTCTCCGGCATCCAGGGCAGGAACGTGGTCAGATGCATGGTGTTGTTCGCAGCAGCTCCGGCCTGGGCGATGATCTGATCCGGATTCTGCGAGCCGCCGGTGGTGATGATGCGTTTCTTCAGGCCCAAGGCTGCGGCCTGTTTGAAGATCAACGTCAACTGATCGACGGCGGCGGTGATGATCACCGTCTCGGAATCCGTCGCCTTGATCTTGGCGAGCTGGGCGCTCATGTCCTGGGCCGACTGATCCATGGTCTCGGTGAGGCCGATGGTGATACCCTTTTCTTTCATCATCTTGCCGAAGTCCTCGGCCGTGCCGCGGCCCCAGTCATTGTTGATGACGAGGAAGTCGACCTTCTTGAGCGCCAGCTTGTCGACGATGTTCTTGAATGCGGCCGCTTCGACGAAAGAGGGTGGCGAGATGCGGAAGACATAGGGATTGCCGGAGGTGGTGATCTTCGAGGCCGATGAGGTCTCGACCACCATCGCGGTCTCGTATTCCACCAGCTTTGGCATCACGGCCAGCGTCAGGCTGGAGCCCCAGGCGCCCAGCAGCACGGGAGTCTTGTCGCGCGTGATCAGCTTTTCCGCGACTGCGGCGGCTTCGGTCGGATTGCTCTTGTTGTCTTCGATCACAAGCTCGATCTTCTTGCCGAGCACGCCGCCCTTGGCATTGATCTCGTCCGCGGCGATCTTGGCGCCATTGACGACATAGGTGCCAGACGCAGCAAAGGCGCCTGTCAGCGGCTCGTTGACGCCGATCTTGATGGTCTGAGCAAAGGCGGTGCTGCCGAGCATGGCGAGCGCGAATGCGGTCGCGGTGGCAACCTTGAACGTCTGTATCATGTGGTCCTCCAATGAAACGCCGATGAAACTTGAATCGCGCCAAACTCGCCGTTGCCCATGATGTGCAAGCGCCGATCTCTCATGTCGCTCCTCCGTGTCCGGTAAACCGTTGCAGCATTCGTGCCGCGCGGTCGCGGAACAGGCCGAAGACGAGCGAAATTCCGTTCAGATCTGCCGCAGCTGTGGGCACAGACGGGGTGCCGCCTGAAAGACGCCGGTCGAGGTTGCCGGCGAACTCGGCGACGAGCCGTGTCGCGAGATCGCGCACGAGGTCGCTGCGCCCGACTTGCGCTAACATGCCAGTCAGGCTGTAGCCTATGGCGAGTTCGACACGCGTTGCTGCGCCGTCGGCCTCTGGTACGAGTCGATAGCGGATTTCACCCTGGGTCGTGGATCGGCTGCGCTGGTCATTGCCGATGCCGATGATGCGGCCCGCGAGATGGGCTTCGTCGCGCTCCACGCGCGCAGCGCCGTCGAAATTCGCCGAGATCGGGCCGATCTTGACCTTGATGCCGCCTTCGACGCGTTCGGGACGCGGCGTGCCGGTGAGTGTTGCGCCGGGTAGGCACGATGCCACTGCGGCGATGTCGTCGAACAGTGCGAACACCTTTGCAGGGGGATGTGCGACGGTGAAGCTCTGCTCCATCACTGTCGATGGTGTGAAGTCAGGAATGGCGAGCGGCGCAATAGCGGCGGTAGCCTCAGTCGTGATCGGCTTTGTCGGCGCCAGCTTCTCCGAAACGGTGCAGGCCTTGTGTCCTGAACCCGCTGGGCCAAGCACGGTGCGCCCGGCGTTCGGCTCGGATGCGATGTCGCGCGCACGGCGTGCCTCGATCACAGATTTCACGGCGCGAACGATTCCAACATAGCCGGTGCAGCGGCACAGATTTCCGCTCATGCCAACCCGGATCGCCTTCTCGTCGGCCTCGGGCAGGCGCAGCACCAGATCGCGCGCCGAAACCAGCATGCCGGGCGTGCAGTAGCCACACTGCAGCGCATGTTCGCGGGTGAAGGCGGCACGCAGTTCGGTGGCGATCTCGTCGCTGTCGAGACCCTCGATGGTGGTGATGTCAGCGCCATCGCAGGCGGTGGCGAAAGTGATGCAGGAGCGCGTCGGCACGCCATCGACGAGAATGGTACAGGCGCCGCACACGCCATGCTCGCAGCCGAGATGCGTGCCGGTGAGATCCAGCGTGTCACGCATCATGTCGGCGAGGCTGGTGCGCGGCTCGATGGCCCGCTGCACGTTGCGCTTGTTGACGGTGAGTTCGACGGTATTCATGCGGCCTCCGCGACGGCTTTGCGGAGTACCGCGACATGCATGTGCCGATCGGCGAGGTCGGTCATGCCGGCTTGCGCCAGGATCTTGTCTGCAACACGCGCATCGAAGCGCGAGGCGAAAGCGCCATCGATCTTGCCGCCGAACAATTCGTCAGCCTGTTCGACAATGATGGGCGCGGCCTCGACGGCGCCGATCACGATACGCGCCTTGCCGGCCTCGGGATCGATCAGCACGGCGCCGATGGCATGGGCAAATTCGCCGGTCTTGCGGCAGCTCTTGACATAACCCCAGCGGGCTGAAGACGGCATCGCGGGGACATGCACGGCTTCCAACATCTCGCCGGCCTCGATCACGCTCTCCAGCGCACCGAGGATGAAATCTTTCATCGCCACGCGGCGTGTGCCGGTGGCGCTACGCAGCGACAGCGACGCGCCGAGCGCCGTGAGCGATGAAACCCAATCGGCGGAGGGATCGGCATGGCTGAGCGAACCGCCGACGGTGCCGCGATTGCGTACGGCACGATAGGCAATGTTCGCAGCCACGCGCTGCATGGCGCAACGGGTGACATCGGGGACGCGGCCATCCTCGATATCGGCATGCGTCACGCAGGCACCCAGCGTGAGCTCGTTGCGATCCATGTCGGCGCGCTTCAATTCGGCGATGCCGGTGATGTCGAGAATCGTATCCGGCGCGACCAGGCGCAGGTTGAGCATCGGGCCGAGCGACTGGCCGCCGGCGATGATCTTCATCATGCCTTCCGCACCTGTGATGACGGACAGGGCCGAAGCAATGTCGCGCGGGCGCTCGTAGCTGAATGGTGCAGGTTTCATGCTGCCGGCCTTTCCGCATCGCGCGCCGTGAGAATGGCCTCGACGATCCGCTTTGGCGTGATTGGTGAATGCAGCATCTCGGCGCCGAGGCCGCGCAGCGCGTCGTTGACGGCATTGCCGATCGCGGCAGGCGGTGCGATGGCGCCGCCTTCGCCGATGCCCTTGACGCCGAACTTGGTGTAGGGCGACGGCGTCTCCATGTGGTCCAGCCATGGCTCGGGGACTTCGGTCGGGCCAGGCAGGAGATAGTCGGCGAGGGTGGTGTTGAGCGGCTGGC
Organism: Tardiphaga sp.; assembly: GCA_030147505.1. GTDB lineage: Bacteria > Pseudomonadota > Alphaproteobacteria > Rhizobiales > Xanthobacteraceae > Tardiphaga. The sequence continues at coordinate 159,641 of JASBVG010000009.1, forward strand.
CGGCGCGGTCGAACGGCATCTCCTCATAGAGCGCTGTGCCGATACCCTGGGCGAGGCCACCATAGATCTGGCCGTCGACGATCATCGGATTGACCAGCACGCCGCCGTCCTCCACGATGACGTAGTCGAGGATCGCCACATCGCCGAGATCGGGATCGACGGCGACAGTCACTGCATGGGCGGCATAGCTGAATGTGCCGGTGTCGCGCTTCGGCTTGTAACCAGAGGTGGCCTCGAGCCCGGCGGGGTCGACATCGCCCGGCAGATCCTGCGGGCGGCGATACCAGGTGTGCGCGATTTCCTTCAGCGTGACGCTGCCATTCGGCCCGCGGATCTCGCCATCCACCAGCACGACGCTGGCTTCGTCGACCTGCAGCAGCTTGGCGCCGATTTTTCGCGCACGCTCGGCGAGTTCGTGGCATGCGGTCGCAACCGCGCCGCCGGCCATCACCATGGCGCGCGATCCCCAGGTGCCAGTCGAGTAGGGTGTCATGGTCGTATCGCCATGCACGAGGCGGATTTTGGCGATGTCCACGCCAAGCAGTTCGTTGGCGACCTGCGCCATAGTGGTTTCCATGCCCTGGCCGTGTGAATGCACGCCAATGCGCAGTTCGAGCCCGCCATCGGGCGTCAGGCGCGCCGTGGCCTGCTCGTGGCCGGGCACCATGGGAATGCCCCAACCGGAATAGACCGACGTTCCATGAGCAGCCTGTTCGCAGTAGATCGACATGCCGACGCCAATCAGGCGACCATCGTCCTCGCCCTTTCGCTGGCGTGCGCGGATGCTGTCGATATCGATCTGTTCGAGCGCACGGCGCATCGCTTCCGGATAGTCGCCGCTGTCGAAATGCTTCTTGGTGATGTTGTCGAATGGCATCTGCTCCGGCCCGGGCAGGTTACGCAGGCGCACATCTCCGGGTTCGAGCCCTGCTTCCGCTGCGACGAGATCGAGCATCAGTTCGAGCGCGAAGCAGACACCAGTGCGCGCCACGCCGCGATAGGGCAGGATCGGGCATTTGTTGGTCGCTACCGAAAATGTGCGGCAACGATAGGCCGGCATCTTGTAGGGACCAGGCAGGATACTGACGACCTGCGCTGCCTCGAGACAGGCCGAGAAAGGATAGGATGAGTAAGCGCCGGAATCGACCAGTGCCTCGCAATCGATGCCGCGCAGCGTGCCGTCGCGATCGGCATAGACGGTGATCTTGTAGAAGTGCTCGCGGCAGTTCGCCGCGGCCGTGAGGTGTTCGCGGCGATCCTCGATCCAGCGCACCGGGAAGCCGCGCTTCATGGTCAGCCACGACAGACACACTTCCTCGGGCAGCAGGATGCCCTTGTGTCCGAAGCCGCCGCCGACGTCGGGCGAGACGATCCTGATCTGTCCTTGATCCATCGCAAGGCAATCGGACAGGCCGTTGCGCACGATGTGCGGCATCTGGCTGCCCGAATAGAGCGTGAGCTGATCGAGACGATGATCGAATGTGGCAACGACACCACGACCTTCCAGCGGCGACATGCACTGCCGCGCGGTCGATATTTCGCGGGTCACCTTGATCGGCGCATCGAAAGCGGAGTCGATATTGGTTTCGAAGAAGCTTTCGAGGAAGACATTGTCGCCCCAGTGCTCATGCACCAGCGGGGCGCCCGGTTCGAGCGCCTTGCGCATGTCGTAGACGGCGGGAAGCTCTTCGAGATCGAGCGTGACGGAGGCTGCAATGTCTTCCGCCTCCGCGCGGGTCGGTGCCACGCACATGGCGATCAACTCGCCGACCTGGCGCACTTTGCCGGTGGCGAGGATCGGTTGATCGGAAACCTTGAAGCCGGTGAGGGATGTTACGGCGCGGATCGGCTTGACGCCGACCAGGTCCTCGGCCGTAAACACCACGTCGCGATAGCGCTCGGGAACATGAATGCCCTTGATGCGTGCATGGGCGAGAGGGCTACGCACGAAAGCAACGTCCTGCAATCCAGCCAGCCGGATGTCGCCGACGAATTGCCCGCGGCCGCGCATCAGACGGTCATCCTCCTTGCGGGGCACGCGCGCGCCGACACCCTGCCGTGAGGCAGGACTGGCTGGCGCGATATCTCGCTCGTTGCGCATCGACAGACTCCGATTATCTTTCGGTTCGACCTGCAAAGCTCAGGCCGCGACAGCCTGAGGCAGGATCGGAGCGATGGCGTCGTAGCGAACGCCGCTGCGCATGCAGAAGACCGGCTGCAGCAGGCCTTCGGAGACAGTCTTGGTGTCTTCATTGTCGCGCAGGACGAACTTGCCCGGGATCTGCGAGATCACCGAAACATCGGCATCCATGCCGACTTTCAGCGAACCGATCTTGTCGGACAGGCCGACCATCTTCGCCGGGTTCGACGTCACCATCGGAACCACCTGTTCGAGCGTCAGGCCGAGCGCCATCATCGAACTCATCGCCTGCACGAGGCTGAATTTGGCCTGGCCCTTGAACGGATGGTTCTCGTCGTCCTGATGCTCGTCGGGTGTGCCCGCAGGAGCGGGCACTTCGGTGTTGTAACCGTGGATGTCGGCGCCGAGCGTATTCGGCACGATTCCGGCAGCGATCGCCTTTTTGGCGAGGCGATAGGAGAAGTGGCTGCCGTGGCCGACATCGATCTTGAGACCGCGATTGATCGCCGCCTGGATCACCGGATGCACCTCGCCCTCGCGATTGACGAAACCGCCGGGATGCCGCGTGAACGGATGCGCAAGCACGTCACCTTCCTTGAGCAATGGGATCACGCGCTCGAGGATCGTATCGACATCCTCGCCATTGGTGCCGCTTTCCGGCAGGCCCCACAGCTGGCCGAAATGCACATAGACCGGTAGCTCGGCGCGCTTGCCGATTTCCGCCGCCATCTCGATCACGCGAATGCCCCAGCGTGCAAAGCCGCCGATCTCGGCATGCGCCTTGATCCCGCGCACGAGATCGCGGTTGGCGACTGCTGATTTCACCGTCGCATCGATATCGACGCAATCGGGGCTGTAGAGATTGGGATAGAAGTGACCTTCGAGCCCGCCGACGAGATAGGCGGAGAGAAATGCGTAAACCCTGGATTTGGCGGGCTCCGCGATGAAATGACGGAAGCCGGGCAGGGTCATGCAGGACGGGCCGCCCTGGTCGATCAGCGTAGTCACGCCGGACTGTACGCCGACCATGTCCGGATTCATGCCGAAGCGGCCGGAGACATATTGAAAGACGTGGCCATGGGTATCGATCAGGCCGGGCAGCACCAGCTTGCCGGTGACGTCGATCACCTCGCGCGCGCTGGTCGGCAGAATGTCGAACTGCACTGCGGCGATCCTGCCGCCCCGAATGGCGACATCCTTCATGCTGTCGACACCGGCGGCTGGATCGATGACGCGGCCGCCGCGCAGCAGGATGTCGTATGAGGCAGTAACGGACATGATCGGTCTCCAGAATTTATCGTGCTTGTGTCTTCCGGATTTTCTCACGCACCGGAAAATACGAAGCATGCTTCGTATTTGACTAAAGCAAGGGGCGTGCCATTATTGACCAAACGCAATTTGCCGGCGCTGGCCGGTCGCGGGAGATGCAAGTTGTCGGCAAAGAAAACGACGCGCGGTGGTGCTGCGCACAAACCCTGGCCACTCGAACAAAGGCCGGGCTATCTGATCCGACGGTTGCATCAGATCCATGTGGCTCTCTTTCAGGAAGCCTGCGCCGATTTCGAAATGACGCCGCTGCAATACAGTCTGCTGTCGGCGCTCGCGGTGCGGGGAACCGTCGATCAGACCAGCTTAGCCGCTGATATTGCTCTGGATCGGACGACCACCACGGGCGCGCTGAAGCGCCTTGAGGCTCGCAGACTGGTCGGGCGGTCGGTGAGCGACGATGATCGACGTGCGCGCGTCTGCAAGCTGACGGCTGCCGGGGCATCGCTGCTGAACAAGATCGAGGGCGCAGCGCGCGAGGCCCATCGCGAGACGCTGGCGCCGCTCAGCCGAGCGGAGCAGGAACTCTTTCTCGCAATGATGCAGCGCATTGTGGCCGATCAAGCGGACCGTATGCGTGGTTCCGAGGCGCCGATCTGACCAAGCGACTCTTTGGAATGATTAAAAATTGGTCGCGGCTGTCGCGGATTCGTGCACGTGCGCAGCGGACTGAGCTCGGTTCAGTACTCACTTGAATATGGTCGGGACGGATACATCCCGTCGCGCTTGAAAAATGCAACAAGTTCAATAGCGTCGGTCGCGAGTTAGGCGGTCCCGTCTCTTTCGCCGATTTGCAATCCGACATATTGAATTCGCTGAATGAGGATGCGATTTCACTCGGCCAAGTGAAATGTTGCATATCGGGCAGCAGCGGTGGACAGATTATGGATCGGAACGACAAGCTTTATGGGCTTTGGCGCGAGCAGGGTGGGGCCTGTTTTTATTGCGATGGCCCGACATTCGTTATCGATCGCGAATCCAAGGATGCGGCGCGGCGCCGTTTGCGGATTGAAGTCGGCGTTTCAGGCGCCGGCAAGCATCTCAATCAGCACGTTGCCACGATCGACGGTGCGACGAAGGCGATGGTGTGCAAATTCTGTAATTGCAGTCGCGAGGGCAAAAGTCCCGCCGCCCATCGCAGAGCTATCCAGTCGATTGTCGCAGCCGACCAGCATCCCGTAAATCGTCTGATCGAGGTGTATGGCGATGGGCGTCTGTCGTGGCGATTGGTCGGCGGCAACTGAGGGCGTGGCCGTCAGCATCTACCGTCGACGCCAGTATTGCCAAGGCGGCGGATCGGGAAACTCGGCTTTCAGAAAGTCGAGAAACACGCGCACGCGGTTACTCAACAGACGCCGGCTTTGATACACGGCATAAATCGGGTGTTCTTCAGGGCATTGATGCTCGGGAAATAGTTCGACCAGCCGGCCTTGCGCGAGGTCGTCGGCGATCTGGGTCTCGATCAATCGCACGATGCCGAGGCCGGCGCGAGCGAATTGGATCAAGACAGAGGCCTGGTTCGAGCGGATACGGCTTTTGACGGAAAGCGGAGCGGATAGGCCGTCATCGCCGCGAACTGTCCATGTGCTTGCGGCAATCGACGCGTGAAAATTGAGGCAGGCGTGTTGCGCCAGTTCGCGCGGATGCGACGGAGCGCCGTGCGCGGCAAGATAATCTGGCGACGCACAGATGATCCAGCGCGTCGTCGTGAAACGAGTTGCCACCAGTGAACTGTCACTGAGGTGGCCAACATGGATCGTCACGTCAGTGCCTTCGTCGAGTAAGGGGCCCGGATCGATCCGTAGTTGAAGCTCGACCTGCAGGTTGGGATGAGCGCGGCAGAAATCAGGGAGTTTCTGGGCAAGCACTGTCTGGCCGAAAATCGGCATCGAGCGGATGCGCAGGGTCTCGTGGCCAAGCTTGCCGTTGAACACGGTGGCGTCCGCGGCTTCCACGGCTTCGATGGCGGAACGGGCTGCCTGATAGAACAGCTCTCCCTCGGGTGTCATCACGATGTTGCGGTGCGCACGGCGAAACAGAAGCGCGCCGACGCGCTCTTCCAGGCGCGAGATCAATTTGCTGACCGCCGATGGTGTAATCGCGAGGTTTCGCGCTGCAGCGGAGAAGCTGCCGTCCTCCGCCGCTCTCACGAAAACCAGCATCTCGGTGTAACGGTTCACGTCTTCTCTTGTGACCAGAATTCACATCAGGTTTGAACGATAGAGTATGGAAAGCCATCCAGCAAATCTCTAGCCTTCGCTTCAATCGGATGCGGCACGCCGTGGCCGCCAAGAAAACGAAACGGGAGATAAGCCTTGGCCATCAAGGAGAGCACCGCATCTGCGGTGAATGCTGCGCCGCGTCAATTTGACGCCATTATCATTGGCGCCGGCTTTTCCGGCCTCTATCAACTGCACAAATTGCGCGACGATCTCGGTTTGAATGCGGTGGTACTGGAGAAAGCCGATGGCATCGGCGGCACCTGGTACTGGAACCGCTATCCCGGCGCGCGATGCGACTCCGAGAGCTACTATTACTGTTACTCCTTCAACAAGGAGATCGAGCAGGAGTGGAGTTGGAGCGAGCGCTATCCCGAACATCCGGAGATCAGAAAATATCTGAACTTCGTGGCTGACAAGCTCGATCTCAAGCGCAACGTCAGTCTGAATACGGAAGTCACGTCCGCTACATTTGATGATGCCGAGAATATCTGGACCGTGCAGACCAGGAGCGGCGAGATCTTCTCGGCGCCGTTCCTCATTACTGCGGTCGGGTGTCTCTCGACGGCCAATATTCCGAAAATGAAAGGTCTCGAGACATTCGAGGGCCAGTGGTACCATACCGGCCTGTGGCCGCATGAAGGCGTCAACTTTGCGGGCAAACGGGTCGGCCAGATTGGTACCGGATCGACGGGCATTCAGGCTGCGCCCGTCATTGCCGAGGAGGCCAAACATCTCACGGTGTTTCAGCGCACCGCCAATTACAGCATCCCGGCCCGCAACGGTCCGGTGACGACCGAGGACGTCAGGCATACCCGCGAAAACTACGACGAGATCTGGCGACTCGCGCGTGCCGGCACCAACGGTCATCCGTTCACCATTTCGGCGCAGTCGGCACTGTCAGTGTCCGACGCCGAGCGACAGGACATCTATGAGAAGGCATGGGAGCGCGGCGGATTACGTTTTCGCGCATCTTTCTCGGACGTCCTGCAAAATGCCGATGCAAACCTTACAGCGTCGAACTTCCTCCGCAGCAAGATCAAGGAGGTGGTAAAAGATCCCGCCATCGCAGAGATGCTGACGCCCTATGATCATGGCTTTGCTACCAAGCGCCCGCCGATCGACAGCGGCTATTTTGAGGCTTTCAATCGCGACAACGTGCTGCTGGTCGACATCAAAGCGGAGCCGATCGTCGAGATCACCCCGAGGGGGATTCGCACCGCGAAGCGGGAATACGAGCTCGATATCATCGTCTTCGCTACCGGCTTCGATGCGCTGACGGGCCCCCTTGTCAATCTCAACATCTGCGGCAGCAACGGCGCCAAGTTGAAGGACGAGTGGTCGGCGGGGCCGCGGACATATCTCGGATTGCAATCGCCGAAATTCCCGAACCTGTTTACCATCACCGGCCCCGGCAGTCCGTCGGTGCTATGCAATATGCCGATCGCCATCGAGCAGCACGTGAACTGGATTACTGATTGCATTCGCGCGATGCGCGCCAATGGGCAAAAGCGCATCGAGGCTGACGTGGATTCGACGGAAAAATGGGTCGCACACGTGAACGAAGCTGCCGACGCGACCCTGCTGCCGATGGCCAGTTCCTCGTGGTATCTCGGCGCCAATGTGCCCGGCAAGCCGCGTGTCTTCATGCCCTATGCCGGCGGGTTCGCACGTTACGCCGCAATTTGCGACGATGTCGCACAGAGTGGCTATCGCGGTTTTTCGCTGAGTTAACTGCCGAGTGTTCGAAAGTCTGTTGGACAGCACGCCGTTCGTGCGGCACGATTGCAAGAGAGGTGATCACGCTAGGAAAGGAAGCGAACGGACTACGACGCTGATTTCAGAAAAAATAAAATCTGTACCGGCAAAGCCGGACATCAAAATCAGGGAGGGTTCAATGACAATGACGACGAAGGGGATTTCGCGCCGACGTGTCCTCAAGAGCGCCGGTGCTCTTGTGGGGGTGGCCGCATTCGGAACGCCGCACATCGCAGGCGCACAGGCCAAGGTGATCAAGATCGGCTTGCCCACCATCCTGTCCGGACGTGTGGCAATCCTCGGCACGTCCAGCCGGTTTGCAGTTCAACTCGCCTTCAACCAGATCAACGAAGCCGGCGGCATCAATGGCCGCAAATTCGAGGTCGTGGATCGCGATTCCAAGGGGCGGCCCGACGAAGCCGCCAAGGTGACGCGTGATCTGATCAACAATGATGGCTGCGACATCATCATCGACGGTGAAGCGTCGTCGGGTAGCTTCGCCGTGCATGAGGTTGTGCGCGATCTCGGTATTCTCTGTCTTCACACCTGCAGCGAAACCTCCTCGCTGACGGCGGATCCGAAGCTGTTTGCCAAGAACGTTTTCCGCTGCGCGCGGCAGGGCATCCATGATGCCGTCGCCGGCGGCAGCTACGCTGCGACGATCGCCAAGGAGAAGGGCCTCAAGAAATGGGCGACCTGTTCCCCTGACTATGCTTACGGCCGCGATAATACCGCCGAATTCTTGCAATACGCGAAACTGTTCGAGCCCTCAATCGAGGTGGTCGATCAGCTCTGGCCCAAACTGTTCGCGCCTGACTACACCGAGAGCATCACCAAACTGATGCAGGTGAAGCCGCAGGCGGTGTATTCCGCGCTGTGGGGCGGCGATCTCGTCGCATTCATCGAGCAGTCGAACCTGTATCGCGTCTTCCAGAGCATCGCCTACTTCTCCGGTGGTCTCGGCGATCCGCCGGTGCTCAGCTCGATCAAGAACCTGCCGCAAGGGCTCAATACGGCGTATCGCTACAACAAGAGCTTCCCGAGTTCGCCTGAAAACACGGCGTTCTGCGATGCTTATGTGAAAGTCGCGCCGCACGAGCCGACCAATTGGGCGTGGCAAAACTATGCGGCATCTCAGTTCATCATCGAGGCGCTGCGTCGCACGAATGGCAGTACGGACAGTTCTGCCCTTGCCAAGGAAATCTCCGGTATGACCGTGAAGCTGCCATTTGGCGGCAGTGGCATCACCATGCGCGACAGTGATCACACTATCATCAATTACCCGGTGGCGTGGGGCAAGACGGTCAGCAAGTCGCCTTGGGTCGTCGACTATGTCGACACCGAATGGTCGAAGATCATCGAGATCGAGAAGCGGTGGAAGAAGGAGAAGGGTTACGCCTGAGCTCCGCAGACGGGGCCGGCCTGACGCAGGCCGGCCATGCCATTCCGTCGGAAATCCGGTTCGGCGCCCGCGGCGACCGGACATGCTTGCTCAGACCATTGAAGGTCAGACGACCAAAGGACCGCGTTGTGAACCTTGAAGCCCTTTTCTCCTGCCTGTCGTCATCCGCCTGTGCTGTGACGCAAGTTTCGACGGCGCTCATCATCGGAATGTTGCTGTTCATGGTAGCGTCAGGCCTGTCGCTGATCTTCGGCGTGCTCGGCGTCATCAATTTCGCCCACGGCGCCTTTTACATGGCCGGCGCTTATCTCGCATTTTTCACCTATCAGGCGACATCGAGCTTTCTGCTGGCATTTCTCGCGGGCGCTGCCGGTACGGGGCTCATAGGCATCATCTTCGAGCGTTTCATCATCAGCAGGGTGTATGGCAAGGACATCCTGATGCAGCTACTGGTTTGCTACGCCGTTATTCTGATCTTCGACGATCTGGTGAAGATCATCGCCGGTCCGGAATACAAGATGATGGGCATGCCGGAAGCATTCGCGCTGCCTCCGCTGGAGTTCGCGGGCGGCTTCGTGCCCGCATATTATGTGTTCATGATTATTGCCAGCCTGTCGATCGGGGCGGTGCTGTGGTTAGCGATCGAAAAGACACGGATCGGCAAGATCATCCGCGCGCTGGCGATCAATCCGCAGATGGTCGGCGCACTCGGTATAAATACGACGCTGCTCTACGCCGCTGTATTCGGTGTCGGCAGCGTGCTGGCAGGGATCGCCGGAGCGCTTGCGGCGCCGACCCGTACGCTGACGCCGGGCATGGGGCTATCGATCCTGATTGAAAGCTTCATCGTCACCGTGATCGGCGGCATGGGATCGATTGTCGGTGCACTGATTGCAGCGCTCCTCATCGGCTTCACGCGGGCCTTCGGTGCGATCGGTTTCCCGCTCTTCGTCGATGGGATCATGTTCGGCATGATGGCCATCGTTCTGATCGTGAAGCCGAGCGGCCTGCTTGGCCGGGAGATGGCGCGATGATGAAAGCGGGAATCTCGCGCGATCTTCTTCTCGCCGTCGTCACGCTCATTGTGCTGGTGGCGATCCCGTTCGTCTTCACTAAACCCTCGCTGCGCGACTTCCTGATCTATGTGATGGCCTATGGACTGCTGGCCATGTCGCTAAACCTGCTGGTGGGGTTGACCGGGCTGGTATCTTTCGGACATGCAGCGTTCTTCGTCTCCGGCGCCTATATGTTCGGCCTGCTGATGCAGACCGGCCGCATCTCGATCCCGCTGGCGATGCTGATCACGGTGCTCGGGACGGCCATGCTGGCGCTGGTGATCGGTGCCATCTGCGTGCGGTTGAAGGAGATCTATTTCTCCTTCATAACCCTTGCCTTCCAGATGTTCATCCACTCGATCATTCTGACCTGGGTGAGTCTCACCGGCGGCGACCAAGGCCTGCGCGGTGGCATCCCGCGGCCGCCTTTCCTCGGTATCGATCTGGGCAACAGCATTGCGCTGTATATTTTCTGTGCCTGCGTTTTCGTGGTCTGCATCCTCGTTATGCGACAGGTCTGGCAATCGCCGTTCGGCTACACGCTGCGCCTGATCCGCGACAATCCGAACCGCGCCAATTATCTCGGCGTGGACATTATTCGGATGAAGCTGGGGGTCTTCGTTCTGGCCGGGGCAATGGCTAGCGTGGCCGGTATCCTGCTGTCGCTGTTCGTCTCCGGCGCATATCCGGAATTCGGATTCTGGACCACATCGGGTGAGGCGATCTTCATGATCATGCTCGGCGGATCGCAACTGTTCGTCGGCCCGATCATCGGTGCCATCCTGTTGCGCCTGCTCGAGCATTTCGTGTCGATCTACACCGAATATCACGGTCTGGCGCTTGGCCTCGTGATCCTCGCCATCGTGCTCGGGCTACGACAGGGCATCGCCGACTACATCGTCGAGTTCATTCAGCGACGCAAGGAAGCCAGGACACCAGCGCCGGATTCAGAACAAAAGACATTTTCGAAAGAGAGGATCGCCTGATGCTCTCGGTGCGGAATCTCGACAAACACTTTGGCGGCGTCCATGCCACGCGCAACGTATCCATCGACTTTCCCCAGGGATCGTTGACCGCGATCATCGGGCCGAATGGGGCCGGCAAGACCACCTTCTTCAATCTGATCTCGGGGGCGTTCCGGCCGAATGCAGGCAAGGTGATCTTCGACGGACAGGACATCGTTGGCAAATCCAGCCTCGAAGTCGTGCGGCTCGGCATGATGCGGGCGTTTCAAGTCGCGGAAATATTTCCGAGCCTGACTGTGAAAGAGGCGATCACCGCCGCAGTGATCTCGCATCAACGCAAGTCCTGGACTTTCCTGAGCCGATTTCCTCTTCCGGAGGCAAAAACACGCACGACAGAAATCATCGAGTTGCTCGGCCTCGACGACAAGGCTCATACGCTATCGCGCAATCTCTCGCATGGTGATCAGAAGCTGCTTGATATCGGACTGGCCCTTGCGATGGAGCCGAAGGTGCTGCTGCTTGATGAGCCCACCGCGGGCATGGGTCCCGACGAACGCTGGCGCATGATCGGAAAGGTTCATCATCTGTGGCAGGTCAAGAAGATGACCGTGCTTTTCATCGAACACGACATGGATATCGTCTTCAAGATCGCGCAACAGATCCACGTGCTGAAATACGGCGCCGTACTGGCAACCGGCACTGCGGACGAGATCCGGCGCAACCAGGACGTCATCGATGCCTATCTCGGGACTGATCATCATCGTTCCGAAGCGGCGGGAGAGGCGTGATGGCTGAGCCATTCCTCAATGTCGAAAGCGTCGACGTCTATTACGGCGCCAGCCAAATCCTCTTCCACGTCGATCTCGCTGTTGAACAGGGACAAACCATGGCTCTGCTTGGCCGCAACGGTGCCGGCAAGTCGACCACCTTCAAGATGATCGCCGGCCTCGCGCCGCCACGCCGCGGCAAGGTCGCATTGGCCGGGCAGGGGCTGGCGGGTCGTCCATCTTACAAGATCGCCCGCGCCGGGATCGGCTACGTGCCGGAGAACCGCCAGGTGTTTCCAGAACATTCTGTAGACGACAATCTCATCGTGGCCGCCAAGAAGGGGCCGCGAGGTGACATTCACTGGAATCGCGAGCGCATCTATGAGGTGTTTCCGATCCTTGCGTCGATGAAGACCCGTATGGCCGGCCGTCTCTCCGGCGGCGAGCAGCAGATGCTGACCATTGCGCGGACATTGATGGGCAATCCCGATCTTCTGTTGCTGGACGAACCAAGCGAGGGTCTTGCGCCCATCATCGTGCAGGCCATCGGCGATCTCATCAAGACGCTGTGCGGCATGGGCGTCACCATCCTGCTGGCGGAGCAGAACATGCATTTCTGCCTAGGCATAGCCACTCATGCCACGGTCATCGACAAGGGGCAGATCGTCTATCGCGCCACCATCGACGAACTCCGGCACAACGAGGCGATCAAGCAGCGCTATCTCGCGGTCTGATTGCGTAATGAAGAAACGCAGAACAGGAGTGCAGCGATGAAACGAGACGACGGACGCGGCCGTATCGCCGTGGTGACCGGCGGCGCCAGCGGCATTGGCCTTGCGACAGCAATGGTCTTAATCGAGCGCGGCTGGCGCGTCGTCATCTCTGATATCAATGCCGAGGCCAATGTGCGATCTGCAGCCAAGATTGGCGCCGAGTCCATGCCATTCGATGTCACCGACGAACATGCGACGGAAGCGGCCTTCGCTGATGTCGAGGCCCGGCTAGGTCCGATCGAAGCCCTGTTTGCCAATGCCGGCGTAATCCAGTCTGGCGGCCGCTCGGAAGAGCTGCCACTTGCGGAATTCGACAAGGTCATCGCCGCCAATCTGCGCGGCGTCTATGTGTCCTGCATCACGGCCGGCAAGCGCATGACCAAGCGGGGCCGCGGCGGCATCGTGATCACTGGTTCGGTCACCGCCTCGCGCACGGCGCCGCTCCACGCCTATGCGCCGTCGAAGGCGGCGGCCGTGCACATGGCTGCGTGTCTCGCCGCCGATTGGGGGCGTTCGGGTGTGCGCGTCAATGCGGTCTCGCCGGGCTATGTCGGCACTCCGCCGCTCCTGGCCAATATCGAGCGCGGCACGCGCGACAAGCGCCTTCTCACCGAAGGCTCGGCGCTCGGACGCATGGTCGATCCTGAGGAGATCGGACGCGGCGTGGCCTTCCTGCTGTCGGATGATGCGTCGGCCATCACCGGCATCAATCTGCCCGTCGATGCAGGTTGGCTCGCAGGCTCGCATCTCACCACCTATGGCGGCCTGCCGGGCGCGCGCTGATCCGCGCCGAGAACACAGACTGGCAGTGATCCGGCAAGGGCTCGCCACATCGCGCCAACAGATATGGAATATCCATCATGACCTCTGCCGAAAAATCTCCCTTCGATCTCACTGGACGCCGCATCGTGATCGCCGGCGCCGCCGGCGGCATTGGCAGCGCCACGGCAAAGCTTGCGGCAAAGCAGGGCGCCACGCTCGTACTGCTCGACATCGTCGACAAGGATCGCATCCGTGAGCGCGTCGGCGCCGAGATTGCCGATCGCTCGGAGATCTTTAGTCTCGACACCGGTTCGCGCGCGGATGTCACCACCGTCGCGAAGCAGGTCGGTTCCGTCTACGGCCTCGTCGATACCGCGGCTATCGCGCCGCATGACGACTGGATGGCCGAGGACTGGGAGGAATCCCTCGACCGCGTGATTCGCGCCAATGTCAAAGGCCCGATCAATCTTACGCGTGCGTTCATGCCGGGCATGATGGAGTCGGGTGAGGGCCGCATCGTGCTGTGCGGCTCGGTCGCAGGCTGGATGGGCGGCCTGCGCACCGGCCCGCATTATGCCTTCGCCAAGGGCGGCATCCATTCCTTCGTTCGCTGGCTCTCGCGTCAAGCAGCGCCCGGCAATGTGCTGGTCAATGGCATTGCGCCTGGGCCGGTCGAGACCGCGATGACCGAAGGCAAGGGGTATGACGTATCGCTCTATCCGCTGCAGCGAATGGCGAAAGCCGAGGAAATCGCCGCAACCGCCGTGTTCCTGTGCGGCGCCGGCGCTGGCTATGCCTCTGGCGCCATCTTCGACATCAACGGCGCCACTCACTTCCACTGATATGCGATCAGATTATCCTGGTCGCGATCATGATCGAAATCGTAAGGAGCACGGCGATGATCACGACGATGAAGGGCAGCATGGCGCGATAGGCGTCACGCTCGTGCCCGGGCGTGCCGGCGAGATTGCACACGATCGACATCCGTACCGGCGACACCATGTTGAGCGACAGCGCCGCGGCATGCTGGAGAGCGACAACGGCCGCCACGTCGAGTCCGGCCTCGGTGGCGAGGCTGAGTTGCGCCGGCATGAACAGGCCGTTGGCGGCATTGCCGCTATTGGCGAGCGCGCCGAACACCGCGGAGATCATCGGCGTCACGGTCACCGACCAGACACCGAATGCGTCATACATGCCGCGCGCGAGGCCGCTGGCGATCCCGGACCGCGACAACAGTTCGGCCATCATCGAGAACACGATCACCGTCAGGACGGCAAGCCTACCGGTTTTCCAGGCGGCTCTCATCTCGATTGGAAAGGCGCGATGGTGACCGCGCAGCAGCCCCGTCAACACGGCGGCAATCACCAGCCACGAACCTGCGTGAAACAGCGGCGCCCAGATCGGTGTGCCGACGAATGGATTGATGGCCCAGGAGGTCTGCAGCAATTGGTTCAGCGGCGGTACGAGGCGCGTCATCGCCAGCCAAACAATCAGCAGCGTGAACGGCAGCATGCGTCGCGCCGCCGTGACGAGTGCCGCACGATCGGGCTTCTCGTCCATCAGGTAGCGCAGCACGATCGCTGGCCCGAACGCAGCCAGCATGGCCGGCTCGGGGCCGAGAAAGGCTGTCGCGACGATTGCGCCGCCGAGACTGGCAAGCAGCCAGATCGCTTCGCTGATCCGCTCATGCCAACCTGCTGCGATGCCTGCCTTGTCGGCCATCCGCCAATAGATCGGCAGCCACAGGATGTTGAATGCGAGATAAATGAAGCTCGTACGCAGCGCCAGCGCGGTGGGATCGGTGCGCGCGAAGGCTGCGCCGACCACCGCGCCGCTACCCATGGCGCCCCAGACGATCATGGTTTGGCTGATCAGCGAGAAGGCAAGAAGCTCGATTGGCTTCAGGCCAAGGCGGCGGATCAGCACCATCGTGCCCATGATGCCGATGCCGAATCCCGTCGCTGATTCCGCGAACGGGCCGATCAGATAGCAGGCCGTGAACAGCAGGCGGCGCCGTGCGCGCGCATCGGGCAGCGACGTCTCGACCGGCATCTCCGCGTTGCCGGGCCGGATCGCCATTTGCCAGAACAGCAGGCCGCCGAGGATATAGGGCACGACGATCCAGCCGATCCAGGCCCCGCGCAGCAAGGCCATGCCGGCGTCATCGATGGAAAACAGATGCGGAGCGGTGGTCATTGCCACAGCAAATGCTGTCACGAGACCGATCAGCGATGCGGGAAGCGTTCCGGCCCATCCGCTGGCGATCACGCCAATGACGACGAGCGCTGGCAACGACCAGGCGAGGTACAGCAATTGTCAGCCTCCCTAACTTTCTTGCTCAGGAGGACTGAAGACATACGAACAAGGCACAACGCCCATGGCATCGCAACGCCATCCCTGCCGGTGCACAATGCCCCGGCGCGCGCTGCCACGCCAGCGCCCTCAGGTCACGCGGCGCAGCAATAGCGGAAGGGCTGCCATTCGCTGATGAAGGATGACATCGCCGGCCAGTCTATTCGGGTTTGATTCCGGCATCCTTCACGACCTTGGCCCATTTGCCGATCTCGGTCTTGATCTGCTGTGCGAAGGCCGTGGGTGTGCCACCGACGGGCTCCACGCCCTGATCGAGGAAGCGCCGTTTGACGTCGTCCTGTTTGAGGATCGCGTTCATCTCCGCATTGAGCTTACGGACGATTTCTTCGGGCAATCCGGCAGGGCCGACGACACCGAACCAGACATTGACTTCGTAGCCGTCCACGCCAGCGTCGGAGACGGTCGGCACATCGGGCGTCAGCGTGGAGCGAGCCTTGCTGCTGACGCCGAGGGCGCGCAGCTTGCCGCCATTTACCTGTGGCAGCACATTCGGGGTATTGTCGAAGGCGACGTCGATATGACCGCCGAGCATGTCGTTCACCATCGGCGCGCTGCCTTTGTAGGGCACGTGGACAATGTCGACGCCCGCCATGCTCTTGAACAGCTCCATGGAGAGATGATTGGACGAGCCGATTCCGGTCGAACCATAGGTCACCTTGCCCGGATTCTGGCGGGCATAGTCGATCAGCTCCTTCACGGAATTGATCGGCAGCGATGGTTTCACCACCAGCAGGTTCGGCGTCTGCCCGGCGAAGATCAGCGGCGTGAAATCCTTCACCGTGTCATAGGGCAGGTTCTTGTAGATGCTGGGATTGGCACCGAACGGGAAGGCAACTCCCAGCAATGTGTAGCCATCGGGCGCAGCCTTGGCGACCGCCTCGGTACCGATCAGCGTGCCGCCACCGGGCCGGTTTTCGACCACCACGGGGACCCCGAGTGACTCCTGCAGTTTCTGCGAGAAGATCCGCCCGAGCGTGTCGTTGAAGCCGCCGGGCGGATAGGGGACGATGTATTTGATCGTTTTGCTGGGATAGGACTCGCCTGCCGGCGGGTTGGCCTGCGCATGCGCGCAGGCTGTCCCGACCAGCAGGAGGATGAAACTGCGGCAGGCGAAGTGAACGAGACGCTGGGCGCGCAGTACGACTTCCACCTGACGCGTGTCAGACATAGCAAGGTCCTTCGATAAGGGGGTGAGCGTTGATGAAGGCTTCGTCGATCTCGACGCCGAGCCCCGGAATCTCGGACGGCGCGACGCAGCCATTGGCGTCGAGCTTGTACGGGATGCCGCCGACTTCATCGCGGAACGGATTGTGTTTTGCGACGTCGCCCTCGAAGTAGCCGGGGTCCTCGACGGCAGCGAGCACGTTGATGGTGGCCGCCATATTGATGCCGGTTGCCGAAGTGTGCGGATTGAACGACAGCTTCCAGGCCTGGGTCATGCCGGCGATGCGCATCGACTCGGTGACGCCGCCGGTCTTCGACAGATCCGGCTGCACGAAGCTGACCGCGCGGTCCTCGACCAGGCGGTTGAATTCATAGCGCGTAAAATGGTTTTCGCCGGCAGCGAGCGGCGTCGATCCCATGGCGGCGGCAGCCTGATAGGAACGATAATCGAGGGCCGGGAACGGCTCTTCGAGCCAGCCGATCTGCAGGTCGTCATAGGCCGGCATCACGCGGCGGACATCGTCGAGCGTATAGCCGGTATTGGCATCGACCAGTATCTCGATGCTGTCGCCGACAGCCTTCCGCACGGCGGTGGCGCGCGCGACGTCGTCCCGCGGATTGTCGCCGACGCGCAGCTTCACGGCGCGATAGCCTTGCGACACATAGCCCTGTGCTTCTTCGGCCAGCGACTCCGGCGCCTGCCAGCCCAGCGAAATGCCACCGGCATAGGCCTTGATCGGCTTCGAGGCGCCGCCGAGCAGCTTGTAGAGCGGCCAGCCCGCCGCCTTGGCGCGGATGTCCCACAGCGCGAGATCGAGACCACTGAGCGCCATGGCGGCGGCATAGCCCATGCCATGGCTGGACAGCTGCATCTGGTAGACGCGATGCCAGACGCCGACCACGTTCATGGCATCCATGCCGGTGACGAGCTCAGAAATCGTCGTGTCGATCAGCTTGGCGATGGCGCCGGGGCAGCGGCCGTGATGCGCTTCGCCCCAGCCGGTGATGCCTTCATCGGTCGTGACCTTCACCAGCACCGCATCGCGCTTGACGGCGCGGCCGATGCCGAGGCGGACATTCTGGCCCTGAGGCACGCGGTAGGAAATCGGAACGGCTTTGATCGCAGTAATCTTCATGGGAGCCTCATGCTGCCTTGTGACCGGGATTGACGAGATTGCGCGGCTGCTCGCCGCGCAGGATACGGAGCATTTCTTCGGCGGCGCCGACGGCCATGCCGCGGCTGCTGCTGGCGGTGAGGGCCGCGGCATGCGGCGTCAGCAACAGGTTCGGGCAATCGAACAGCGCGTCATCGGCGGGCAGGGGCTGGATGTCGAACACATCGAGGGTCGCACCGCCGAGCTTGCCGGCCTTGAGCGCGGCGATCAGCGGCGCGTTCTCCACGACCGCGCCACGCGAAACGTTCACGAGCACGGCGTCCGGCTTCATCTGCGCGATGCGTGCTGAATTGACGAGGCCACGCGTTTCGTCCGTCAGCGAGCAGCAGATCACCAGCGCATCGGCGCGGGCGAAGAGCTGGTCCAGCGAGACCTCCTCGACATCGGCGGGCAATGAGCCCTTGCGGCGCGAGGTGCCGATCACCTTCATGCAGAAGCCCTGCTTGGCCATCTGCGCAATGCGGCGGCCGATGGTGCCGACGCCAAGAATGCCGAGTGTTGCGCCATTCAGCTCGGTGAAGCCATCCGTCGTGGCGCGCGCATCGGCCCATCCGGTGCTTCGCATCAGGTCATTCATCACATGAATGGGGCGACGCAGATGCATCACCGCCGACATCGCATATTCGGCGACTGCCGACGTGTTGCTGCCCGGCAGATTGGCCACGGCAACGCCGCGTGCCGTGGCGGCTTCGACCGGAATGAAATCGAGTCCGACGCCGTGACGCACCATGCCTTTCAGACGCGGCGCGTGATCGACGATGTCGTCCGGCAGTTTAGCGCGCACGATGATGCCGTCGGCATCCCTAGCCCATGTACGCAGCGTCTCCGGCTTGGTATCCGGCGCGGTGATCAATCGTGCATGCGGCTTGAGGAGTGCCTCGCCATCGGCATGCATGGGATTGGTCAGGAGGATCGTGGGAAGTTCAGGCATCGAAGGCCGGTCCTTCCGTGATGGGATTGGCGAGCTGGCCGAGGCCTTCGACCGCCGCAATGACGGTCGAGCCGGCCGTCAGCCATGCCGGCGGCTTGTGCATCGCTGCGACGCCGGCGGGCGTGCCGGTGGCGATGACGTCGCCGGGCTCGAGGGGACCACGATGCGACAGCCATGAGACGAGTTCGGGCACGCCGAAGATCATGTCCCTGGTCGAGCCCCGCTGCAGCGCCTTGCCGTCCACCGCCAGTGTGACCCCGAGCGTGTGCGGATCGGGCACCTCATCGGCCGAGGCGAGGAAGGGGCCGAATGGGCCGAAGGTCGAAATATTCTTGCCGCGATCGAAATTGCCATCAGCCTTGATCATCTCGCTGGCACTGACGTCGTTGAAGCAGCCATAGGCGGCAATATGTTCGAGCGCCTGCTCCCTCGTAACATTCACTGCGCGCTTGCCGATCACGGCGGCGAGCTCGGCCTCGTAGGTGCAGCCACCGATCCCCATGGGCAGCACGATGCTGCGTCCGGCGGCGATCACCGTCTTCGGCATTTTCATGAACAGAACCGGCTCCGGCGGCGGCGCGATGCCGCGCTCGGCGACGGCATCGCGATAGTTATGCGCGATGCCGAAAATCCGCGGCGGTGCAGGCAGCGGCGCCAGCAGCGTCACCTGATCCAGCGTCAGCCGGGCCGCGTCCGCCAGGCCATGCGCGGCGATGATGCTGACGATCTTGCCTAGCCCGGCGTCCAGAAACGACTGCAGCTGCGGTGCTGTGCCATTCAGGCCCGCCCGCATCGACGGGTGGGCCAGGTCGAAGATGGCGTCGGTCGGGCTCGTGCCGTCGCCTTGCAGGACGCCGGCGCGAGTCGAGCCCTCATGGGCAAAGGTCACGAACCTCATGATCGCAGCCCCGCCATCACGCGACGCGATATTTGTCGATGACAGCGCGATCGACCTCGATGCCGAGACCGGCGCCGGTCGGAACGGCGATCACGCCATTGACCTGATTGATCGGCTTGATCGCGAGATGATCTCGGAACGGGTTTTCCTCCTGCTCGAATTCGAGCATCGGCGGCATCGGGAACAGGCTCGGCGGCTGGTTCGGGATTGATGCGAGGAAGTGGATCGTGGCGGAGAGGCCGACCACCGAGCCCCAGGCATGCGGCACGCATTCGACGCCATGGGTGCTGGCGAGCGCCGCGATCTTCTTGCATTCGGTGATGCCGCCGGCCGCACAGACATCCGGCTGCACGATGTCCATCGCCTTGCGGACGATGGCATCGCGAAAACCCCAGCGGGTGAATTCGTTCTCGCCGCCGGCGACCGCCATGTCGAGCGACCGTGTCACCTCGATATAGCCGTCGATATCCTCCGGCGAGATCGGCTCCTCGAACCATTCGATGTCGAGCTCTTCCAGCTTGCGGCCAAGCTTGATCGCGGCAGGAACGGTGAGGCAGTGATTGGCATCCACCATCAGCTTGATGTCGGAGCCGATCGCCTCGCGGACGGCCTTGACGCGCTCATAGTCCCGCTTGATCGAGCCAAGACCGATCTTCATCTTGAGCGCCTTGAAGCCGGCCTTCTTGTAACCCTCGGCTTCCTCGACGGCTTCATCGACAAGGCGCTCCATGTCAGTGAAATAGAGGCCGGTTGCATAGCAGTCGACTTCGGTGCGGAACGCGCCACCGATCAGCTTGTGCACCGGCTTGTTGCAGGCCTTGCCGATGATGTCCCACAGCGCGATGTCAATGCCGCTGATGGCGGCGATGGACATGCCTTTGGGGCCGTAGTCCTTGATGCGATTGTAGAGGTCCTCCCAGATCACCTCGACATCGAACGGATCGCGGCCGATGACGCGCGGCGCCAGTTGCGTATCGATGAAGGCCTTTGCGACGGCTGAGGGGCCATAGCATTCGCCCCAGCCGACAATGCCGTCATCGGTTTCGATCTCGACGAGGCAGGTGCCACGTGTCTTGTAGAGCCATCCGCGCGATGACGTGAACGGGCGCTGCACGGGAGCGGCGACAACGTGGCAGCTGATCTTCTTGATTTTCAATGTCAGGTCCTCGACGAGTACGTCAGATGAATGCTGCCGGCGACGCATCGCCGGCAGCGGCTATTCCTTCGGGAATGTCTGTGCAGCGACCTTGCCAATGGCAACGGCAACGCCATCGACTTCCTTGGCGAGCGCGTCGCCGGTGAGGTCGTCCACCAGGAAGACGTTCTTCTTGGCGAATTCCTTGAAGCGCGGATCCTGGATGGCGGCGCGGAAGGCGGTCACCAGCTTGGTACGCACGTCATCGGGAAGTCCGGCGGGGCCGACGACGTAAGCCATCTGCACGACCGGGCCGTAGGGAAAGACGTCGAAGCCGCGCTCCTTGAAGGTCGGCACGTCCGGGAACATCTCCAGCCGCTCGTTGGCGAAGATGCCGATCGGCGTGAGCAACTTTTCCTGGATTTGGCCCAAGGTCTCCGATGGCTTCAGCACACCGGAATCCACATGCTGGCCGATCAGGTCCGCGACCACCTTGGAGCCGCCAGTATAGGGTACGTTGACATATTCGACGCCGGCCGCGCGTGCGGTCATGGAGGCGAAGATATGATTGAGATTGTAGTTGCCGGGCGTGCCGACCGTCACCTTGCCCGGCTTGGCCTTCATGTTGGCGATGTAATCGGGCAGGGACTTGATGGCGCTGGTGGAGGGCACCAGCAGCATCAGCGGATCAGTCGAGACGCGCGCGATATGCGTGAAGTTTGCATTGGTGAGGCCGTTCGCCTTGTTCTGGGCGATCAGCGCCAGCGTCGAACTTGTTCCCATGCCGATCATGTAGCCGTCCGGCGTCGAACTCGCGACGCGCTTCATGCCGATGACGCCAGTGGCACCGGGCACGTTCTCGATCACGAGCTTGATGCCGTGCTCGCGCAGGATCGGGTCCAGCGCACGGGCCGCGACGTCGTTCGAGCCGCCGGCGTTCCACGGCACGATGAAGGTAATGTCCTTTTGCGGGAAACCGGACTGGGCCAAGGCCGGCGAAACCGCGAATAAACCAATTCCCGCAGCACAAAGTGCTGCACGCCCAAAGGACGTGATGATCGACATTGTTTTCCTCCCATTTTTGTTGTTTGTTATAACAAACATGTTTTGAGGTCAACGCGATATCTGCATCTCATTTGCGGAATCGGGGCCGGGTAGGCTAGCGAGCAGGGAATGACATCGCTCAAGCGCATCGAACGTGAACCGCTCTGGGATCTGGCCCACGCGCAACTCCGCGACGCGCTGCTGGCCGGGCGCTTTGCGCCGGGCACGGTGCTGACCTTGCGCTCCCTGGCGGAGACGTTCGGAACATCGATCACGCCGGTGCGCGACGCAGTCACGCGTCTGGTCGCGCAAGGCGTGTTGCAGCAGGGCCCGCGCAATGCGGCGATCGTTCCGCATCTAACGCGCAACGAACTCGCAGATCTCACGGTCGTGCGCTGTGCGCTCGAAGGCCGCGCCGCGCGCGAGGCGGCGGGCAGGCCGCAGGCTGCCTCACTCGAGCGTCTTCATGCTCTGCTTGCCAAGATGCAGTCACTGATCGCAGCACGGTCGCTGGAAAGCTATCTCGAACACCATCGCAGGTTTCATTTCGAGATTTACGCTATGTCCGGCGTTCCGATTCTCGTCGAGACGATCGAGAACATGTGGCTGCGCTGCGGTCCGGTGCTCTCCTTCGTGATCCCCGAATATGTAGTACTGCTCAAAGGGTGGGATCACCACACCGCTGCCCTGAAGGCGATCGTCGCGGGGGACGGAGAAGCGGCCGAGCGCGAGATCGTCGCGGATATCACGGAAGCGGCGCAGTATTTGAGCGGACTGGCGGATGCGGGTGGTCAGCTCCGCCAGCCGATGCCGGAGGCCGCAGCCGGCTAAGCGTCGCCGCAAGATTGCCGCATCCACAGCCGCGGGCAGGCACCTAGATTTTAACCTTCGTCCTGCCTATATTGGTCCTGTCGCAAGACGATGGCGCTGAACCTCACGATGGACCGCAGGCAGACCCGGGGGCAGTACCCGGCGCCTCCACCTCAGCAGCTTCTGATTTCAACGCAGGGCTGTTCAGGCGGGGGCGAAACAGGATCGATGGCTGCGAAGAAGTCGCGAATTGTGCTCGGCATGATACCGCCGTTATCGGGTCAAAAACCTAAATGCCAACGATAACGTTAGCATGAACGAAGTGCGCCTCGCGGCGTAACCGTTCGGGGTTGGTCCACCTAGCAACAGAACGGCCGGCCGCGTCATCCTTCGGGATGGCGCGGTTTTATTTTGGTTCCGCGGTTTCCAGGCTGTGAACGGTGTCGAGCTGTCGCGCGCGCTGCCGCGCAATTGGGAGCTATTTCCCCAGGCGCGACGCAATTCCATCACTTTGGAATGCAAACTGTCGCGCATTCCCGATCGGACATGAGGAACAACCTATGGCGCGGAATTTCAGCGTTCACCGGCGGTTCAACCATCCGGCCGATGCGCCGGTGTGGCCGTTATGGATGATGACATTCGCGGCGGTTGCCGTGATCAATGCGGCGACCTTTTTGCCGACGCGTTAGCGCGGCTCAGGTTTTACGAATTAAGCTGCGTTAGCGGCGGCGAGGCAATACGAGGCATTTCCACGCCGTCATTTTAAGTCTCGGCCGGTATATCGCTCCGAAACACAATCGGGGGCGATCGTGACCGAGACTTTCCTTGTATTGGCGGCTCTTGCCGGAGTTATCTGCCTGTGCGTTCAGATCTATCTGTGGCGGCAGGACGTGTTGTGGGGACCCTATATCCGCCGCGAGGAGCGGGACGGGCGCCTCTACGGCTGATCTCGTGGTGTCGCTTATTTCAGCGACGTCCGTCGCTCACTTGAGCGACGAGTTGATCGACGTGAATTTGCCTTTGAGATTGCTGCCCGTACCGTTGACCACGGCAATGATCGCGAGTGCAATCCCTGCTGTGATGAGGCCATATTCGATGGCGGTCGCGCCTGACTCGTCGGCGATAAAACGTTTGATCAGGGTCATGATGCGAAGACGCTAGGAATCCCGGGTGAATCGCACGTAAACGGCCACCGGGACCTCTGGCGGTAAAATAGGCGAATTCGATCTCGCTCGTCTGGTTACGCGCTCGGGATGAAGTGATTTGAGGTTGCGCCTGAGCCTGGCTGCGGCAGTTTTGTGTTTACCATAAGCTGGCTCTCCCCATTTTCGCCCTGATCCGGCTACGATATATTCACCACGCGATGTGGAAGTGGGGAACATCGTAATTTGCGGTCGCGTGTTGCCCGGTGGGCAGATGATCGCCGGAATGGTATTGGGGCGCATGGGGATTCTTCGGTCACACCGCATCGGTCGTGCTGCAAGTGCAGTAGCGGCCATGGGCGCCTGTCTGGCGCTGGCCAATTGCTCCCAGACAACCAGCTTCGGCAGGGTTGATCCGAAGTATGGCGTCTCCAGCAGCCCGCGTGTGGTGGGCATGGGAGAGCCGGTTCCCAAAGGCGGGGGCACCTATCGCGTTGGTAAGCCCTATGTGGTCGCCGGCCGCACCTACGTTCCTGAAGAGAACGCCAATTATCGCGCCGAGGGTATCGCATCCTGGTATGGCGACGCCTTCCATGGCCGCCTGACTGCCAATGGCGAAGTGTTCGACATGGCGTCGCTCACCGCCGCGCATCCGACCCTGCCGATTCCGAGCTATGCCCGCGTCACCAATGTGCGTAATGGCAAGTCGCTGATCGTGCGCGTCAACGACCGCGGTCCCTATCACGGCAACCGCCTGATCGACGTGTCGAACAAGGCGGCCGAACTCCTCGAATTCAAGGGCAACGGCACCGCGCGCGTGCGCGTCGAATATGTCGGCCGTGCGCCGCTGGAAGGCTCCGACGATCGTCAGCTGATGGCAACACTGCGCACCGGCGAGCCGGCGCCCTCGCCATCGGTCGTGCGTGTCGCCTCCGCGCGTTCCTTCGTGCCGGATATGCAGGGCAGCCGTGTCGTCTCGCGCGATATCCCGATGCCGGAAGGGCGTCCTTATTCGCTCGGCAACACCGCTGCGGATCGCCAGACCTCGGAGATGTCATCCTCCGGCCGTTATCGTGCGGCTTCGGCCTATCCCGCCGAGAACCCGCGTGCGGTTTCCTATGAGGGTAATGCCGCCTACGCGGCGCCGGCCGAACCCGCTATGCGCGATAACGGCACCGTCGATGCGCGCGGCGCTGCTGCGATCCTGTCGGGACGCGGTCTCTACTAACTCTCGCATTCAGATTACCGTGCGAAATGCCGATGCCCGATCGTGTCGGCGGTTCTCGGGCATTGATCGATCATCAGAACGGTACGCGTGCCTTCGCGCTCAAGCTCCAGATTCGCGTGGCACTGCCGATCCCGCCGAGTTCACCGCCGATCAGAACGCCCGTGCCATTGGCGAACTTGCTGGCAAGGCCGCCGGCCGCGCGGGCTGACCAGCCCTGCAGCAGTGGTGTCGAGGCCAGTGTAGGATCGTCGGTGCCGGCGAGGGCTGCCGCACTCACCTGGCTGAAATAGTAGTCGCCATAAATGCCGAGATAGGGCGTCAGCACGATGCCCTCGAACCACGACAGCGGATAGCCACCTCTCAGGCCCGCCGAGGCGCGACCGCTTGCGAAGTCGTGGGTGCCCTGCAACGTGCCCAGCGAGTCCCTATAGGCGTTCTGATGCTCCCACAACGCGTAGAGGCGCAGCGAAGGTTCGAGCAGGAAGCCGGCCGCCTGATGCGAGCCTGTGAAACCGGTCGCGAACATCCAGCGTTGGCCGTTGAAATTGCCCTGTGCCGCGCCGGCCGATCCCTGATAGCCGATACCCGAATAGGTCAACGCCGCGTCGTAACGGAGCGCCGGCGTAATCAGCCAGCCGAGATAGGTGCCGATGGTCCAGCCATCGCCGCGCAGCCGGCCATTGATGTCCTGCTGGGTATAGCTGAACGTCTCCCATCCGCTGACCATGCCGACGAGAAAGTTGGGCGCGACCTTGTAGGTTAATCCGAGCAGGGCATTGACCTGCGTGCCGTAGAGCGAGGACTGGCTGACCTGATTGACCCCGGCCGGGGTGGTCGAACTGCTCCAGCGATCGATGCCGGTCGTACGCACATCGGCCCAGAGCAGCCACTCCTTCTGCTCGCGCCAGCGCGGCGGCGCCTTGCGTATGACCTGTCGGTCAATGGCCGCGAACGCATCGTCGACACGTGACGGCGAAGCGCGTCCGCGGCGCTGACCGCGCTCGTCGGTCGTCGTGGCGATGCCCAACCCGGAGACATGGTTGCCGTTGCTTTGCGAGACGGCCGCAGACGAGGGCGCGTCATCGTCGTCGCGCGGCTCCGCAGCAAAGTTGATTCGCATGCCCGTCGCACTCGGCAAGACCAGGACGCCGCCTTCGTTGAAGCCTTCCGAGATGCCGTCGAAGATTGCGCCGGATGCGGCTTGTCCTGAATTCTGCGCAATCATCTTGGTGACGTTGAGCTGCATCGCGCGCAGTCGGACACTGTCGATCGGAACATTCACTGTCTGCAGCAAGGCCGGAGAAGTACTCGCGGTGAAACCAGCATTGCCGGCATAACGCGCGGTGATGGTGTGGACGCCGGCGGTGAGCGCGGATGTGCTGAAAGTGGCGACGCCAGCAGTCAGCGTTGCAGTCCCGATCGCCGTGCCGCCGTCGTTGAAGGTAACCGTACCGGTTGGCGTCGCGCCGGCGCTCGAGACGGTGGCAGTGAAGGTTACGGGCTGGCCGGCAACGCTCGGGTTTTGCGACGAGGCAAGGGTCGTCCGCGTCGCAGCGGCGAGATAACTGAATCTGCCGGCCGGTGATGCGACCGACGTCTGGCCGACCGTCGTGACGATGACGTCCACCGTACCGGTGCCAGCGGGAGATACAGCGGTGATGGTCGTTGCCGAATTGACGACATAGCTCGCAGCGTTGGTGCTTCCGAACCTGACACCGGCCGGGCCGGCGGTGGCGGTGAATCCGCTGCCGGTGATGGTGACTGACGTGCCGCCTGCGGCCGGGCCGGAGGCCGGCGAGATGGCCGTCACGCCGGGTGCGGCGTTGTAGCTGAACTGGTCCGCAGCGGATGCCGCCGAGGTGAAGCCGCTATTGGTCACGGTGACATCGACCGTGCCGGTCCCAGCCGGAGAGATCGCGGTGATCGATGTCGCTGAATTCACCGTGTAACTGGTCGCATTGATGGCACCGAATTTGACGCCGCCTGCGCCGCTGGTGCCCGAGAAGCCGGTGCCTGTGATGGTCACCGAGGTTCCGCCGATGGCGGGGCCTGCATTCGGCGCGATCCCGGTCACCGCCGGTGCGGGCAGATAGGTGAACTGGTCGGCGGCGGAGGTCGCCGATAAGCCGCCGGGCGTGGTGACGCGGATATCCACCGTCCCCGCGGCGCCAGACGGCGCTGTCGCGGTGATCGATGTGGCCGAGACGACGGAGAAGGCGGTCGCGGCCGTTGTGCCGAACACGACGGCCGTGGCGCCGCTGAGATTGGTGCCGGTGATGGTGACGACGGTGCCGCCACCGGTATTTCCGGACGCGGGCGATATCGCCGTCACCGTCGGCGTGCCGGCATAGGTGAAACGGTCTGCCGCAACATCGACGGAAGTGCCACCGGCTGCGGTGACGCGAATATCCACCGTGCCGGAGCCTGCGGGAGAGGTCGCCGAGATCGTCGTCGGGGAAACCACGGTATATCCCGCGGCTGCTGTGCTGCCAAAGACAACCGCTGTCACGCCGGAAAAACCTGTTCCTGTGATGGTGACCACGGTGCCGCCGCCCGTCGGTCCCGCCGCGGGGGAGATCGATGTCACGGTCGGTGCCGCGATATAGGTGAATTGGCCCGCCACGGCGATCGGCGACTGTCCGCCGCCGGTGGTGACACGGATATCGACGGTGCCGGTGCCTCCGGGCGAGGTGGCTGTGATGGATGTCGATGAGTTGAAGGTGAAGCTTGCCGCCGCTGTCGTACCGAAAGTCACCGCCGTGGCGCCCGTGAAATTGGTGCCGGTGATGGTGACTGACGTTCCGCCGAGAGCCGGACCGGAAGCCGGCGTGATTCCGGTCACGGTCGGCGTCGGGATATAGGTGAACTGGTCGGCTGCCGATGTTGCTGACGTGCCGCCGGCTGTTGTCACCCTGACATCCACGAGGCCGGTGCCGGGTGGCGCGGTTGCCGTGATTGTCGTCGGTGATACCAGAGTCACGCCGGTCGCCGCCGTCGCTCCGAATGTCACCGCTGTCACGCCGCTGAGGTTGGTGCCGGTGATGGTGACGAAGGTGCCGCCGGCTCCGGGCCCCGATGTCGGAGAGATCGCGGTCACCGTTGGAGCGGCGACATAGGCGAATTGATCGGCGCTGGATACGGCCGATGTGCCGCCCGGTGTCGTGACTGTCACATCGACCGATCCGGCGCTGCCGGCAGGAGAGGTCGCTGTGATCTGGGTGTTGGAATTGACCGTATAGGTCGCATTGGTGCCGCCGAATTTCACACCGCCGGCACCCACCGTGCCAGAGAAGTTGGTGCCGGAGATGATCACGGTGGTGCCACCTCCCGTTGGACCTGCGATCGGTGAGATGGAGGTGACGGCGGGTGGGGCGAAATAGGTGAACTGGTCGGCGCCCGATGTTGCCGACGTGCCGCCGGGCGTGGTCACGCGAATATCGACCGCGCCGCTGCCTGCGGGTGCGGTTGCGGTGATCGATGTCGATGAGTTGAATGTAAAGCCCGTCGCCGCCGTCGCGCCGAAGGTCACGGCGGTGACGCCGGTGAAGTTGGTGCCGGTGATCGTGACCGTGGTGCTGCCTGCCGTCGGTCCTGCCGTCGGCGAGATGGATGTCACCGTGGGCGCCGGGATATAGGTGAATTGATCGGCGCCCGATACAGCTGACGTGCCGCCGGTGGTCGTCACGCGGATATCGACAGTGCCGGAGCCGCCCGGCGACACTGCTGTCACCGATGTTGCTGAGAGCGCCGTAAAAGTCGCCGCCGCCGTTGCGCCGAACATGACGGCCGTCGCACCACTCAGATTGGTCCCGGTGATGGTCACGGTCGTTCCGCCTGCACCTGGCCCCGATATCGGCGAGATCGACGCGATTGTCGGCGCTGCCACATAGGTATATGCGCTTCCGCCGGAGACCGCCGACGTGCCGCCCGCCGTAGTCACCGTCACGTCCACTATGCCAGCTCCTGCCGGTGCCGTCGCCGTGATCCTTGTTGCGGAATCGATCGAATAGGTGACCGCCGCCGCCGCACCGAAATTCACCGCCGTTGCGCCGGTGAAATTGGTGCCGTTGATCTGCACGCTCGTGCCGGAGTTTTGCGGGCCCGCGCTGGGGGAGAGCGAGGTGACCGTCGGTACTGCGACGTAAGCGTAGGCGTTCGTGGCCGTTGCAGTGACGCCGTTATTGGTAACGATCACGTTGACCGCGCCGACGGTGACGCCGGCTGGCACCACGGCCGATATCTGGGTGCTGGATATGACGCTGTAGCTGGTTGCGTTGACCGTTCCGAATTTCACGCCACCGGCGCCGGTCGTGCCGAGGAAATTGGCACCATCGATCGTCACCGTATTGCCACCGCTCTGCGGGCCGCTCGCCGGAGAGACTGCGCTGATCGAGGGGGCAGGCAGGTTCACGGTGATCGTGAAGCTTGTATTCGGCGGTGCCGGATCGGCGAGGCAGCCGTCCGTATAGCTGCAATCGCTCGCGTACCAGAGCGTGATCGTATCGGATCCCGCGGCGCTCACGGAGTTGAGCGTGATCTCGTATTCCTCGATCTTCGAGGCGCCTCCGCTGAAAAGCGGCGTAAGCGTATAATTCGCTTTGATCGTTGTATAGCTCAGGCTGGTCAGGCCTGCTTGGCCAGTCACCGGAAACGTGCGCGATGCGTCGAAGCTGGGCTGAGCGCCGTTCGATGTTCCATAGAGCCCGAACAAGACCACATCGTTGGTGATGCAGAGACGGACCAGATTTGGCGCGCCTGTGCCGGTGAGGGTGATCGTCGCAGCAGTGTTCGAACCCGTCGTGGTGTCGCCCGGACCGCAGACGGCCTGCGCTGCGCTCATCGAGCCAAACAACGCGATCAACAGGCAGGTCAAACCGAACGCACAACGCCGGATCACGCGCAACGAAGCGATGCATCGGTCGCTGCAGATCACGGCAGATACACCCACCACTCCCCCTCGCTGCGCGCGCCCGGACAGCGCATTTGCAGCTTTCGCAGGACGAATAAGCTTGCGGACTATTCGGTCCTGTGTCGCGTGCAGATTTTCTGCAGGATTACCGGAAGTAGTTGGCCGAAAAGCCGGTTCCCCGGCAAGTGGATTCCGTTTACCATGGGCATAAGGTAACCGGCTCAACCGCTTTTCAGCCATAAGTTGCAGCACGGCAACATCGCCGACGTCGCTCGTCCTATACTGCAGGGGTTATTGGGCGCGGGCGGAAGTCTTGACGGCTACGCCGTCGATCCATAACAATTACAGCGTGTGGTGGGTGCCTGGCGCCTGGATTTCCATACTGCGTGTGCGTCCGCTGGCAATGCTGGTTGTTGGCAGTGCGCGCGAAATCATCGCCTGAGGGGGCGCATATGCCGGCGGGGCCAATTCTGGGGCAGATCATGCCATTTGCTGGCGCGATGGTACCGAAGGGATGGACGCTCTGTAACGGCGCGCTGTTGCCGATCAATCAGTATCAGGCCTTGTTCTCGGTGATCGGCACGGCCTATGGCGGTGACGGCATGCGCACCTTCGCACTCCCGGATCTGCGTGGCAGGGCCATTCTCGGCTCGACCGGTGGCGGCGCGATCCCGGTCGGCATGGTCGGCGGAGCGGAAACCGTCAAGCTGAACGCATCGCAGATTCCCGCCCACAGCCATCTCATCAAGGCAAAGAAGGACGCGGACACGGACGCTCAGCGCGGCGTGACGCCGACGGGCCGCATATTCTGCAAGAACACTATTCCAACCGACAGTCCCACGAAGATCTTTTCGACGGCCGGCAGAGGCGAGCGGTCGTTGTCGCAGGACACCAACATCGTGCGCAATGTCGGCGATCAGCCGCACAACAACATGCAGCCCTACCTCGTGATCAACTATCTGATCGCCGTCCAGGGGACGTATCCGTCCCGCTCATGAATGAGCGATCAGTTCGCTTGTGAGCATGAATCTACACGCCTGCGCGACATCCACCGTTCAAATTTTATCCGTCCCGTCGACAAGAGAATGAAAGATGGCAGATCCCTTCATCGGTGAAATTCGTCTGTTCGGCTTTCCGCGGGTGCCGGCTGGCTGGCTCGCCTGCAACGGACAGGCGTTGCAGATCGCCGAGCATGATGCGCTCTACGCGGTGATCGGCACGACATTCGGTGGCGATGGTGCGCAGACCTTCAAGCTGCCGGATTTGCAAGGCCGCGTGCCGATTGGGCAGGGCGCAGCACAGGGCCGCTCGACCTACCGCCTCGGCCAGTTCGCCGGAGAGGAGGCGCACGCGCTGACGGCAGCTGAAGTGCCGAGCCACGGCCACGCGCTGGTGTCATCGACGGCGACGGCAGACACGGCCGAGCCCGGCAACACGGTTCATCTCGGAGCTGCGTCGGCCGGCAATCTCTATGCGCCCAAGGGAGGCGCGGCGCCTTACTCCAAGATGAAAGCCTGTATCGCGAACACCGGCAATGGCACCGGCCACGACAACATGATGCCGAGCGTGGTCGGCAACTACTGTATCTGCATCGACGGGATCATGCCGGCCAGCGGGTGATCGCCGGGATCGCACATCGTTCTGCAAAAGGGATGCGGCGCGAACAAATCCCTGGACGACAGCCATCTTGAAGGAAACGACATGTCAGATCCCTATCTCGGTGAAATCCAGGCCTTTCCGTTTGCGTTCGCCGCGAGCGGTTTCAACCGGGTCTGGCTGCCGTGTCTCGGGCAGATTCTTCCGATCCAGCGCTATGCGAGTTTGTTCTCCCTCATCGGCAATCGGTTCGGCGGTAACGGCACTACCGAATTCGCCTTGCCCAATCTGAACGGCGCGGTGGCGATCGGGCAGGGAATGGGCACGGGGCTGAAGCGGCGTGTCATCGGCGAACGGATCGGCAGTCCCACCGCCTCGGTGACGACGATCGACCAGTTGGGACCGCACACCCACGATCTCCAGCTCGGCAAGAAAGATGCGGCGCTCGCCACCGCGATCTCCAGTTCGGCAGACGACATGGTGGCGATCAATCCGGATTTCCTCGGTTTCACGATCAAGGCTGACGACACCACGCTCGCGCCCAGCGCGATCGCGGCCAGCAACGGGCAGGGACTTCCGCACGACAACATGCAGCCGACCCAGGCGCTCGTCTGGTGCATGGCGGTCGCGGGGATTTTTCCGGTCTTCAGCTCCTGAGCGTCCCCGGCACAAGCATCGATCGGGCGCCGGTCGCGATCGTGCCGGACGATCCCGATCTGCGGCTGCGCGCCGCGACATCCATCGACGAGACGTTCTTTCGATATCTGTTCGCAGCGACGCGGGCCGACGCTTTCGCGGGGGCCGGACTATCCGGACCGACGCTTGAGAAGCTGCTCGACCACCAGTTCCGTTTGCAGGTCAATGGCCATCGGCAGCAATTTCCGGACGCCCAGACCTTCGCAATAACGCGGCAGGACCGTCAGATCGGTCGCCTCGTGCTTTATTGGACGGATCTGCGTTGGCATGTCGTGGATATCGCCTTGCTGCCGGCCTGCTGCGGGCAGGGAATTGGCGCGGCCGTGATGGCGGGAATCGAGGCGAAGGCGAGGACGCATGGTGCCGGCGCGCTGACGCTGACGGCGCTGGCCGGCAATCTCGGCGCCCGCCGCTTCTATGTCCGGCTCGGTTTCGTCGAGACAGGCACCGTGGCCGGTGGCACTTATCTCAATCTCATCAAGCAATTGGGCGTCTGACGGCATCGTGATCGGATGCGCGTGTGGCGGATAGCCCGGCCGCGACGTGTTGTTTGCCTCCGGCCGGGCTGTTAGAAGCCAATGGGGCGCGACCGATGGTTCGATCCGTGCGTTCTGGGCACTGTTGATGGCATTCTCGACACATCCGATCCTCTCCCTCGTTCCGACATCCTGCCGGTTTGCGCGTGTACTGATTGCGGCCGTGACGGTCGCGGCGATCGGTGCGGGCGGACCGCTTCATGCCGCCAATCAGAGCATGCAGGGCGCCAAGAAGGTGGTCGAGGATGGCGGCTACGACACCGATGCCCCGACAGCGATCCTGATCGAGGCCTCTTCGGGCGCGGTGCTGTTCGAGAAGAACGCCGACGAGCTGCGCGCGCCGTCCAGCATGATGAAGCTGATGACCTTGGAGGTGGTGTTCGACGCGCTCACCCGCGGCGACATCAAGCTCACCGACGAGTACCGCGTCAGTGAGAATTCCTGGCGCAAGGGCGGCGCGCCGGCCGGCGCCTCCACCATGTTCGCCGCCCTGAACAGCCGCGTTCCAGTCGCCGATCTCCTGCGCGGCGCCATCATCCAGAGCGGCAATGACAGCTGCATGATCCTGGCCGAAGCCATGGAAGGCAACGAGGCCGCCTTCGCTGCGCGCATGACCAAGCGTGCGCGCGAGCTCGGCATGCCGAAATCCACCTTCGCCAATTCGAACGGGTTGCCCGACCCCGGCAACAAGATGACCGTGCGCGAGCTCGGCACCCTGGCGCGGCACATCGTCCGCACCTATCCGGAGTTCTACAAGCTCTTCGGCGAACGCGAGTTCACCTGGAACAAGATCCGCCAGCAGAACCGCAATCCGCTGCTCGCGACGCTGGAAGGCGCCGACGGTTTCAAGACCGGCTACACCAAGGATGGCGGCTACGGCATGGTCGGCTCGGCCGTGCAGAACGACACCCGCCTGATCGTGGTGGTGAACGGTCTTGAGGATTCCGACGATCGCGCAGCCGCTGCCAAAAAGCTGCTCGAATGGGGTTTTAGGAATTTCGAAGTCCGCCCGGTGTTCGCCGGTGATCAGCCGATCGGTTACGCAAAAGTCTTTGGCGGCGATAGGGGCTCGGTGGCACTGGTCAGCAAGGAACCGGTCAAGGTGATGGTGCAGAAGAACGGCAATGACAAGCTGATCGCACGCATCGTCTACAAGGGCCCGGTGCATGCGCCCGTGCAGGCCGGCCAGCCCGTCGGTGTGGTGAAGGTCTGGCGCGGCCAGCAGGTCGCCGTCGAGGCGCCGGTCTATGCCGCTGATGCCATCGGCACCGGCACCACCGCGCAGCGCGCCGTCGACGGCGCCAGCGAGCTGGTGATCGGCCTGTTCCGCGCCGGTGCCGCAAAGCTGTGACCATGGCAGAGACCGGCAACATTGCGCCCGAACGCGGACGCTTCATCACATTCGAAGGCGGCGAGGGCGCCGGCAAATCCACGCAGATCAAGCTGCTGGCCGATCGCCTGAATGAAGCCGGCATCCGCGCTATCGTCACCCGCGAACCCGGCGGTTCGCCCGGCGCCGAGATCATTCGCCATGTGGTATTGTCCGGCATGGGCAAGCTGCTCGGTGCCGAGGCCGAAACGCTGCTGTTTGCCGCCGCACGCGACGACCACGTCCATGCGGTGATCAAGCCGGCCCTCGATCAGGGCATCTGGGTGCTGTGCGATCGCTTCTCGGATTCCACCCGCGCCTATCAGGGCCGCCAGGGCAATGTTCCGCCGGAATTGCTGAAGGCCCTGGAGCGGGTGACCATCGGCGGCCTCAAGCCTGACCTCACGGTGATCCTCGATCTCCCCGTCGAGGTCGGCATGGCCCGCGCCGCCGCCCGCCGCGGCATCGGCGTGCCAGATCGTTTCGAGGCCGAGGGCATCACCTTCCATCAGGGCCTGCGCGACGCCTTCCGCCAGATCGCCGTGGAGGAGCCGCAGCGCTGCGTTTTGCTGGATGCGACGCTGGCGCCCAAGGCTGTCGCCAACAACATCTGGGGAGTGCTGCGCAAGCGCCTGTTGCCTGAGGCCGCGCACGCATGAGCAAGAACGAGCCCGAGATCACCATTCCGCATCCGCGCGAAACCACCGCGCTGTTCGGCCATCACGACGCCGAGCAGACGTTGCTCACGGCCTATCGCGGCGGCCGCATCCCCCATGCGTGGCTGATCTCAGGCCCGCAGGGCATCGGCAAGGCCACGCTCGCCTATCGCATGGCGCGCTTCGTGCTCGCGCATCGCGATCCTGCATCCCCGCAAGTGCAAGGCGCCGAGACGCTCGATCTCGATTCCGCGCATCCGGTCGTGCGCCAGGTCGCTGCGGAAGCGCATGGTGGCTTGCTCGAAATCCACCGCACCGCCAATG
Source organism: Tardiphaga sp. (assembly GCA_030147505.1). Classification (GTDB taxonomy): domain Bacteria; phylum Pseudomonadota; class Alphaproteobacteria; order Rhizobiales; family Xanthobacteraceae; genus Tardiphaga. Next base: position 194,794 of record JASBVG010000009.1, read on the forward strand.
ACAAGGGCGTCATGCGCACCGTCATCACCGTGGACGATGCGCGCGAGACGGTTTCATTCTTCGGCTCCACGGCCGCCGTTGATGGCTGGCGTGTCTGCATCGTCGATACCGTGGACGAGCTCAACACCAATGCCGCCAATGCGCTGCTGAAAGTGTTGGAAGAGCCGCCGTTGCGTTCTCTGTTCCTGCTCGTCACCCACGCCCAGGCGCGCGTGCTGCCGACCATCCAGTCACGCTGCCGCAAGCTGCCTTTGCGCGCGCTTGCCACGGACGATGTGCTGTCCGCCGCCGTGCTCGCCACCGGGCGGGAGGAGGGCGATCCCGAATTGCGCGAGGTCGCCGAGGCTTCGGAAGGCAGCGTGGCGCGTGCCATCAACCTGCTCGGCGGCGGTGCGCTGAAGCTGCACCAGCGCACCGCGTCGCTGCTGAATACGCTGCCCCATGTGGACCCCCGCGAATTGCATGCGCTGGGCGATGCCCTCGGTACCAGCGACCGTGTCGCGCTCGCTGCCTTCACCGACAGCATCGATCGCTGGATCGGCGAGCGCCTGCATGCGGATCCGGGCAGCCTGAACGCGGATCTGCCCCGCCTTGCACGCCTCGCGGAGGTATGGGAAAAGATCGGCAAAGCCGCGCGCGAGACCGAATCCTACAATCTCGAGCGAAAACCCCTGGTTTTCTCGGTATTTGGCCTGCTCGCAGAAGCGACGCGCTGACACCATTTTCACGCGGCAGGATCGAATAACTGAAAGGCTTTCGCGCCGATGGCGAACGCGTCGAACAATACCTTCTACATCACCACCGCGATCGCCTATCCGAACGGCGTGCCCCATGTCGGCCACGCCTATGAGGCCATTGCCACTGACGCGCTCGCCCGTTTCGCGCGGCTCGACGGCAAGGACGTGTTCTTCCTGACGGGCACCGACGAACACGGTCAGAAGATGGTGCAGACGGCGGCGCGCGAAAACCTGCCGGTTACCGAACTCGCCACGCGCAATGCCGCTCGCTTCAAGGAGATGGATGGCGTCCTGAACATCT
>JASBVG010000010.1 GCA_030147505.1 Tardiphaga sp.
CTGCTGCAGAGCCGGCACCTTCTTGCGCGCCTTCTGAATGACCCGCGGATTTGCGATCAGCTGGTTGATCGTCGGCATGTCAGCCTTCACCCTTTATTCGCGCGAAACCTCATGGCTTCGCAAAAATTGTTCGGAGCTCCCTGCTCCATCGGTCTCGCGTCACACGAATTTCTTCGCGCAAAACGAAATAACGCCAACCATTCATCGCTGAATGGATAGCGCTAACGCCGCAGAGGACCACGATGGTGACATCCGGCTGTCGCCGTCAGTCGATATCGAGGTCATGCACTGAATTCGATCTCTCGAGATGATCTCAAGAGACCAAACGTCGTATCGGCATTGCCTAGATTTTAGCGACAGCGTTTGAGCGTCTGGGTCGAGGTTGGTGCCCGAGGCAACTGGATTTTTAGGTCCGAAAAGCTGTCCGGGTGATCCGTACCGACGCTGGCGAAGCTCACCGCCTGTCGTTAAGTGGCCGGGTTGTATCCGCAGGGGATAGGCAAGTCAACACCTATCCGCGTGCAAAATACGCTTGTGGCGCAAGGTTTTTTAGCATGCGAAGCCTCTCAAAAACACGAAGAATCCAAGCGGATTCAGCGCCATCCACCACTCGATTGCCAGAGTCGAAAACTGCACTTTGATGACGATTGGATGGAGGTCTGATGAGAATCCGGGACCTTCACAGGGGCGATTCCGGCCCCTGCTCCCGATTCCGACGTCATCAGGCGGTCAGAATCGGGAGAATCACCGTTCAGGGCATTGCCGAAGCGTTAAGGCAGGCGGGCGATGACCTTGATTTCGAAATCGAAGCCGGCGAGCCAGTTGACGCCCACGGCCGTCCAGTTCGGGTAAGGCTTCTCGGAGAAGATTCTGGTGCGGACGGCGTTGACGGTATCGAACTGGACGTCCGGTCTGGTGTGAAAGGACGTCACGTCCACGATGTCGTCGAATGTGGCTCCAGCAGCTTTCAGCACCTTGGCGAGGTTCTCGAAGGCCAGCTCGACCTGCTTGGCAAAATCAGGCTCCGGGGAGCCGTCCTCGCGGCTGCCGACCTGCCCGGAGACGAACAACAGATCCCCCGAGCGGATAGCCGCCGAATAGCTGTTGATCTCATAGAGCGCCTGCCGGCCGGCAGGGAAGATGGCGTCGCGTTTGGCCATGATGTCTCTCCTGTTTTCAAAACGGCGCACGGGTTGATATACGCGCCGTATGTGACTATCTGGGAACATACGGCCCGTACGTCAATATGACATACGCGATGTACGTCAATTTGGAGAGCGACAGTGATCGTGGGCAAGCGTGCGCAGATGATGGAGAACACGCGTGCCAAGCTCATCGCTGCGGCGCGGAGGGCGTTTGCCGCCAAGGGCTACGCAGCCGCCGCGATGGACGAGCTGACGGCCGAGGCCGGGCTGACGCGCGGCGCGCTCTATCACAATTTTGGCGACAAGAAGGGCCTGTTGCAGGCGGTGATCGACCAGATCGATGCGGAGATGCTTGCGCGGATGCGTGAGGCATCCAGCCAGGCAGCAACGCCTTGGCTCGCCTTCCTCACCGAAGGCGTGGCCTATATCGAGATGGCGCTCGAGCCCGAAATCCAGCGCATCATGCTGCTGGATGGCCCGGCGGTGCTTGGCGATCCCTCGCAATGGCCGAACCAGACGGCGTGCCTGCGCACGACCGCCCAGGCGATCGAGCGGTTGATCGCGGACGACACGGTGAAGAATGTGGATGCGGAAGCCGCAGCCCGGCTGATCAATGGTGCTGCGCTGAATGCGGCGCTCTGGGTCGCGGCAGCGAAGGAGCCGGCGGCGGTGTTGCCTAAGGCGGTAGAGGCGTTTCGGCAGCTCGCTTCGGGATTGTTGCGATAATCGTCATTGCGAGCGCAGCGAAGCAATCCAGTTATTTTCGCGACGTTCTGGATTGCTTCGTCGCTACGCTCCTCGCAATGACGGCGGGGAGGTCAGCGACGATTATTCCTCATCCTCGTCGTCCTCTTCATCGTCCTCTTCATCGTCCTCGTCGTCATCATGCGCATCGGCGGTGTGACGCCCCTGATTGTCCCACAGCTCGCGATACGTCCCGCCAAGTGCGAGCAATTGCGCATGCGAGCCGCGCTCGATCACCCTGCCCCCGCTGATGACGATGATCTCGTCCATATCGACCACCGAGGTCAGGCGGTGCGTGGACGAGATCATCGTGCGGCCCTCGGCGAGCTTGAACAGCGTGGCGTTCAGCGCGGCTTCCGTTGTCTGGTCGAGCGCCGACGTCGCCTCGTCGAGCAGCAGCACCGACGGATTGCGCACGATGGCGCGCGCGATTGCGATGCGCTGGCGCTGGCCACCGGACAGGGTGTCGCCGCGCTCGCCGACCTGGGTGTCGTATTTGTCCGGCAGGCTCATGATGTAGCGATGGATCTCGGCTTTCTTGGCCGCCTCCACCACATCGTCGTCGGTCGCACCTTCCTTGCCGAGCCGGATGTTCTCGCGGATCGACAGGTTGAACAGCATGTTCTCCTGGAACACGACGGCCATGTGGCTGCGCAGGGACTCACGCGTCACCTTGCGGATGTCGACGCCGTCGATGGTCACCTTGCCCTCGTCGGGCATGTAGAGCCGCAGGATCAGATTGAGCAGCGTGCTCTTGCCAGAGCCGGACGGGCCGACGATGGCGATCTTCTTGCCGACATCGAGCTTCAGGCTGAGATTGTTGAGCACAGGCTCGCTGCTGTTCTCGTATTGGAAGGTGACGCGATCGAAACTGATGTCGTGCTCGACGCGCGGCAATTCCGGTGCATTCGGCTTGTCCGAGCCGCGGGTCGGCTCATCCAGCATCTCGTTCATGTGGTGCACGGCGGCCGCGGTCTGGATCGACACCGGAATGAAGTGCATCACATGGGCGATGTTGTAGGATACCTCCCAGAACGCACTCTCGAAAGTGACGAAGGTGCCGACGGTGATCTGGCCCTTGGTGGCGAGATAGGCGCCGATCGCCAGCACCACGAGATGCAGCAGCAGCACCGAGACGGTGACCGAACGCTCCACCATGGTGGAGAGAAACGTCGCCGCCGCGATCTTCTTGCGGGTGTCGTCGTTGCGCAGGCGGAACCAGCCCATGGTGCGGCGCTGCAGGCTGAAGGCCTTGATCACGGCCTGCGCCGCGATGTTTTCCTGGATGGTGCCGAGGATCGAGGCCTCGCTTTGTTTCTGCTCGTAATTGGCCTGCACCGCCTTCGGCGTGAGGATCCGCGGACCGATCAGCGTGATCGGGAAGATCAGGAGCGCGACCAGTGCGAGCTGCCAGTTCAGATAGATCATCAGCAGGATGCCGGCGATCAGTTCGAGGAACGGCAGCAGGGCGCTGTTGGCGAAACTCTTGATGCAGGCCTCATAGGATGCCATGTCGACGGAGAAGCGCGACAGCGTCTCGCCGCGCTTGGTCCGGGCAAAATAGGCCGATGGCAATTCCTGCACATGGCCGAACAGGCGCTCGCGCGCGCTCGCGATGATCGAGGCCGCAAGCCGGGCATCCCAGCGCTCGTACCAGATCGCCACGATCGAGGTGATGATGCCGGCCACCGCCAGCACCGAGAGAATCTTGATCAGCGCGTCGAAATCTTCCTCGCCAAGCGCATCGTCGATGAGGAATTTGAGGCTGAGCGGCATGATGACGTTGAACAACGTTTCGACGACAACGCCGAAGCCAACAAAGGCCAGCATCTTGCGGCGATTGGCGAGAAACGGCCGCGTGAACGCATAGACCGTGCTGAAGGCGCCTGCCGCCTCGCGCGCAGTGAAGACGACGAGTTCCTCGTCATCATCGTCGTCGTCATCGTCCTCGTCATCATCGGTGGGCTTGGCCTTGGCGCCCTTGTCGGTGACGATCTTCTCCGGCGCCGGCGGCTTGGTGCTCGGCACCTGTGCAGCCGCGGCACCGACCGGCAGCGCAAACTTGTCGTCGAGCGGATCGGTGGCGTCGTCGGATGAGGGTTTCTCAGGAGGCTTCGACGCCATGAACCGGACCAGTGCTGGGGCCCGATGAGAGGGCCGAAAGAATCATGCCGTGGCGTCTTACAGCCACGGCATGAAGTCTATGCGATCAGGATTGGTTCCGCAAAAGGCTCTGCTTCGTAGGATGGGTAGAGCGGAGGTGCGAAGCGCCGGAGCGAAACCCATCACGGCCGGGCGCATGCGGTGATGGGTTTCGCTGCGCTCTACCCATCCTACGGCCGCGGAGCTCAATCCTCCGCCTCGACCTTGTCGAAGAACGAATAGCGCAGGCTGTCCGCGTCGGCATACCAGTGGCCGGGGCCCTTGCCGGCTGCCAGTGTCGCCTCCCACACGGCTTCGGTGCAATCGCGGCGGTGCATGGAAAGGTCGAAGCCATTGCCGAAGAACAGTTCCGACCATTCCCACCAGGTGCCGAGCTTCTTGACGCCGCGCAGGAGGTCGTAGCGATCGATCACCGCCGGCGCCATGTCCGAGGTGACCGAGCCGAAAATGAGACCAGTCTTGATGACGCGGTTCAGCTCGCCGATCGCAGCCACGATCTGCTTGTCGGCGACGTGGCAAAGACTGGTCTCGAACACGAAATCGAACTGCTCGTCCTTGAACGGCAGATCGGTGATGGAGCCGAACTTGTTGAACTTCGCCAGCGCCTTCGGCGTCTTGGCGTGAATCGCCTTGTTGTTCTCCACGCCCCAGGCATCGATTCCCTTGGCGCGCAGCGCGCCGACCAGCTCGCCCGAAGCGGAGCCCGCGACCAGCAGCTTGTAGCCCTTGGCGCGGCCCCAGACGATCTTGATGAGATTCATCAGATAGGCTGGATCGGTAAACTGGCTCCAGACCTCGCTGTAAGGCCCGACGCCGCGATAGTTCTTGAAATAGCCGCTGTCGATCTTGTCGGGGGCAACGACACCATTCACACCGCGCGCACGGCGCAACTTCATCATCTCTGTGACGATGATGTCGGTAGCAGCATCCGAAGAGTCGAGCAGACCATTCAGCGTGGAGTCGAACAGATAGTCGCCGACCACGACGATGCCCGGATGATCCTTCGGCTCAGGCCGGTGATTGGTCATCACGTCGCGCACCGGCATGCCGCCGGGGATGGCATTCACCGATGACAGCCAGCGATGGATCTTGCCCTCGACGAGGTGCGAACGCGCATCGCCGAACGATTTCGGCAACGACTTGATCGCCGCGTCGACAAGCTCCTCGTCCGAGAGATTGGCAAAGGCCAGCGCATCCGAACCGGCAATCAACCAGTTCAGCACACCGTGCTTGCCGACATCGTGGCGCGCGCCTTCATTATAGACGCAGCAGCCGCCGAAGGCTTCCGACATGAACCAGGCGCCGGGAATCTGCTCGCCCCAGAACGGGGTGTCGAACAGCAACGAAACGCGAAGATAGTGCGCGGGACGATCGAAGTAAGCGACATGCTTGACCATCGACTTGCGCAGTTCTTCGCCATCCCAGCGCATGGTCGCGAGCCAGGAGTGCGGCAGGCACATCACCACGAGATCGAAATCTCGCGTCTCCGGCCCCTTGCCGTTCATCATGTCGAGGCGATAGCGCCCTTCCCCGGTCTTGCCGACCTTGAGAACGCGATGATTGAGCAGAATGTCCGCCGCGACTTCCGAACGCAGGCAGGAGATCAGCTGCTCATTGCCATTCTGGATCGAATACAGGCCGATATAGCCCTCAATATCCATCACGAAGTTCTTGAGCGCGTTGAGGCCGTTGGTGTTGTGCGCTTCGGTCGCGATATCCGAGCGCGCCATCGCCTTGAAAAAGCGCTTCGCGGTGGGATCGCTGACTTCCCTGTCCAGCAGCTCCTCGGCATTGATCCATGCCCACGGATTCTCGTTATCGTGCGCGCCGACGCCTTCGTAATATTCGAGTGGCGAGATCATCTTCGCGCATTTCTTGCGGAAGGCCTCGATGGCTGCAGCAGTCTTGGCGCCATATTTCTTGCGCATGCCCGGCACGTCGTCGAGCAGTTCACCGTCGAGCATGACCTGCTCGGCATCCATCGGAATCGTCTGCAGACCGAAATGCTGGATCAGTTCGCGCAGCGGATCGGGGCCGATCATCGAGTAGTCGTAGATCTCGGCGACGCCGGCTTCATACATGGCGGGTGAGGAATCGAATTTGCGGGTGACGATCTTGCCGCCCAGACGATCGGACGCCTCGTAGATGGTGACCCTGCAAAGGTCGCCGAGCTTCTTCTTGAGGTACCAGGCGCTCATCAAGCCGCCCGGGCCACCACCAACAATCGCAAGATCAAGCATCTAAATTCTTTCGCGCCCTGAATACGTGCCGGCCGCCCCCGGCGTGAAACGATCTAGCGCATTCACCGCCACCGCGGAATCCGGGCTGGTGCAAGGCTGCTGCCTGGCCGCCTCGAAGCGCACTAAACCATTCCAAATAAGACCATTTTCGGTCTGAAGGAAAGATGAACGAGGGCCGCTAGCGCCTTGCGCTGCGTCAAAATTCGCTAACCCGAAATAAAAAGGGCCGGCTGAGAGAGCCGGCCCTTTGATTCTCGTCAGTCGCGTCCGCTTACTCGGCCGGCGGCAGAGCCAACGGCTCGGCTTCCGGAGCCGACGGCACCACGGCCGCCTGCTTCTCGCGCTCGTCCTGGATCATCGTGTCGCGCTTCATGGCGACCTCGCGGATCTTGGCCATGGAGGCGCCGGTACCGGCCGGGATCAGGCGGCCGACAATGACGTTCTCCTTGAGACCCTCGAGCGGATCGACCTTGCCGTTGACCGCCGCCTCGGTGAGGACGCGGGTGGTCTCCTGGAACGACGCCGCCGAGAAGAAGGAGCGGGTCTGCAGCGAGGCCTTGGTGATGCCGAGCAGCACCGGATTGCCCGTTGCAGGCTTCTTGCCCTCTTCTTCCGCCTTCGCATTGAGCGCGTTGAACTCGATCTTGTCGACCTGTTCGCCCGCGATCATGTCGGTGTCGCCCTGATCGGTGACCTCGATCTTCTGCAGCATCTGACGGACAATCACCTCGATGTGCTTGTCGTTGATGAGCACGCCCTGCAACCGGTAAACCTCCTGGATTTCGTTGACCAGATAGGCAGCGAGTTCCTCGATGCCCTTGATCGCCAGAATGTCGTGCGGCGCCGGGTTGCCTTCGACGATGAAGTCGCCCTTTTCGACGATATCACCATCCTGCAGATGGATGTGCTTGCCCTTCGGAATGAGGTACTCGCGAGTCTCCTCAGTCTTGTCGAGCGGCTCGATCGA
>JASBVG010000013.1 GCA_030147505.1 Tardiphaga sp.
CCGAAGGCAATTTCATCGAGGCGGGTGAGGACAATCCTTTCTTCCAGATCGGTGAGACGAAATATGGCCGGCCGATCATCGTCCGCTCATACGATCCCGCGATGTCGTTCGAGGACGCGGTGAAATTGCTGTGCGTCTCGTTCGATTCGACGATCCGCGCCAATGCCGGGGTCGATTTGCCGATCGACCTCAAGATCCACGAGCGCGACGAATTTGCGACCGTACGCGAGCGGCGTTTCGAGCGCGACGACGCTTATTTCCAGAGTGTGTCGCACGGCTGGGCCGAGGCGCTCGGGATCGCGCTGGCCGAACTGCCCGACTTTCATTTCTGACAGCCGGTCGCCCCCGCGAAGGCGGGGGCGAAGATTCTTACCGGTTCTTCCGCCCCTCGATCAGCCCGTCGACCAGGCTCGGGTCGGCGAGCGTCGAGGTGTCGCCCAATGATCCGAAATCATTCTCGGCGATCTTGCGCAATATGCGGCGCATGATCTTGCCCGACCGCGTCTTGGGAAGGCCCGGGGTCAAATGGATATGGTCGGGGGTCGCGATCGGCCCGATTTCCTTGCGCACCTGCTGCTTGAGCGCCGCGGCGACATCTTCGGTCGGCTCGACCCCGGCGTTGAGGGTGACATAGGCGTAGATGCCCTGGCCCTTGATGTCGTGCGGGAAGCCGACGACCGCCGCCTCGGCGACATCCTCGTGCAGCACAAGTGCGCTCTCGACCTCGGCGGTGCCCATCCGGTGGCCCGACACGTTGATGACGTCGTCGACGCGCCCGGTGATCCGCCAATAGCCGTCGGCGTCGCGGCGGCAGCCGTCGCCCGTGAAATATTTGCCCTTGTAGGTCGAAAAATAGGTCTGCTCGAAGCGGGCGTGGTCGCCATAGACCGTGCGCATCTGGCCCGGCCAGGAGCGCGCGATGCAGAGGTTGCCGGACGTCTCGCCCTCCAGCACCTTGCCATCGGCATCGACGATCTCCGGCACCACGCCGAAAAACGGCCGCGTTGCCGAGCCCGGCTTCAGCTTGGTCGCGCCGGGCAGCGGCGTGATCAGGATGCCGCCGGTCTCGGTCTGCCACCAGGTATCGACGATCGGGCAGCGGCCGTCGCCGACGACATGGTAGTACCATTCCCAGGCTTCCGGATTGATCGGCTCGCCCACCGAGCCCATCAGGCGCAGGCTGGCGCGCGAGGTCTTCTTCACCGGCTCGTCGCCGGCCTGCATCAGCGCACGGATGGCGGTCGGCGCGGTGTAGAAGATGTTGACCTTGTGCTTGTCGATCACCTGCCAGAAGCGCGAATTGTCGGGATAATTCGGCACGCCTTCGAACATCAGCGTGGTCGCGCCATTGGCCAGCGGTCCGTAGAGAATGTAGCTGTGGCCGGTGACCCAGCCCACATCGGCGGTGCACCAATAGATGTCGCCTTCGTGATAGTCGAAGACATACTGATGCGTCATCGACGCATAGAGCAGATAGCCGCCGGTGGTGTGCAGAACGCCCTTCGGTGTGCCGGTGGAGCCCGACGTGTAGAGGATGAACAGCGGATCCTCCGCATTCATTTCCTCGCACGGGCATTCGGTGGTCACCATCTCCGATGCTTCGCGGTACCAGAAGTCGCGCGCCGGATCCATGTCGACGGCTGCACCGGTGTGCTTGACGACCACGACCCAATCCACCCCGCCGGCCTTGGCCACGGCCGCATCGACATTCTTCTTCAGCGGCACCTTCTTGCTGCCGCGCAGTCCTTCATCGGCAGTGATGATGATCTTGGACTGGCAGTCGGTGATGCGCTGCGCCAGCGAGTCCGGCGAGAAGCCGGCGAACACCACCGAATGGATCGCGCCGATGCGGGCGCAGGCGAGCATCGCGTAAGCCGCTTCGGGGATCATCGGCAGATAGATGGTGACGCGGTCGCCCTTGCCGACATTCCGGTTGCGCAGGACATTGGCCATCTTGGCCACTTCGTCATGCAGCTCCTGATAGGTGATGTGCTTGGACTGCGAGGGATCGTCGCCTTCCCAGATGATCGCGGTCTGATTGGCGCGCTTCGGCAGGTGGCGGTCGATGCAGTTATAGGCGGCGTTGAGCACGCCATCCTCGAACCATTTGATCGAGATGTTGCCCGGCGCATAGGAGGTGTTTTCGATCTTGGTGGGCTCCTCGATCCAGTCTAGCCGCCTGGCCTGCTCGGCCCAGAAGCCGTCGCTGTCGCTGATCGAGCGCGCATACATCTCGTTGTACTTCGCGTTATCGACATAGGCGCGCGCGGTCCATTCGCTCGGCACGTCATAGATTTTGTCGGACATCGTTCCCTCCACTTGTCTCGCAGCCTGAGAGACCGCCCTGCGCTGCAAGCCGTTTCTCTTTCGATGTTCCAATTATGCGTCGGGGCAGGCCGGCCGGACAAGCCGGCCGCGTCTCACCCTTTCGTCGGTTGTGACACTGATGCAGCAAAGACGACGCAGGAACGAAAATCCGATGATTTGCATTATCGCGACGGAGGGCGAGGATTAGAAAGACCGTAAAGCCATGATGGAGCAACAGAATTTCACGGCCACTCGCGGTGCGACAACCCGCCCGACGGCGCGTTCGGCGCTCTCGGCGGCCAGGATCCTCGCCGGCAAGCTGGCGGAGCAGCAGCCGAAGCTGCGCGGCAAAAACACGGTCAAGGCGCTGGCGCGCGAACTCGGCCTCACGCTCCGCGATCAATCGGAATTGACGATCCGCCGCCGCAAGAGCGGTAAGGCTTACTCCTTCATTCGCGAAAACGGCACGCGCATCCGCGATGCCGGCACCATCCGCCGGTTGAACGCGATGGCGGTGCCACCCGCTTATGTGGATGTGCGCTATGCCGTCGATCCCAATTCGCATCTGCAGGCAGTGGGCCGCGATGCCGCCGGGCGGCTGCAGTATCGCTACCACGCCGATTGGGAAAAGGTGCGTGAGCATCGCAAGGCCAATCGCCTGGCGCGTCTTGTGAGTGCATTGCCGAAGATTCGCCGCAGCGTGTCGCAGATTCTCGCCGGCGATGAGCCGACGCGCGATTTCTCGCTGGCGACGGTGATCGAGCTGGTCGCCAGGACGGCGATCCGCGCCGGCAATGAAAGCTACATGAAGCTGTCCGGCGCCCGCGGCGCCACCACGCTGATGAAGTCGAATGTGCAGCTCGATGGCACCTGCATCGTGCTGTCCTTCAAGGCGAAGGGTGGCAAGGCGGTGCGCAAGGAATGCGACGCCACCAAACTCGTGCGTGCCATCGGCATCCTGCACGATGTGCCCGGTCGTCGCCTGTTCCAGTATCGCGACAAGGTGGGCCGGATTCACAAGGTCAATACGGCAGCAGTAAACGCATTCCTGCGTGACATCGCCGGCATCAAGATTTCGCTGAAGGATTTTCGCACCCTGATGGCCTCGGCTACCGTGGTGGAGACGCTGGCGAAGATCGAGCCTGCCGAAAGCGCCCGCGGCCGCAAGAAGCAGGTGCTGGAGGCGGTGCGCTCGGCAGCGGATGAACTCTCGAACACGCCGACCATCTGCCGAAAGAGCTATGTACACGACACGATCGTGACGGCCTTCGAGAACGGCGCGCTGGCGCGGATCGCGGCGAAGCAAAGCGGTCATCGCTCACAGGCGAAACGCGAGCATCTCTTGGCGCAGGTGGTGGCGAAAGCGGGGTAATGGCTCAATCGCCAGTCCGCTAAACTAATCCATCGGCGATTCAGCTTGGCGTTCTGCCGTCGCGAGAGGCTCTGCGGGGCAGTCCGGCAGCAGTTCGCCCTTTAACTGTCTATGGTTTCCTTAACCCCAGAGCGCCGGGGTGCAGCGCCATGGCGACGATGGAAACGGCAATCCTGTGCGCGGGGGTATGACCCCTGAAGCTAAGCCCGGGTTGCGCCACCCTGGCACCGAACATCTGCGCGTTCGCGAGAAAGCCTACGGCTTCGGTTTGCTCTTTCCAGAGAAACGGATGTCGGACATGCAGCTCATTGAGAATGCCACCCGGTGGCGACAATGAACTCCGTCTCGACAGAATGGATGTTAGCCTCCATTCTGTTGAAATGGTTCGAAGCCGCTTCATCTTTGTAGTATTTAATCCACTCTTGCTCATTCTTTGCATCCTCGTTCTTTTTGCGATGGCAAAGGGTGGATGGATTGACTTGTCCGAAATCGCTCGGGCGGCCCAGCCGTGGCAGGCACTGATTGCATCGGTCATCGCACTGATTGCCGCTGCTGCCGCGTATTCCGCTGCTCTTGCTAAGGTCTTTCTGGATTCGCAACTTGCGACTCTGAGCTATCTCCGGACACATCTCGGTCTTGTTACAAGGCTCCGATATTGCGTGGCAAAGTTGATCGAAGAAGCGGTCTTCTTGAATTCTGTAATTCTAAGAGGCGGGCATCAAGATTGGTCTGAAGACGATCTCGCCAATTTCTATTTTTCTCCTTGTAGAGAGATAGAGGAAGCTTGGGCAGCGGTTGATCTTGTGCCCGTGGATTTGATCCCGCACTTGGCGGAACTTCGCGACTTGCATGCGGCAGCCGAGCGCGTCTCCAAGCGCTTGACCCTACTTCAATGTGACGCCGCCCAAGACGATATCAGAAAAGCGCTCGCGAAATTTGGAACCGTTTGCTCTCAGGTCTACAGGTCTGGAAACGTTCTGGTAGAGGGACTCGACGTCGCGATCAGGAGATCGCGGGAGAGTGCCAAATGGGACACGTAAATACATTTTATGCTTTGGGTAATCGCTATCAAATCAATAAGGCTCATCCGGAGCGAGGCGGCTCTTCGATTACCCACGACCGAGCTGTGTAGTCGAGGAAATCAATCTGCCAGTTGAGGAATTCTCGAAATACGGCGCTCGAGCGCGGAAGGCGCCCGCTAACGCGAATCGGTCGCCTTGGCTGCGGTGGTGTAGCTTTCCTCCCGTAGACTCCTATGTCGAGATTCGAACTCGTGTCCGGCAAGAACCAGCCGCGCGCCTAAAACAATAGCATGGCTAAGCCAGCGTCCACACCGCTGTGTGCTTGATCTCTGCATCCTCGAGATCGCGTGTCACCGGCACCTTGTATTCCGCCAATTTTCTCAGCTTTTCCTTCGGCAGATAACTTCGCCCGGGATCGCCGATCAGCACGGTCGCGCCGCGTGAGGTTTGTGCCGAAAGAAACGCATAAGCCCGTTCGGCCGTATCGCGCTCATAGAAAATATCGCCGGCAAGAATCGCCTGTGCTTCCGGCGCAGCGACGTTGCCGAGCAGATCGTCGCCGCGCGCTTCTACACTGACGTCATTGTCCGCCGCATTGATTGCGATGGCCACACGTGCGAATGCATCGATGTCATAGCCGATGACCGTCCTTGCACCTGCTTTGACCGCCGCGATCGCCACCAGCCCCGATCCCGAGGCGAGATCGAGCACCGCGCGCCCAGCCACATGCTCGCGATGATCGAGCACATAGCGCGCGAGTGCCTGCCCGCCGGCCCAGGCAAAGGCCCAGAACGGCGGCGGCAGGCCGGCTTCGCCGAGCTCTTCTTCCGTCTTGCTCCACAGCGGCACGGCTTCGTCCGCCACATGCAGTGAAATCTCCGGCACCAGCGGCACCGGCAAAAGACGCGTATTGGCGCGGATGAATCGCGCGGGATCGGCGATTGCAGGCTTGATCGCTGCGGATGTCTCCGGGGCCGTCATCCGCATCAACTCCTGTCGCCGCGTGGCATGGGGCTGGCTGTAGCACAGGCCCATGCATTACATCCATGTCGGTCGATGCACTCAACGCAGACGATCACGTCCCTCGCGCGCCAATGCGTTGTCAGTCTCGCGCCGCAGTGCCCTGTCATAGGCCAGCAGCGCTTCCTCATATCGTTCGGTTTCCTCGAACACCGATGCGCGCCCGACGATGCCGCTTGCGTCCTTGGGGGAACGCCGCGCAGCTTCGTCATAGTCGCGCAGGGCCAGGTCGTAGCGCTTCAATGCCTGCAAGGCTTCACCGCGGCTGAAATAGGCATCGGCATTGTTGGGATCGGAGCCGAGCGAAAAATTCAAGTCGTCCAGAGCGCGCTCGGGTTGCTTCATGCGGAGATAGCCGAAGCCGCGATAATAATAGGCGCGCGATTTGTTGGCTGTATCTGCATTGGAGATCGCCTTGTCGAGGTCCGGCATCGCCGTCTCGTAATCGCTGCGCGTCATATAGAGCCACGCACGATTGATCAGCGCTGGCGATAGATTGGGCTGGATTTTCAAGGCCGCGGTATAGTCGGCGATGGCCCGTTCTGGATCGCTGAAGCGGAGATGATAGGCGCGTTGCGGATAGATCTGCACCAGCTGCCGCTCCTGCAGCGGCCCGCTGTTGATCAGGCGGGAACAGGCCTCGACGATCGCCTTTTCCTCGGTTCCGAACAGGCAGCGCGAGGCGTCGGTCTGTTGCGTGGCGGACCATTGCGGCTGGGATAGCGGCAGCTTGATCGGGGGGGTGAAATTGGTCTGCGGCGATGACGGGGTGACGGGCTTTGCCCAGGAGGTCGGCACAGGGCGTGCGGGCGGCTGGGGGTCGATATAGATCCAGCCGCAGATCAACAGCGCGGCGGCTGCCGGCCAGGTCTGCCACCAGATCCGGTACCAGCGATCGATACTCCACAGAGCCACATGCAAAGCGGCGGCGCGTCCCACGAGCGTCATGGCTCAGCTGTCCCGGATCGCGGCATCGATGTCAGCGAGGTCGAATCGCGAGACGTCGGCCTCTACATCGCGCGCGCAGCGCAAGGCGTGAGCTTCGCGAACCTTTTCCAGCAGTGTACGCATCGAGCGGGCATTGCCCCAATGCAGATCGCGTCGCTGCGCTTCGATCCATGGCGTAAGCAGATGATCGAAGCCGTCCGGCAATTCGTAATGCTGCTCG
Source organism: Tardiphaga sp. (assembly GCA_030147505.1). Classification (GTDB taxonomy): domain Bacteria; phylum Pseudomonadota; class Alphaproteobacteria; order Rhizobiales; family Xanthobacteraceae; genus Tardiphaga. The sequence continues at coordinate 6,890 of JASBVG010000013.1, forward strand.
CGCGCCATGCCGGCAAAGATCTGGCACAGTTCCCAGCTCTCATAGGCTGGAAAGTTGATCGTCTTGGTAAAGCGGCTGGCGAGGCCGGGATTGCTACCGAGGAAATGGTGCATCTCGTTGGGATAGCCGGCGGCGATCACGATCAGGCGGTCGCGATTGTCTTCCATGAATTTCAGTAGCGCCTCGATGGCCTCGCGGCCGAAATCGCCCTTCCATTCCGGCGACAGGCTGTAGGCCTCGTCGATGAACAGGATGCCATCGAGGGCGGAACGGCACAGTTCCAGCGTCTTCAGCGCAGTCTGACCCACATAGCCGCCCACGAAATGGCTACGGTCGGCCTCGATCAGGTGGCCTTTGCGCAGCACGCCAAGCGACCGATAGATGTCGCCCAGGGCACGCGCCACGACGGTTTTGCCGACGCCAGGCGGGCCGGTGAACACCATGTGCCGGCTGGTCGCGTGGACCGGCAGGTGCTGTTCACGGCGCCTTCGCTCGAGTTCGAGGCTGGCGATCAGCTTGTTGATCTCGGATTTGACCGGGCCGAGACCAACCATGGCTTCAAGATCGTCGAGCGCGTCGTCGGCGGTGCGGGATTTCAGGGAGGTCTCGCCGGTGACTGGATCGGTGGTCAGGCGGCGGCCATAGGTATAACCGCTGCCGACGGGCACGAAGCCCATGCCGGTGGGGTCGGCGCCGAGGCGCGACGCCGTATAGCTGATTCCGGTGGCCGCCATGATCGCCGTCAGCATGCCCATGAATTTCCAGAACGTCATTGCGGCGAAGAAGCTGCTGATGCCGCCGATCAGGCCGAGTTGCGGGCTGAACAGGAAAGCGCTGATGGCAGCCGAGAGCACGCCGATGAAAACGAAAATGGCGATGACGCGGGGCGTGAGGAAGTTTTGCACGTCTGACCTTACGATTTGCAGGCGGGGCTCGGCGGCCAATACACCCGGACCGTCGCAGTCGCGGTGGTCGGCGTCATGATCGCGGTCGGATAGAGCGCGACAGTCAGTGCCGTTGCGGCACCGTCGATGGTCAACACATCAACCCCGCCGGTGGCCGGCAACGGATGCGGAATGGCGACACGTTGCGGGATTGATGAGATTGGAAAAGGTGGCGAACGGTATTTGCTCGTGACCAGCCGGAATGTGCCGCTGTTTACCCCACCACTGGAAACAACGGTGACGAAGCCCATGGGATAGCTGCAGTCGCGGCGGTCACGTTGTGCCGTGCGGGCTGCATCGCCGTCGAGGGTCGCGATCGCTTCGATCCGCTCCTGTGCCGCGACGAGATTGATTGCGGGCGGGGCGTTCGGATTGTTGATGAGCGTGGCACCGACCACCGCACCGATGGCGACCGCGCCGCCCAATGCGGCGACAAGCGGCGGGATGGCTTTACCACGGCGGCTGACCGGTTGTGCGTCGGACGATTCAGATGGGGGATCAGACGGTTGGCCGGCGCTTGCCCGATATTCCATCGTCGTCTCACAACCAGCCAAAGGGCTTCAATACAATGATTGTACCATATTACCCAAGGCAAGATTGTAAGTCGATATTGTCACAACTTTATTTGAGCGAGTGCTCACAGCCCGCCCATCTTGCAGAGCAGTTTCCATTCTTCGGCCGTGATCGGCGGCACCGACAGGCGCGATTGCTTGATGATCGCGACCTCGGCCAGCTTCGGCTCGGCCTTGATCGCCGCCAGCGACACCGGCTTCGGCAGATCCTGCACGGCCTTGACGTCGACGCAGACCCACGGCGTTCCCGGCTCGGCGGTGGGGTCGGGATGATGCTCCCTGACGATCTCGGCGATCCCCACGATCTCCTTGCCGATATTCGAATGATAGAAGAAGGCGCGGTCGCCTTTCTTCATCTTCATCATGTTCAGCTTGGCGGTGTGATTGCGGATGCCGGTCCACTCGGTGCCCTTGGCGCCGGCCTTTTTCTGCTCGTCCCACGACCAGGCGTCGGGCTCCGATTTGATCAGCCAGTATTGCATGCTCTCACTACCCCCACGTCATGGCCGGGCTTGACCCGGCCATCCAACTTAACTTCGCGCTCGAGACCAAGATGGCTGCCCGGCTCAATCCAGCGAAGCGGCGCTTCGCGCTTTGGCCGGGCATGACGTCTCAGGTCTAACCTTCCGCCTTGAACGGCCGCGTCAGCAGGCCTTCGATCACCTGATCGACGCTCAAACCGCCACCCAGAATCATCGCCACCGCTTTCGCCACCGGCATATCGACATTGTTCGCCTCGGCTAGTTCGATCAGCACCGGCGCGGTGAAGGCGCCTTCCGCCAGCTTGCCCGCCGGTGGCAGCTCGCCGCGGCCGAGCGCAACGCCGAGCGAAAAGTTGCGCGATTGCGCGCTCGAGCAGCTCAGAATGAGATCGCCAAGGCCGGAAAGTCCCGAGATCGTCTCGGTTCGCGCACCGCAGGCCACGCCAAGCCGTAACAATTCACTGAAGCCGCGCGTCGTCAGCGCCGCCAGCGCAGATGCGCCAAGCTCCTTGCCGGCGACGATGCCCGCTGCGATTGCGAGCACATTCTTCGCGGCGCCGCCGATCTCCACACCGCGCACATCGGTGGAGTGATAGGGCCTGAACGTTGCCGAGCCGAGCGCCTGCACGAGGGCGATCGCGATCGTCTCATCGGCACAGGCCAGCGTCACCGCGGTTGGCAATCCGGCTGCGACATCGTCGGCAAAATTCGGCCCCGACAAGATCGCCGGCAGCACATCCGGCGTAACCTCGGCAATCACCTCGGTCATGAATTTATGCGAGCCCTGCTCGATGCCCTTGGCGCAGGCGACCACGGGCTTGCCCGCAGGCAGCAGCGGCGCGATCGCGGTTAGTGCTTCGCGCAATTGCTGCGATGGCACAGCGAGCAGGATGATATCCGCCCGTGCGGCCAGCGTGAGATCCGATGTCACGAACACCGCGTCATCAATGCTCGCGCTCGGCAGCCGCGGATTGCTGCGCGAGGTCTGCATCATCTCCGCCCCAGCCGGCGAGCGCGCATAGAGCACGACCTCCCGGCCTGCGCGTGCGGCTACATCGGCGAGCGCCGTGCCATAGGCCCCGGCGCCGATCACGGCAATGGATTGAAACGCGATCATCGGCTCAATATCCCGCCCGGCTGTTCTTGTGGCCCGCCGGCGCCTTCGCGTCGGCATCGAGCAGCCAGCGCGCGCGGGGAGCTGCATCCATGCCGTCGCTGATGCCGAGCGCGAGGCGTTCGGCGCCGGCCCATGCGATCATCGCGCCATTGTCGGTACACAGCGCCGGCGGCGGCAGCATCAGCACGGTGCCGGCTTTCTTCGCGACAGATTCGAGCGCACCGCGGATCGCCTGATTGGACGCAACGCCACCGGCGGCCACCAAAGCCTGCGGCGGTCCGAAGCGTTCGGCGAAAATGCGTAGCCCCACTTTCAGCCGGTCCGCCGTCGAGGCCAGCACGGCGGCCTGAAAACTGGCGCAGAGATCGGCGATGTCCTGCTCTTCCAGCGGCAACAGGCGGCTCGCTTCGTTGCGCACGGCCGTCTTCAGGCCCGACAGCGAGAAATTCGGCTCCGGTCGCCCGACCATCGGCCGCGGGAAATCGAATCGCGTCGCATCGCCCTGCGCCGCGGCACGCTCGACCTGTGGCCCGCCGGGATAGGGCAGGCCGAGCATCTTCGCCACCTTGTCGAACGCCTCACCCATCGCGTCGTCCACGGTGGTGCCGAGGCGCACATAATCGCCGACACCGAGGACGGCGACGATCTGCGTATGCCCGCCGGAAACGAGAAACAGACAGTAGGGGAATGCCAGCGGTTCGGTGAGCCGCGGCGTCAGCGCATGCGCTTCGAGGTGATTCACTGCGATCAGCGGCGTATCATGCACCATGGCGATCGCCTTTGCCGTGGTCAGCCCGACGATCACCCCGCCGATCAGTCCTGGCCCCGCCGCTGCTGCGACGCCGGACAGCTCGGCATAGCCGACACCCGCCTCGGTCATGGCGCGGTCGATCAGCCCGTCGAGCAGGTCCACATGGGCGCGCGCGGCGATCTCCGGCACCACGCCGCCGTAAGGCGCATGATCCTGGATCTGCGAATGCACGATATTGGAGAGGATGCGGCCGTTGCCGTCCGGCATGCGCTCGATCACGGCGGCTGCGGTCTCGTCGCAGGTCGTCTCGATCCCCAGCACCAGCATCGGTTGGTCGGCGGTCACGCTTGGTCCTTGCATTGTCTACGAAATATGGGCTCTTGCTGCCCTTCGCCTAGCACTCTGGGGTCGCAAGGTGCAATCACCCCTGCTCCGGGAGCCCTTCCATGGCTGTTCTCGTCACCCGGCCGCAGCCGGACAATGCCCGCACCACCGCCGCCTTGCGCGCGCGGGGCTATGTCGCGCTCGCCGCACCGATGCTGCGCTTCGAAAAAGTGATGTTTTCGCTGGATACCGAGGCCGATTACGGTGCCGTGATCGTGACCTCGGCCAATGCATTGCGCGGCTTCGCCGATCAGCCTGCCGCGGGCAACCTGTTTCACCTCCCCGTCTTCGCCGTGGGCGACCGCACCGCGCAAGCGGCGCAGGATGCCGGTTTCAGGGATGTCATCTCCGCAGGCGGCGACGCCAATGACCTCCGCGCGCTCCTCACCGCCCGCGCCCAAGCCGTCAAACCGCTGCTCTATCTGGCCGGCGCCGACCTCTCCCGCGATCTCACCGCCGAGCTCGGCACCCGCGGCTTTCAGGTGATCACCAACACTACCTATCGTATGGCGCCGGTCACCGATCTGCCCGACGACGTGATCGCCGCCTTCGCCACCGGCGAGATTGAGGCCGTGCTGCATTATTCCCGCCGTAGCGCTCGCGCTTTCTTCCAGGCCGCGGGCGTCGCCGGCGTCGAGATTTCGGCCCTGGCGATCCCGCATCTCTGTCTCTCCGAGGCAGTGGCGAAAATCGCCCATGATGCGGGTGCTACAAAAGTCATGGTTGCGGCCACGCCGGACGAAGATGCCTTGTTCGCGGTGCTGGCCCGTGCCATGCCGCCAAATGCACGCTAAAAACCGGTGTTAACAGAGAGGCCACCGAATCCCTGCTAGAGCGTGATCCCGAAAAGCGGATGCCGGTTTTCGGATAAGATCATGCTCCAACGTACGAAATTTGCGGCGGGGCAACTCATGAGGGACCTGTGCGATGGCCGATGACAACGAGACGGGATCGGTTCCGAACGCCGGCCGGCCGAGGCGCCAGCCGCCGACCCTCGAACTCGCCGCAACCAATGTGACGGAACGGCCGAAAGCGAATGAAGATGCGGCTGTGGAGACCGTTGCGCCGGCAGCGGATGCGCCCGCGCCTGACGTGTCGCAGCCCGATACGTCCCATCACGACACCTCGCCGTCGGATATGCCGCCCTTCGCAGCCGAATCCGCTGCGGACGAGCCTGCCGCCGCGCCGGCGCCGCGCAAAACATCATCGCTGGCGCTGCCCATCGCGGCAGGCGCCGTGGCCGGCGCCGTTGTCGCAGGTGCTGCATGGTTGGTGCTCGGCAGCATGACGCCATCGGATAATTCCGCGACGGAGACTCTGGAGACACGCATCGCCCAGCTCGAAGCCCGCCCGCAGCCGAAACCGGATACCGTGCTCGCCACCCGCATCGACGGCGTCGAGAAATCCATCGCTGCCCTGCGCAGCGATCTTGCAGCCGCGAAGAGCCAGTCAGATCGCACGAGTGTCGAGATCAACGCGCTCAAATCCGCGCCGCGTCCCGCAGCCGCCGCGGTCGATCTTGCTCCCATCACCGAGCGCCTGAATGCTATCGAGCGCGCCGCCGGCGATCTGAAGTCCTCTGCCGAACAGCAGAGCGCCAAGCCGATCGACGACGCTCCGCTGCGCCGGACCGTCGCCGCCTCGCTGCTCGATACGTCCGTGCGCCAAAACGAGCCCTATGCCGGCGCGCTCGCCGCGGTGAAGCCGCTCGCTGCCGATCCAGCGCAGCTCAAGCCCCTCGATGCCTTCGCCACATCGGGCGTCCCGAACGATGCCACGCTCGGCCGCGAACTGCTCGCGCTGCTGCCGAAGCTCGTGCCGGCGCAAACAGAAGCGCCGTCGTCCAATGCCGGTTTTCTCGATCGCCTGCAGGCAGGCGCCGCAAAGCTCGTCCGCATCGAGCGTACCGATGCCGCAGGCAGCGGGAATAACAGCGCCATCGCACGCGCCGCCGCTGCGGCACGCAGCAATGACGTCGCTGCCGCGAAGCGCGAATTGCTGACCCTCGCGCCGGCCGATCGCGTCGTCGTGCAGCCATGGCTCGACAAACTCGCCGCGCGCGATGCGGCGCTGGCAGCCTCCCGTCAATTCGCGGCCGACGCAGTGGCGGCGCTCTCCAAACCAGCGCCGTGAGTGCCCGATGATCCGTATCGTTGCCTTCCTCGTCCTGATCGCGCTTCTGGCCTTCGGCGCCGCCTGGGTGGCCGACCAGACCGGTGACGTCGTGCTGTCCTGGGGCGGCTGGACGCTCTCGACATCGCTACCGGTCTTCGTGCTCGCGCTTGGCCTTGTCATCGTCGCCGGCATGCTGGTGGTGTGGCTCGTCTTCAGCGTCTGGCGTGCCCCGACACGCTATCGCCGCCACCGCCGCAACAAGCGTCAGGCGCGCGGACGCCATGCCATCACGCAAGGCTTGCTCGCCATCGGCCAGGGCGATAGCGCCGTCGCCAAACGCCATGCCGGCGTTGCCAGGCGGCTCTCATCCGATGATCCGCTGGCATTGTTGCTGCATGCCCAATCCGCCCAGCTCGATGGCGATCGCGCCGGCGCCCATCGCGCCTTTCAGGCCATGGCGGAGCGGCAGGAGACCCGCCTGCTCGGCCTGCGCGGACTGTTCATCGAAGCCCAACGCAGCGACGATCCCGCCAGTGCCGCGGCGTTGGCCGAGGAAGCTTTGAAGCTCGCGCCGAATTCCACCTGGGCCGCGCAGGCCGTGCTCGGTTTCCGCTGCGCCCAGTCCGACTGGACCGGCGCCTTGAAGATTCTCGATGACAATCTGTCGAGCGGCCTGATCGATCGCGCCGCCTATCGCCGTCAGCGCGGCGTGCTGCTCACCGCCCGCGCGCTCGATGCCGAGACGAAGGACCGCGATCTCTCCCGCGACAGCGCCACGGAAGCCGTCCGCCTCGCGCCGACGCTGATCCCGGCCGCTGTGCTCGCCGCGCGCTTCCAGAGCGAGGCGCATCAGATCCGCCGCGCCATGAAGATCATCGAGATGGCCTGGCTGGCGCAGCCGCATCCCGATCTCGCCGATGCCTATGCCCACGTCAAACTCGGCGATTCCGCGCGTCAGCGGCTGGTCCGTGTCGAGACCCTGGCGTCGAAGGTGCCCGGCCATGTGGAAGGCGCGCTGGCGATCGCCCGCGCCGCCATTGATGCGTCGGAATTCGCTCGTGCCCGCGATGCGCTGGCTCCCTTCATTGCGGAGCCGACCCAGCGCGTCGCCATGCTGATGGCCGAGCTGGAGCGCACCGAACATGGCGACAGCGGCCGCGCCCGCGCCTGGACACTGCGCGCCGTCCGCGCCCGCCACGATCCGGTCTGGACGGCGGACGGCTACGTCTCGGAGCGCTGGCGTCCGGTGTCCCCGGTCACCGGCCGCATCGATGCCTTCCAGTGGCAGGAACCGCTGGCGGCACTGCCATCCAGCGAGGCCGATCCGCTGGCCTCGCTCGAGGCCGAAATCCTGCGCGAGACCGTTCTGGCGTCGCCGATGCCGCGTCCGGTGGTGGTTCAGCCAGTGGCCGAGCCCATCCCGGCGACGCCCATCAGCAACAAGCCGCCCGAGCCCATTCTGACGCCCGCAGCAGCAGCCGAGCCCGGTCCGGAACCGGTGGCGGAGCCCCCGGCCGCCGAGATTGCTCCGTCGCCCAAGCCCGAGCCTGCCCCCGTGCCATTGTTCCGCGAGCGTGCCGATATCGCCAAGAGCGCCAAGCCGGCGGTGCCGATCCCGCCCGTCATCCCCATCACCCGCGCCCCGGACGATCCGGGTGTCGACGAGGAAGATTCCTATCGCGACGAATTCGCGGAACTGAACGGCGGCCAGCAGCAAGGCGGCTGGCGCGGCTTCATGCGCCGCTGGGGCGGCTGACCAAAGACTCTGTCCGGAGTGTTCCCTCCCCGCAAGCGGGAGAGGGACAAGAAACGAGCCCAGTCCCACACCAGTCTCGCCTTGCAAAACCGGGGTGCGGACGATATCAGAGGCCCCAGCGCGACCGGCTTCCCAGCCGAATCGCGAGCTTGGTTCGCCGCAATAGCTCAGTTGGTAGAGCACGTCATTCGTAATGACGGGGTCACAGGTTCGAGTCCTGTTTGCGGCACCAGTTTTCCTGACCGCCTTAAGGTTCGACCAGGATTACGCGACGTCCGCGGATGTTTGCTAGTCTGCTCGACGAATGAGCCCGATTGCATTCGGGAACAGGTAGTCATCGTTTCCGTAGAGATTGTCCTTCGTCCGCAAGCCGGCAGTGTCTTGCCCTGTTAGCCGGATTGCGTTCAGGCAGCCGACTTCTGGTTTTGTCAGTGCCGCCGTCAGAGTCGGGATGTCGATCTTGTCGGTGACACCGAGAAGCAATTGCTGCTTTGCATCGATACAGACGAACATCTGCTCCTGAACCGATGCCGCCAGTTTCAAATAACCGCTCGACTTATGACTGGGAATTTCCGAGGGCGCTTTTCCGTTTTGGAGCAAGAGCGGGCCGGCCTGAATGCAATCGCGGAATTCCGACGAAGCCGGAAAGAGCTTTGCGAGAGCGATCGTTGCCTTACCTCGATCGGAGCAGAAAATTGCTTCCGTGAGCCAGCTGTTATGTTCGGAATTGAGCGTGATGCCGCCTGATTTCACGAATCCGAGAGAAGACGGTGGCGAGTAGCTGTCGATATAGCCTCCAGAGCCGACCGCGTCCGCTCCGAAGCGGGTCAGATATTCTTGCAGATACACGCCCCGCACGGCCCGCTCGGGATTGCCGCTGACGCGCCGCGCATAGCCGTCGGCATTGAGGGTGATGAGCGGGCTGAGAATCCTGACGTCATGGAGTTGCAGCGAAACACGGACGAAGTGCAGCCGCTTGTTGTCGGCCAACTGGATATGACGGAGGTTCAAGCTATCCTGTCCCTCTGCCGCAACTAACCAGATCGGGCACAGCAGAACAGCGAGGGCTAGCGCGATCGCCTGTTTCATTACGGGACCAATTTTATTGTAGGTGTAATCAGGACGACGTAGCTGATCTCGATTTCCGCGGAGTGACCGAGCTGAGGCGAGCTCGTGGCGGAGTCGGCGCGCGCTGGTAAATCTGTGTCGGAGCCTTCGAGCTGGAAGGTTATCGGACGCAAACCGGTCTGCAATTTCCGGGTGGGCGAGTCATCGAAAACGTCGTGGAGGAGCGCTGCCTGGCCGGTCGGAGGCTGGAAATATTTTTCGAGGACAATTGCGCCTTCCTCCAATTTCAAGGGAATCGGCTTTGAGTTTGGCGCCGCAAGTACCACGTATCGCTTCTTGGGAACGATATCTCCCTTCAGCGTGTAGATGATCTTTCCTTTGTAGCCTTCGGGAAAATAGACATACAGCGTGAAGGATCGATTGGCCGCATTGAGGAGGAAATTTCCGACCGTCAATGCGCCGACATCGGATTGCCTGATATTCGTCAGCGCAGTCTTTAATGCGGCAGGGAGTTCGCCGTTGTCTTTGACGAGGTTATCCGCCGTCGTCTTGACAATATAGCTTTGAACGCGCGCCTCGATGCTGGTCCAGGCAAGGGCCAGAGCAGCTGTAGCAACCGCAAGCAGGCCGCCATTGAACAGCTTCTTGCTGTGGTCTGCGATGAAAGTTTTCAGCAGATCGTACATTGAAGACAGCCAACGGGCTCTCAAGGCGCACTCAACCGGAGGTCAATATTGGTCGCCAATTCACATGCAGGATGCAAGGCTTTTTTAGCGAACTGCGAGGCTGGCGGTTTAACGGAAGGCAGTGTTTTCCCGCGCCGTTTGGTAATTCGGGCACCGATGGCACCACTCAAGCAAGAGAACCGAGCGCTGGCGCGACAGGAAGAGACCATCAGCGCGCGCCGGGGGGCACAAATACGCTCGGCATCCGTCGCGTTCCGCAGGGCTGGGCGGCTAACCTTTCCCATACTTTGACCTTGCCGCCCTTACCCCCTATTTTAGGGAACAACTTCCTGATCTTAAGCCCGAGCCTCCCATGACCGCCTCGCTGAAAGCCATCGATGGATCGGCCGATTTGCCGGTTCTGATGAACGACCTCGCCGCCCGCGCCCGCGCGGCGGCCCGGGTGCTTGCGGTGGCGCCGACGGCGCAGAAGAACCACGCGCTGGCGGCCATGGAAGCGGCGATCCGCGCCGGGTCGGCGGCGATTCTGGCTGCCAATGCCGAGGATGTCGCTGAAGTGCGCGCCAATGGCGCGACCTCGGCGTTCATTGATCGTCTGACCCTGACCGAGGCGCGGATCGGCGCCATGGCCGACGGTGTACGGGTCATCCATGACATCACCGATCCGGTCGGCCATGTCTCCGAGCGCTGGCAGCGGCCGAACGGCATGTTCATCGAGCGCGTGCGCGTGCCCCTCGGCGTCGTCGGGGTGATTTTCGAGAGCCGGCCGAATGTCGCGGCCGATGCCGGCGTGCTGTGCCTGAAGTCGGGTAACGCCGTGATCTTGCGCGGCGGTTCGGACAGTTTCCGCTCATGCCGCGCCATTCATGCATGCCTCGTGCAGGGCCTGCACGAGGCGGGTCTACCGGAAGCCGCGATCTCGCTGGTGCCGACGCGCGATCGCGCGGCGGTGGGGTTGATGCTCACCGGCTTGAACGGCGGCATCGATGTGATCGTGCCGCGCGGCGGCAAGAGCCTGGTCGCGCGCGTGGAGGCGGAAGCGCGGGTGCCGGTGTTCGCGCATCTCGAAGGCGTCAATCACGTCTATGTGGATCGGGCGGCCAGGCTCGATATGGCGAAATCCATCGTGCTGAACGCCAAGATGCGCCGGCCGGGCGTGTGTGGCGCAACGGAAACGCTGCTGGTCGACAAGGCCGTGGCCGGTACGCATCTGAAGCCGCTGGTCGACATGCTGCTGGACGCCGGCTGCGAAGTGCGTGGCGACGAGGCCGTGCAGCAGGCCGATGCGCGCGTGAAGGCGGCGACGGCCGAGGATTGGGACACCGAATACGAGGACGCGATCATCTCCGCGCGCGTGGTCGATGATCTCGACGATGCGCTGAAGCACATCCACGCGCATTCCTCGCATCATACCGACGCCGTGGTGACCGAGGACGATGCGGTGGCGACGCGCTTCCTCAACGAAGTCGATTCCGCCATCGTGCTGCATAACGCCTCGACCCAGTTCGCCGATGGCGGCGAATTCGGTTTCGGCGCCGAGATCGGAATCGCCACAGGGAAATTCCACGCCCGCGGTCCGGTCGGCGCCGAGCAGCTCACCAGCTTCAAATATCGTGTCCACGGCACCGGGCAGACGCGGCCGTGACCGATCGCCTGCGGGCGCCGCGATCTCCGGTCTTCATGCACGGCCTGCCGCCGGTCTCATCGGGCATGCGAATCGGGTTGCTGGGGGGGTCGTTCAATCCGCCTCATGCGGCCCATCGCGCCGCGACGTTGTTTGCCATGAAGCGGCTGCAGCTCGACGTCGTCTGGTGGCTGGTGTCTCCGGGTAATCCATTGAAATATAATGGAAATCTTCACGATCTCAGAGAGCGTGCAGAGGCGGCTGCCAAGGTCGCCGATCACCCGCGGATCGTCGTCAGTTGTCTCGAAAGCGTCATTGGTACGCGCTATACTGCAGATACCGTCACCTATCTGCGCCGGCGATGCTCGCAAGCTCGTTTCGTCTGGATCATGGGAGCCGACAATCTCGCCCAGTTTCACCGCTGGGGGCGATGGCAGCAGATTGCGGACAGCGTCCCGATAGCCATTATCGACCGCGCCTCGCCGATCCCGGCGTCGCAAGGTTGCCGCGCTTTGGCCGCACCGGCGCCGCAAGCTTTGGCGCGTTTTCGGGTCAAAGAGAGCAATTCCGGGTCATTGGCGAAGCGCAATCCGCCCGCATGGACGTTCCTGACCGGCCTGAAGCTGACCATGTCCTCCACCCGGCTGCGGAACCCGGACGGCAGCTGGAAAAGCTGAGTCCCCCTGCAACCGGGAGACGTGCTAGTATGCGTACGTGCTGGACGTGTGAGTCCGGCGACCCCACATGTGTATTTGATCAACCGGGCGCCGGATCTGGCGATCCCTCACAGTGAAAGGAATGGTCACCTGGCCACCTCATTGTCCAAGACGGGCGCTTCCAAAAAGGCGTCGTCAAAGGCCGCCGCTTCGTCCGAGAAGAAGATTTCGGTGAAGTCCGTTTCCGCCAAGAAGGCTCCGGCTGAAAAGGCCGCGACCGACAAGGTCGCGAAGAAGGCGCCAGCCAAGAAAGCTGCTGCGCCAAAAAAGGTTGCCGCGACCAAGGCTGCTGTTTCAAAGGCATCCAAGCCGACCGCGACCAAAACCGTGACCGCCAAGAAGGCCGCGCCGAAGAAGGCTGCCGCCACCGAGGTCGTGCGCGATAGCGCCACCGAAACGCTCAATCTGGTGCTGGCCCGCCTCGATGACATGAAGGCGGAAGAGACGGTTACCATTGATCTGCGCGGCAAGTCGGCCTTTTCGGATTTCCTCGTCGTCACCACCGGCCGGTCGAACCGCCATGTCAGTTCGATCGCCGAGAACGTCTCCAAGGGCCTGAAGGAAGCCGGGCAGAAGAAGCTGCATGTCGAGGGCATGACCAATGCCGATTGGGTTCTGATCGATACCGGCGAAGTGATCCTGCATGTCTTCCGGCCGGAAGTCCGCGAATTCTACAATATCGAACGTCTGTGGGCGCAGAACACACAGGATGAGCAGCGGGTAAGTTTGAGAGCAGTCTGATCCGTAGGACGGATTAGCCGAAGGCGTAATCCGCCGGCCAAGGTCAGGGCGGAGACTCCGCGGCGGATTACGCTTCGCTAATCCGCCGTACAGCACTACGGTGCATCGATGCATCTCCTCGTCATTTCTATCGGCAAGCTCAAGCAAGGTCCCGAGCGCGAGCTTGCCGAGCGTTATCGTGAACGGTTCGACGATCTCGGCCGCAAGCTTGGCTTTCGCAGTCTCGCCGTTCACGAAATTCCGGAAAGCCGGGCGCGCGATACGGCGACCCGGATGGCCGAGGAGGGCGCCGCGATTGCGGCTCTGATCCCCGACAAGGCGACCCTCGTCACCATGGACGAACGCGGTTCGAGCATTGATAGCGCCAGTTTCGCGCGCCATCTTGGCAAGGCACGGGACGAATCGGTGTCACATTATGTTTTCGTCATCGGCGGCGCGGACGGACTTTCGCCAGAATTGCGGCGCAAAGCGAAACTCAGCATTGCCTTCGGCTCGGCGACCTGGCCGCACCAAATGGTTCGCGTCATGCTTTTGGAACAGATCTATCGGGCTGCCACCATTCTTGCTGGCCACCCCTATCATCGCGTGTAAGGGCGCTTTCGAAACCTTGATGCTGTCGCTGCGGCCTCCTCACCGTGACATTGGACGACGTGCTGCGTCGTTTCCGGTCATGTTGCTATCGGCAGGATTGATCGGCAGCAGCATCGAGTTGGCCGGAGCGCAAACAGTACCAGCTCCGCAGCAGCAGGAAGCCGCCGTGCCGGCGACGGATCTGATCCGTCAACGCGAGCAGGAACTCGAAGCGGCACGCGAACAACAGAAGAAGGCAGCGGAATTGCAGGCCAGGCTGAAGGCCGACATTGCCGCCATCGGCCAGGATCGCGGCAAGCTCAATCAGCAACTGATCGATATCGCCTCGCGTGTTCGCGCTGTTGAAGCCAAGATCGACGATGCCGAAGGGCGGCTGCGCCCACTCGATGCGCGGGAGCGCGAGATCCGAGCGTCGCTCGATTCGCGGCGTGGTGAAATTGCGGAAGTGCTGGCGGCGCTTCAGCGCGCCGGTCGCCGTGCTCCGCCGGCTTTGCTGGTGCGGCCCGAAGATGCCTTGCAGTCGCTGCGGACCGCGATGCTGCTCGGCTCGGTGGTACCGGATATGCGCGCGCGCGCGGAAAAACTCGTCGTCGATCTTGGTGAGCTGGTGAAGCTGCGCAAGACGATTTCAAGCGAGCGCGATCAGCTCGCGCTCGATCGCGACAAGCTCAAGGAAGAGCAGACCCGTCTCGCCTCTTTCACCGGCGAACGCCAGCGTCAGCTCGCTGCGGTCGAAAAGGACATGGACGCGGAAAACGCGCGGGCGGTGGCGCTGGCCCGTCAGGTTGACAGCCTGCAGGGGCTGGTCGCCAAGATGGAGCAGGAATCCAAGGCAGCGGCCAAGGCGGCCCAGACGGCAAGCCTGCAGGGCGCGCCGGCCGACCTCGCCAATGGCAAGCCGAATGTCGAGGCGCTGAAAAATGTCGGCCGCATGGCGCCGGCCATCGCCTTCGCCTCGGCCAAGGGCATGCTGGCGATGCCGGTGAACGGCATCCGGTTGCGGAATTACGGTGCCTCGGACGGTGTCGGTGGCATCGAAAAAGGCATCTCCGTGGCGGCGCGTGCAGGCGCGCAGGTCACAACTCCGTGTGACGGTTGGGTGGTCTATTCAGGGCCGTTCCGCAGCTATGGACAACTCTTGATCCTCAATGCCGGGGGCGGATATCATGTCCTGATCGCCGGGATGGAGCGTATTTCGGTGAACATTGGTCAGTTCGTGCTTGCCGGGGAACCGATCGCCGTCATGGGGTCGACGTCTCGGATAGCCTCCGTGCTCGCAGGCCCGGTACCGACAGCCAATGCCAGCCAGCCTGTTCTGTATATCGAGTTCCGTAAGGACGGCACTCCAATTGACCCTGGTCCCTGGTGGGCCGCTAACGAAGGCGAAAAGGTTCGCGGATGATGCGCAAGACTTCGATTATTCTGCTGAGTGCAGCCACGGGCGCCGCCTTGACGCTGTTCGTGACTCAGCCGCGCGCGGTGTTCATGGGCACCAGTGCACGCGCCGCCACGTCCGACACCTATCGCCAGCTCAACCTGTTCGGCGACGTATTCGAGCGCGTCCGCAGCGACTATGTGGAGAAGCCGGACGACAGCAAGCTGGTCGAATCCGCGATCTCCGGCATGCTCACCGGTCTCGATCCGCATTCCAGCTACATGGACGCCAAGAGCTTCCGCGACATGCAGGTGCAGACCCGTGGCGAGTTTGGCGGTCTCGGCATCGAAGTCACCATGGAAGACGGCCTGATCAAGGTGGTGTCGCCGATCGACGATACCCCGGCCTCGAAGGCCGGCATCATGGCCAACGACATCATCACCAATCTCGACGATGAAGCCGTGCAGGGCCTGACCCTGAACCAGGCGGTCGAAAAGATGCGTGGTCCGGTGAATACCAAGATCAAGCTGAAGATCATCCGCAAGGGCCAGGACAATCCGCTCGATGTCACACTGGTGCGCGACAATATTCGCGTCCGCTCGGTGCGCGCGCGCGTAGAGTCGGACGACATCGCTTATATCCGCGTCACCACCTTCAACGAGCAGACCACCGAGGGTCTGAAGCGCGAGATCGCGGCGCAGACCGCGGCGATTGGTGCCGACAAGGTGAAGGGCTACATCATCGATCTCCGTAACAATCCGGGTGGCCTTTTGGAAGAAGCGGTCACCGTGTCGGATGCATTCCTCGATCGTGGTGAAATCGTTTCGACCCGCGGCCGCAATGCCGAGGAAACCCAGCGCCGCACTGCGCATAATGGCGACCTGACCAAGGGCAAGCCAGTGGTGGTGCTGGTCAATGGCGGCTCGGCTTCGGCCTCGGAAATCGTGGCCGGCGCATTGCAGGACCACAAGCGTGCGACCATCATCGGCACGCGCTCGTTCGGCAAGGGCTCGGTGCAGACCATCATTCCGCTCGGCTCGGGCAACGGCGCGCTGCGCCTGACCACGGCGCGCTATTACACGCCGTCGGGCAAGTCGATCCAGGCCAAGGGCATCGTGCCGGATATCGAGATCGTGCAGGACGTGCCGGATGAGCTGAAGTCGCGCACCGACACCAAGGGCGAGGCATCGCTCCGCGGCCATTTGAAGAACGATGGCGACGAGAAGACCGGTTCGCAGTCTTACGTGCCGCCGGATGCCAAGAACGACAAGGCGCTGAAGGCCGCAGCGGATCTTCTCCACGGGATCAAGGTCACCTCGAATGCTGCGGTGACTCAGCCTGAAGTGAAGGCTGCGCAGGGCGACAGCAAGCCGTCGAACGACAACAAGGCAGGCGACAAGCCAGCCGAGACGTCGGGCAAAGAAAAGCCGGCGGCGAAGTAAGTCGACCTCGGAAGGAATAAGAAAAGGGCGGCCTTTTAGGCCGCCCTTTTTGTTTTGCTTTGTATGGCTTCGAACTCCGTCCCTCATGGTGAGGAGGCGCGTAGCGCCGTCTCGAACCATGAGTTGGCCGGGCTCGGAGCCTTGCCGCAATCCTTCGAGGCGCGCGCAAAAGCGCACTCCTCAGGATGAGGGGTGGAGCTCGAGTGCGCCTACTTAAACGCCACCGTTCCCGCGACCTTCTCGATCGCAGGGCGCAGTTCGCCGTTACGATCTGCAGGGAAAAACGACACCAGTCGCACGAAGGTGCCCTTGGGGCCGGTGGCGAAATACTGCACGAAGCGCTTGTTCTCGCCGGCTTTGCCTTCCAGCAAAACGCCGTCGCTGCTGCCGCCGAACGACACCTTCTTTTCGGTGTCGATTTCTGCACTTTCCATTTCCTTCGTCTGCTTGAGCAGCGTCTTCGCGACCACGGCGGGATCGATGCCGGCCACCGGCCCGCCGCTCACCTGCGACGAAACGATCAGCAGCGGCTGTTCGCCCTTCGGATCGACGTTCTTCTCACCCACGGTCATCGCGACGCCGGTGCCACCCATCGTATCGAGAACGCGGAACGGTGCCGAAGGCGCCACCTTGAACGGCAGGCTCGCTAGCTTGTCGGCCTCCGACGGCGGTGCACCGAGCGAGACCGTCTTCAGCATCGTCTTGATGGCGGCATCGTCGAGTTTTGCGGCCGGCATGGCCTGCACCGTGATCATCACCGTGCGGCTGCCTTGCGCCAGCGCCACCCATTTGGCCAGTTTGGTGCCGGCTGCGGTTTGCGTGCCGCTGGCGAGGAAAGCTTCACCTGACGCGGTCGGCACCTTGTCCAGCGTCGCAACCTCAATGCCCTTCGACTTGAAGCCGGCGCGGACAGCGTCGATGCTGCCGAACAGCGCGGAGAGTTGCGGCCAGGCCTCGGGCGGAAGTTCAGCGATCAGGATGCTGGATTTCGTCTTCTCATCTGCGAAGCCGGCAAAATCTTTTGCAGGCGTGAAGCCGGTCGGTGGTGTGATGGTCACCGTGGTGCCGGTCACGCGTTGTGGGGTCTGTGCCGAGGCGCTGAACGGAACAGCGAGGCAAGAGAGAATGACGGCGGTTCGGAGGATGGCATTTGCGCGCATCGTCTGTCCTTCGTTTCGATTGATGGTGCGTGGTTGTCGCTTCGAGACGCAATGTGGTTCGCGTAGCCCGGATGGAGCGCAGCGCAATCCGGGGACCGGCGTTTCAACTGACTCTGCTGCCCCTGGATTTCGCTGCGCTCCATCCAGGCTACAGATTACAAAAAAGCCTGCCGTCATTTGATGACGACAGGCTCTTTTACTCAACGCTACTCTACGCAATACGCACGCAACGCTACTGAACCATCAAGATCAGAACGCGATACGCTCGTTCTTCTTACATGACTTCGGCAACGACCTTGCCGACACCGCGGCCAGTCAGGCCAATGGCGCTCGCTGCGCCCTTGGACAGGTCGAGTACACGGCCGCGGATGAACGGGCCACGATCATTGACGGTGACGACGACGCTACGGCCGGCATGGGTCACGCGCAGCTTGGTGCCGAACGGCAGCGAACGATGCGCAGCGGTCATCGCATTCTGATTGAAGCGCTGACCCGATGCGGTGCGGCTGCCGGCTTCGTTGCCGTAGTAGGACGCGACGCCCGAGAAACTGCGGCCGCCAGTGCGGGCAGGCGCTTCAACCGACGGCGCGAACGGGCCGATCGACGCATTGGCTTCAAAGGGAGAGGCAGGCGCCGCGGCCTTGGCGGCGTGATGGTGGTGATGCTTGTGGTGATGACGGTGCTTGGATTTGGCCGAAGCCTCTGTAACCGTTCCCCCAAGAGCGACAGTGGCGGCAATCAAGGCCACTGCCATGCGCGGCTGGGCCACAAAACCCAGTGCCGACTTTCCGTAACGCAGCATGTATCGTAATCCCTCAGACAGTATTGCCACAATTGTGGCAAGTGGACCCCCGTCCCAATTTCACTGAGGCTGCGTTTGACGACGTATTGAGGCGTAAAATGGGCAGAGGAATTGTTCCATTTCACGATGAGATATCTTGTGATGATGGATACTATAGTGAACTAGTTCATTTAACGAATTTTTAACTAATCCTTTTACTTAAAAATTCGTTCGAATACTGTATAGCGAAGTGATGAGCTTGTCTCAAAAGCATTCGTTAAGTAATCGTCAATAATCCTTCACATCGGGCGCGATCGGCGCTTGCCTGCGATCTCGTCGAATTGGGTCTGTAGCCACACACCGCGTTGTGAATTGCCTTGGCCATCAAAATGGACTCACGTGCCACGAAGCGGAATTCAGGCCGTGCAACGCCGGTGTGAGACAAAATGGGTTTTACGGGCGTCGAATTTTTCGCCGCACGGTTCTCTGAAACGATTCTTCGCTCGAGGCTGCGACAAGGCATCATCAAACGCTTTCGTCGCGTTGCATGGCCGTGCGCGCCATGCTAGCAAAGCCGCGATTTGAACGGGCGGGGGCGCTCTGCCACTGCCGCAAGAATCGAAGTCCCGCTTGAATTCCAAGGACTTGAACCGCTTGGCGCCGTGTGATCGGCGCTGGTTCTCCCCTTGCGAATTTGACAGCCTGAAGAGCACAATTCGTGGCAGCAGAAGATCCGTCGGTTTCGGGAGTGTCCGGTCGTTACGCAACAGCCCTGTTCGAGCTGGCGCGCGACGAGAAATCCGTCGATGCGGTGAAGGCCGATCTCGACAAGTTCGCAGCACTGCTGGGTGAGAGCGCCGATCTGGCCCGCCTCGTTCGCAGCCCGGTGTTCACCGCCGACGATCAGCGCAAGGCGCTCGGTGCGGTGCTCGCCAAGGCCGGTATCTCCGGCATCACGGCCAATTTCCTCAATGTCCTGACCACCAATCGCCGCCTGTTTGCGGTGGGTGACGTGATCCGCGCCTTCAACGCGCTGGTCGCCAGGTTCAAGGGTGAGGCTACCGCCGACGTCACCGTCGCCGAGCCGCTCTCGGACAAGAATCTCGACGCCCTGAAGGCTGCACTGAAGTCAGTGACCGGCAAGGATGTCGCGCTCAACGTGAAGGTCGATCCGTCCATCATCGGCGGGCTTGTCGTGAAACTCGGCAGCCGCATGGTCGATAGTTCGCTTCGCACCAAACTCAACTCGATCAAGCACGCGATGAAAGAGGCAGGCTGATGGACATCCGCGCCGCAGAAATTTCCGCAATCCTCAAGGATCAGATCAAGAATTTCGGCCAGGAAGCCGAGGTTTCTGAAGTCGGTCAGGTGCTGTCCGTCGGTGACGGTATCGCCCGCGTTTACGGCCTCGACAATGTCCAGGCCGGTGAAATGGTCGAGTTCGAGAACGGCACGCGCGGCATGGCGCTGAACCTCGAAACCGACAATGTCGGTGTCGTTATTTTCGGTGCCGACCGTGAGATTAAGGAAGGCCAGACCGTCAAGCGCACCCGCGCCATCGTGGACGCGCCGGTCGGAAAGGGTCTGCTCGGCCGCGTCGTCGACGCGCTCGGCAATCCGATCGACGGCAAGGGTCCGATCCAGGCCGAAAAGCGCATGCGCGTGGACGTCAAGGCGCCCGGCATCATTCCGCGCAAGTCGGTGCATGAGCCGATGGCGACCGGCCTCAAGTCGATCGACGCCCTGATCCCGGTTGGCCGCGGCCAGCGCGAGCTGATCATCGGTGACCGTCAGACCGGCAAGACCGCCATCGCGCTCGACACCATCCTGAACCAGAAGTCGTTGAACGGCGCCGGCGCTCCCGAGAGCCAGAAGCTGTACTGCGTCTACGTCGCCGTCGGCCAGAAGCGTTCGACCGTCGCCCAGTTCGTGAAGGTGCTCGAAGAGCAGGGCGCGCTGGAATATTCGGTCGTCGTCGCCGCCACCGCGTCGGACCCGGCTCCGATGCAGTATATCGCGCCGTTCACCGGCTGCACCATCGGCGAATATTTCCGCGACAACGGCATGCATGCCGTGATCGTGTATGACGACTTGTCGAAGCAGGCCGTTGCTTACCGCCAGATGTCGCTGCTGCTGCGTCGTCCGCCGGGCCGCGAAGCCTATCCGGGCGACGTGTTCTATCTCCACTCGCGTCTCCTCGAGCGCGCTGCGAAGCTGAACGACGAGCAGGGCAATGGCTCGCTCACCGCTCTCCCGGTCATCGAAACCCAGGCCAACGACGTGTCGGCCTACATCCCGACCAACGTGATTTCGATCACCGACGGTCAGATCTTCCTCGAAACCGACCTGTTCTTCCAGGGCATCCGCCCGGCGGTGAATGTCGGTCTGTCGGTGTCGCGCGTCGGCTCGTCCGCGCAGACCAAGGCGATGAAGAAGGTCGCCGGCAAGATCAAGGGTGAGCTCGCGCAGTACCGCGAAATGGCTGCCTTCGCGCAGTTCGGCTCGGACCTCGACGCCTCGACCCAGCGCCTGCTGAACCGCGGTTCGCGCCTGACCGAACTCCTGAAGCAGCCGCAGTTCTCGCCGCTGAAGATGGAAGAGCAGGTCGCCGTGATCTGGGCCGGCACCAACGGCTACCTCGACGCGCTTCCGCTGAACAAGGTTCGTGCGTTCGAAGACGGCCTGCTGTCGCTGCTGCGCGGCAAGAACTCCGACATTCTCGACTCGATCCGCGACAGTCGCGATCTCAACGACGAGACTGCCGGCAAGCTAAAGGCAGCCGTCGAAGGCTTCGCGAAGACTTTCGCGTAACATTGACTGTCATGGCCGGGTTCGCCCGGCCATCGACGTGTTGATGCGTAATCGAATTGTAGCTGCCCGGCACACGGCCGGGCATGACGATCCAGAGGTTCGCGATCCACCCGATGGTGTGATCGCCGGGGTGGACTGAGAATGGCCTCACTGAAAGACATGCGCGTCCGCATCGCCTCGACGAAGGCGACGCAG
>JASBVG010000005.1 GCA_030147505.1 Tardiphaga sp.
GACATCTCGGCGACGCAATCGCCGACGATGATATCGTGGGTAAGACGTGACTCGAGTTGTGCGCGGGACGCCCTCAAGGACGCCCCGCTACGCGAACCAACCATGACTCAATTACTCTGACTCAGGCGACGCTGTCGGCGACGCGGGACTAAACAACCGACTGACCGGTAATGTGAACGGGCAAAGTAAAAATCGACTTAATTGGTAATGGAATCGCGCTAGGCAAGTTTTGCCGGGCAGGCTAATGCTTATGCTTAACGCGATGGAAAGATTGAGTTGTCTGCGCGTTATGTTCGGCCGATTGGTTGTCTGGCAATTGGTTCGAATGCCGCGCATTGAAATGAAGGAATTGCCCGATGCGTTACGATGATTTCCGTCGCAGCGATAATATCGACGACCGTCGCGACGACGATGGCGGTGGTTACGGCGGCGGAGGCGGTTTCGGCATTCCCGGCGGAGGCGGCGGTCTCGGCATCGGCACGGTGATCGTGCTCGGGCTTGTCGGCTGGGCGCTCGGCATCGATCCGCGTTTGCTGATATCAGGCGCGGAAATTTTCACCGGTGGCCAGCAGGCGCCGACCTATCAGACCGATCGCCGATCATCGCCGCCGAAATCTGGCGCGCCCACGGACGAGATGGGCAGCATGATTTCCGGCGTGCTCGGTGAGATCGACGATCGCTGGAGCGAGATTTTTCGGGAGAGCGGGCAGACCTACAAAGGTCCGCAGATCGTCCTGTTTCGCAATGCCACGAACGGCGGCCGCTGCGGCATGGCGCAGTCGGCGATGGGACCGTTTTACTGTCCGCCGGACCAGAAGATCTATCTCGACACCAGTTTTTTCCGGCAGGTCGAGACGCGCTTCCGTGGCTGCTCGGGCAATGCGTGTAAATTCACCGCTGCCTATATCATCGCGCATGAAGCCGGCCATCACGTGCAGAACCTGCTCGGCATCATTCCGCGCGTGACGCGCGCGCAGCAGCAAGCGTCCAGCAAGGCGGAAGCCAATAATCTGCAGGTGCGCGTGGAGCTGCAGGCGGACTGCCTGTCCGGCGTCTGGGTCAATCGCGAGGAGAAGAAGCGTCCCGGCTTCCTCGAGCAGGGCGATATCGACGCAGCCCTACAGACGGCTGCGGCGATCGGCGATGACACGCTGCAGCGCCAGGCGCAGGGCCGCGTGGTTCCTGATTCCTTCACCCACGGCTCGGCGGCGCAGCGCAAGCGCTGGTTCATGGTCGGTTACCAGCAGGGGACGATTGCAGCCTGCAATACGTTTGGAACGGACCGGCTGTAACCTGCCGTGCCACGGACGCGGTGCGGCGTGGAGTGCCGCTCCGCAGAGCCGGGGCATACCGAACGCGAGCGCTTGATGCGGTCCCGGTTCTGCGAAGCGGCGTGAAGGACGCGCTTGGCACCCGGGACATGAAAGGACCGAGTTCATGTCCCTCGACGAATCCAAAGCCTTCGTGCCGCTGAATATCGCAGTGCTGACGATTTCCGACACGCGCTCGCTCGGTGACGACAAATCCGGCGCGACGCTGGCTGATCGGCTGACATCCGCGGGGCATGTGCTCGCGAAGCGCGAGATCGTCACTGACGATGTCGAGGCGATTCGCGCGGTGGTGAAATCATGGATCGCCGATCCCGGCATCGATGCGATCATCACGACGGGCGGCACCGGTTTTACCGGCCGCGATGTGACGCCGGAGGCGATCGAGCCTCTGTTCGAAAAGCGTATGGATGGTTTCTCCATCGCGTTTCATATGCTGAGTCACGCCAAGATCGGTGCCTCGACAATCCAGAGCCGCGCTACTGCGGGCACGGCAGGTGCGACCTTCATCTTCTGCCTGCCGGGGTCGCCGGGGGCATGCCGCGACGGCTGGGATGGGATCCTCAACGCCCAGCTCGATTACCGTACGCGTCCGTGCAACTTCGTCGAGATCATGCCGCGCCTCGACGAGCATCTCCGGCGGCCGAAGACGAAGGGGGCATCTGCCTAGAGCGCCAGCTCCCAGGTTTCGCCCACCAAATTCTGCCCGAAGCTGCGATGCGGCTCGGTGGCGACGAGGCTGAAGCCGGCGCGCTCATAAATCTTTCGCGCCGCCAGCAGATTGCTCTGCGTCCACAGCGTGATTTTCCGATAGCCGCATTGTCGTGCAAAGCCGATGGCTTCGGCGACCAGCCGATGCCCGAGGCCTTGGCCGCGGCCGGCGGGATCGATGATCAGCAGGCGGATTTTCGCGACGTCGTCCGATCCCTTGACGAGAAAGATCGAGCCGACCTGCCTGCCATCCATGTCGGCAATCCAGCAGCGCTCGCGCGACGAATCGAAGCTCGCGAGATATTTCGCGACGATGTCGGCCACCAATCCTTCAAACGAGGAATCGAAACCGTATTCCGATGCATAGAGTGCGCCGTGGCTCTGCACGACCCAACCCATGTCGCCAGGGTGTGGGCTGCGCAGTGTTGCGACGGGGGGCGGAATGTCAGCCGTACCCAGCAATTTCTCGATGGTCGTCATTGCCTGTACGACGCGGGGGGCATTGGCGCCGAGTCCATCCAGCATGGCCTCGACATGGTCGTGCGATCCGCGGTTGAGGCGGCCAAAGGCGAGACGGCCCTTGGCGGTGAGGCTCAATTGGTGAAGGCGCCGATCTTTGGCCGAGGGTCTTCGCGAGATCAGGCCTTTTTCCGTGAAGCCTTTCAGGATGCGGCTGAGATAACCGGCGTCGAGGCCGAGTGTGTCGCCGATCTCGCGCGCCGACAGGCTGTCTTTGTGCGCGAGTTCATACAGCATCCGCGCTTCCGTGAGCGAATAGGGGCTCTCTAGCAACTGCTGATCCAGCACGCCGAGCTTGCGCGTGTAGAAACGATTGAAGGCACGAACGGCCGCGACGGGATCGATGGCGGGAAGACTGGACATGGCGGCACCTCAATAATTGCCAGTGTCAAGCAACTGGTTGCCTTTGGCAAGTATTCTTGTGGCCGTCGCCAGCATGCGCAGGGCGACATGCGGTGACCGCATAGGGTGGTGAGACGCCTAGGATGTCGTTTCGTTTACGGGGCGGACCAGGGCGGTCTACGCCACCATCATGATCCGGCTGCGCAGCATGGTGCGCGAAGAGCGGCCGAGCAGGCGCAGCAGCCGGGCCTCGGAGCGGCGGGCATCGGGATGGCCGCCGAGACGCTCGTAATGGTCGCGGGCGATGAGGAGGCCCTGATCGGCCCTGGGGCCGCCGATGGACCGCAGCAGATGTCGTACTCCGTCACCAAAACTCGTCTCATCGTAAGGCGAGCGGGCATACCGGAAAATCCCGGCGCGCGGGCGGTCGCTTGCGCCGACACGCTGTATGAATTGCTGAGTCTCCTCGATCCAGCCATGGTCCAGCACCGCGCCGGCATGAAGGAACATCAGCCAGGGCGAACTTGCAGCTTTTGCGCCGGCAGCCATCGCCGCTGCGCGCGAGCCGGTCGATGTGAGGAAATCGCAGCCGGCGACATCGGCGACACGCTCGATCACGTCGGTCCCGGCCCGATCGACCAGCAGCACCTCGCGGATCACGCCGGCTGCGGCACCCGGCACCAGCGCCGCCAGCGTGGCGACTGCGGGCTGCTCTACTCCGTCGGTGGGGATGATCACGCTCAGCATGGATGTGGATAATACCTCAAAGGCCGCGTGCTTGCGTTATCATTTCGTCATACTGAAAGCAGCGGTAGATGCTATCCTTGCTTAATGCGTGCTGTGGGCGACGCATCCAGCTTCTCTTTTGTTCTTGATATGTTCCTTGGAGCTGGTAGCCTAGCTTCATGAATCAGAACGCCGCAGCCCTCCAGATGCCGACTGCTTCCGCGCCGTCCGAGATCGCGGGATTGCCATCGCCGTTTCCGGCGATCGAGGTTGCGATCGACCGCCAGAGGCGGCGCGGTCGCGGCGCCCAAACCAATGACAGCGGCCGTTATGAGAAGGAGGCACGCGTTGCCTTCGATGATGGCTGGCAGAGCCTCGACGATTTGCCGCCGTTCAAGACAACGGTGGCGACCGATACAGCGCGAAAGGTGATCACGCGCAACGAGTCGCCCGATATCGGCTTCGACCGATCGATCAATCCCTATCGCGGCTGCGAGCATGGCTGCATCTACTGCTTCGCACGGCCGACCCATGCCTATCTCGGCCTGTCGCCGGGGCTGGATTTCGAATCCAAGCTGTTCGTGAAGCCGGATGCGCCGGCGTTGCTGGAGAAGGAGCTGTCGGCGGCGGAATACGAGCCGAAGATGATCGCAATCGGCACGAATACCGATCCGTATCAGCCGATCGAGCGCGAGCGAAAGGTGATGCGCGGCATTCTCGAAGTGCTGGAGAAGACCGGGCATCCGGTTGGCATCGTGACGAAGTCGGCGCTTGTGGTGCGTGACATCGACATCCTTGCCCGCATGGCCAGGCGCAATCTCGCCAAGGTGGCGCTGTCGGTGACCTCGCTTGATCCGAAGCTGGCGCGTGCCATGGAGCCGCGCGCGTCGACGCCGCCGAAACGCCTGGAGGCGTTGAAGCTGCTCTCCGAAGCGGGCATTCCGACCACGGTGATGGTGGCGCCTGTCATCCCCGCGCTGAACGATAGCGAGATCGAACGCATTCTCGATGCTGCCGCCCATGCGGGCGTGAAGGAAGCCAGTTATGTGCTGCTGCGCCTGCCTCTCGAGGTGCGTGATCTCTTTCGTGAGTGGCTGATGGCCAATTACCCGGATCGCTATCGTCATGTCTTCACGCTGATCCGAGAGATGCGCGACGGTCGCGATTACGATTCGCAATGGGGCACGCGCATGAAAGGGACCGGGCCGATGGCCTGGATGATCGGTCGCCGTTTCGAGGTCGCCTGCGCCAAGCTCGGCCTCAACAAGAAGCGGTCGAAGCTGACGCTCGACCATTTCGAGAAGCCAGCCGGTGCCGGGCAGCAACTGAATTTGTTCTAACTCCTGAAGGTCTCGCAGTCTTGGGAGCAACTCGGGGGAGGGGCGCCGGCCGGAAACCAGAGCCGGCCGGCGACCCCTTCTCCGCTTTTTATTTCGAGTAGAATGAAGGACGCCGAGATGACGAGCAGCGATCGACCCAAACTGGTGCCGCGGCTGACCGCCGTGACCCTTGGCACCCACGATATCCGACGCAGCATCGCCTTTTACGAGGCACTCGGTTTCGAGCGAAAAGCCAAGGAAACCGGGGAGGCCATCGCTTTCTTCGACACCGGCGCCAGTCTGCTGGCGCTTTTCCCATGGGATCAACTGGCCGATGACGCCAAGCTGCCCGATCAGCCGCGCCCGCAGGCGTTTCGTGGCACGACGCTGGCATGGAACTGCCGCTCGCCTGAAGAGGTCGAGGAGGTGCTGGAATTCGCCGTCTCTTGCGGAGCGACTCTGATTAAGCCGGCGCATAAGACCGATTACGGCGGCTATTCCGGCTATTTCGCCGATCCCGACGGGCATGCCTGGGATGTTGTGACGGCGCCCGGCATCGAGGTTGGTGACGACCGACGGGTGTATCTGGCCGACTAGGCGGCCGGGATAGCGGGCATGGTTTCGGGTTCCCGGTTGCGCCCGTGAAGCAGGATGCGCACGATCCGCCGATGATTCGGGATATCAAGACCAAACCGGCCAAGATGGCGGCGCCGAAGGCTGCGACTGCCAAGCCTCGCAGGCCGATCGTCGTAACTGGACCGCCAAGCTTCAAGCGCGAGCGAGCGCTGTTGAAACAGGGTATCTGGCCGGTGGCCGGTTGTGATGAGGCCGGCCGCGGGCCGCTGGCCGGCCCAGTGGTTGCTGCCGCAGTTGTCTTGGACCCAAAGCGCATTCCCAAGGGCCTCGACGATTCCAAGAAGCTGACCGAAGCCAGGCGCGACGCGCTGTTCGAGGAAATCTGCGCGACCTCTTGCTTTGCTGTCGCCTATGCCTCGCCGGAGCGGATCGATCGCGACAACATTTTGCGCGCCTCGCTCTGGGCACTGGCGCGCGCCGTCGCCTCGCTTCCGGAGGCGCCGAAGCATGTGTTTGTCGATGGCCGCGACAAGATCGATACATCGGCGACCTGCGAAGCCGTGATCGGCGGCGATGCGCAGGTACTGTCCATCGCCGCCGCTTCGATCATCGCAAAAGTCTCGCGTGACCGGCTGATGTGCCGGCTCGCCGAAGAATGCCCCGGCTACGGTTTCGAGGTCCACAAGGGCTATGGCGTGCCGCAGCACCTCAAGGCGCTGAACGAACTCGGCCCCAGCATCCATCATCGCAGCCTGTTTGCTCCGGTGGTCGCGGCACGCGCCCGGCACGAGGGCATCGTGACCGAGACCGAGATCGTGGCGGTACAGGTAACCCTCGACCTTTCCGCCTGATCGGCTGCGGTTGCCTCAAGGGGCCGCCCGCCGTATCACCTTCTTCTGTCATTCGCGGGCCGGCCCGGACGTTCATGCGCTTCACTTCCCTGATCGTCGAACTGATCCGTGCCCGACCGCGGCTGGTTTTCTGGATCGTGGTGCTGTGCCAGGCTCTGCTGTGGCTGGCGGTGCCGCTGTTGCTCTATCGCGGCCCGCCCGACGATCTCGCCACCGTGCTGGCCTATGGCCGGGAATATCAGGTCGGCACAGAATACGGGCCGCCGCTGGCCTATTGGCTCGCCGACATCGCCTTCCGCGCCGCCGGCAATCACATCTTCGGCGTTTATCTGCTGGCGCAGGTCTGCGCTGTTCTGATGTTTCGCGCCGTCTATCAGCTTGGTTGCCAGATCGTCGGTGGCCCGCAGGCGGTGATCGCGGTGTTGCTCACCATGACGGTGACGGCCTTCAGCACACCGGGCATTGAATTCGGGCCGCTGGTTCTGGCACGCCCGTTATGGGCGATGTTTCTGCTCCATGCCTGGCTGGCGATCGGGCAGGGGCGCCGCAGCGCCTGGTTCGCGCTGTCCATCGAAGCCGGCCTGTTGCTGCTGACCACACCGCACGCGATGTGGCTGTTGCCACTGCCACTGCTCTTTGGCCTCGCCACGATGCGTGGACGGCGCAATCTCGCCTCGTTCGATCCGTTCTTCGCGCTGATTGTCGTTGCTGTATTGGCGCTGCCTTATGCAGTCTGGGTGATCCGTTCGGGCGTGAGCGTGCTGCCGCCAGCGCCGGTGCTCACCGATCTCGTTGGGACGGCCGAGCGGTGGGGCATCCTGCTGGCCTGGCTCGTTGCCGCCACTGCAGGTGTGTTCGCGCTCACGGCGATGAACTGGCGCCGTCTCGTGCCTGATGGCGAGGATGCGCCGGTGATCTTCCGCCCGTCGGTCGATGCGACGGCGCGGGCCTATGTGTACTTCTTCGCATTCGCGCCGGCACTGCTCGGCAGCTTGTTTGCCGCGCTCTATGGCCGCGACAATGTCGTCGGCGGCACCGGGATTGCACTCGTGATGTCCGGCCTCGCCGTGGTGGTCGCCTCGGGCAACCTCATTGCGCTCCGGCGTCAGCGGGTGCTTCGCAAGGTGTGGGCTGCTGCGATCGCCCTTCCGGCAATCGCAGTGCTGATCAATGTCGTGGTGTTTCCGTGGATCGACGGGCCGGAGGATCGCACCGCACTGCCGGCGCGCGAGATCGGCAGATTCTTTGGCGAAAATTTTGAGCGCCGCACCGGGCAGAAACTCGCTGCAGTCGCCGGCGATCCGCAGCTCGCGGCGCTGGTCGGCATGAGCGCCTCGCGCCCGCATGTGCTGAACGATGCGCAGCCCGAGCGTACGCCATGGATGACGCCGGCGAAATTCATGGAGGCCGGCGGCGTGGTCATCTGGCGCGCGACGGACACGATCGGCACGCCGCCTGCCGATCTCGCCCAGCGCTTTCCGGGTCTTGTCCCGGAGGTCCCGCGCGCTTTCGACCGGCTGATCAATGGCAGCCGCCCGGTTCTGCGGGTGGGCTGGGCGATCGTGCGGCCGAAGGGGTAGTGCGCCTACTTCGCCATTTCCAGCGCCTTCGCCACCGCGCGCAGATCCATCCAGGTCAGCCGCTTGTAGGAGGGCGAGCGCAGCAGATAGGCCGGATGGAAGGTCGCGATCGCGCGAATTTTTCGCGTCCCCGTGTCGTACTCAGCCCAGCGGCCGCGTGACTTCATGATGCCGTCGCGGGTCCGGAGCAGCGTCTGGGTCGAGGGATTGCCCAGTGTCACCAGGATGTCTGGGTTCACCAGCTCGATCTGGCGCTGGATGAAGGGCAGGCAGATCTGCGTCTCCTGCGGCGTCGGGGTGCGATTGCCGGGCGGCCGCCACGGGATGACATTGGCGATATAGGCGGTGGTGCGGTCGAGCCCGATCGCCTTCAGCATCAGGTCGAGCAGCTTGCCGGAGCGGCCGACGAACGGCAGGCCTTCGATATCCTCGTCGCGGCCGGGGGCCTCGCCGACAAACATAATGCGCGCCCGGGGATTGCCATCGGCAAACACCAGCCGGGTCGCGGTGCCCTTGAGCGCGCAGCCGTCAAAACTCTCCAGCATTCCGCGCAACGCCTCCAGTGTCGGGGCGGTGCGCGCGGCCGCGCGGGCGGCGGCCACGGCGACGTCGGGGGCGACTTCGGTCTTGGTCGGCGCCGGCCTCGGCGCAGCAGCTGGCATGCCAGTCAGCGGAGGGCGCTTCGGCGCCGTCTCGGCGGGCGCGTGCAGGCCGATATCCTCGTCCAGCAGCCGGTTGACCGGCTCGTCCATGAGTGCGCAGTCGACCCCGGCCTCCAGATAGAAGGCGAGCAATTGCGCAACGGTGGGGGCGGGTTCGAGCATCATGGCCACGGGGACAGATATGCCAGCATCCGGCCGGGATCGCCACCCGTGGAAGTGGCCCCTGTGCATTTCGGTGGTTGTTCTTCCGCGAAAAATCGGAAACAAGAACCATTAGAAGCGTTCTGAACGGGTTGGAAACGGGTCCGAGACGAAATTATGAGCACTGAAGAACTTCCGCCGCGCGAAAGTATGGAATTCGACGTCGTGATCGTCGGCGCCGGCCCGTCCGGCCTGTCGGCCGCGATCCGGCTGAAGCAGCTCAATGCGGACCTGTCCATCGTCGTGGTGGAAAAGGGTTCCGAAGTCGGTGCCCATATCCTGTCGGGTGCCGTGATCGATCCGGTCAATCTCGACAAGCTGATCCCCGATTGGCGCGAGGATGCGGATTGTCCGCTGAAGACCCAGGTCAAGGACGACGAGTTCTACTTCATGACCAAGACTGGCGGGTTCAAGCTGCCGAACTTCCTGATGCCGCCGCTGATGAACAATCATCACTGCTACATCACCTCGCTTGGCATGGTCACGCGCTGGCTCGGCGCCAAGGCAGAAGCGCTCGGCGTTGAAATCTATCCGGGCTTCGCGGCCGCCGAAACACTCTATGACGAGAATGGCGCCGTGCGCGGCATCGCGACAGGTGACATGGGCATTGGCCGCGATGGCAAGCCGAAGGACAGCTTCACCCGTGGCATGGAGCTGCTCGGCAAATACACGCTGTTCGCGGAAGGCGCGCGTGGTTCGCTGACCAAGCAGCTCATCGCCAAGTTTCAGCTCGACAAGGATTGTGAGCCGCCGAAATTTGGTATCGGTCTCAAGGAAGTCTGGCAGATCGATCCAGCCAAGCACAAGAAGGGCACCGTCAAGCACTCCTTCGGCTGGCCGCTGGATAACGATGTCGGCGGCGGCACCTTCCTGTATCACTATGACGACAACCTCGTGGCGGTCGGCTTCGTGCTGCATCTGAACTACGAGAATCCTTATCTCTATCCGTTCGAGGAATTCCAGCGCTTCAAGATGCATCCGCTGATCCGCGACACGTTCGAAGGCGGCAAGCGCCTCGCTTACGGCTCCCGCGCCATCACCGAAGGCGGCTATCAGTCGGTGCCGAAGCTCTCCTTCCCGGGCGGCGTGCTGATCGGCTGCGCCGCAGGTTTCGTCAATGTGCCGCGCATCAAGGGCGTCCACAACGCCATGGGCTCGGGCATGCTTGCCGCCGAGCATCTGGCCGCGGCGCTCGAGGCCGGCCGCGCCAACGACGAACTGATCGACTACGAGAATGCGTGGCGCTCATCCTCGATCGGCAAGGATCTCTATCCTGTCCGTAACGCCAAGCCGCTGTGGTCGAAATTCGGTACCATCATCGGCAATGCGCTGGGTGGCTTCGACATGTGGTGCAACACCCTCGGTTTCTCGCTGTTCGGCACGCAGAAGCATGAGAAGCCGGACCGCAAGGCGCTCAAGCCCGCCAAGCAATATCAGCCGATCGCCTATCCGAAACCGGACGGCAAGATCACCTTCGATCGTCTGTCCTCGGTGTTTCTGTCGAACACCAATCATGAGGAAGACCAGCCGATCCATCTGAAGGTCGCCGACATGGCGCTGCAGAAGTCGTCGGAACATGACGTCTTCGCCGGCCCGTCGAACCGCTATTGCCCGGCCGGCGTGTATGAGTGGGTTGGCGAGGGTCAGGAGCCACGCTTCCAGATCAATGCGCAGAACTGCGTCCACTGCAAAACCTGCGACATCAAGGATCCGAACGGCAACATCACCTGGGTCCCGCCGGAAGGCGGCGGCGGCCCGAACTACGAAGCGATGTAGGTTCAGATTCGCTTTTAGGCACAAAGTCGTGAGCGGGGCGCCGGGCCAACGGCGTCCCTGTTGCTTGCAGCGTCACGATCCCGCCACACTGAGAGCGTTTGCAGGCGTATATGGCGCAATTCGGTCGCCCGAACCTGACAGGCTCCCCTGGTGCATCTGCGCCCCCGATCCTTGCGAATGCCGGCCAAAAGCGGCATTGTCGCGCCGCACTATGTTGCCGGGTCGGCAGCGCATTCGGGCCCGTCTCGCATTTTAGATCGCGTTTGTGCTCGAACTCCCGCCCCTGATTTTTGGAGCTAGGCGAACTTGATGTCCTCCCGTTTCAACCGCTTGACGCTCGCTGCCGCCACGCTCGCCGTTCTGGCGATGCCCGCGCAATCCTTCGCCCAGACCCCGGATCATCTCGCCGACAATTCGGCGACCTTCCCGACGGCGAAGGATCTGCGTCAGATGACGACTGCCGGCAGCTACCTGGCCGCGCGTCACGCTAGCGTGGAACGTGACGCCTCGTCGGCTGCGGCGTTTTACCGCTCCGCCCTGCGCACCGATCCCAAGAATAACGAACTGCTCGATCGCGCCTTCATCTCCTCGCTGGCCGATGGCGATATCGACGAGGCGGTGAAGCTCGCCGAGCGCATCCTGGTCATCGACAAGTCGAATCGCGTGGCCCGTCTCGTGGTCGGCGTGCGCGATCTCAAAGCCAAGAAATACGCGGCTGCGCAGACCAACATCAATCAGTCGGTGCGTGGCCCGATCACCGATCTGGTGGCGACGCTGCTCGGCGCATGGGCGAGCTACGGCGCCGGCGATACCAAGGCCGCCATTGCCAATATCGACAAGCTGGCCGGCCCGGAATGGTATCCGATCTTCAAGGATCTGCATGCCGGCCTGATCTTCGATCTCGCCAACAAGCAGAAGGATGCCGGCACCCGCTATGAGCGCGCCTTCAAGCTCGACGATTCCGCGTTGCGTGTGGTCGATGCCTATGGCCGCTGGACGTCACGCAACAAGGACGATGCTGCAGCGCTCGCCATCTATGAGAATTTCAACAAGAAGCTGGCGCGCCATCCGCTGGTGCTGGAAGGCATCCGCGAGACCAGGGCCGGCAAGAAGTTGCCGGCGCTGGTGGACAGCCCGCAGGCCGGCGCTTCCGAAGCGCTGTACGGCATCGGCGCCTCGCTGACCCGCCGCGGTGGCGAAGACCTCGCGCTCGTCTATCTGCAGCTCGCACTCTACCTCAAGCCTGATCACGCGCTGGCGCTGCTGTCGCTCGCGGATCTTTATGAGTCCGTGAAGAAGCCGGCCATGGCCATCAAGGTCTATGAGCGCATGCCGGCAAATTCTGCGTTGAAGCGCAATGCGATGATCCAGCAGGCCACCAATCTCGACGCCGCCGATCGCAGCGACGAGGGCATCAAGATCCTGAAGGATGTCACTGCCAGCGATCCGAAGGACCTCGAAGCCATCATGGCGCTCGGCAATATCGAGCGTGGCCGCAAGAAGTTCGCCGATTGTGCCGAGACCTATACCAAGGGCATCGATGTCGTCGCTGCGAACCAGGACAAGCCGAACTGGGTCTACTACTATTTCCGCGGCATCTGCCTCGAACGCTCCAAGCAGTGGGCCAAGGCTGAAGTCGATATGAAGAAGGCGCTCGAATTGCAGCCGGAACAGCCGCATGTGCTGAACTATCTCGGCTATTCATGGATCGACCAGGGCATCAATCTCGACGACGCCATGAAAATGATCAGGCGCGCGGTCGAGCAGCGTCCGGATGACGGTTACATCGTCGATTCGCTCGGCTGGGCCTATTACCGCATCGGTAACTTCGAGGATGCCACCAAGCAGCTCGAACGCGCCATCGATCTGAAGCCGGAAGATCCGACCATCAACGATCATCTCGGCGACGCCTATTGGCGCGTCGGCCGCAAGCTCGAAGCCCGCTTCCAGTGGCAGCACGCCAAGGACCTGAAGCCGGAAGCCGAAGAGCTGCCGAAGATCGAGGCCAAGATGCAGAAATGCGTGCCCGATGGCGGCGAGAAACCGGAAGGTTGCAGCTTGAACGAAACGGCCCCGGCCGCTGCTTCGGCCGACAAGCCGGAGCAGAAGAAAGACAACGACAAAGGCGGCTGATCGTATGACGGGGGTATCGGCGGGCATTGGGCAGCCTGTCCTGGAAGAGGCTGCACGCGCAAAGGTCAATCTGACCCTTCGCGTCATCGGGCGGCGCGCAGACGGCTATCATGATCTCGAAAGCGTGGTGGTGTTCGCCGATTGCGCCGACAGGCTGACGTTCGCGCTGGGTGGCGATCTCGCGCTGACGGCCACCGGGCCGCGCGCCGCCGAATGCGGCGACAATGCCGACAATCTGGTGATCAAGGCGGCGCGGCTGCTCGGCGAGCAGGTCGAGGGCCTGACCTTCGGCACTTTCGCGCTCGACAAGCATCTGCCTGTAGCTGCCGGTATTGGCGGAGGTTCGGCGGATGCCGCGGCGGCGCTCCGCCTTCTGGTGCGTGCCAACAATCTCGAACTCGACGATCCTCGCGTGATGGAAGTTGCACGTCTGACCGGCGCCGATGTGCCGGTCTGCGTGCAGTCCCATGCCTGCGTGATGACGGGCGTCGGCGAAAACCTGCTGCAGCTCAGCCTGCCGCGTTTGCCTTGCGTGATGGTCAACCCGCGCGTGCCGGTGGCGACCAAGGATGTGTTTCAGGAGCTCGGCCTGAAAAACGGCCAGCTCCGTGTCGGTCCCGGCGATGTATTGCGCGCGCCGTCGTGGCCGAGCGAAGGTGCGTCGGTCGACGACTGGATCGCCGCCGTCAGTGCCGGCACCAATGATCTTGAGGCGCCGGCACTGAAGGTCGAGCCGATCATCGGCGATGTGCTGGCCGCGCTCGGTGCGACCGAAGGCGTTCGCCTGGCTCGCATGTCGGGCTCGGGCGCGACATGCTTCGCGCTGTTCGACAATGACACCGATGCGCAGCGCGCTGCGCATGCCATCCAGCTGGCGCATCCCATATGGTGGGTCCATGCCGGCGCGTTGAGCTAGGTCTCACCAGCCGGCGCTGTAACCGCCATCCACCGTATAGATCACGCCCGACGTGTATCCCGCCCGATCCGAGGCCAGAAACGCCATGAGGTCGGCGATCTCGCGCGGCTTGGCCGCGCGGCCGAGCGGAAGATTCTTCTCCAGCTCGCGATAGCGGCTCTCGTCGCCGAATTGTGCCCGCGCTGCGGCCCGCATCCGCGTGACATTGCGATCGGTGGCCACCGGGCCTGGATTGATGCCGACAACGCGGATATTGTCCTTCAGGCTCTTGCCGCCGAGCGCGCGGGTAAAGGCCATCAGCGCCGCATTGCCGGCGCTCCCGCAGATGTAGTTGGCGTCGAATTTCTCGCCGGCCGCACCGATGTCGTTAATGATCGCGCCGCCGCCACGCGCCTTCATCTGCGCATAGACCAGTCGTGTCAGATTGATGAAGCCGAACACCTTCAGTTCCCAGGCATGTCTCCAGGTCGGCTCGTCCACCTTCTCCAGCGTACCGCCGGGAATGTCGCCGGCATTGTTGACGAGGATGTCGATATCCGCCGATGCGGCCGCCAGCGCGGCCAGATCCTCGGCATTGCGCAGGTCGGTGCCATGAACGGTGACATCGATCTGGTGGCGTGATCGCAGGCGTTCCGCAAGCGCCTGCATCTTCTCGACATTGCGGGCGGCTAGGCGGAGGTTGGCGCCTTCTTCGGCAAAGGCTTCAGCCGCAGCCGCGCCGATGCCCTTCGAAGCGCCGGTGACCAGAACGCGCTTGCCGCGCAGGTGAAGATCCATGGAATGCCTCCGGCTCGCAATGACAGCCGAGTTAGGCCGCCGCACCAAATGCGGTCAACATTGCACTGCAGCGTTGATCGCGCGCCGGCTTTGGTCCAAACCTGCCGGCAATCCAAACGGTGAAGGAAACCGCTCGTGAGCAAAGAATATCGGATTGCAGTCATTCCCGGCGACGGCATCGGCAAGGAAGTAGTGCCGGAAGGCCTGCGCGTGCTCGAGGCGGTAGCCAAGAAGCACCGCGTGAAGGTGAAATTCGACCACTACGACTTCTCGTCCTACGACTATTACGAGAAGCACGGCCAGATGATGCCGGACGACTGGAAGACCCAGATCGGCAAGCATGATGCGATCTATTTCGGCGCTGTCGGCCTGCCGGCGAAGATTCCGGATCACATCTCGCTGTGGGGCTCGCTGATCAAGTTCCGTCGCGAATTCGATCAATACGTCAATCTGCGCCCGGTGCGCCTGATGCCTGGCGTCCCGTGCCCGCTCGTCGGCCGAAAGCCGGGCGATATCGATTTCTGGGTGGTGCGTGAAAACACCGAAGGCGAATATTCGGCGGTCGGCGGCCGCAGCTTCCCGGACACGGATCGTGAATTTGTCACCCAGCAGACGGTGATGACCCGCACTGGTGTGGATCGCATTTTGAAGTTCGCCTTCGATCTCGCCCAGTCGCGACCGAAGAAGCACCTCACCTCGGCGACCAAGTCCAACGGCATTGCGATTACCATGCCGTATTGGGACGAGCGCGTGAAGGCGATGGGCGCGAACTATCCCGACGTGAAGTGGGACCAGTATCACATCGACATTCTCACCGCGCATTTCGTCATGAACCCCGACCGCTTCGACGTGGTGGTGGCGTCCAACCTGTTCGGCGACATCCTGTCGGATCTCGGCCCGGCCTGCACCGGCACCATCGGCATCGCGCCGTCGGGCAATATCAACCCGGCCGGCGATTTCCCGTCGGTGTTCGAGCCCGTGCATGGTTCGGCGCCGGATATCGCAGGGCAGGGCATTGCCAACCCGATCGGCATGATCTGGTCGGGCGCCATGATGCTGGAGCATCTCGGCGAGAAGGAAGCGGCGGACTCCATCGTCAAGGCGATCGAGCGCACGCTGGCCGAACGTACACTGCGCACGCGCGACCTCGGCGGCCAGGCGGACACGACCGCTTGCGGCAAGGCTGTTGCCGAGATGATCGAGTAACCGCAATCAGCACGCACTAACAAAAATGCCCGGCTCAGAGCCGGGCATTTTCATTTTGGAGGTTCGTCACGTTTAACCCGCGATCCGCCGGCAGTGCTTCCACGCCGCATCAATCAGATTGATGCTCGCTTCCGGCGTCCGGAAGGCGGAGTGTGACGATAGCGTCACGTTCCGGATCGTGGTCAGCACATGGCCGGCCGGCAGCGGCTCGATCTCGAACACGTCGAGGCCGGCGTGGCGCAGATGGCCCGAGCGCAGCGCGTCGATCATCGCGGCCTGATCCACGATCGCGCCGCGCGCGGTGTTGACCAGGATTGCGCCCTTTTTCATCTGGCCGATGCGCTCGCGGGTGATCATGCCGCGGGTCTCGTCATTCAGCAGCAGATGGATCGAGACCACGTCGCTCTCGGCCAGCACCGTCTTCATGTCGGTGAACTCGACGCCGGGATAGCTCTTCGGCGAGCGATTCCAGGCCAGCACCTTCATGCCCGAGCCGAGCGTAATGCGTGCGACCTCTGCCGCGATGCCGCCGAAGCCGATCAGGCCGATGGTTTTGCCGGTCAGCTCCATGCCTTCATCGCGCAGCCAGTTGCCGGCCCGCATTTCACGATCCTGCTCGGCGAGGCCGCGAGCTGCAGCCCACATATGCGCGATGGCGCATTCGGCGACGGCGGTGTCGCCATAGCCGCGGATCAGATGCACTTCGATGCCGAGTTCAGCGAGCTCATCCGGGTTCATGTAGCTGCGCGCGCCGGTACCGAGAAACACGATATGCTTCAGGCCGGCGCACTGCTTGGCCACATCGGTGGGCACATAGGTGTGATCGACGATGGCGATCTCGGCACCGTCCAGCACTTTTGGCAGGTCGGTGGACTTGATGTCCTCATCGCGATTGATCCTGATCGCGCTGTCGCCCGGCTGCGTGAGCCGTTCGAGGATGGAAGCCAGTTCTTCACTCGCATCGACGAATACGCCGCGCATGGACGATCCCTCCGCTTACCTGGACGAAAGGCCGGCGAGCGCCAGCACGGTATGCATCAGGACATTGGCGCCGGCGGCGCAATCGTCCTGCGTCGAGCTTTCGAGCTCGTTGTGGCTGATGCCGTCCTTGCTCGGAATGAACACCATCGCCGTCGGCATGATGTTGTTGAGATTGCAGGCATCGTGGCCGGCGCCCGAGGTGATGCGGCGATGCGAGTAGCCAAGCTGCTCTGCGGCGTTCTCGACGGCGTTGACGAAGTCCTTGTTGAAGTGGGTCGGCGGCTTGTGCCAGACCTTGTCGAAGGCGACTTCGACCTTGCGCTTCGCAGCGATTGCGGTGATGGCCTCGCGCACGCCCTTCTCGATGGCGTCCAGCTTGCCTTCATCCGCGCTGCGCAGATCCATGGTGAAGGCGATCTCGCCGGGGATCACGTTGCGCGAGGGATTGGCGATCACCGCTTCGCCGATGGTGCCGAGGGCGCCGATCTCGGTGACCACGCGTTCGGTCGCCAGCACGATCTCGGACAGCGTGCCCAGCGCATCCTTGCGCAGCGGCATCGGCGTCGAACCGGCGTGACTTTCGAAACCGGTGATCTTGCCGTCGAACCACAGCACGCCCTGGCCGGCTTCGACCACGCCGATGGTCTTGCTTTCTGCCTCCAGGATTGGGCCCTGTTCGATATGCAGCTCGACGAAGCCGGAGAACTTCTGCGTACCGACAGCCACATCGCCGCGATAGCCGATGCTGTCGAGCGCCTCGCCGACGGTGACGCCGTCATGATCTTTGCGCGAGAGAATGTCGTCGGTGGTGAAATCGCCGACATAGGCGGCCGAGGCCATCATCGCCGGGGCGAAGCGCGAGCCTTCTTCGTTGGTCCAGTTGGCGATGCAGATCGGCGCGTCGGTCTCGATGCCAGCGTCGTTCAGCGTGCGCACAACTTCCAGCGCGCCGAGCACGCCGAGGATGCCGTCGAACTTGCCACCGGTCGGCTGGGTGTCGAGATGCGAGCCGATGCCGATCGGCGCCTTCGACATGTCGCGGCCCTTGCGCAGCGCGAACATCGAGCCGAGCGCATCGACCTTCACTTCGAGGCCAGCCTCTTCGCATGCCTTGCGAAACCAGTCGCGCACCTGCTTGTCCTCGGGTCCAAGGGTCAGGCGGCGCACGCCGCCTTTCGGCGTACCGCCGAACTTGGCGGTTTCGTTGATCGCGTCCCATAGCCGTGCGGAATTGATCTTGAGATTGTCGCCAAGCTTGGTCATGCGGTTCGTCCT
Source organism: Tardiphaga sp. (assembly GCA_030147505.1). GTDB lineage: Bacteria > Pseudomonadota > Alphaproteobacteria > Rhizobiales > Xanthobacteraceae > Tardiphaga. Next base: position 17,880 of record JASBVG010000005.1, read on the forward strand.
GGGAGTTTCGCGTGGTGGAATGCGGTGTGCTTCAATGACCCGCCGGCGCCATCACGTCAACCAAGGGGCTGATATGCGGCGTCATGCATGATGCCGCACTCTGCTGAGCGAGCTGCGCGGCGAGTCCGGCAACGAGCTCGATGGCGACGGTGTCGGGTGAGGACAGCCAGCTCGCCGCGAAAGTCAGTGGCTGGATCGGCACATTGGTGCTCAGCAGTTGCAGCCGGCCATCGGCGAGTTCGTTCTGCACGATGGCCGTTGGGATTACCGCGATGCCGAGACCCTCGATCGCCATATGGATGACGGTGGCGAGCGACGCGCTGGCATGCAGCCTGATCGGCGGCAGCGATGGCAGGTTGAAGATCGAGCGCACGATCTCATAGGGCCGTGTCTTGCGCGGGAAAGTGATGATCGGATGCTTTGCCAGGTCCTCGACGGACAACGTTTCATCGCCGAGCCCGAGCGATGGGCTGGCGAGGAAGCCGATCTGATAGTCGCACAGAATCTTGTTCTGGACGTCCGATGCCGCAAGCGGGCCGACCACAAAAGCAAGTTCGATTTCCTGTGCCAGCAGTCGCGCACGCAGGTTCGGCGTGATGTCGACCTCGATCTCCAGCGACAGATTTGGGTAGGCGTCGTTCACCTGCTTGATCAGCTTCGAAAGCCAGGTGTGAACGATGGTTTCGGCAACGCCGAGTCTGAGAACGCCGCGCATGGCCGAACGGTCGCCAACCGCGGCCATCATCTCCGAGCGCAGCCCGATCAGCTTCTCCGCATAAACAAGCATCTGCCGGCCTGCGGGAGTGGGGGAGGCGATGCGACGATCGCGTTGCAGCAAGCGAACACCAACCTCGTGTTCAAGCTGTGCAATGCGCTGAGAGATGGCTGGCTGGGTCGTGTGGAGCTTCTGCGCTGCACCGCGAAAGCTGCCGAGATTGACCACCCAGAGAAACGTTTCCAGCGCCTTGAAGTCCGCCATCTCGCTGTGTCGTCCCTTTAGATAACTTTGATTTATCGGAGGCGATCAGAAAACACGATTAGACATTATCCTAGCGCTATGTCCCACTAAGTCGAGGCTAAAACGCAGGCAAGTCGATAATTGAGGCAGGTGGCTATGAGCAATCTGGCGAAGCTCGATCGTGATGAGGCCCATACGGGCGACCTGCCAAGTGCAGTCGCGCGCCGCGAATATCGTGCCGGCAAATACGGAAGTACCGCCGGCGTGGCGCCGGGCTACGTGCAGGGTAATCTCGTTATCCTGCCGGAAGCACAAGCATCCGCGTTCCATCGTTTTTGCCAGCTCAATCCAAAGCCATGCCCGATCATCGGCATGTCCGATCCCGGCGATTCCCGTATTCCTGCTCTTGGCCTCGATCTCGATATCCGCACTGACATTCCGCAATATGTCGTCTGGAAGGATGGCGAGGCGATCGATCGTCCGGCCGAAGTGACGAAGTACTGGCGTGACGATCTCGTTTCCTTCGTGATCGGCTGCTCCTATTCCTTCGAGGAGCCGATGATGGCGGAGGACCTGCCGATCCGTCATATCGAGCAGAATACCCTGGTGCCGATGTATCGCACCAGTATTGCCTGCAAGCCCGCAGGACCCTTTGCCGGCCCGATGGTTGTCTCGATGCGGCCGCTGAAGCCGGCCGACGCGATCCGCGCGGTGCAGATCACCTCGCGCTTTCCTTCCGTGCACGGCGCACCGGTGCATCTCGGCCTGCCGCGATCGATCGGCATCAAGGATATCAGCAAGCCGGATTACGGTGACGCAGTGCACATCAACGATGATGAAATCCCGGTATTCTGGGCCTGCGGTGTCACGCCGCAAGCTGTCATTGCAGCTGCGAAAGTGCCGTTCGCGATCACGCATGCGCCGGGCGTGATGCTCATTACCGACCTCAAGAATAAGCAACTTGCTGTTTTATAAGAAGCAGCTTGCCGATCTTTCGAGCTTTACCGTAACCTCGATTAGTTCCTATCGATAGCTGCCGATCATAAAGGACACCCAGATGACGATTTCTCGCCGAGATGTTCTGCTTGGAGGCGCTGCCTCTGCCGCGCTGCTCCCGCTTGCGACGCCGATTCGCGCACAAGCCAAGGAAGTCGTGATCGGCGTGATCTATCCGCTGTCGGGCGCCAGCGCGCAGATCGGTGTCGATGCGCAGCGCGCATTCGAGACCGCGGCTGATATCGTCAACAAGAACTATGATTTCGATCTGCCGATGGCGAAGGGCGAAGGCTTCTCCGGCCTCGGCGGCGCCAAGCTGCGCCTCGTCTTCGCCGACCATCAGGCCGATCCGCAGAAGGGCCGTGCCGAAGCCGAGCGTCTCATCACGCAGGAGAAGGTCTCGGCCATTGTCGGCACCTATCAGAGCGCCGTCGCCGTCACCGTCAGCCAGATCTGCGAGCGCTACCAGATCCCTTTCCTGTCGGCCGACAATTCGTCGCCAAGCCTGCATCGTCGCGGTCTGAAATATTACTTCCGCGCCGCGCCGCATGACGAAATGTTCTCGACCGCCATGTTCGACTTCTTCGATGCGATGAAGAAGAAGGGTCAGAAGATCGAGACGCTGGCGTTGTTCCACGAAGACACGATCTTCGGCACGGACTCGGCCAATGCCCAGCTCAAGCTGGCCAGCGAGCGTGGCTACAAGATCGCCGCCGACATCAAGTATCGCGCCAATTCGCCGTCGCTCACTGCCGAAGTGCAGCAGCTCAAAGCTGCCAATGCCGACGTGCTGATGCCGTCGAGCTACACGACCGACGGCATCCTGCTCATCAAGACGATGGGGGAACTCGGCTACAAGGCCAAGAACATCGTGGCTCAGGACGCCGGCTTCTCGGAGAAGGCGCTGTATGACGCCGTCGGCGACAAGATTCCGGGCGTGATCTCGCGCGGCTCGTTCTCGCTCGACCTTGCCGCCAAGCGTCCGATGGTCGGCAAGATCAACGAAATGTTCAAGGAAAAGTCCGGCAAGGATTTTAACGACTACTCGTCGCGCCAGTTCATGGGCCTGATCGTGATGGCGGACGCTATCAACCGCGCCAAGTCCACCGATGGTGAGAAGATCCGCGAAGCGCTGGTGGCTACTAACATGCCGGGCGAGCAGACCATCATGCCGTGGAAGCGCGTCAAGTTCGACGAAATGGGGCAGAACAACGACGCCGACCCCGTGCTGCTGCAGTACAATGGTGGCAAGTTCGTCACCGTGTTCCCGCCGCAGGCCGCGGTCGCGGATGCGGTCTGGCCGATGCCTTAACATTCTAGATCGTCCTCGCGAGAGCGAGGACCATACGCACCGACGAATTTGTGCGACCTAGCTCCGCCGTCTTCGCGTCATCGCGATGACGGTGGCTGTGGGTCCCCGCTTTCGCGGGGACGACATCCGAGAGGGGAAGCCTTTGACCGCCGCGACCATCATCCAGAGCCTTGCCAGCGGATTGCTGATGGGGCTGCTCTACGGCCTCCTGGCCGTCGGCCTCGCGCTGATCTTCGGCCTGATGGACGTCACCAACTTCGCCCATGGCGAATTCCTGATGTTGGCGATGTACCTCACTTTCTTCCTCTTCATGTTCTGGGCGGTCGATCCCCTGCTGTCGATCCCCATCGTCGCCGCCGGGATGTTCGTCTTCGGCGCGGTGATCTATCTCATCATCATACGCTTCGCGATGCGGGCCAAAGCGAATGTAGGCATGGTGCAGATTTTCGCCACCTTCGGCCTCGCCATCCTGATGCGCGGCCTCGCGCAGTTCTTCTTCACGCCGGACTATCGCAGTATCCCGAACTCGATGCTCGGCGGAAAAACACTCGACGTGCTCGGCGTGTTCCTGCCGGTGCCGCAGCTTGTCGGTGCGCTGATCTCCATCGCCGCCTTCGGGGCGCTCTACTTCTTCATGAAAAAGACCGACTTCGGCCGCGCGCTGGAAGCGACGCGTGAGGATGCTGGCGCGGTGGCGCTGGTCGGCATCGACAAGAACAAGGTCTTCGCGCTCGGCTGGGGTCTCGGCTCCGCGCTGATCGGTCTCGCCGGCGGCGTGATGGCGATCTTCTTCTACATCTATCCCGATGTCGGCGCGTCCTTTGCGCTGATCGCTTACGTCACCGTGGCACTCGGGGGCTTCGGTAGTGTGTTCGGCGCCTTTGCCGGCGGCATCATCGTCGGTCTGGTCGAGGCGACCACGGCGATGATCCTGCCGCCCTCGCTGAAATCGGTCGGCATCTATGCCGTCTATCTCCTCGTCGTCTTCATCCGCCCGCGCGGCCTGTTCGGATCGATCTGATGGACAGCTTCACCCAGCGTCGCCGCCGCGACCTCATCCTTGCCGGCTTCCTTGCGGCCATCGCTGCCTGCGTGCCGTTCTTCGTCAAGGACGTCTATGTACAGAACATCATGGTTCTGACCCTGATGTATGCGGCGCTGTCGCAGGCCTGGAACATCCTTAGTGGTTACTGCGGCCAGATCTCCCTCGGCCATGCGCTGTATTTCGGTCTTGGCGCCTATACGACCGCATTGCTGTTCACCAAATTTGGCGTGCTGCCATGGTTCGGCATGCTGGCCGGCGGTGCGATCTCGTCGGTGATCGCGCTGGCGCTCGGCTATCCCACTTTCCGCCTGCGCGGCCATTACTTCGTCATCGCCACCATCGTCATCGCCGAGATCGGTTTCCTGTTGTTCCATAACTGGGACTATGCCGGTGCCGCGCTCGGCATCGACATTCCCGTCCGTGGCGATAGCTGGGCAAAGTTCCAGTTCACGCGCAGCAAGCTGCCATTCTACTACTTCGCGCTGGTGTTCTGTTGTGTCGCCTGGCTCATCACCTGGTGGCTGGAAGATTCCAAATGGGGCTTCTGGTGGCGCGCGGTGAAGGACAATCCGGATGCGGCCGAGAGCCTTGGCGTGGTCGTGTTCAATTCCAAGATGGGCGCCGCTGCCGTCTCTGCTTTCCTCACTGCTATCGGCGGCGCTTTCTATGCGCAGTTCGTCTCCTACATCGATCCTGAAAGCGTCATGACCTTCCAGTTCTCGCTGCTGATGGCTTTGCCTGCAGTGCTCGGCGGTATCGGCACGCTCTGGGGTCCCGTGCTCGGTGCCGTTATCTTGATTCCGATGACCGAGCTTACACGCTCCTTCATCGGCGGCTCCGGCCGCGGCGTCGATCTCATTCTGTATGGCGCGGTCATCGTCGTGATCTCGCTGGCGCGGCCGGATGGCCTGATCGGCCTGTTCTCGCGCCGCCCGGCCTCGAAAGGAGTGCCGCAATGAGCGCGCCTCTCTTGGAAACTCGTGGCGTCTGGCAGCGCTTCGGCGGCCTGATTGCCAATTGCGACGTGTCGATTTCCGTTGGCGCTGGTGAGATCGTTGGCCTGATCGGGCCGAACGGCGCCGGTAAGTCGACGCTGTTCAACCTCATCGCCGGCGTGCTGCCGCCGACGCAGGGCTCGATCTGGTTCGACGGTAAGGATGTCACCCGCATGCCGGCCGCCGAGCGCTGTGCGCTCGGCATCGCGCGTACATTCCAGGTGGTGAAGAGTTTTGAAACGATGACCGTCATAGACAATGTCATCGTCGGCGCGCTGATCCGCAACGACAAGATGCGCGACGCCCGGCGCAAGGCGCATGAGGTGCTCGAGTTTTGCGGTTTGGCGCCGCGGGCCGACAAACTCGCCCGCGAGCTGATCCCATCCGAGAAGCGCCGCCTCGAAGTCGCCCGCGCGCTCGCCACCGAGCCGAAGCTTCTCATGCTCGACGAATGCCTCACCGGCCTCACGCCGTTGGAGGCGCAGTCCGGTGTCGCTCTGGTGCGCAAGGTGCGCGAGACCGGGGTCACCGTGCTGATGGTCGAACACGTCATGGAAATCGTGATGCCGCTGGTCGATCGCGCCATCGTGCTCAATCTCGGCAAGAAGCTCGTCGAGGGCAAACCCGCGGATGTCGTCCGGCATCCAGAAGTCATCAGTGCATATCTCGGGGATCGCCATGCTGTCGGTGCGTGACGTCACCACCGCCTATCAGGGCCTGGTCGCCATCTCGGACGTCACCATTGACGTCGCCAAGGGCGAGGTCGTCGCCGTCTGCGGCGCCAATGGCGCTGGCAAGTCGACGCTCATAAAATCCATCGCTGGCGCCGAACACCCCCGCTCGGGCACCGTCACATTCGACGGCCAGCAGATCAACGGCTTGGCGCAGCATCTGATCACGGCGCGCGGCATCGCTTATGTGCCGGAGAACCGCCGGCTGTTTCCGCGCCTGTCGGTCGAGGACAACCTCAAGCTCGGCAGCTACATGTATCGCAGCCAGGCTGATCGCGAGGCGCCGTTGAAACTCGTGTTCGAGCTGTTTCCGCGCCTGTCGGAGCGCCTCGAGCAGCGCGCCGAGACGCTCTCCGGCGGCGAGCAGCAGATGCTTGCCATCGGCCGCGCGCTGATGACGCGTCCGCGGCTGTTGATGCTCGACGAGCCCTCGCAGGGCATCATGCCGAAACTGGTGGACGAGATCTTCCAGGCCGTGAAGAAGATCCGCGACACTGGCATGACCGTGCTGATCGTCGAGCAGCGCATGGCCGAAGTCCTGGAGATCGCCGACCGCGCCTATATCCTGCAGACCGGCCGCGTGCTGATGCAGGGCAAGGCATCGGAGATCGCAACGAACCCGGATGTAAGGAAGGCGTATCTGGGGCTGTGAATTCAGGGCACGATCAGTGATCGTGCCCGTGCTCCGGCAGCGTCAACCCGAACGTCTTCACCAGATCGCCGACCTGCTCGGGCGACAGATGCCGCGGGTTCAGACCGCGCAGCAGGAGATACAGTTTCGCTGTCTCTTCCAGCTCTTCCATCGCATAGACCGCCGCTTCCAGGCTGTCGCCAGCGACCACCGGACCATGATTGGCGAGCAGCACGGATGAATACTTCCCAGCCAGCCCCCTGATCGCATCGGCCACTGCCGGGTCACCCGGCCGATAATAGGGCACGAGTGCCGTCGCGCCGCATTTCATCATGTAATAGGGCGTCATCGGCGGCAGCACGGCGCGGGGATTGACCTCGGGCAGCATCGAGACGGCCACAGAATGGGTCGAATGCAGATGCACGATCGCCTGCGATGAAGCGCGCGTTTCGTAGAGCGCCGTATGCAGCGGCACCTCCTTGGTTGGCTTGTCGCCGGAGATCAAGCGGCCTGCTGCATCCAGCCGCGACAGTTTTGCGGGGTCGAGAAAACCGAGCGAGGCATTGGTCGGAGTCACCAGCCAGCCGCCATCGGCGCAGCGCACGCTGATATTGCCGGACGAGCCGGGCGTCAGGCCGCGCTCGAACAGCGAGCGGCCGAGCCGGCAGATGTCGTCACGCAGCCGTATGTCGCTCATGGCATTTCCTCTTGCCGGCGTTGTCCCACTCTTTGGCATCGCCGCCAAGCCGTGTTACCGAGAAGCAAGGCTGCAGCAAAGCGGCCAGCCAGGAAATCCCGAGGAACTGCCGATGTCACCTGCATCCGACAAACCGCGCATGGCCGTGATTGGCCTTGGCTCCATGGGGTATGGCATGGCGCTCTCGCTCCTGCGGGAAGGCTTTGCCGTGACGGGATGTGACGTTTCCGCCGATGTCGTGAAGCGCTTTGTCGGCGAAGGCGGGCAGGGCGCCGCAACCCCGGCTGAAGCTGCCAAAGCAGCTGATGTCGTCGTCAGCGTGGTGGTCAATGCCGCGCAGACCGAGACGATTCTGTTCGGCAAGGATGGTGTCGCCGAAACTCTCGCCAGGGATGCCGCCTTCATTTCCTCCGCCACCATGGATCCTGACGTTGCGCGCCGTCTCGCCAGGCAGCTCGAAGCCACCGGCCGCCACTATCTCGATGCCCCGATCTCCGGCGGTGCCCAGCGCGCTGCGCAGGGAGAGCTTACGATCCTCGCCTCCGGCAGTGCTGCCGCCTTTGCCAAGGCGCGTCCCGCGCTCGATGCGATGTCCGCAAAGCTCTACGAACTCGGCGATGCCGCCGGGCAGGGGGCGGCGTTCAAGATGATCAACCAGCTGCTTGCCGGCGTGCATATCGCCGCAGCCTCCGAGGCGATTGCCTTCGCCGCCAAGCAGGGGCTCGATATCCGTAAAGTCTACGAGGTTATCACGGCTTCGGCGGGCAATTCATGGATGTTCGAGAACCGCATGCCGCATGTGCTCGACGGCGATTACACACCGCGCAGCGCAGTCGATATTTTCGTCAAGGATCTCGGCATCATCCAGGACATGGCGCGCACGGCAAAATTCCCGGTGCCGGTGTCGGCCGCCGCGCTGCAGATGTTCCTGATGACCTCTGCCGCCGGCATGGGCCGCGACGATGACGCATCGGTGGCACGGATGTACGCGCAAGTGACCGGGACAAAACTTCCCGGTGAGACAAAGTAGTTCGGAGACCATCGATGCCGCGTTTTGCCGCCAATCTCAGCATGATGTTCAACGAATACCCGTTCCTCGATCGCTTCGATGCGGCGGCAAAGGCTGGCTTCACGGCCGTCGAATTTCTCTTCCCCTACGAACACAAGCCTGAAGACGTGGCCCTGCGTCTGAAGCGCAACGGCCTGAAGCAGGTGCTGTTCAATCTCCCGCCCGGCGACTGGAATGCCGGCGAGAAGGGCTTTGCCGCGCGTCCGGACAAATTCGACGATCTGCGCCAGAGCCTGCACACGGCGTTGCCTTATGCCGAGGCCACCGGGGTGCGCCGCCTGCACATGATGGCAGGCCTTGCCGATCGCCACTATCCCGAAGCCGTCGATGCATTCAAGAGATCGCTCGAATGGGCAGCGGATTTTGTTGGCGATCACGGCATCGACATCGTCATCGAGCCGATCAATGGCCGCGACGTGCCCGGCTATTTCCTCAACGATTTTACGTTCGCGCGCGGCATCATCGAGGAACTCGCGATTCCCAATGTCGGCCTGCAATTCGATATCTATCACTGCCAGATCCTGCATGGCGACGTCACCATGCGCCTGCGCGAGACGATGCCGCTGATCGGCCATATCCAGATCGCCAGCGTGCCCTCGCGCAACGAGCCTGATGGCGAGGAGCTGAACTATCCATTTCTATTCGCCGAACTGGACCGTCTCGGCTACGACAACTATGTCGGATGCGAATATCGCCCCGCCGGTGACACGGTCGCCGGCCTCGATTGGTTCAAGCCCTATGCGGGAGTGAAAGTATGAGCCTCGTGCTGGGCTGCATCGCTGACGACTACACCGGCGCCTCGGATCTCGCCAATACGCTGACCCGCAACGGGCTGCGCACCGTGCAGACCATCGGCATTCCCGCCGATGATCTGAAGCTGCCTGATGTCGATGCTGTTGTGATCTCGCTCAAGAGCCGTTCGATCGAAGCAAACGCAGCCGTCGAAAAGTCGCGCGCAGCCGACAAATGGCTGCGTAGCCGCGGCGCGTTGCATGTGCTCTTCAAGATCTGCTCGACCTTCGATTCCACCGACAAGGGGAATATCGGTCCGGTCATGGATGCGCTGCGCAGCGAGGCCGGTGACAACATCGTGCTGGTCACGCCGGCTTTTCCGGAGACCGGGCGCACCGTCTATCAGGGCAATCTGTTCGTCGGCGCGGCGCCGCTGAACGAGAGCCCGTTGAAGCATCACCCGCTCAATCCGATGCATGATTCCAATCTCGTGCGCGTACTGGCGCGGCAGAGCGGGACCAATATCGGTCTGGTCGATCTCGGGATTGTTGCAAGCGGCGCCGATGTGATGCGCTCGCATCTCGATGGATTGTCGGAGAACGGTTTTGGTGCCGCGATCGTCGATGCCGTATTCGCGAAGGATCTGGAAACCATTGGGGCTGTTGCGCTCGATCATCGTGTGTCTGTCGGTGCCTCCGGTCTCGGCCTTGGTCTCGCGCGCGGCCTCGTCGCATCGGGCCGTGTGAAGACGGCGAACGCCACGTCGATGGCTGACAAGCCGGTCGGCGGTGCGGCCGCATGTCTTGTCGGAAGTTGCTCGCAGGCGACGCTGCAGCAGATTGCGCGTGCGGAGCGGACGATGCCGGTGCTGCATCTCGATGCCGAACGGGTCATCGCTGACAAGAACGAGGCCCAGCGCGCGATCGCTTGGGCGAAAGAGCATCTCGGCAAAGGCCCGCTCCTGATCGCCAGCAGCTCCACGCCCGATCAGGTTGCGCAGCTGCAGAAGCGCCATGGGCGCGAGGCTGCCGGGCATGCCATCGAACAGGCCATGGCCGATCTCGCCGAAGCGTTGGTGGACGCCGGCGTTCGGCGGCTGGTCGTGGCCGGGGGCGAGACGTCCGGCGCCGTGGTGGATCGGCTCGGCATTCCCGGCTTCCTGGTCCGGGCGGAAATCGCGGCCGGTGTTCCGGTTCTTCGCGCCGTAGGGGCCGCGCAGGGCGAGATGGTGCTCGCGCTCAAGTCGGGAAATTTCGGGGGGACCGATTTCTTTGCCGATGCGCTCAGGCTGATGCCGTAATGCTGTCAGCCCAATCGATGGGCGACAAGGTGCCCGGATAGGCGGATCATCGCCACTATCGTGCGCATTACAGATTGTTCATCTTCGAACGTGGCTGCTCATCGCTTAAAATATGTTTGTTGAAGCCTCAAACTGTTGTCGGGCAGCCACGGCAGCGCCGAATTGTTAACACTATCGGTGAAGTGAAGAGCCGGGAGCCTTGGTTACATAGCCAATTTCATACCGTTGAGGTAAATCGGACCTGTTGGACCAGTGCTCCGTGGCTGTGTCTGCGCTGGCTGCCCATCGATTGATGAGCCTTCCTCATAAGCCCATCCGGATGTGGCGGGCTAATCGGACAGGGCTCGTCAGGTTAGACGGGGCGCTTCACGCGGAACAGCAGCAAGGGGCTCGCCTGTGAGAGTGATCGCAGAGAGACTATCGGGGACCGTTAGTTCATGATTTCGTTGGTGCGCATTGCCCTGACCAAGCCCTACACCTTTGTCGTGTTGGCCTTGCTGCTTCTGATTGTCGGACCGCTCGCCGCACTCCGGACGCCCACAGACATCTTCCCGGAAATTCGCATCCCCGTCATCGGGGTGGTCTGGTCCTATACGGGCTTGCCGCCGGACCAGATGGCCGGCCGTATCACCACGCCGTTCCAGCGCTCGCTGACGACGACTGTGAATGACATCGAGCACATCGTCTCCAATTCCTATAACGGCTTCGGCATCGTCAAAATCTTTTTCCAGCCGAATGTCGATATCCGCACCGCCAATGCGCAGGTTACCGCGATCTCGCAGACGCTGCTGAGGCAGTTGCCGCCCGGCGCGACGCCGCCGCTGATCATGAACTACTCGGCCTCCACGGTGCCGATTATCAATCTCGCACTCTCCGGCGACGGACTGAACGAACAGCAGCTGCAGGATCTTGGCTTCAATCAGCTCCGCACCTCGCTCGTCACCGTGCCCGGTGCGGCGATCCCGTATCCATTCGGCGGTAAACAGCGTCAGGTCACTATCGATCTTAATCCCGGTGCCCTGCAGGCGCGTGGTCTCTCGGGTCAGGATGTTGCCAATGCGCTGGCCGCACAGAACCTGATCACGCCGGTCGGCACGCAGAAGATCGGTCAGTTCGAATACACCATCAATCTCAACAACGCGCCGCTGAAGATCGAGGAACTGGCCAATCTGCCGATCCGGCAGGTCAATGGCGCCATGGTCTATGTCGGCGATGTCGCAACCGTCCGCGACGGCAACTCGCCGCAGACCAATATCGTTCATGTCGACGGGAATCGCTCGGTGCTGATGCAGGTGCTGAAGGCAGGTTCGGTCTCCACGCTCGATATCATCGCCGGCCTGAAGAAGAAGGTGGAGGAGGTGCGTCCCGCGCTGCCGGATGCGCTGAAGATCGCCTATATCGGCGACCAGTCGATGTTCGTCGCCGGCGCGATTTCCGGCGTGGCCCATGAAGGAATCATCGCGGCCGCGCTGACCTCGGTGATGATCCTGCTGTTCCTTGGCAGCTGGCGCTCGACGGTGATTATCGCCGTGTCGATCCCGCTGGCGGTGCTTGGCGCCATCATCATGTTGTCGATGTTCGGTGAGACCTTGAACATCATGACGCTGGGCGGCCTGGCGCTTGCGGTCGGCATTCTCGTCGATGACGCCACGGTGACCATCGAGAACATCAATTACCATCTCGAACAGGGCAAGGATGTCGAGACATCGATCATGGATGGTGCGGCGCAGATCGTGACGCCGGCCTTCGTCTCGCTGCTCTGCATCTGCATCGTCTTCGTGCCGATGTTCTTCCTCAATGGCATCGCCAAGTTCCTGTTCGTGCCGATGGCCATGGCGGTGATGTTTGCCATGATCTGGTCGTTCATCCTGTCGCGCACGCTGGTGCCGACCATGGCGAAATATCTGCTCAAGCCGCATGTGCATCATGAGGGCGAAAAGGCGCCGACGCGCAATCCGCTGGTCAAGTTCCAGCGCGGCTTCGAAAACCGGTTCGAGAAATTCCGCGCCGGCTATCATGGCCTACTGGAGCTTGCATTGACGCGTCGCCCCATTTTCGTGATCGGCTTCCTGCTGTTCGTCGGCGCATCTTTCCTGCTGGTGCCGTTCCTCGGTCGCAACTTCTTCCCGCAGGTCGATGCCGGCAGCATCCTGATGCATGTGCGCGTGCAGGTCGGCACCCGCGTCGAGGAAACCGCCAATCAGCTCGCGGATATCCAGAAGACGATCCGCAACATCATTCCGCCCCATGAGATCGAGACCATGACAGACAATATCGGTCTGCCGGTCTCGGGCATCAATCTCACCTATAACAACACCGGCGTGCTCGGCAGCGCGGATGGCGACATCCAGATCAAGCTGCGCGACGGCCACAGGCCGACCGAGGAATATGTCAAGCTGTTACGTGAGAAACTGCCGCGCGAATTCCCGGGCACCAGCTTCGCTTTTCTACCTGCCGACATCGTCAGCCAGATCCTGAATTTCGGTGCGCCCGCGCCGATCGACCTGCAGATCCGCGGCAACCGCACGGCCGAGAACTACGCCTATGCCAATAAGCTGCTGGCAAAAGTGAAGATGATTCCGGGCATCGCCGATGCACGCATCCAGCAATCGCCGAACAATCCCGGCTTCAATATCGATGTGGATCGTACCCGCGCGCAATATGTCGGTCTTACCGAACGCGATGTCACCAACAGCCTCGTCGTGAATCTGGCCGGTTCCTCGCAGGTGGCGCCGACTTATTATCTCAATCCCGAAAACGGTATCTCCTACTCCATCGTGATGCAGACGCCGCAATACAAGATGGACTCGCTGAACGCGCTGCAGACGCTGCCGATCACTTCGGCCAGCGCCCAGGGCTCGCCGATCCTCGGTGGCATCGCCGACATCAAGCGCACCTCCACCAATGCCGTGGTGTCGCAATACGACATCCAGACCATGGTGCAGATCTATGCGACGACGCAGGGGCGCGATCTCGGCTCGGTGTCGAACGACATCTACAAGGCCATCGAGGAGACCAAGGCCGAACTGCCGCGCGGTTCTACCGTTGCACTGCTCGGCCAGGTCGAAACCATGAATTCGTCCTTTGCCGGCCTGTTGTTTGGCCTGCTCGGCGCCGTGGTGCTGATTTATCTGCTGATCGTCGTGAACTTCCAGTCATGGTCGGATCCGTTCGTGATCATCACTGCGCTACCGGCGGCGCTCGCCGGCATCGTCTGGATGCTGTTCACTACCGAGACGACACTCTCGGTTCCCGCACTCACCGGCGCGATCATGTGCATGGGCGTCGCCACCGCGAATTCGGTGTTGGTGATATCTTTCGCCCGTGAGCGTTATGCCGTGCATGGCGATCCCATCAAGGCGGCCCTGGAAGCCGGTTTCACCCGGTTCCGCCCGGTGCTGATGACCGCGCTGGCCATGATCATCGGCATGGCGCCCATGGCCTTCGGTCTCGGCGAAGGTGGCGAGCAGAACGCGCCGCTTGGTCGCGCGGTCATTGGCGGCTTGATTTTTGCTACCATCGCCACATTGATGTTCGTGCCGGTCGTGTTCAGCCTCGTGCACAAGAAACAACAATCCGACCATCAGACTTCGGCCCATCAGGCCGCTTCGGAGCCGTCCCATGTCCACTGAGAAGCCCACTGAGCAGCCGGCTCAGATCTCCCGCCGCAAGCTCGGTATTGCCGGGTTGGTCGGCGTCGTCGTTGCCGGCAGTGTGGTCGTTACCGGCATCATGGCCCGTGCCAAGACCGATACGGAGCTCAAGGCCTGGACCGCCGAACAGGCGGTCCTCACGGTCGCCGTGGCCACGCCCGGCAGCCGGCCGCTGAAGCCGACGCTGGATCTCCCGGGCCGTCTGGAAGCCTATTACCGCGCGCCGATCTTCGCTCGCGTCTCCGGCTATCTGAAGAGCTGGCACGCCGATATGGGCGCCCAGGTGAAGGCCGGACAGGTGATCGCCGAAATCGATGCGCCCGATCTCGACCAGCAGCTCCTGCAGGCGCGCGCCGATCTCGTCAGCCAGCAGTCCAGCGCCAAGCTGTCGGAAGCGACTCTGAACCGCCGCAAGACCCTGGTGGCTTCGAATTTCGTCTCCGCCCAGGAGATCGACGAGCGCACTGCCGATCTCAACAACAAGCGCGCCGCCGTGAAATCCGGCGAGGCCAATGTACAGCGCCTTGAAGCGCTTGCCGATTATAAGAAGATCACGGTGCCGTTCGACGGCATCGTCACCCAGCGCAACACCGACGTCGGGGCGCTGATCTCCGGCGGCACCGGGACAGGTGCGGCGATGTTCGTGATTTCCGATGTCAGCAAGCTGCGCGTCTATGTGGACGTGCCGCAGAATTTCGCGCCTGCGGTCCAGATCGGCACTAAGGCCACCATCACCGTGCCGGATCACCCGAACGAGACATTCCAGGCCACAGTGGAGGCTTCCTCCCGCGCCGTCGATGTCGGTTCCGGCACCACGCGCATGCAACTCCGTCTCGACAATCCCGAGGGCAAGCTGATGCCCGGCGGCTTCGCCAAGGTGAAGCTCGCGCTCGCCGGCAACACCGCGCCGATGCATATTCCCGCCAGCGCGCTGATCTTCGACCAGAAGGGCCTTCGCGTGGCGACGGTGACGCCCGACGAACGGATCGCGTTCAAGACGGTGACCATCGCACGCGATCTCGGTCGCGAGATCGAGATCGGCTCCGGTCTGGCTGCAGATGACCGCATCGTCACCGCGCCGCCGGATGGTCTGAACGATGGCGACAAGGTCCGCGTCTCCGGCGGCCCCGCCGCCAAGAACGGCAAGCCGACGGCGGAGACGGAGAAGAAGGAAGTAAAGGGGTAAGGGGGGCTGATGGTTTCCCTCCCCGGAGCGAAGCGAATGGGGTCCGACGGACGAATTCGTCCGTCGTAGTCCGCCGATAGGCGGGGGTGGGGTCTATCCCCACGGTAGAACAGAGCTTGGGGAAGCACCCCCCACCCGTCCTTCGCTACGCTCAGGCCACCCTCCCCACGGCGCCGCTTCGCGGCTTGGGGGAGGGAGAACGGAGCCTAGCTCGCCGCCTTCCACTCCAGCACGCCATCTCCTGCCGTCGAGATCTTCCCCTTCGCGCCCACCGGCGTCCTGTCCTGATCCATCAGCATCGCCAGCGTACCTGCGTCATTCGTCGGCACCCGCGCCAATGCACGCTCATTCGCGGCCGTGCGCACAATCACCACGCCATGCTCGATCTCGCCGCCGCGGCCATAGATCACCGTAAAGCTTTCCACCGTCCCGGCACCCGAGGCCTCGGTGACATAGATCGGCACCGGCCCGCGATTGCGATCGGCTTCCGCCTGGACGCTGATGCTTTGCGCGATCGGCGCGCTCGGCATCTCCCTCGACACTACCAGCGCGTGATGCTTCGTCACGAAGCCGCCCTGCGCATACAGCAGCCCGGTCTTCGTCCCTGCGCGGATCTTGCGCACCATCGCAACGGCTGCATGCGCCATATAGTCGTTCAGCGGCGCACCGAAGAATGTCAGCCCGCCCGTCACCGTCGGCATCAAGTCATCGCCGAGGCCGAGCGTACGCCGTGCCATCTTCGGCACGCAGGGGAAGCAGCTATAGAGTTCGATCGCATCGAACGCCTTGCCCGAGCCGCCGACCAGCGCCATCACAGCCTTCAGCACCGCATTCTGCGCGTGGCTCTCCACATATTGGTCGCGGTCGAGATAATCGCGCGGCTCCTCGGCCGAGGCGCCGCCGACGATATGCACCATGCGATCTTCCGGTACGCCCGCCGCGCGCGCCTTGGAGAGGCTGGTGACGAGAATCGCCGCCGACTGGTTCACCATCGGATTGGCCACCATCAGCTTCGTATAAGGCCAGGCGATCAGCCGGTTATCGGCCGTCGGCGTGGTGATCTCCTCCGGCGTGAATGCTCTCTTATTCCACGCTTCCGGATTGGTCGCGGCAACGCTTGCATAGCGCGACCACAGCTCGCCGCTCTCGCGATGTGCCTCGCGCGGCGTCTGACCCCAGTGGGCGGCTGAGGCGGCTTCATAGAATGGATACACCGTCACCGGCTTGTTGACGCCGAGCTTCACCGCCATCGGCCTCTGATAGGCGGCGCCGCGCAGCGGCTCCGGCGCGTCCTTCGCGAACGGCGTCCAGGGCAGCTCGACCTTGGCGCGCTCGGCCTTGGTCGCCGTGCCCTGCGATTCCGCACCGGTGACCGCGGCAACCTGGCTCTCACCGCGCGCGATGCGCTGCGCTGCTTCATGGATGTAGCGGATTGGGCTCTCGCCGCCGACCGGGCCGTAATAAGCATGTTTTGGCGCGATGCCGAGCTTGTCGCTGAGCTGCTTCTCCGGCGCGGTGTAGCGCCAGCTCAGAAAATTCACGATGTCGAGCGAGTCGATCTCCTTCAGCAGCTTGCCGCCGGCGTCCTGTTCGGCGCGCTTCAGCGCTTCCATCATCAGGTCGAGCGGTTCGAGCCCTTGCGTGAGCTCTTTCGGATGGTCGGAGAATTCGCCGACACCGACGATGACGGGAATACGATCTTCAGTTTGCGAAGCTGCCATTGTTCTTGCTCTTGCCTTTATTCCGAAACCAGCATGGAGAGGTGCTCCGCGGCTTCGGCAAAGTCCTCTTTGAACTCCTGCACGACTGCCCCCGCTGACTTGACGCTGTCAATCAGCCCGACGCCTTGCCCAACGAAATAGCTGACCAGATCCCGCGCCTGCGCATTGCCCGCGGCGGCGGAACGATCAATCGATGCAAAGGCATCGCGGCTGATCAGGCTCTGCAGCGGCATCGGTAGCGCGCCGGGACTGTCAGGCGCGCGATCCCATGCATCGGTCCACACCGAGCGAAGCTGCCGCGCCGGCTTGCCGGTGCGCCCCTTGGAGCGGATCGCATCGCGCGATGACGCCGCGATCATCTTTTCGCGAAAAATCTCGGACGTCTCGGATTCGCTTGTTGCCAGCCACACCGAACCCGTCCACACGCCAGCGGCGCCCATCGCCATGCATGCCGCCATCTGCTTGCCTTTCATGATGCCGCCGGCCGCCAGCACCGGCACATCGCGGATCGGCTTGATGGCCTTGATCACCTCCGGCACCAGCACCATGGTCGAGACCTCGCCGCAATGACCGCCGGCCTCGGTGCCCTGCGCAACAAGAATATCGACACCGGCTGCGACCTGCCGGATCGCGTGCTCCTTGGCGCCCACCAGTGCCGCCACCGGCACGTTATGCGCCTTGCCCATCTCGATCATCGCCTTTGGCGGCACGCCGAGCGCATTCGCGATCAGGCGGATGGGATGCCGGAACGAGATATCGAGCAAGCGCAGCGCGGTCTCACCATCGAAAGGTTGCGGCTGATCGGCGGATACTTCGGTGATCCGGAGATCGACGCCGTATTTCTTCAGCAAGCCTCTGGTGAAGTCGCGATGCTCCGGCGTGATGCGGCCTTCCAGCGATTTCCAGGTGACGTGCTTCTCACCGGCCGTAGAGATGTTTTCAGGAATCAATACGTCGATGCCGTAGGGCTTGCCGTCGACATGATCGTCGATCCATTTCAATTCCTGCTCCAGCGTCTCCGGCGAATGTGCTGTCGCGCCAAGCACGCCAAAGCCGCCGGCGCGGCTCACGGCGGCGACGACATCGCGGCAGTGACTGAAAGCGAGCAGGGGAAAATCGATTCCCAGCATGTCGCAGATCGGGGATTTCATCGGCACGTCTCCCGGACAATCATAGAAGCCGCTTTATGTGGCGGCATTGCATGGCGAGGCTAGCGGAAGGGGATGGGGACGCAAGGGCTACTCCACTCTCACTGTCATCACCCGCCCTGGCGCGCTATTGCGCGCTTGGAGCGGGTGATCCAGTAAACGGCGGCCGTAGTGATGAAACCGCGACTGCGGTGTCTACTGGATCCCCGCTTTCGCGGGGATGACAAGGGGAGCGTTTCATTCCGCCTCGCAAAATACGCATGCCGTCACTACCCCATTTCGCTCTTGCGCTTTCGCGTCCTACGGGAAATGCTGCCGGTAACAAGCAAAGCAAAAAATCCGGGAGTGAAATGATGGCCGCAGCGCAGCCGCAATCTGTCCAGACCCGACGCGCCAGCACAGCACAGACCGATGTGGTCGTCGTCGGCGCCGGCTTCTCCGGTCTCTATCTCCTGCACAAGCTCCGTGGTCTCGGTCTTCGCGTAATGGTCTTCGAGCAGGGCGGCGATGTCGGCGGCACCTGGTACTGGAACCGCTATCCCGGCGCACGTTGCGATGTGGAGAGCATGCAGTATTCGTTCTCCTTCGATGACGAGTTGCAACAGACTTGGGACTGGAGCGAGCGCTACGCGCCCCAGCCGGAAATCCTGCGCTATGCCGGCCATGTCGCCGATCGCTACGAATTGCGCCGCGACATCACCTTCAATACCCGGGTCGAATCTGCCGTATTCGATGAAATCAGCAAGCGCTGGAACGTGACGACATCGGATGGTGCCAGCACCGTTGCTCAATATGTCGTGCTCGCCACCGGCTGCCTGTCCAATGCGCGCTCGCCCGATTTCAAGGGCCTGAAGGATTTCAGGGGTAAGGTCTATCACACCGGCAGCTGGCCACATGAGGAGGTGGATTTCACCGGCCTGCGCGTTGGCGTCATCGGCACCGGCTCGTCGGCGATCCAGTCGATTCCGATCATCGCCGATCAGGCGAAGCAACTTTATGTATTCCAGCGCACCGCGAATTTCAGCGTCCCCGCGCGCAACGCGGAGCTTACCGATGCCGAACGCAAGACGTTTCGTGACAACTATGCGGAGATTCGCCGCATCGCGCGCGAGGAGATGAAGAACGGCATCTATCAGCCGGTGCCCGATCGCGGCGCGCTGGATGATCCGGAAGAGATGCGACGCGACAAATACGAAGCGCGCTGGACATCCGGTGGCCTCACCTTCATGGGCGTCTACAACAATCTCGGTCTCGACCTTGCTGCCAATGACACCGCAGCCGGTTTCATCCGAGAGAAGATCGCTGATATCGTGAAGGACCCGGAAACGGCAAGACTGCTGCAACCGAACAGCCATCCCGTCGGCACCAAGCGCATTTGCGTCGATACCGACTACTACACGACCTTCAACCGGCCGAATGTGAAGCTCGTGGATATCAAGACAAACCCCATCGAGGAAATCACACCGCATGCCGTGCGCACCGGTGGCAATGACCACGAGGTCGATGCCCTCGTTCTCGCCACCGGCTTCGATGCGATGACGGGCTCCGTCGCGAAGATCGAGATCCGCGGCCGCGATGGCCGGACTCTGAACGACAAATGGGCGGAAGGCCCGCGCACTTATCTCGGCCTGATGAGCGCCGGATTCCCCAATCTGTTCATTATCACCGGCCCCGGTTCGCCATCGGTGCTCTCCAACATGCTGGTTTCTATCGAGCAGCATGTGGATTGGATAACCGATTGCCTCAAGGCCATGCGTAGGCGCGGTGCCGAGACCATCGAGGCGACGCGCGTGGCTGAGGACAGATGGGTCGATCACGTCAACGAGGTGGCGTCGGCGACGCTCTATCCACAGGCCAACAGCTGGTATATGGGCGCGAACATCCCCGGCAAGCCCCGCATCTTCATGCCCTATATCGGCGGCGTCGGCGTCTATCGAAAGATATGCGACGACGTGGCGGCGAAGGACTATGAGGGATTTGAGATGGGGGGGGAGGTGGAGCGAAGGCAAGCAGCAACGGCGTAACGACGCGCGGACTTCTCCATCATCATGGCTGGGCCTGACCCGGCCATCCATCTTTCTATTCCGGCGTGCCGCAAAACTGGATGCCCGGGTCAGGCCCGGACATGACGGAGCGTGTCGCCTCCCGAATGCGCTCTTGTGCTCAGCTACAAGTTGAGGCAGCGTTGTTTTCGGCTGGGGGAGAGTATCTTATGCGTATTTTAGGAATAGTGGCCCTGTGTCTGGGCGCAGGTGGCTGTGTGTCGACAGAAACGGTGGCGTTTCGCACGACAAATCCGGCACAACAGGCCGTGATGCGTGATGGCCAGCCAGCGTTGGTCTCACGACAGAAGAGTTCGCTGGTTCTGGTTCGTCCGGCGGCGCGACAATTCCAGGCGAATGGCAGGCCTGTATTCGTGGTAGGGATCAACAATATCGGTAAGGGGCCAGTCGATTTCCGCGTGGCTCAGGTCGAAGCGCTGCAAAAGGTCGGTGAGGCCGAATTTCCGATGCAGGTGATCACCTATGAGACGTTGGTACAGGAAGAAAAGAGCCGACAGGTCGCTGCCGCGATCATCACCGGACTGGCTGCCGGCGCAAACGCATACGGCGCATCGCAGGCTGGCCACGGTCGATATACGACACCGAGTGGAAGAACAGGCACATTTTATAGTCCAACCGCTGCTGCGATTGCGCAGAACAACGCTGCTATTCAGAACGAGGCAATGATCGGAGCCACGATCGAGCAAGGCCAGCGTAACATGGCTGCGTTAGAGCAGGCGGTTATCAAGGATAATACGTTGATGCCCGGCGAATGGTATGGAGGGCAGCTTCACTTATCGCCTCCAACCACACCTGCGAACGGAAGCCAGAAAGCATATACGATTGTCATCACAGTCGGCGGGGATCGACACGTCGTGGATATTTCGCAAACGCCGACCGGCGCGTAAATGCGTGGCGCTGGGATTGCCCGGGGCGGGCCCGGGCATGACGGAGTTTGTTGCGGTTAGAACGCCGTATAGCCGCCGTCGATCACGAACGTATCAGCTGTATGATACGACGACGCCTTGCTCATCAAGTACACGGCGATGCCGCCGAAATCCTCGGGCTCGCCAAAACGACGCACTGGAATACGCGGCATCACATTCGCCACGAATTTATCATTACCCATGATCCCCGCGGTCATGTCGCTCTTGATCCAGCCCGGCAGGATCGCATTCGCCGTGACGCCCTGCCGTGCCAACTCCACCGCCAGCGCACGCACCAGCGCGTTGATCGCCGCCTTGGTCGCTGCATAATGCTCGTTACGCGCCGTGCCGAAGATCGAGGCGAGGCTCGATGTCGCCACCAGACGGCCGAATTTGTCGCCGGCCTCGGCGCGCTCGGTCATGTGCCGCGCCGCCACCTGGAACGCATGAAAGACGCCGTCCAGATTGGTCGCGAACATCGTACGCCACTGTTCTTCGGTGCGATCGATAAAATTGTGCCGGCCGCCACCGCCGATGCCGGCATTGGCGAAACAGCCATCGACGCGGCCGAATGTCTTCAGCGTCGCCGCCATCGCGGCTTTCACCGAGCTCGTGTCGGTGACGTCGCAGATTTGCGTTTCCACCCTGCCTTTAAGGCCATCCATGCTCGCGGCGGCAGCCTTGTTCTTCTCGGCGTTGCGGCTCCAGATCGCGACATTGCAACCAGCCGCAGCCAGTGCTTGCGCGATGCCGAGGCCGATACCGCCATTGCCCCCCGTGACGACGGCTACGCGGCCGCTGAGATCGAAGATGTTGCTCATATGCGTTTCCACGTTTGGTGCAGGTTAAGCCTGCATCCTTGGTTGATCAGCTTTCCAATCGGAAGCATGGACAAGCGCGTCCGAAAAATCAAATATGGCGACCGACATTCAATCGCGCCCACCGCGCGGAATAAACGCCATCAGCCTGCGAGGAAACCATGCAATTCAAACACGTCACGCTCGATTTCGACGGCCAGGTCGCCATCCTGAAACTCGATCATCAGGAGGTGATGAATGCCGTCTCCATGGACATGCTCGGCGGCCTCGCCGAAGCGCTGGCGGAGATCGATGAGCGCCGCGACGATGTGCGCTGCCTGGTCATCACCGGCGCTGGCCGCGCTTTCTGCACCGGCGCCAATCTGCAGGGCCGCAACAACAGCGTGACCAAGCGTAACGGCGCTGGTGCCTCGCTGGAGACGGCCTTCCATCCGTTCCTGCGCAAGCTGCAGGGACTGCATTGCCCGATCATCACTGCGGTGAACGGCCCTGCCGCCGGCGCCGGTATGAGCTTCGCGCTGATGGGTGATCTCATCCTGTGTGCAAAATCATCCTACTTCCTGCAGGCGTTCCGTCGCATCGGGCTCGTGCCCGATTGCGGTTCGACCTGGATACTGCCGCGCCTGATCGGCAAGGCGCGCTCGGTGGAGCTGTCGCTGCTCGGCGAAAAGCTGCCGGCCGAGAAGGCGCTCGAATGGGGCCTCGTCAACCGCGTCTATGACGATGCGGTGCTGATGGATGAAGCGATGAAGCTTGCGCATGATCTCGCCAGTGGCCCGACGGTCGCGCTGTCGCTGATCCGCACGTTGTATTGGGAAAGCCCGCAGAGCACGTTTGAGGATCAGATCAATCTCGAAGTGAAGTCGCAGCGCATTGCCGGCAATTCGCCGGACTTCAAGGAAGGCGTGACAGCCTTCCTCGAAAAACGCCCTGCAAAATTCACGGGCAAGTAAGCCTTGAGCTCGGCCTCGTTCGCTGAGCTGCTCTCACGCAACGTCGCGTCGTGGTGCCACGGCGCCACCGGCGTGACGGATGCGAAGCGTTTGTCCGGTGGCGCCAGTCAAGAGACGTGGTCGTTCGACATCACGCATCCTGGCGGCACCATCGGTGCGATCCTGCGCCGTGCGCCGCCGGGTTACGGCGCCGCGCCCGGTCGTGCAGCAGGGCTCGATGCCGAAGCCGTGCTGATGCAACTGGCCTATGACGCAGGTGTGCCATCGCCGAAGGTGCTGCATGTTTTGAATGCAGCGGACGAACTTGGCACCGGTTTCATCATGCAGCGAGTCGCTGGCGAGACGATCCCTCGCAAAATACTCCGCGATGACGAATTCGCTGCCGTCAGGCCGAAACTGGCGTGGCAGTGCGGGGAAATTCTAGCGGGCATTCACGGATTGCCTGCCTCCGTGTTGCCGCAGCTGCGCCGCATGGACGCCGCAACAGAAATCGCCGAATTGCAGCAGGAGATCGACAATTTCGGCTGGCCACGGCCGGTTTTCGAGCTCGCTTTGCGCTGGTTGCGCGACAACAATCCCGGGCCATCCGATCGTATCACGCTGGTGCATGGCGATTTCCGCCACGGCAACCTGATGATCGGTGCCGATGGCGTGCGCGCAGTGCTCGACTGGGAGCTCGCGCATCTCGGTGATCCCATGGAGGATCTCGGCTGGATCTGCGTGAATTCATGGCGCTTTGGCGGGATCGACAAACCTGTCGGTGGGTTTGGTGCTTGTGAGGAGCTCTTTGCAGGCTATGAGGCCGCGAGCGGAGTCAAGGTCGATGCTGCGCGTGTAAAATTCTGGGAAGTGATGGGCACATTGCGCTGGGGCGTGATGTGCATCGGCATGATGCAGCGCTTTCGTCTTGGACCGGATCACTCGATGGAGCGGGCGATGATCGGACGGCGCGCATCGGAGACGGAGATCGATCTGCTGAGGCTTCTTGCTCCGCGAGGTGAGTGATGCAGGACGAACCGAGACCGGGTGAGCTGGTGAAGGCCGTCGCGGATTTTCTCCGCAACGATATCGCGCCGCAGGTTTCCGGACATGCGGGTTTCAAGCTGCGCGTGGCGATCAATGCGCTCGATCTGGTGACGCGGCAGTTGCTGGATGGCAGCGAGACGGACGAGCTTACGCGGTTGAACGGATTGCTTGGTGAGGGCGGGCTGAAGGAGCTGAACCAGCTCCTCGCCGATCGCATCCGGAGCGGCGAGATCGATCTCGCCACCCCCGGTGTGCAGGAGCATCTGTGGGAAACGACGCTGGCGAAGCTCAGCGTCGATCAGCCAGGTTATGCGGCGTATAAGCGCGAGGCCGAAAGATAGTCGAGTTTACTTTCCCTTCCAGTTCGGCTTGCGCTTCTCCGAAAACGCCTTCGGGCCCTCGATGTAGTCCTCCGATGCCGCCATCGCCTTCACGCCGGGATAGTCGCGCTGTTCGGTGATTGCCTGTTCGAGAGAGACCTGCATGCCCTTCTGGATTGCCTGCTTGGAGGCGCGGATCGACATCGGCGAGTTCTGGCAAATCGTCTCGGCCCAGCGCAGGGCGGCATTCAGCGCTTCGCCCTGCGGCACCACTTCATTGACGAAACCGAGCTCATAACCTTCCTGTGCCTTCACGTGGCGTGCCGTCAGGATCATGCCCATGGCGCGCTTCATGCCAATCTGGCGCGGCAGACGCTGCAGGCCGCCGGCGAGCGCGGCGAGGCCGACACGCGGCTCGGGCAGCGCGAAAGTCGCGTTCTCGGCGGCGATGATGAGATCGCAGGCGAGCGCAATCTCGAAGCCGCCACCCATGGCCACGCCGTTGACGGCGGCGATGATTGGCTTGTCGCAATCGAAGCGCGCGGTGAGGCCGGCAAAGCCCGATGTGTTCCAGCCGCGCTTGCCGCCGGCTGCCTGCCATTTCAGGTCGTTGCCGGCACAGAAAGCCTTGTCGCCGGCGCCGGTAACGACGGCCACCCACTGCTCGGGATCGTTGGCGAATTCGTTGAACACCTCGTGCAGTTCGTTATGTGCGTCGGTATGCAGCGCGTTGTAGACCTCCGGCCGCGACAGCGTGACGATGGTGATCGGGCCCTTGCGGGTGACGGTGGAGAATTGCAGGGCCATCGTGGCCTCCCATTGTTGGTCGCGTTTTTCGCTGGGCAGAATAAGCGGTGCCGTGCTTGACTTGATCGAACGATGCCATCTTAATCGCCCGATTAACAAGAGCAACAAAGCTCGCACAAAACATCGGGAGCAGCGCCGTGGATTTTTCCTTGCCGGCCGATCTGGTCGCCTATCTCGCAGAACTCGACGCCTTCATCCTTCGTGAGATCAAGCCGCTCGAGGAGAAGGATGACAACATCCGCTTCTTCGATCATCGCCGCGAATGGGCCCGCACCGATTTCGACAATGGCGGCCTGCCACGTCACGAATGGGAAAAGCTCCTGCGCGAAGCGAAGAATCTCGCCGACGCTGCGGGGCATTTACGCTTTGCGATTCCCAAGCGCTACGGCGGCAAGGATGGCAGCAATCTCTGGATGGCCGTCATTCGCGAGCACTTTGCGACCAAGGGACTCGGCCTGCATAACGATTTGCAGAACGAGCACTCCATCGTCGGCAATCTGCCATTGGTCACCATGCTCGATCGCTACGGACGCGACGATCAGAAGGAGATGATCGAGGGTTCAATCACCGGAAAATATCGCATCACCTTTGGTCTCACGGAGCCGGATCACGGCTCTGACGCGACGCATATGGAGACCACAGCCGTTGAGGCGACACGTGACGGCGTCAAGGGCTGGCTGATCAATGGCGAGAAGATGTGGACCACTGGCATGCATGTGGCCACGCATTGCGCGCTGTTCGCGCGGACGTCCGGTAACGACGGCGATGCGCGGGGCATTACCTGCTTCCTCGTGCCGGCGAAGACGGCTGGCGTGAAGGTCGAGGAGTATATGTGGACCTTTAACATGCCGACCGATCATCCGCGCGTGTCGTTCACGGATGTATTCGTGCCGGAGGACGCGCTGTTCGGTGAGATCGGCCGCGGCCTCTCATTGGCGCAATGTTTCGTCCATGAAAATCGCATCCGGCAGGCGGCGAGTTCATTGGGCGCGGCAGTCTATTGCATCAATGAGAGCGTGAGATATGCGCGCGAGCGAAAGCCATTCGGCGAGGAGCTGGCACGCAACCAGGGCATTCAGTTCCCGCTGGTTGAGCTGGCGACGCAGGCGGAGATGCTGCGTCTGCTGATCCGCAAGACCGCGTGGGAGATGGATCAGCTCACCCAGGCGCAGGTCGAGCACACGCTGTCGGACAAGGTGTCCATGTGTAATTATTGGGCCAACCGGCTGTGCTGCGAGGCGGCTGATCGTGCGATGCAGGTGCATGGCGGCATGGGCTATTCACGCCATAAGCCATTCGAACACATCTATCGCCATCATCGTCGCTATCGCATCACCGAAGGCAGTGAGGAGATTCAGAAGCGCAAGGTGGCGGGATTCCTATTCGGATATATGGGGGCGGGAAAGCATTGACGGCGTAGATGGGTGGAGCGAAGCGATACCCGATACCTTTTGCCCAGATGGTGATGGGTTGCGCTCCGGCGCTACCTCGCCTGCGCTCTACCCATCCTACGGATTGGAGCTAGTCGATCAGTGCTGTAATCTCCGCCGGCACCGCCACCAGATGCTTGGCGCCCGCCTCGGTCAACTCCGTTCGTCCACCATAGCCATAGATCGCACCTATCGCCGCCATGCCGTTATTCGCAGCGCCGATCACGTCGTGCTTGCGATCGCCGATCATGATGGCGCGGGCAGGATCCGTCGAGGTTTCATGCAGCGCGTAGCGGAGCAGGTCGCTTTTATCGACGCGAGTGCCATCAAGCTCCGAGCCGAACACGCGCGCAAAATATTTGCGCAGCTCGAAGTGATCGATGATGCGATCCGCGAATACGTGCGGCTTGCTGGTGGCAACGTAAAGCTTGCGACCCGAGCCATGCAGTGCCGCCAGCACCGGGACGATGCCGTCATAGAGCGTGTTTTCGAACAGGCCGATGGTGCCGAAGCGTTCGCGATAGAGCTCGACACTGCGATCGGCATCCTTCTCGCCGCCGAGCAGCGCCACGAAGCTCGCGCGCAGCGGCGGGCCGATGCACCAGGTTAGTTCGTCCTGCGTCGGCACGGGGATGTTCAGCTTGCCGAGCGCATACTGGATCGAGCCGGTGATACCGATCTTGGGATCGGTCAGCGTGCCATCGAGATCGAAGAAGATGGTGTCGATATTGCGCATCAGTTGGCATATCTCGCGGTGAGATCGCGCGAGATCCGCGCGCCTTCCTCGACATGGCGGCGGATCGCCGTATTCGCTGCCGGCGTGCAGGTGCGATAGGTCTGCTGGAAGCCATTATAGCCGCGGTTGAAGGCCGCGATCATACGGCTGCGGCGATCGCCTGACGGTGTCTCCGCATCGACCAGCGCCTGCATTTCGCTGCGCCACTTGTTGCCTTCGTTGTTGCCGCAGATGCCGCGCAGATAGTGCAGGGCGCCAAGGATTTCGGACATCCGCTGCAATTCGCCATCGAACGGCGCCGCGCCATCCTGCGCGAGCACAGGCTGGGAGCCGAGGGCGGCGATGATCAGGAGTGAGAGAAACGGCTTGCGCATGTGAGGTCCGGGAACCCGGCTGATATGCCTGCTGGACACGGCCGAAGCAAGGCGAAGCGGTCGAGGTGGTAAAGCTGCTTAGCCGCCTGCCAGATCCTGCGCCATGGCCAGGATCGCTGCCAGGCCATCGGTGGTCTTGTATTGGCCGATATCCGCGGGATCGACCCACGCAAAATCGTCCAGTTCGTCGTTAAGTTCAGGCTCGCCTTCCACCCAGCGGGCTGCAAAGGGCATGACGAGGTAGTGCCCGCCGACGCCGTCTTTCGGCAGCACCTCGCGAAAGCCGGACAGGCCGACGATGTCGATGACGAGGCCGGTCTCTTCCATCACCTCGCGCGCAAGCGCTTCAGCGAGTGACTCGCCGAATTCCACACGGCCGCCGGGGAGCGAGTAGAGGCCTTTGCCCGGCGGGCGGGCGCGGCGGACAAGGAGTACCTTGCCGTCACGAAAAATGGCAGCGCTGGTGGCGAGCTGCGGATAACTGGGATGGGACAATGGAACGGGCCTTACTGTGCCATGATGCCGTCGATGTCCGATTGCTCGTCACGGCCGTTGATGATGCCGCCGGCAGTGCCAATCATCGGTTTGACCCAGCCGGCCGCCTGTTCGGCCAGCTTGGCCCGCGTCGCGCCCTGTTGAACGGTGCGCATGGCGTCGCCGACGGTGGAGAGGATCTGGGTCATCTTGGCGACGATAGCATCGAATTCGGTACGTATAGCGAATGGTGCTGCATCGTAAGCTGCGATGGCGAGATCGCGGCCCTTGAAATTCGACCTGATGAAGTGTTCGGCATAGCTGAGCGGCTGCCATTCCAGAAACAGCTCGTAGCAGTCCGGCATATCCGGAATCAGCTCGAGCAACATGATCGCTTCGTTGAAGTGATTGAGATAGTCGGTGGCGAGGCCGGTGCGCGGATTGATATTGGCGGCAGCCAGCGCCTCAGCCGATGCCGGAAGGCCCGTGCTTGCGCTCTCCCAATCGAGGCGATTGTCTTGCGCCGGTTGCCGGGCCGTCATGCTCATATTCGCCACTGTTGGCGTTTCGGGTTAAAACGACCTGAAGACTCAAGGTTGACAATCGGAATGTGCGGACGCTTCGTCATTACATCCACGCCGGAGGCGATGCGACAGGTATTTGGTTACAACCAACAGCCGAATTTCCCCGCCCGCTATAATATCGCTCCGACTCAGCCTGTGCCTGTGGTCATCGTTGAGAATGGTATCCGTCATTTTCGTTTGATGCGCTGGGGCTTCATCCCGTCATGGGTGAAGGACCCGCGCAAGTTTACGCTGCTGATTAATGCACGCGCGGAGACGGTGCAAGAAAAGCCGGCCTTCAAAAATGCGATTCGCCGCCGCCGTTGCCTGATTCCGGCGGACGGCTATTACGAATGGCAAAACAGCAGTGGACGCAAACAGCCGTATTTTATCTATCCGCGCACAGGTGGCCCGATCGGCTTCGCGGGTCTCGCGGAGACCTGGATGGGGCCGAATGGCGAGGAGATGGACAGCGTGGCCATCATCACAGCTGAGGCGACCACCGGCATGTCGGTGTTGCACCACCGTGTGCCGGTGACGATTGCTGCTGACCGGTTTGGCCATTGGCTGGATTGTAGCAGCGACAGCGCGGTGGACGTCATGGAGCTTTTGGCCGCGCCCGCAGACGGTGTGTTCAACTGGCATCCGGTCTCGCCTGTCGTCGGCAGAGTGGCTGTCGATGAGCCGCAGTTAATCTTGCCGATCTCGGAGGAAGAAATGGCTGCGGCGGCGCGGCCCGTTCGGAAAATCCAGCGTCAGGTGACTGCAGTCCCTGAGGATGACGGGCAGGGCTCTCTATTTTGAACGGTGAATTGTAGGATGGGTAGAGCGCAGGCGCGAAGCGCCGGAGCGAAACCCATCGGCGGAGCTTGCCGCAATCACGGAATGATGGGTTTCGCTTCGCTCTACCCATCCTACGGCCGCGGTGTGCTACGGAGTCATCGGCCGGCCATCGAGCCACTTGGCGTAGATGACGCGATCCTGTTCGACGTAATCGAGCTTCTCATAGAACTTCTGCACTTTGGTATTGTCGCTGCGCACCAGCAGCATCAGTTTTTCGATGCCGCGTGCACGCAGCCAGTCTTCAGCCGCCGCCATGATGGCACGGCCAAAATCCTTGCCCTGATGACCTGGATCGACGGCGACGTAATAGACCCAGCCGCGATGGCCGTCGTGGCCGACCAGCACCGACGCGACGATATTGTCGCCGTCGCGGCCGATCAGGATGTCGGAATTCTCGTCGCGGCGCGCGAGCGCGATATCCGCAGCCGAGTCGTTCCACGGCCTTGCGAGATTGCAGCGCTGCCAGAGATCGATGACGACAGGAATGTCGGCATCGACAATGGGCATGACCTTCATCGCTGCACCGGCAGCAGCACCTTGCCGGGATTGAGGATGTTCAGCGGATCGAGCATCGCCTTGAAGCTGCGCATCAGCTCCATGGCGACGGGATCTTTGACGCCGGGTAGATCGGCAGCCTTGAGCTGGCCGATGCCATGCTCGGCCGAGATCGAGCCACCCATGCGCAGCACCACTTCGAACACGACATCGCTGACGTCGTGCCAGCGCGACAGGAAGGCTTCGCGACCGGCCGCATCACCGAGCGTCTCGCTGGGCTGGCTGACATTGTAGTGGATGTTGCCATCGCCGAGATGGCCGAACGGAACGGGGCGGGCGCCCGGCATCACCTTCGCCACGGCGGCATTGGCCTCGGCGATGAAGGCCGGCACGGCGGCGACAGGCACCGAAATGTCGTGTTTGATCGAGCCGCCCTCGGGCCTCTGCGCCGGCGAGATTTCCTCGCGCAGTTTCCAGAAGGCCTGGCGCTGGCTCATATTCTCCGCGATGACGGCGTCATCGACGATGCCGTCCTCGAAGCCGCGTTCGAGGATGGACTCCAGCGTGGCGCGGGCGTCGTCGCGGCCGGATGAGAGCTCCATCAGCACGTACCAGTCATGCTTGCTGGTGAGTGGATCGCGAATGCCGATGCCGTGGCGGACGCTGAAATCCACCGCGATATGGGCGATCAGCTCGAAGCTGGTAAGATTGCCGCCGGCAGCGCCACGCGAGATGTCGAGCAGCTTGAGGGCATCGGCGGGCGATTTGAGGCCGACAAAGGCCGTCTCTACTGCGCGCGGCTTCGGAAACAGTTTCAGCGTTGCCGCGGTGATGATGCCCAGCGTGCCTTCCGCGCCGATGAAAATGTTGCGCAGGTCGTAGCCGGTGTTGTCCTTCTTTAGCTTGGACAGGCCGTTGAGGATACGGCCATCGGCGAGCACGACTTCGAGGCCGAGCGCCATTTCGCGCGCAATTCCGTAAGCGAGTGCGGTGGTGCCGCCAGCATTGCTGGAGAGGTTGCCGCCGATGGTGCAACTGCCTTCGGAGCCGAGCGAGAGCGGGAACAGGCGATCCGCATCGGCGGCGCGCTGCTGGGCGATGTGCAGCACGAGGCCGGCCTCGGCGGTCATCGTGTTCGACGAGGTGTCGAGATCGCGGATCTTGTCCATGCGTTTCAGCGAGAGCACGACTTCGCCGCCATAAGGCGTCTGGCCGCCGACAAGGCCGGTATTGCCGCCTTGCGGTACGATGGCGGTCCGGGTTTCGGTGGCGAGCTTGCAGATGGCGGCGACTTCGGCGGTCGAGCCCGGACGCAGCACCAGCGGCGAGGTGCCGGTGAACAAATTGCGCTCCTCGGTGACATAGGCATGCACATCAGCGGGATCGGTCAGCGCCTGCTTGTCGCCGACAATGGCGGCGAAGCGGGCAATGGTGTCTGGCGAGAGCGGCGCCGGCTTCGGGAATACGAAATTCATGGGAGGTCCCTAACGCGTTTCTTGATCTTGCATCCGGTTATACCGCGGCGCGGCGCAGCCTGTCATTGATGGCTTCGCCGAGGCCATGGGCGGGCACCGGCATCACGGCAATGCCGGCGGCCCCCGAGTCCAAAGCGATGGCATCGAGCGTGCGAAGATAACCGAAAAGATTGGCGGCGGCTTCCCCGAGATCGCTGCTTTCGGAGAGGTTCATCACAGCCCTAGCATGATCGATTCCCGGCAGCGCAGCCGGGCCGAACGCGAGCAGGGCCTCGCCGGGCTTCACATCCTCGGCCATCAGCCGCACCCGCGTGCGCGGCGCGTAATGCGAGGCCAGCATACCCGGCGCCAGCGGCTGGTTGGTGTCGCTTTGCAGCTCCTCGGGCGGGCGCGCCAGCGTCATGCCCAACACCCGCTCGATTGCCTCGCGCGGCAGGCCGCCCGGCCGCAGCAGCATGGGCTGGTCGAAGCAGCCGACGATGGTGGATTCGACCCCGACCTCCACCGGCCCGCCATCGAGGATCATGTCGATGCGGCCGTCGAGATCAGCCTTCACATGGGCCGCGGTGGTCGGCGACACATGGCCGGAGATATTGGCGGACGGAGCCACGACGGCGCCGCCGAAGGCAGTGAGCAACGCATGGGCGACCGGATGGTCCGGTACCCGGATGGCCACCGTATCGAGCCCGGCGGTGGCGAGATCGGAGACGGGGCAGCCATTGGCCTTGGGGAGCACCAGCGTCAGCGGCCCCGGCCAGAACGCTTCCGCCAGCGCCAGCGCCCGCGAATCGAACCGGGCGATCTGCCGAGCGGCATCGAAATCCGCCACATGAGCGATCAGCGGATTGAAGCTCGGTCGGCCCTTGGCCTCATAGATGCGCGCCACGGCTCGCGGATTGGCTGCATCGGCGCCGAGCCCGTAGACCGTCTCGGTCGGAAAGGCCACCAGGCGGCCCGCGCGCAAGCCATCGGCCGCCTCCGCGATGGCGGCGGCATAGACGATCCGGGTGGTGAGGGCCGTGTGCATGGCTGGTCCGTAATAAAAATGTCGCCTGCTTCATACAGGGGTTCTTGCGGTCTGCGAAACCCGTCGCTATACAGCCGGCTCTTGTCGGAGTGTGGCTCAGCCCGGTAGAGCACTGCGTTCGGGACGCAGGGGTCGCAGGTTCGAATCCTGCCACTCCGACCATGATTTCAAAGATTTAGCTGATTTTTTGGATAGCCGGACAACGATGGATTGACGCCCGCTGCGCTGATCCTGCCGGCCTTCGCCAAAACCTCTCAGATCGATCAGTTTCAGGCGAGAGCTTGCTGCAGTTTCGTCTTCGAACGAATGCGATTTCGCAGCTCGCTAATCCGAGATTCAATTCGCCATTCAAGATCAGGGCCCGACCGGACGCTTCACGCGGAATGAGACCGTTAACCCCTTGTTAACCACGTCGGCCCAGCCTGCCGGCTATGCGGTGGCACCGGAGCCTTATGGCCGGTATCCGACAGAGAGGTCGCTCGGGTTCTCCGGCGGCCTCTTGCCAATTTCGGGATCATGGAAACGAGAAAAGCCCGCCGGAAGATCCAGGCGGGCTCTCGAAGGTCGTGATAAGCTCGCGCGCGGCGTTCTAGTGGCGAAATCCGAGATACAAGCCGATCATCGTGACGGCCGATACCAGCACGAAACCAAACAGGCTCCAGCCGATAATGGTTGCCTCATCCATCCCCTTGCGCGCGGTCTTTCCCTGAACAGTCAATCGTCTCTCCCAATGTTTGTTCTTGCACCGGCCTCCAAGGGCGGCGCTTAAGCAAATCGTAACGATGGGAGGTTGCGTGTCTAGACATTATCGATGTTGCGTTGCACGCAATCTATGCCGCTCCGCAGCGTAGTACGGGTCTCAGTCGTGCAGCCGCTTGCGATAGGCGATCGGGTCCATGTCGCGGACATCGACGCTGAGGCTTTTGGTTTGCGGCAGCAGAGCGGCCATAGTCTCGCGCAGCGACTCGCTGACGGCGATCTTCTGCGCCGGCGTTCGGCCTTCGAGCATGTAGACCGAGACATGGCAAAAACCGTTCTTCTCCCGCGCCACCAGATAATCTGAAAACGCCGTCGCTCGGACCTTGATGTCCGCCGCTTTCATCGCGCCGGTGTCGGCGGCGGTGTCATGCAGGGCTTCCATGAGTCTGCTGACGTCGAGCAGGCCGCCATGGCCGTCGCTGGAATATTCGATGACGAGATGCGGCATGGACGTTTCCCCGATCGGTCAGAGCAGCAGCGGTTTCACTGTCGCCGCTGCGTCACGCAGCAGCGGCAGGAAGCGGTCGATCATTTCGCCAGTGGACACGCGGTCAACATGGGCGCCCATGTTGATCGCGGCGACGATGGCGTCATCATAGCGCCGCACCGGCACCGAGATCGAGCGGAAACCCGGCTCGGCCTCGCGATCCACCAGCGAATAACCTTTTTCGCGATCGGTGATGATAGCGGCCTTGAGCGATTCCCTGTCGGTTACCGTGAACGGCGTCATCGCCGTCAGCGTCATCGTATCGAGAATGTCCGTCAATTCC
Organism: Tardiphaga sp.; assembly: GCA_030147505.1. Classification (GTDB taxonomy): domain Bacteria; phylum Pseudomonadota; class Alphaproteobacteria; order Rhizobiales; family Xanthobacteraceae; genus Tardiphaga. Next base: position 51,892 of record JASBVG010000005.1, read on the forward strand.
TCGTTCGAATATTTGCCGAGCATCGTGCGGCCGACCGAGGAGCAATAAGCGGGGAGACGATAGCCGAGATCGATGCCGGCTGAAAACACCCGCGCCGGACTCGCGCGCGCGACGAAGATCACGTCATTGCCTTGCAGCACGGCGAGCGAAGAGATTTCCTGCGCATCGCTGGAGATCTGGTCGAGCACCGGCTGCAGGATGGTGACGATCTGGTTGGACGTCATGTAGGAGCCGGCCAGCGCCAGCACCTGCGGCGTCAGCGCGAACAGTTTGCCGTCGCTTGCCACGTAACCGCGATGCTCCAGCGTGAACAGGATGCGCCGGGCGGTGGCGCGCGGCAGATCCGCGGCCTTGGCGACATCGCTGAGTGTCATCGGTCGCGACTGACCGCCGAACAGTTCGAACACGCGCAGGCCGCGATCGAGGCTTTCGATGAAGTCGGTATTGCCGCGTTCCTCGTCGGACCGCTTGATCTTGGGCATGCGGTGTCCGCCTATTTCCCCGCCTCGAACTTCTTCAGGTCGAAGCCGAGGTCGGCGGCCTGTTCCGGCGTCGGCGAGAGCGATGCAGTGATCAGGCGACGTGCGATCATCTGGTCGCCCGGTTTGTTGATGCTGTCCACGGCCGTCAGCTTGCCGTCCCGATAATAGAAGATCGAGAACTTGCCTTCTTTCATGTCACCGCGGACCACCGCTGTATCCGTCGGCGCGGAGAGACCGACGATCTGCAGCTTGGCGTCGTATTGATCGGACCAGAAGCGTGGCACCGCGTCATAGGCTTCCGGTTTGCCGGCGATCATGCATCCTGCAGCCTTGCCCTGGTCTGTGGCGTTCTGCACGGCTTCGAGCCGCACGCGGCGGCCGGCAAAGGAGTTGTGGTGATTGCTGACGTCGCCCGCCGCATAGATGTTCGCTGCCGAGGTGCGGCCGTGCTCATCGACATCGATGCCGTTGGCGCTCGTGATGCCGGCCTGCACGGCAAGCTCGTCATTGGCGATGCCGCCGATGCCGGCGACGATGAGATCGGCGCGCACGCGCAGGCCGCTGGAGGTGACGACCTCATGCGCGGCGCCAGAGCCTTCGATGGCAACGACGGATTCGTTGAAGCGGATATCGACGCCGTGTGCACGATGGATGTCGAGCAGGAATTGCGAGATCAGCGGCGACACCGCGCGCTCCAGCAGGCGCGATTGCGCTTCAATCAGAGTCACCTTCTTGCCGGTCTTGGCGGCGGTGGAAGCGACTTCGAGGCCGATGAAGCCGCCGCCGACGATCACGACGTCCTGCGCTGCTCCGAGGCGGGGCTTGAGCGTCAGCGCGTCATCGAGCGTGCGCAGATAGACAATGCCGTCGCGCTCATGGCCGGGCACGCTGAGGCGCCGCGCGCGCGAACCGGTGGCAATGACGAGCGAGTCGAACGGCAGACTGTCGCCGCCTTCGAGCTTGATACGACCGGCTGCGCGATCGAGTTCGATAGCGCGATGGCCGAGCACCATCTCGATGCCCTGGCCCTTGAAGTAATCGTCGCCGCGCAGGAACAGACTGTTATGCGCGAGATCGCCGGACAGGAAGGCCTTCGATAGCGGCGGGCGCTGATAGGGCAAATGAATTTCATCCGCGACAATGCGGATCGGCTCCTGATAGCCTTTCTCGCGCGCGCTGATGCCCGCCTGCACGCCTGCGTAGGAGGCGCCGACAATGACGAGGCCATTGCTCATGGGCGTGCTCCCGCGGGCCGATCGGTCCGCAATTTCAAAGTCTTCGTCATCATCAGCTCCTGATATCTGTCCGTATATTGAACAACTGTTCGCTCCTCGCAAGATGATCTGGTGAGCGGAAATTGCTGCACATGCTCAATAACCGGGCGATCCAAGCTGCAAAATTCTGCTTGCTTAGAATTAGTCAAACGCTAAAATTCGTACATAAGTTCAATAGACGAACAAGAGCTGTTCAAAGCTGACTTCGCTCACGAGGTCGAAGCGCTTCGGTCAAATCGAGCACAACGAGGAAAGGTCCAGCGCCATGATGAGCCAAGAGCAGAACGACCTGATCACCCGCATCGGGCCCAAGGCGCCTGCAGGCAAGCTGATGCGCATGTATTGGCAGCCCGCTGCGCTCACCGCCGAACTCGAAGGCGAACGCCCGATCCGTCCGGTGCGTCTCCTCGGCGAGGATTTTGTGATTTTCCGCGATGAGCAGGGCCGCTATGGCCTGCTTGATCGCGACTGCCCGCATCGTGGCGCCGATCTCGCTTTCGGCCGTCTCGAAGGTAGCGGCGTGCGCTGCGCCTTCCATGGCTGGCTGTTCGATGTCGAGGGCAAGTGTCTGGAGACGCCGGCCGAACCGAAGAATTCGCGCCTCTGCCAGGGCATCAGGCAGCGCGCTTATCCCGTGGTCGAGAAGGGCGGCATCCTGTGGGCCTATCTTGGCGAAGGCGAGCCGCCGGCTTTCCCGGAAATCGACTGCTTTGCTGCGCCCGAACAATACACCTTCGCATTCAAGGGCCTGTTCGAATGCAACTGGCTGCAGGCGCTGGAGGTCGGCATCGATCCGGCCCATGCCTCGTTCCTGCATCGCTTCTTCGAGGACGAGGACGTCAAGGCATCCTATGGCAAGCAATTCCGCGGCGCCTCGGCCGGCACGGAAGTGCCGATGACCAAGATCTTGCGTGAATATGATCGCCCGATCATCAATGTAGAATCCACCGAATACGGCCTGCGCCTGATTGCGCTGCGCGAGCTGGACGAGGAGCGCACCCATGTGCGCGTCACCAATCAGCTCTTCCCGCATGGCTTCGTCATTCCCATGAGCTCGGAAATGACCATCACCCAGTGGCATGTGCCGCTGGATGACGAGAACTGCTACTGGTATGCGATCTTCACCAGCTACACCAAGCCGGTGGACAAGAAGAAGATGACTGACCAGCGGCTCGAGCTCTATGAGCTGCCAAACTACACCTCGCGCAAGAACAAACGCAACGATTACGGCTTCGATCCGCACGAGCAGAAACACGAGACCTACACGGGCATGGGTGCCGACATCAATGTCCACGACCAGTGGGCGGTGGAGTCCATGGGCAAGATCCAGGATCGCACCCGCGAGCATCTCGGACAGAGCGACAAGGCGATCATCGCCTATCGCAAGCTGCTCCGTGCCGAGATCGAGAAGGTTGCCGGCGGCCAGAAGCCGCTGCTGTTTCTCGACGCGGACAGTGCGCGTAGTATTCAGGGGCCGGGCACCATGGACGGCATCGGGCCGAGCAAGGGCTGGGAGACCTACTGGATGGAGGTCGATGTCGCCCGCCGCCGCGGCGCGCCGTGGATGGCGCCGGTGCCGGCCGATCAGACCGAGCCGGGTTCGAATGTCGTTCATCTGCCGGCAGCAGAGTAAGTTTCAAGCGATCCGCGGGAGAGTGCGTTGAGTTTCGTTGAACGTCACGGTTTGTGGTCCGCGGAGCAGAAGGAAGCGGCGAAGCGGTTGCGTGCCATTGTCGAGGAGCAGAAGCTGGAAGTGATCCGGTTGTCGTTTCCCGACCAGCACGGCATTCTCAGAGGCAAGACGCTGATCGCGAGCGAGGCACTGCGCTGCCTCGAAAGCGGCTGCTCCATCACTACGACGATGTTTGCCAAGGACACGTCTCACAAGACCGTGTTTCCGGTGTTCACTGCCGGTGGCGGTTTTGGCATTCCGGAGATGCAGGGCGCAGCCGACGTGCTGATGATTCCTGATCCCTCTACTTTCCGCGTGCTACCATGGGCGCCGGAAACGGGCTGGATCCTGTGCGACGTGCATTTCGCCGACGGCCGTCCGGTGCCTTTCGCGACACGAAACCTGTTCAAGAAGGTGCTCGGCGAGCTCGAAACCCGCGGCTACGATTTCATCGCCGGCCTCGAAGTCGAGTTTCACATCTTCCGCGTCGAGAACGAGCGGATGCAGCCGGAAGATGCCGGCCAGCCTGGCAATCCTCCCGAAGTCAGCCTGCTCTCGCATGGCTACAATTATCTCACCGAGCAGCGCTACGATCAGATGGAGCCTGTGCTGGAGATCATCCGGCGGGACGTGCTTGCGCTCAATCTCCCGTTGCGCTCGGTGGAGGTCGAATATGGCCCAAGCCAGTGCGAATTCACGTTCCAGCCTACGGTTGGCCTGACGCCGGCTGACAGCATGGTCCTGTTCCGCAGTGCTGTGAAGCAGATCGCGCATCGCCACGGCTATCACGCAACCTTCATGTGTCGGCCGAAGATTCCGAATGTGGTGTCATCAGGCTGGCACCTGCATCAGTCGCTGGTGTCGCGGGCGACCGGGACGAATGCCTTTATGGCAACCGAGGGTGTGGACCCGCTGTCGCCTTTCGGCCGTGGCTATCTTGCCGGCCTGCTCGCACATGCGCGCGCGGCGACGGTGTTCACCACGCCGACGATCAACGGTTACAAGCGCTATCGCTCGTATTCGCTCGCGCCGGATCGTGCGATCTGGGGCAGGGACAATCGCGGCGCGATGCTGCGCGTGCTGGGCGGGCCAAATGATCCCGCCACACGTATCGAGAATCGCGTCGGCGAGCCCGCCGCGAATCCGTATCTCTATATGTCGTCGCAGATTCTCTCTGGCCTTGATGGCGTCGATCGCAAGCTCGATCCCGGCCCTTCCGCCGATACGCCTTACGAGACCAATGCCGATCTGTTGCCGAAGTCGCTGCGTGAGGCGACTTTCGCACTGAAGGAAGACCCGTTTTTCCGCGAGAAGATGGGTGCGACCATGGTCGACTATTATACGCACATCAAGAATGCTGAAATCGATCGTTTCCAGGCGGAGGTTTCCGACTGGGAGCAGCGCGAATATTTCGAAATGTTCTGAACCGCGACGATGGCGCGCACCCGCCGTCGTTGCGGCGATATCCGGCACGTTTATTGAATGCATAACCGCGACTTCAAGGTTTCGGTCACACAGGGGGACAACCAGAATGACAAGAATGAGCCGTTCGATACTTGCACTGGCAATCATGGGCGCGATGACCGGTACCGCATCCGCCGACGTCATCAAGGTCGGCATCATCGGCACCATGTCGGGGCCGTATTCGCTGTTTGGCAAGAACTTCAAGATGGGCATCGATGCCTGGATTGCTGAGAACGGCAACAAGGTCGGCAATCACACCGTCGAATTCGTCTATCGCGACGAGGAGGCACCGAATCCGGCGAAGTCGAAGGCGCTGGCGCAGGAGCTGCTGGTCAAGGACAAGGTGCAATATCTCGCCGGCGTCTATTTTACGCCCAATGCGATGGCCATCGCGCCGCTGCTCGAGGAGTCCAAAACGCCGCTGATCGTGATGAACGCAGCGACTTCGGCCATCGTCGAAAAGAGCCCCTATATCGTCCGCACCTCCTTCACCATGTGGCAGAACACGGTGCCGGCGGCGAAGGTCGCGTTCAAGAATGGCGCGAAGAAAGTCGCAATCGCCGTCAGCGATTACGGCCCGGGCATCGATGCCGAAGCGGCGTTCAAGAAGACCTTTGAAGGCGAGGGCGGTACCGTCGTCGAGGCGATCCGCATTCCGCTCGCCACCACCGATTTCAGCCCGATCATGCAGCGTATCAAGGACGCCGGCGCCGACATGATCTTCACCTTCCTGCCCGCGGGGCCGCCGACCCTCGGTTTCGTGAAGGCCTATATCGACAACGGCCTGAAGGCCGGCGGCGTCAAGCTGATGTCCACGGGCGACGTGGTCACCGAGCCGGACCTTCCGAATATCGGCGATTCCGGTATCGGCATCCTGTCGACATATCACTATGCAGTCTCGCACGACTCAAAGGAAAACGCTGCATTCCTCGCGCAGCTCAAGAAGGGCGGCGCCAGCACGGATGAGGTAACCATGACCTCGGTGGCTGCCTATGACGGCGCCCGCCTGATCTACAAGATGATCGAGGCTACCGACGGCAAGCGCGATCCGGCCAAGGCCGTGGATGCCGTGAAGGACATGAAGTGGGTGAGCCCGCGTGGTCCGGTGTCGATCGATCCGGCCACCCGGCATATCCGCCAGAACGTTTATCTGCGCAGTGTTGCCAAGGTGGACGGCAAGCTGATCAACAAGGAAGAGCAGACCTTTGCCGATCAGCCTGACTGGGCGCTCAGCAAGCAGTAAGGCATAGCCACTCCGAGGCGCGTACGGCGCCGGCCGCATGCGCCTCGGAATCTCGAAATGTTAAATTCCATATGAATCGCGTCGTGCCTTCCATCCTCCTCACCAATGGCCGTATCTATCGTTCCGCCTGGGACGAAGCTCCCGCGGACAGCATTGTCGTCAGCGACGGCAAGGTGATCTGGACCGGCGCCGCAGATGGCGCTCCGGCTGCCGACGAGACTATTGATCTCGATGGCCGAACGGTCATTCCCGGTCTCACCGACGCACATATTCATCTCTTCGCGATCGCCCATGCCCGCCTGCAGGTGCCGGTGACCCCGCGCGATGCACCGACCGTCGGTGCTGTTCTGGCGCTGCTCGTGAAACGCGCCGACGACATCCCGGCCGACAAATGGGTGCTTGGCGCAGGCCTCGACGAGAATGGTCTCGCCGAACACCGGCTGCCTACGCGCGCCGAGATCGACGCCGCCATTCCCGATCATCCCGTGCTGATCCGCCGTTTCTGCGGCCATGTCGCCGTCGTGAACAGCATGGCGCTCAGGCTGCTCGGCATCGATGACAGAATCGCCGATCCTGAAGGCGGCACCTTTAGCCGTACCGCCGCGGGCGCCCTGGATGGCTGCGCCAAGGAAAGCGCGGCCGAACTGATTTTTCGCGCCGCACCGCCGATGGATCGGGGCGAGCTGATCGCCGCCTTGCGGGCGACCATCGCCGATAGCGCGCGGATGGGCCTTGTGGCGGCTGTGGAAGCCGCGGTGGGCTTCACGGTTGGCTTTGATGACGAATTCGCGATCTGGAACGAGTTGCGTAAAGGCGGCGACGTGCCAATGCGCCTTGGCTTCATGAATCAGCTCGATCCTGATGAAGCCGTCGCGCGCGGACTCGTGCCATCGCAAGATACCGATTGGCAGTCCATGAGCCTGAAATATTTTGCGGATGGCATCGTCGGCGCACGCACCGCTGCCGTCAGCGAGGATTATGCGGATATGCCGAGCCGCGGCTTCTTCATGCGCGACGAGGCCGAGCTGCAGCGTGTGATCGGCCAGGCGCAGGCCGCGGGCTGGCAGGTCGCCGTGCATTGCTGCGGCGACCGTGCCACGGACTGCGTCATCGATGCCTATGAGAAGGCCCAGATTGCGCATCCACGGGCCGATATGCGCCACCGCATCGAGCACTATTTCGTCCCGCCGGAAGGCGGACTGATGCGTATGAGGACGCTGGGGGCTCTGGTTGTCACCCAGCCGAGTTTCCTTACCCGCATGCGCCGCTCCATCGCCGGCGCCTTCGGCGCGCGCGCTGATCGCTGCTATCCCGGTCGCTCGGTGATCGACGCCGGTGTGACCTATATCGCCAGTTCGGATGCGCCGACCGGTTCGTGGTCTCCATGGGACGGCATCGGGGATGCTGTCGGTCGTGCATCCGATGACGGCCCGGCGATCGGGGAAGGCGAGGCCGTGAACGTGCGTGAGGCGATCCACAGCTACACAGTGGGTGGCGCCATCGCTATGAAGCAGGAGCATTGGCGTGGCACGCTGGTGCCCGGCATGGCTGCCGACCTGATCGCGCTCGATCGTGACCCTTTCAATTCAGATGCCGCTTCGTTGAAATCGATACAGGTGTTACTCACCATGGTGCGTGGTGCCGTCGTCCATGACGCCATGTCGCAGCACGGCGAATGGCGTCTGGCAGCGCGTTTGGCATAGGATCAATCATGCGCACTATTTTCAGCATCATGACCGACGCCGTCGCTTACGGGATGGTGCTGTTCATCATTTCCATTGGCCTGTCGATCATGATGGGTCTGATGCGCGTGGTGAATCTTGCTCATGGCGCCTTCGCGATGATCGGCGGCTATCTTGCCTCTTATGCGCTCCGCGATCTCGGTGTGCACTATGGCGTCGCCATTCTGATCGCGGTACTAGGCGCCATCGTTGCCTCGATCCCGTTCGAGCTGCTGCTGTATCGCCGCATCTACCGCAAGGCCGATCCCTTGATACAGGTGCTGATGACTATCGGTATCACTTTCCTTATCATTGGCGTGGTCAACGGGATCTTCGGTCCCTCGCTGAAGCCGATCCCGCTGCCGCAGACCCTGAGCGGTCCGCTCGATATCGGCTTCCGCATGCTGCCGACGCACCGCGTCTTCGTCATTGCCTGCGGCATTGTGGTGGCGCTGGCGCTCTGGTTGCTGATCGAGAAGACAGAATTCGGCATCAAGCTGCGTGCGTCCGTCGATCACAGCGGCATGGCCGATGCGCTCGGCATCCGCACCGAGATCATCTATGCCGCGACCTTCGCCCTCGCCATCGGCCTCGGTGCCTTCGGCGGCGTGGTCGGCGCGGAAATCCTGCCGATCGAACCCTTCTATGCGCTCCGCTATATGGTGACGTTTCTCGTCGTCGTCTCCGTCGGCGGCGCCGGCTCGATCCTCGGCGCGCTGTCGGCATCGCTGCTGCTCGGCCTGGCGGACACGACCGGAAAGTATCTCGCGCCGGAATTTGGCGATTTCTTCTTCTATCTGTCGGTGATCGTCATCGTGTTTCTGTTCCCGCATGGCCTGTTCGGCAAGGCACACGCATGAGCGAGATCGCTATGACCCATGTTCCGAACAAGCGCAGCGTTCCGTTCGCTCGGGAAGCGGGTGGCGCGCTCGCTATCATGGTACTCGGCGCCATCGGCTATTTTCTCTATCCGGATGATCTTGCTTTCCTGACGCGCTTGATCGGGATTGCCTTCCTCGTGCTGTCGCTCGATCTCGTCACCGGCTATTGCGGCGTTGCCACGCTTGGCCATGCCGCACAGTTCGGCGTCGGCGCCTATGCTGCCGGCATCGCCTGTATCCGTGGCGTCACCGATCCCGTCGCGCTGCTAGCCATCGGTCTCGTGGCCGGCACGGTGATGGGTCTCATCTCGGGTGCTTTGATCACGCGCTTTCGCGGGTTGCCGCAGCTCGTACTGTCCATCGCGGTCGGTCAACTTGTTGCCAGTCTCGCCAACAAACTCTCGTGGCTCACCGGCGGCAGCGACGGCTTGTCGGGCATCGCGCCTGGCAAGGTCTTCGGCATCTTCGGCTTCGACATGTATAGCCGCACGGCCTTCCTGTTCTCGCTCGGCGTGCTCGTCATCACTTTCGTCGTTCTCCAGCGTTTTGTTCGCTCGCCCTTCGGCCTGATGTGTCGTGGTATCAAGGATGACGATCTGCGTGCGAAGATGATCGGCGTCTCGATCTATCCGCGTCTTGTCGCGATGTATGGCGTCGCCGGTGCGGTTGCGGGTATCGGCGGCGCGCTGACGGCGATTTCGACCGGAGTCGTCGGTCTCGACAGTGTCAGCTTCGAGCGTTCCGCCGAAGTGCTGGTGATGCTGGTGCTCGGTGGCGCCGGTCACCTGTGGGGGGCGCTGGCCGGCACGGTGATCTTCATGATCTTCGAGCATATCGTAGCGGCCGCCAACCCATATCACTGGATGACCCTTGTTGGTCTTCTGCTCATCCTCATCGTTGTATTCGCACCTCGCGGTCTGGTCGAGCCGGCGCTGTCGCTCTGGGCAAAGTTCAAGCGCAGGGAGGGGCTGGCATGACGGATCTCCTCGAAGCGCGCGCTGTCTCCCGCTCTTTCGGCGGTTTGCACGTGACGCGGGACGTCAATTTCAAGCTCGCCTCCGGCGATCGCGTTGCGCTGATCGGCCCGAATGGCGCGGGCAAGACGACATTGGTGAACCTGATCACCGGTGACATTGCGCCGAGCGAAGGCCAGTTCTACATGGGTGGTGACGATATCACCCGGCTCAGCATCCCGGAGCGTGTTCGTCGCGGTCTCGTGCGCACGTTCCAGACGACGCGGCTGTTTGCCAATCTGACCGTCGCCGACAATGTTGCGCTGGCGATCATGCAACGCAGACGCATCAGCCGTCGGTTCTTCTCCAGCTCGACGGAGCTGCCTGAAGTGAAGGCCGAATGGAACGAGATTCTCGCCCATCTCGGCCTCGACCATCTCGCTTATCGCAAGGTGATCGAACTCGCTTATGGCCAGCAACGTCTGATCGAGCTCGCCATCGGTTTGGCGTTACACCCGAAAGTTTTGCTGCTAGACGAGCCGGCGGCCGGTGTGCCGCATGACGAGGCGCCAAAAATCCTCGATGCCATCAATCGCCTCCCATCCGACATCGCGGTGCTGATGATCGAGCATGACATGGATCTGGTATTCAAATTCGCCAAGCGCGTGCTGGTGCTGGCCGCCGGTCGGCTGATCTTTGAAGGATCGCCCACCGAGGTCACCGCCGATCACGAAGTGCGCCGCGCCTATCTCGGGAGCTATGCCGATGCCCGCCACAGCGCTTGAGATCCGGAATCTCCGCGCCGGCTACGGGCCGACGCGCATCATCGAAGACATCTCGTTCATCATCAGCGCAGGCGACCGCTTGGCCGTGCTCGGCCGCAATGGCATGGGCAAGACCACGCTGCTGGCGACCCTAATGGGCCTGACCACTTGCCACGGCGGCGAAATTCGGTTTGGCGATCAGGACATTGCCGGCCGCCGCACGTCGATGCGTGCCGAACTCGGCATCGGTTATGTGCCGCAGACGCGCGACATCTTCGCTTCGCTGACGGTCGAAGAGAATTTACGCGCCGGGCTCAAGGGGCGGCCGCTCTCGGCGCTGGATGAAGCCTATGCGATGTTCCCGCGCCTGCGCGAGCGCCGTGGCAATTTCGGCAAGCAGCTCTCCGGCGGTGAACAGCAGATGCTGTCCATGGCCCGCACGCTGCTCGGCAAGCCGTCGATCCTGTTACTTGACGAGCCGCTCGAGGGCCTGGCGCCGGTGATCTGCGACGAATTGATGGCCATGCTGGTGAAGCTCGCCGCCACCGGCGAGATGACCATCATTCTGGTTGAACAGCAGATCGAACGCGCGCTCGACTTTGCGAACAGCGTCATGGTGATGGAACGCGGGCGCACGAGCTGGACCGGAACGCCCGAGACGTTGAAGAGCGATCACGGGTTGATCGACCGTCTGGTCGGTGTCGGCATTCATTGAACGAGGCCGGGATAAGGCCCGAGCGAGCGCCTCAGGCCGCGAGGTCCCAAAGTTTAGGGCTGCCGCGCAGCACGACGGCGCGGCCAATCGTGGTCAAAGACGGCACATCATCCATGATCGCCACCAGGCCCAGCTCGGTCAGTTGGTCGAGCACATAGCCGTTCAGCTTGCCGACGGGGGCGCCGGTGGGGCGTAGCGCCCGCAGCATATCCCATTGGTTGGCGGTGAGCTGAAAATCCGTCTCGGTCGACATGGTGTCCTGCTTCTGGTCGTGGTTCGCGCATCGCGCTCGTTTGATCGCGAACGCCACTTACGGAGTTCGCATGAATCTCTTGCGACAGCCTTGCGGCTGAATTTGGAGTGCACCGGTTTATTTGTCGGGTGACGCTCAAGCGCTCATTTTGCGCGGCTGTCATATCGGCGTGTCACATAAACGCGCTTACTGCGCGCGAATCACGTCGCGCTCATATCTAGAGAAAAGTGGAGCGGCGTGCCACCCGTGTTACGAAATATCATCGAGGTGATGCGCCATCGCCTCACTTTGCGGCTGCTCGGTATCGCCGTCAGCCTTACGATCGCCGTTATTGCGTTTCTGGCCCTGAGCAAGGCGTTGAAAGGCGTCGATCTGGACAAGGTTCTGGCTGCGATGCGCATGGTCGAACCCATGGCCATCGCATTATCGCTTGTTTTCGTCGCGATCTCCTATGGCAGCCTCACGCTTTATGACTGGCTGGCGCTGAAGATGATCGGGCGAGGCGATCTGCCTTATCGCATCGCCGCACTGGCGAATTTCACCAGCTATCCGATCGCCCACGGAACCGGCGCAGTACTGCTGGTGTCGTCGGCGGTGCGTTATCGTATCTACGCACCGCACGGCATCGGGCCTGGCGGTGTCGCCCGCATCTGCTTCCTCACCGGATTGACGTTCTGGCTCGGAAATCTCACGGCGCTGGCGCTCAGCACGATCCATGCGCCGGAAGCCATCAGCAAGATCGACCAGCTCGCTCCTGAAGTGAATCGCGGCATCGCTATCGTAATCCTGCTCGGCATTGTCGGTTACGTATTCTGGACTTGGAACGGCACCCGCGCCATTGGTGGCGGCCAGTGGTCTGTTCCTGTACCGAGCGGCCGCAATGTGTTCCTGCAGATCGGCATCGGCCTTGTTGATCTCGGAGCGGCCGCGCTCTCCATGTACGTGCTGATCCCCGAAACGATGAATGTCGGTGTCGCCCAGGTGATTGTGGTGTTCATCGCCGCAACGCTGCTCGGCTTTGCCAGTCACGCGCCGGCCGGCATCGGCGTGTTCGACGCGACGATCCTGATCGGGCTTGGCGGCGAGCATACGGAGCAGCTTCTTGCGGTGCTGCTGCTGTTCCGCCTGTTCTATCACCTGATCCCGTTTGTTCTCTCGCTCGCGCTGTTCGGCGCGGTCGAGGCCTATCGGAATGTGGTGAAGCGAAAGACAGCATAGAGCGGATCAGCGTAGCGTCATCCGCCGGCCGATGTCATTTGGCGAAGAGCGGCAGATTACGTCCTCTGATCCGTCTACGACACGATTACTTCTTTAACGTCAGCACAGCCGACTGCGCATAACCGCGGAACGGGCGCATGAAATCGAGTTGCGCGCCGTGGCGCTCGGCGAGGGTGACGAGCGTATCCTGCAGATCGCTGCGTGGCGTCACATCGAACAGTGCGAGCCAGCGCTGCAGCATGCGGCGCGCGCTCGCAGGCAGGTGTTCCTGATTGCCGAAATCGACGATGTGGAGCTTGCCGCCCGGTTTCAGTCGCGTCACGGCCTCGTCGAGGACGCCCTGCCAATCGGGAATCATCGAGAGCGCGTAGGACACCACGATGTGGTCCGGCGCGACGCCGAAGATCTTCATCGGATCGAAATCGGTGGCATCGCCATGGGCAACGCGGATGCGGCCGTCGAGTCCATGGCGCTTGATCGAGCTGAGGGCGGTGGTCAGCATTTCCGTCGAGACGTCGATACCGGTGAACCGTGCTGCCGGATAGCGCCGTGCGGCCTGCACGAGGTTACGGCCGGTGCCGCAGCCGATTTCCAGCACCTGGGCGCCGGCTGCCGGATTGAGTTCGGTGATGAGCTGATCGCGGCCGAGCAGGTAGTAGCGGCGGGTGGCGTCATAGATGAAGCGCTGCCAGCGATACATCCGGTTCATGCGATGTGTGGCTTCGTTCGACCAGGAGACCTGCGAAGTCGCGCCAGCGGTGGTTTCGGCTTCGGATACGATCGTCACGATGCACCTCGTCGGATGTCGGAATGAATCGAACCCATGTCAGGCGAACACGACGACTATGTGACAGTGGGATTGTCACATTGAACCGGCGTTATGGAGAAGGTCTGTCGCAAAACTGCAGTCTGCGGTTGATAAAAATTTCAGATTGTCGATTTGGGGCCGTCAAAAGGACCGATATGAATACCCAACTGATCGCCGACGCCGTTCGTAACAGCCGCTCCAGCGATGATGCGACGGTCTGGGATTCCTTGTTCGCTTTCTGGTTCCGCCGGCTCGTCTATACTCAGATCTGGGAAGATCCGGAGGCCGACATGGCGGCGCTTCAGTTGAAGCCGGGTTCGTCGATCGTGACCATCTCCAGCGGTGGCTGCAACGCGCTGTCCTATCTCGCGGCGAAGCCGGCGCATGTCTATGCGGTGGATCTCAACGAAGCGCATCTGTCGCTGCTCAAGCTCAAGCTTGCCGGTCTGCGCGCGCTGCCGAACTATCAGGATTTCTGGGCCTTCTTCGGCGAAGGAAATTCCAAGGCCAATGCTGCGATCTATCGTGAGCGGCTCCGCCCCTATCTTGACGAGGAAGCGCGGGGATACTGGGACGAGCGCACGTTCTTTGGCATGGGTCGCCCGCGTTACGGCTATTTCACCGATGGTTTCTATCGTCACGGCGCGCTCGGCCGCTTCATCGGCTTCGGCCACATGATCGCGAAAGTCGCGGGCGTCGATCTCGATACATTGCTGAAAGGCGAGACCGGCTCACCGGAGCGCAAGCAGGCGCTGGAGAAGCTGCACAGCGTGTTCCATTCCTGGTTCGCCCGCATGCTGACACGCACTCCCGCGCTGGTGTTCAGCCTTGGCATCCCGCCCCAGCAGCGTACGCTGCTCGCTGGTGACCAGCCGCTCAATGAAGTGCTCTATCAACGCACCATGGCGCTGATCGACGTGCATCCGAATGCCAATAACTACTTCGCCTGGCAGGCGCTGAGCCGCAGCTATGTCGGCCCCGGCGATGCTTGCCTGCCGCCCTATCTGCAGCAGAGCCGCTATGCCGATACGTCCAGCCGCGCTGCGCTCGTGACGCCGGTGCATGCCAATTTGCGCGTGTTCATCGAAAGCCTGCCGGCGCGCGAGATCGATGCAGTGGTGCTGCTCGATTCGCAGGACTGGATGGCGCCAGACGAGATTCGGGCGCTATGGGATGCGATTGATCGTGCCGGCAATGACGGCATCCGGGTGATCTTCCGCACGGCCGGCGCCGAATCGCCCCTGGAGGACGAGGTGCATGCGCCGCTGCGCCGGACCTGGCAGCGCGATGCCGAACGCAGCGCACTGGGGCATGCGCAGGATCGCTCGGGCATCTATGGCGGCTTCCACCTGTATACGCGGAAGCAGTGAGGCTCCTGCCTTCTCCCCGCATGCGGGGAGAAGGCAAAACTCAGACGCCCAGATAGATCTGCTGGATATACTTGTCGCCAGCGATTTCCTGCGCCGTGCCTTCACGCACCGTGCGGCCGTGTTCCAGCACATAGACACGATCTGCGATGCGCAGGGTTGAGGTGGCATCCTGCTCGACGATCAGGATCGCCGTCCCGTCCCGTCTGATCTGCGCGATCGAATCGAAGATCAAACCTTTCAGACGAGGCGCGATGCCGACCGACGGCTCATCGAGCAGCAGTAGTTCGGGACGACCCATCAGAGCGCGACCGATGGCGACCATCTGCTGTTCTCCGCCGGATAGTGTGCTCGATTGCTGCCACTGGCGTTCGCGCAGCACCGGGAAGAGGGTGAAGACCCGTTCGAGATCGTTGTCAATCTCGGACCTGTTCTTGCGCAGATAGGCGCCGAGCTGCAGGTTCTTCAGAACCGACAATTCGGAAAACAGCTTTCGCCCTTCCGGACAGTGACAGATGCCCTTGGCCACGACGTTATAAGGCTCGATGGGATGCAGTGAGGCGTCCTTGAAGTTCAGCGTGCCCTGCGCCGCGATGGAGCGCGAGATCGCCTTGAGCAGGGTCGTCTTGCCCGCGCCATTGGGGCCGAGCACGCCGATCAGCTCGCCTTTCTCGACCTTGATGGAGACGGATTCGATCGCCAGTGCCTTGCCATAGCTGACCTTGAGATCCTTGACGTCAAGCAGGGACATGAGCGTCCTCCGTCTTGCCGATATAGGCCTCGATCACCTTCTCGTTCTTCACGATCTCCTCGGGGGGGCCGACGGCAATGATTTCACCGAAATTCATTGCGATCACGCGCGATACCAGCGCCATGAATTCGCGCAGCTTGTGCTCGATCAGCAGGATGGTGAGGTTCTCCTCGCGATGTAGCCGACGGATCAGCTGCGCCAGCTGTTCGATCTCGCTGCTGCCGAGGCCGGCGAAGGGCTCGTCGAGCAGCAGCAGGTCCGGTCGGGTGGCCAGTGCGCGAGCAATTTCGAGGCGGCGGAGGTCGCCATAGGGCAATGTCTCTACCGGCTCCCTGTCGCGGCCGCCAAGGCCGACTTGCGCAAGCAGGTGACGCGCACGCTCCTCCTTGTCCTTGTCGACAGCGGCGCGTGGCGACATGCAGGCCACCAGCACGTTCTCGAGCAGGTTCATGCCGATGAACGGACGGGTAAGCTGGAAGGTGCGGGCCATGCCGCGATTGACGACCTTGTAGGGCGCGAGCTCCCGCACCAGTTCGCCATTGAAGTGAATAGTCCCCGATGTCGGTGGCATGAAGCCGGTCAGGATGTTGAACAACGTCGTCTTGCCGGCTCCATTCGGTCCGAGGATGCCGGTGAAGTCGCCTTTCTTGAGAGTGAAGCTTGCATTCTTCACGGCGGTGAGACCGCCGAAGCGTTTGGTGACGCCATTGACTTCAAGAAGATCACTCATCGCAGGCGCTCCGTCACCCGGCGCCAGAGCGGCGCGATCAGGCCATTGGGCAGGAAGAACAGGATCAGCATCAGCGTGAGCGTATAGATCCACAGTCGATATTCGCCGAAGCCGCGCAGCATCTCCGTGAGCAGCGTCAGCAGGATCGCGGCGACGGCGGCGCCGTAGATCGAACCGATCCCGCCGACATAGACCATGATGATCACGGTGATGGAGACGACGACGGAGAACAGCGGCGGCGAGACCTGCAGCTGGTAATGGGCGTAGAGCGCGCCGCCAAGGCCGGCAAAGGCGGCGGAGATCATCAGCGACACGATCTTGTAGAAGGTGACATTGATGCCGGCCGCCTGACAGGTCGCCTCGTCGCCGCGGATGGCGCGAAGTAGAAGTCCCCAATGTGATTGGGCCAGCAGCGTCAGCACGATCACGGTGACGATGAGAATGCCGAGCGCGAACCAGTAGTAATAAAGCGGCGTCTTCATCAGCGGATCGAGGCCATAAATGCCTTCCTCGCCGCCGGTCTGCTCCCAGAAGATCAGGCACAGGCGCTGCATAATCGCTGAGGTGGAGAGCATTGCCAGAGCGAAATAGGGGCCGCGCAAGCGCAGCGTCGGGAAACCGACCAGCACTGCGAAGACGACGGCGACGATGACGCCGAGTGGCAGGCTGTACCAGGGATTGGCAGCCCAGATGGAAGACAGGAAGCCGGCCGTATAGGCGCCGGCGCCAATGAACAACGAATGTCCGAAATTTTCGCGACCGGTGAGGCCGGACATGAAGTCCCAGCTCGCGGCCCAGATCCCGTAGATCACGCAGACCGTGAGCACGCCGGTGAGATAGTTGCTGCCGGTGATGGCCGGCACAGCCGCGAGGATGGCGACGACGAGGATGCCGCCGATGATGTCGATGGGGGCGATGCGCTTCATGTCAGAATGCCGCCCGTCGTCCGAGGATGCCCGCCGGCCGAATCATCAGCGTGACCACGACGGCGACCAGCGACACCAGTTCCGTCCATGAGGTGGAAATGAGGTAGGCAACGATGGTTTCGGAATAGCCGAGGATCAGCGAGGCGATGATGCTGCCCGGGATCGAGCCGAGGCCG
This sequence comes from Tardiphaga sp., assembly GCA_030147505.1. Lineage (GTDB taxonomy): Bacteria > Pseudomonadota > Alphaproteobacteria > Rhizobiales > Xanthobacteraceae > Tardiphaga. The sequence goes on from JASBVG010000005.1 coordinate 69,290, forward strand.
CCGACGATGACGATGGCGAAGGCCTTCACCATCGGCAGCAGACCCATGGTCGGCTGCACCGTGAGGAAGGGCGACACCAGGATGCCCGCCAGCGCGGCGGTTCCGGCGGAGATCGCCATCACGATGGAGAAGATGCGGTTGGTCGGGATCCCCATATATTGCGCGGCTTCCGGATCCTGCGAAACCGCGAGGATCGCGGCGCCGAGCCGGGTGCGCTGGATGAACAGCCAGAGCAGCAGCAATACGAGCACGCCCATCACCAGCGCCAGCAGACGCTGGCCGCCGATATCGACGCCGCCAATCGACAGCTTGTCCGCCACAAAAGAGGGGACGTTGCGATATTCGGATCCGAAAGTGATGAACAGCGCCTGCTCGACGGCGAGCGAGACGGCGAGCGTGATCATGAGCACGGCCAGCTGCGATGCGCGTAGCGGCCGTACCAGAAAGCGTTCCATCAGCACACCAAAGCCGGCGACAAGCAATACCGCGAGCGGTGCTGCGATCAACAGCGGAAAGCCGAGCAGTGAGGTCAAGACATAGGCCGAATAGGCGCCGAGCGCATAGAACGAGCCATGAGCGAGATTGAGGATGCGGGCGACGCCGAAGATCAGCGTGAAGCCGACGGCGAGCATGGCATAGATGGCGCTCGACACGGCGCCGTAGATGAGAATTTGCAGCATGGGATTCCGCGAGTGGAGGGCAAGACGGCGAAACTTTCGTCGCTTGTCATCATCCGCGTAAGCGGGTGATCCAGTAAACGGGGGCGGTCGAAATTTGAGCTGAGATGCCGGCGTTTACTGGATCCCCGCTTTCGCGGGGATGACAGTCGAAGTGTTGGGCGACGAGCCTTAGTTGCTCATCCACGGTGGCGGGATCATCGGCCCCTTGGCAGACTCCTTCGGCCAGACCACTACGCGTGCGCCGTCCTTCTGCCATTGCGCGAACAGGAGGTTCTGTAGGCCCGGTCCCTGCTTCACATCATGCACTTCGTCGAACTGGATCTTGCCAGCAATGCCGACATAGTCGGTCTTTTCCAGTTCCTTGATGACCGCGGCCGGCTCCACCGAATTGGCGCGCTTCACCGCCTCGGCATAGACGTGAACCGCATCATAGGTGCCGACGCCGGTATAGACCGGCGCGGTGCCGAAGCGCTTCACGAATTCATCCCAGAACGGAATGGTCTTCGGCGTCAGTTCGGCGCGGGTGGCGAACAGACCGACGGTCTCGGCGAGTGCCTTGCCACTGACGCGGGTGAAGAAGTCGGCATCCTGGCTCTTCACGTCGATGCCGCCGATCGGGATCGGCACCTGAGCGTCATGCCACTGCTTGACGAAGATATCCGACGACGCATGCGACAGGATGACGATCAGATACTGTGCGCCGGAATTCTTCACCTTGGCAAACAGCGGTGAGAAATCCGAGGTCGAGGTGTCGAAGAATTCCGACATCGGCACTTCGGTGCCGCCTTCCACGGCGCCTTTCTTCAGGATCGGTACCAGATCCTGCACCCATTTGGCGTTCTCGCCGACGATGGCGACCTTCTTCAGGCCCATCTCGCCCTTGAGCTTGCCATTGATGAAATCCACCAGCGCGCGGGCCTGATGGCCGGCATGGATCGGCGATACGCGGAAGATATATTTGTAGTTCTCATAGTCTGTCTTCACCTTGGCGGTGATGGCGGGAGAGGCGGCGCCGACGCCAAGATAGATTGTCTTCGCATTGGAAATATGAGGCAGTTGGGCCAGCGTCACGCCGGACGTGTAGCCGCCGATCAGCACGTCCACTTTCTCGTCGGCGGTCAGCTTCTTGATAGCGGCGATGCCCTGTTCGGGATTCTCGGTCTCGTCGGCGACGACGATCTCAAGCTTGCGGCCGAGCAATCCGCCTTTGGCGTTGATTTCCTCGATCGCCATTTTCGCCGCGTTCTGGGTATCGCGGCCGACTTGCAACTGGATCGAAGTGGGAAGACCGATCTTGATCGGTTGTTGCGCCCCGGCCGACGCGTTGAAAGCGAGCGTGCCAGCAACAATCATACTGGCAGCCGCAAGCGGCCTCAGAAATGAGTTCATGGTATCTCTCCCTAGACTTGCATCTGGGTCGTTGCCCGATGCTTTTTGTATGAGGGCAGACTGCCAAGCGCGCGGAGCGCAAGTCAAGAACGATTGCGCGGGATGACACACGGTCGTGCCGTGTCATGCGTTTGTTTGTGAGGAAAGCTTTTGTTGCAATGCGAGCCTGGTGCATCGACATGCAGCGGGGTGAGGTCAGCAGCTGGCAAAGCTGCGAGCAATTGCAGCATGCGGCCAGAGGCGCTGCATGCAAACATAGTTTGAACTGATGTTTGAAACGACAGCATCGCTCCCCGAAGGGGTGGGACCGCCGACGCAGGTGAAAACGGCGGTCCCGTGCCGGGCATTGAAATTCGAGGACAGGAAAGCGACTTCCGCATCCGCGCTGCACGACACGGGATCGACGGTATATTACGCCGCATTTGCTGCAACTTGCTTCAAATCTTAACCTAACCGATTAGGCTTACTAGGCCGGCTTTTTCGGCAATTCCGCCAAGGTCGGAGAATAATTTGCTCCGTGATCGCGCATCAGTGTGATCTCGTTGGCATTGGCGCAGTAGTCCTCGTAATGGGCGGCTGCCGTCTTGGCCGCGAGATTGGCTTGGCAGGTCCGCTTGTGCGTGCAGCCGGCGCAGGCATGGCGCATCTCGATCATTCGCGGCGGCGAGATTTTGTTGATCGCCTCCTGATCAAAGCCGATTGCCCGGAGCATCTGCGGAAGTTCTTCCGCGCCATCGACACCACGGCGGACCAGGGCGTCCAAGTCGGCGGCGGTCAGGCCGAGTTCATGTGCCATGCGACGATATTCGCCTGGGTCGAGTTCGGCGAGTTCTATGAGCCGACGGCGTTGCTGAAGCCAGTCACCGAGCTGGCCGATCAGATAGCTGACCACGGGATAGGGTTGGGCGGGGGTCATCGCTTTTCTCCTGCTGCCAAGTACTCTGCATGCAGGGTCGATCCGATGGCGTCTTGCCGCATTGCTCTGGATCAATCGGCGGTTGCGGCCAGGATGGTTAGGCTTACCGCCACAAATACCTGCTCCGGAGCCATTTCCAGGGAACGGCCGGGGTGGATTCCCGGTTGTTCGTCCTTAAATTAAAGACATTGTGATTTCCAGAAGCCGGGAACGTGGCCTCGGGAGGCGTAGATGACGTTCAGATTTTTGACCGCGGCTGCCGTTGGCATTGCATTGCTGACAGGGTTGTCGGTTGCGCAGGCCCAGCCGGCTGCAGCGACTTACAAGCCCGGCGAATTCCTGATGCTGGATCTGCAGAAGGCGTTGTTGTCACCAAAGCTACTCGGGCCCCGGGCGCAATTCGAGCCCTATCCGGTCGAAGCCCGCTCAGACGCCAAGAACGCGATCGACGCAGCAGCAGACAGGCCGGTGGCGCAAAAGGCAGTGCCGGTGGCCAAACCGCCGCGCAACGTCGCCACGCGTCCGCAGCCGCCTGCACGCACCCGCATCGCGCGTCCGCGAAGCAATCCGTTGGACGCCAATGCGGCGGATACCCGGATCCAGACCTGGCCGTGTCGGTCCGGCGGGATTTGCAACTGGCGGCGATGAGCCGGTTCTTTGTTCTGCAAATGAAAACGGCGACGCTTTGCGTCGCCGTTTTGCCTTGTTCGTAGAGGCGTGAGCGCTCAGCCCTTCACCTCTTCGACGCCGCACCATTCGGCGATGAACAGGGCCAGTGCCGTTGTCGTCTTCTTTAGCGAAGGCAGGTTGACGCCTTCGTCGAAGCCATGGACGCCGCGCGAGATGCAGCCGTAGTTGAGCGTCGGCACCTTGTCGAACAGCGCATAGACGCGGCTGTCGAGATAGGCGAGCGAGGTCTCGGGCTTCGGCTTCTGGCCGAACACGACTTCATGTGCTGCGGCCAGTGTGTTCTCGGCGTCCGAGCCTGGCTTCAGCTCGTAGCCTTCGGCCTGGAAGCCGTTGAACGTCACGGTCGGCGGGATGTTCGACAGGAAGGGGTCCTGACGCGAGAAGGCGGTGACGCGGTCGACGATTTCCTTCTTCGCGGCTTCGGCGGTCTTGCCGGGCAGCAGCGAGATGCGGAAGTCGATCTTGCACCAGGCCGGGACCGACGAGGCCCAGTCGCCGCCGGCGATCTTGCCGATGTTCAGGTTGACCGGCTTCTCGACATGCTTGAAGTGCTCGTGCTCGCCCTTGGTCGCGTTCCACTCGGCTTCGAGCTTGCGCAACTCGCCGACGACACGATAGGCGCCATCGATGGCGTTGGCGCCGGTGCCCATGCGCTGCACGTGTACCGGCACGCCGCGCACTTCCACCTGGAACCAGACCACGCCGACATTGGCGCGGGTGATGGTTTCGGCCGAGGGCTCGGAGATCACCACGGCATCGGCCTTGTAGCCGCGCAGATGCGTCATCAGCGCGCCGTCGCCGGTGGATTCTTCCTCGACCACCGACTGGATGTAGACAGTCGCCGCCGGCTGCAGGCCGATGCTCTTGAGGGCGTCGAGCGCGAAGATGTTGGAGGCGCAGCCCGCCTTCATGTCGCCGGCGCCGCGGCCCTGCATCCATTCGCCCTGGATGACGGGGTCATAGGGCGGGGTGCTCCACATGTCGTGCGGACCTTCCGGAACCACGTCCACGTGGCCCTGCAGGATCAGCGAGCGGCCCTTTTCGTCGCGCGGGCGATGGGTGCCGACCACGATCGGCGCCTGCGAATGCTTGTCGTCCCAGGCGCCGGCGCCGGGATGGCGCTTCAATGCCTCAGTGTCCATGTTGAAGCGCTCCATGCTGTAGCCGCGCTCCTTCATCGCGCGGAACATGAAGTCCTGCATGGTGTGTTCGTTGCCACGGGTGGATTCGTGACGAACCATGTCCTGGGTAAACTTGACCTGCGCGTCAAAACCCTTGTCGACGGCGGCGATGATCTTGTCGCGGAGGGCGGGATCGAGAGGCATGGGGTGTCCTTCTAGAAGTTTGTTTTAACGAATTTGAATTGATGCGGCGGCGCTCGTTTACCTCTCCCCACCGGGGAGAGGTCGACCGGCGAAGCCGGCGGGTGAGGGGGGCCAGATGCGACGGCGCTTGTGGCGCCCCTCACCCGCGCAAGAGCGCGACCTCTCCCCGGTGGGGAGAGGTGAAGAAAGATTAAGCCGTCAGTGCGCGTTCGAGCTTTTCCATGCCTTCGTCCAGGATCTCGTCCTGGGCGGTGAGCGGCACCAGCACGCGGATGGTGTTGAAGTTGACGCCGCAGGACAGCAGCACCAAGCCTTCCTCGACGGCCTTCTGCGTCACCTTCTTGGTCATCTCGGCGTCCGGCGTGTCGGTGCCGCGCTCCTTGACGATGTCGAAGGCGATCATGGCGCCGACATTGCGGATCGCTGCGATCGGCACGAGGTCGTTGCGCTGCTGCATCTTCTTCAGGCGGGTGGTGATGCGCTCGCCGATGAAGTTGGCGCGGTCGACCAGCTTCTCCTTCTCGAACACGTCGAGCACGGCCATGGCGGCTGCGATCGCCAGCGGGTTGCCGGCATAGGTGCCGCCAAGGCCGCCGGGATCGGCAGCGTCCATGATCTTCGCCTTGCCGATCACGCCCGACAGCGGGAAGCCGCCGGCGAGGCTCTTGGCCACGGTGATGAGGTCGGGCTTCACGTCGTAATGTTCCATCGCGAACATCTTGCCGGTGCGGCCGTAACCGGTCTGCACTTCGTCGGCGATGAAGACGATGCCGTTCTCGTCGCAGATCTTGCGCAGCGCGCGCATCAGGGCAGGAGGCGCCTGATGGAAGCCGCCTTCGCCCTGCACCGGCTCGATGATGATGGCGGCGACGCGGGCCGGATCGATGTCGGCCTTGAACAGGAAGTTCAGATACTTCAGCGACTCTTCAACAGTGACGTCGAGCTGCGCGGCCGGGAAGGGCACGTGCCAGACTTCCGGCATCGAAGCGCCAAAGCCCTTCTTGTAGGGGAACACCTTGCCCGTCATGGTCATGGTCATGTGGGTGCGGCCATGGAAACCGCCGGTGAAGGCGATCACGCCAGCACGGCCGGTGGCTGCACGCGCCATCTTGATGGCGTTTTCGGTAGCTTCGGCGCCGGTGGTGAAGAAGGCGGTCTTGGTATCGCCGTCGATCGGCGCCAGCTTGTTGAGGCGCTCGGCGAGGGTGACATAGGATTCATACAGCAGCACCTGGAAACAGGTATGCGTGAAGTTCTCCATCTGCGCCTTGACGGCCGCCATGATGTGTGGATGGCAATGGCCGGTGTTCAGCACCGCGATGCCGCCGGCGAAATCCACGTAGCGCTTGCCTTCGACGTCCCAGACTTCGGCGTTCAGGGCGCGCTGCGCCGAGATCGGGGTGGAGTGGCCGATGCCGCGGGGGACCGCGGCTTCGCGGCGCGCGAAGATTTCTGCATTGGTAGCCATAAGTTTGGTCCTTCAAGTTTTCTTGGTGTTAGTGATACTTTCCCCGTCATTGCGAGGAGCGAAGCGACGAAGCAATCCAGAAACCAGGTGAAGAAAGAACTGGATTGCTTCGCTGCGCTCGCAATGACGGCGGAAGGGTTAGCGTGCTGACTCAAAGCCAGCGAGGGTGGAGGTAAGATTGGCGCCCAGGATATCTGAGAGGTATCCGCCTTCCTGAACGATGACGGTGGGCAGGCCCATGCGCGCGATGGCTGCGCCGATGCGATTGAAGCCTGGCGTGGTGACTTTCAGCGCCGCGAGCGGATCATGCTCGGAGGCATCGAGACCGAGGGCGAGAACGAGCGCAGTCGGCGCGAACGACTTGATGGTCTTTTCGGCCAGCGCGAGCGCATCGATGAAACCGTCGTCGCCGGTGCCGATGGCGAGTGGGATGTTGAGATTGGTGCCGAGGCCGTTGCCTTCGCCCTTCTCATCCGCATAGCCCCAGACGAACGGGTAGTAGCCCGTCGGGTCCGCATGAATCGAGATCGTCAGCACGTCCGGGCGCGAATAGAAGATGCCTTGGGTGCCGTTGCCGTGATGCACGTCCACATCGAGGATGGCGACGCGCTCGTGCTTGGTGCGCAGGTGCTCGGCGGCGATGGCCGAATTGTTCATGAAGCAGAAGCCGCCCGCGAGATCGCGATAGGCATGATGGCCGGGCGGGCGGCACAGCGCGTAGACGGCGTCTTCGCCGTCCATCACCATCTGCGCGGCGGTCACAGCGATATCGGTTGCCGCACAGGCGCCTGCCCAGGTGCCGGGGCCGATCGGCGCGGACGTATCCACCGTATGCCAGCCGAGCTTGCCGACGATATGGGTGGGATAACTGCCCGGCACGCGGTTCGGATGGATGTTCGGGATCATCTCGGTGCCGTAGTCCGGCAGCTTGATCCATTCGTCCCAGGCGGTTTCGAGGAAGCGCAGATATTCCGGTGAATGCACGCGTGCTCGGGGACCCTGGCCGAATTCTGTCGGCGCCACCAGCGTGTGCTTGCCATCGGCGAGGCCCTTGAGCAGGCGCACCGCGCGCTCCGGCTGTTCGGTGGTTTTGCGGATCTGGCCGCGCACCAGATAGAATTGCGGATCGTGGGCACTGTGCTTGTCGGAAGTAACTGCCTTCACGTTGCGGCTCCATTCGTTGATGCAGGGATTTCGCGGACCAGCTTGCCGACCTCGCGCCAGGCAGCGGCGATATGATAGTCGAACCGCGCAGCGATGATGTCGGCGTGACCTTGTTCGAGAACGTCGAGCAAGGCTTCATGCGTCTGCGCAATGCGAGAGGGGTCGTCATAAAGGCGCCCGATCAAGCCGATCACCATGCGCATTTCCGACGACAGGTCGTCGAACACTTTCAGCAAGCGTTTGCTGCCAGCTATCTCGACGATCATGCGGTGGAATTTATAGTCTTCTTCCACTTGCCTCGCATGGTCTTCCAGCGCGGCGGTCTCATGCAGCACATCGATCTGCCGACGCAGCGCGTCCCGGTTGGCAGGTGTGAGATTTCTAGCCGCAAGGATGGCCGCGTGACACTCCACACAGATCCGCAGATCGTAGATCTCGTCGATATCGGCAGCTTCCAGCTTGCGTACGAAGAAGCCGCGGCGCGGATGAGAGACGAGCAGGCCCTGTTGCTCCAGCAAACGCGCGGCTTCGCGGACTGGCGCACGGCTGACTCCAAGCTCGCGCGCGATACCGGCTTCGACGACCTTCGCGCCGGGAGCGAGCTGGCCGCTCACGACCGCCTGCGTCAGCACACGCGCCACCTGACCGACGAGATCGGTATCGGCGAGGGCAGCCAGACCAACAGGAGGAGACATCAAACGCATGGGAAAAACCCGTTTCTTGCCGTGTACAAGAATTAAGCGTCGATTGTCGACAGTTTAATCTTGCGGCCTGCCATGCGATTGTGTTTGCTCAATCGATCTCAAAAAGCCGGGAAGTACGCCTGTGAATATGCACGCCAATCTGACGCCGACCCTCGATGCCGCCAAGCAGGTCCGCGTCGATCTCGCCGCTGCCTATCGTTTGATCCATCGTCACGGCCTCGATGACAGCATCTATACGCATATCTCGGTGCGCGTTCCCGGCACCAAGGACCGTTTCCTCATCAATCCCTACGGCATGCGCTTCGAGGAAGTGACCGCGTCGAACCTCGTCACGGTTGATACCGACGGCAAGGTCGTCGACGATCCGCTCGGCCTCGGCATCAATCCGGCTGGCTTCACCATCCACAGTGCCGTTCATGCAGTGCGTCACGACGCCAATTGCGTGCTGCACACGCACACCGTCGCCGGTGTTGCGGTATCGTGCCTCAAGGAAGGTCTGATGCCGTTGAACCAGTGGTCCATGCAGTTCACGGACCGCATCGCCTATCATGATTTTGAAGGTATTGCGCTCGACCTGTCGGAGCGCGAACGCCTGGTTGCCGATCTCGGTGACAAGATGGTTCTCATCCTGCGTAACCACGGCCTGCTCACCTGCGGCCGCTCTGTCGGCGAAGCCTTCAAGCTGATGTTCAACATGGAGCGCTCCTGCCGCGCGCAGCTCGCCATTCTTTCAACCGGCGCAGAAGTCATTCGTCCATCGCATGCCATTGCCTCGCACACGGCCGGCCAGTATGACCGCGGCTATGCGAAGGTGCACGCAGAAGGCAAGCCGGACAGTGAGTGGGAAGCGTTCAAGCGCATGCTCGACCGCACGGACGCCGATTACAAGAATTGATCCGTTTCGCACCAAACATCGTCAACTGTTCTGGGCTACGTGCCGTCAGGCTCCAAGGGGGAAAGAGATGTTGAAGAAACTGGTATTGGCGTTGGCGCTCAGCAGTGTGAGCACATTCGCTTTGGCGCAGGAGCCGAAGCTCGGTGGCACCATCAATGCCGTGATTCAGCCCGAACCGCCGGGCTTGATGCTTGCGCTGGTGCAGAACGGTCCGACCCAGATGGTATCGGGCAACATTTATGAAGGTCTGCTGCGCTACAACAAGAAGCTGGAGCCGGAGCCGGGTCTGGCCGAGAGCTGGACCATCAGCCCCGATGCCAAGACCTACACGTTCAAGCTCAAGCAGGGCGTGACCTGGCATGACGGCAAGCCATTCACCTCGGCCGACGTGCTGTTCTCCATCGAGACGCTGAAGGTCACCCACGCACGTGCGCGCGGCAATCTCGTCCAGCTCGAGAAGGTCGAGGCGCCCGACGATTACACGGTCGTTTTCACGCTGAAGCAGCCTTTCGGCCCCTTCATCGGCATCTTCGAGGTCGGCTCGATGCCGATGATCCCGAAGCACATCTATGAAGGCACCGACATCAAGACCAATCCGGCCAACAACACGCCGATCGGCACGGGCCCCTTCATGCTGAAGGAGTGGAAGAAGGGCTCGTTCATCCAGCTCGTGAAGAACCCGAACTATCACGTCAAGGGCAAGCCCTATATCGACGGCATCTACTGGCAGGTGATTCCGGACGCTGCCGCGCGCTCGGTCGCCTATGAGACGGGGAAGGTCGACGTGCTGCCCGGCGGTTCGATCGAGAATTTCGACGTGCCGCGCGTCAGCAAGCTGCCGAACACCTGCGTCACCGGCGAAGGCTGGGAGTTCTTCTCGCCGCTCGCCTGGATGTGGCTGAACAACCGCAATCCGATCCTCGCCAACAAGAAGGTCCGTCAAGCCATCATGTATGCGGTGGACCGCGAATTCGCCAAGGACGTGATCTGGAACGGCCTCGGCAAGGTGGCGACCGGCCCGTCGGCATCGACGATCAAGTTCTACACGGACAATGTGCCGAAATATCCCTATGACCCGGCCAAGGCCAAGGCTCTTCTGAAAGAAGCCGGTTACAAGGGTGAGAAGATCCGCATCATGCCGCTGCCCTATGGCGAGACCTGGCAGCGCTGGGGTGAGGCTGTGAAGCAGAACCTCGTCGATGTCGGCTTCAATATCGAAACCATCGCCACTGACGTGCCGGGCTCGAACCAGCGCAACAGCGAATGGGACTTCGATATCTCCTTCACCTACCTCTATCAGTACGGCGATCCGGCACTGGGCGTTGCCCGTAACTACGTGTCGAGCCAGATCGTCAAGGGCCAGCTCTTCAACAATCTCGAAGGCTATTCGAATCCCGAGGTCGACAAGCTGTTCGAGGAAGGCGCGACAGCGACGCCGGATTCGAAGCGCAAGGAGATCTACGACAAGGTGCAGAAGATCCTGGTCGAGGATGTTCCGGTGGCGTGGCTGCTCGAACTGCAGTTCCCGACCATCATGAACTGCAAGGTGAAAAACCTCATCACCACCGGCATCGGTGTCAATGACGGCTTCCGCGATGCCTGGATCGACAAGTAAGTAGCGCTGCTCAGTACCCGTGACGATCGCAATGATCGTCACGGGTTTTCTTTTGCTCTCTCACCAGGCTGCGGTGGATCGCCGATGTTGTCATTCGTTTCCCAGAGGATCGTGAAGGGCGTGTTCGTCCTGCTCGCGATCGTCGTGATGAACTTCTTCCTGATCCGCCTCGCGCCCGGCGATCCTGCATCGGTGATGGCGGGTGAGGCCGGTGCATCAGATCCGATGTTCGTCCAGCAGCTGCGTGAAAAGTTCTCGCTCGACAGGCCGTTGCCCGAACAGCTGTTCACCTACGTCAAAGGTGTCGTGCAGCTCGATCTCGGCTATTCCTTCCGCCAGCAGATGCCGGTCTCCAAGCTGATCGCCGAGCGGCTGCCGGCGACGCTGCTGCTGACGCTGACCGCCTTTGCGATATCGCTGATCCTCGGCATCACATTCGGCACGCTCGCCGCAAGATTCGCGGGGACATGGGCCGACACGGCCATCACCGTCTCGGCGTTGTTGTTCTACGCGACACCGATCTTCTGGGTCGCATTGATGTCGATCCTGCTGTTCTCCGTCTATCTCGGCTGGTTGCCCAGCTTCGGCTACGAAACCGTGGGCGCGAACTATACCGGTTGGGCGCATGTGAAGGACGTGGCCCTGCATCTGGTCATGCCGGCGATGACCATCGGCCTGTTCTTCATGGCAACCTATACCCGCATGACCCGCGCCTCGATGCTTGAGGTGAAGCGCCTCGATTTCGTCAAGACCGCGCGCGCCAAGGGGCTGCGCAACAACGTGATCCAGCGCCGTCACGTGCTGCGCAACGCATTGTTGCCGGTGGTGACGCTGGCCGGCGTGCATTCGGGCACCCTGGTTGGCGGCGCCGTGCTTACCGAGACGGTGTTCGCGTGGCCGGGCATCGGCCGTCTGCTCTATGAGGCGCTGCTGCAACGCGACTACAATCTCCTGCTTGGCGTCTTCGTGGTCTGCTCGGCCATGGTGCTGATCTTCAACCTCGTCACCGACCTCGTTTATCGTCTGGTCGATCCGCGCATCGAGTTTGCCAAATGAAGAAGTTCTGGAAATTGATGCTGCGCAATCCCGGTGGCGTCATCGGTCTCGTGCTTTTGACCGTCGCCATCTTCATCGCCATTTTCGGGCCGATGATCTTCCCGACCTCGCCCTGGCGCATGGTACAGCGGCCGTTCCTGCCGCCTTTCACCAATCCCGTGGTGACGCTCGGCACTGACGCGCTCGGCCGCGACGTGTTCGCCGGCCTGATCTACGGCGCGCGGGTGTCGCTGCTGGTCGGCCTCGTCTCCACCACGGTGGCATTGACGATCGGCGTGCCGGTCGGTGCCATCGCCGGCTATTTCGGTGGCAAGGTCGATGACCTGATGATGCGCGGCACGGAGTTCTTCCAGACCATTCCGAGCTTCGCGCTTGCCATCGTGCTGGTCGCGATCCTGCAGCCGTCGATCTATTCCATCGTCGGCGCCATCGCCATCGTGTCGTGGCCACCTGTGGCGCGTCTCGTGCGCGGCGAGGTGCTGTCGCTGCGGACGCGCGAATATGTGCAGGCCGCCGTCGTTACCGGCCAGAGCAACAGCTGGATCATCTGGCGCGAGATCCTGCCCAACACCATTTCGCCCATCATCGTGCTGGCCTCCCTGATGGTCGCCAACGCGATTCTGCTGGAATCCTCGCTGTCCTTCCTCGGTCTCGGCGATCCCAATCTGATGTCCTGGGGCTACATGGTCGGTGCCGGCCGCACGGTGATCCGTCAGGCATGGTGGATCACCGTGTTCCCCGGCATCGCCATTCTGCTCTCGGTACTCGCCATGAACCTGATCGGCGAAGGCCTCAATGACGCGCTGAATCCGCGCCTGGCAAAGGATAGCCGCTGATGTCGAGTGCACCGACCGTCGCCATCAAGAACCTGAAAATCGCGCTGCCCAAGAGCGGCGAGCGTGCCTATGCCGTCGATGGCGTCTCCATTGACCTGATCCCCGGCGAGATCGTCTGTGTTGTCGGGGAATCCGGTTCGGGAAAGTCCATGTGCGCGCATGCGCTGATGGGCCTGCTGCCGGATACCGTGAAAGTCGAATCCGGCGAGATCGCCTTCGAGGGCAAGAACCTTCTGAAATTCAATGAAGACCAATGGCGCGATGTGCGGGGCCGCGGCATCGCCATGGTCTTTCAGGAGCCGATGACCGCGCTCAATCCGTTGATGCGCATCGGCGACCAGATGATGGAGATGTTCGAGGCTCACGGCCTGCTGACCGTCAAGGAGCGACGCGCCAAGGCGCTGAGCCTCGCCAGGGAAGTCGGTCTGCCCGATCCCGAACGCATCATCCGCGCCTATCCGCACCAGCTGTCGGGTGGCCAGCGCCAGCGTGCGATGATCGCCATGGCGCTCGCGCTGGAGCCTCAGGTTCTGGTCGCCGACGAACCGACCACCGCGCTTGACGTGACCACGCAGGCACAAATTCTGAAACTGATCCGCAATCTGCAGCGCAGCCGCAACATGGCTGTGATGTTCATCACCCACGATTTCGGCGTTGTCGCCGATATCGCCGACCGCGTGGTCGTGCTCCGTCATGGCAAGATCGTCGAGGAAGGCTCGATCGATGCGGTGTTCAGGAATCCGCAGCACGATTACACCAAGGCGCTTCTCGCCGCCGTGCCGTCGATGGATCCGCCAGAGCGCGCGCCGCTCGACGAGACCAACAGGGCTGTTGACGTCATCGGCCTCGACAAGACTTATGTGACGCCGACCGGCTGGTTCAAGCCGGATCGCCGCGTGCAGGCCGCCAACGAAGTGACCTTCTCTATCCTCAAGGGCGAGACGGTTGGTCTGGTCGGCGAGTCCGGTTCGGGCAAGTCCTCCGTCGCGCGTCTTGTCATGCGGCTGATCGAGGCCGATCGCGGCACCGTCCGTATCGGGGATGTCGACCTCACCACGCTGGAAGGCCGTGCGTTGCGCGACCAGCGTCATCGCATCCAGATGATCTTTCAGGATCCATTCGCCTCGCTCAATCCGCGCCGCAAGGTCGGCCAGATCATCAGCGACGGCCCGATCGCCCGCGGCACCAATCCGAAGGTCGCGATGGACCGGGCGCGAGAAATTCTCGGCATGGTCGGTCTCGATGCCGGGGCGCTCGAGCGCTATCCGCACGAGTTCTCCGGCGGCCAGCGCCAGCGCATCGGCATCGCCCGCGCGCTCGCCATGGACCCCGAGATCATCGTCGCCGACGAAGCCGTCTCCGCGCTCGACGTGTCGGTGCAGGCGCAGGTGCTGAAGCTGCTCGAGGACCTCAAGGCCCGCCTCGGTTTGTCCATGCTGTTCATCACCCACGATCTGCGCGTCGCCGCCCAGATCTGCGACCGTATCGCGGTGATGCAGCGCGGCCAGATCGTCGAACTGAAGCCGACTGCGCAGCTCTTTGCGTCGCCCGAACATCCCTATACACGCGAATTGCTTGGCGCCGTCCCCGGCCAGAGCTCGCCGTCCCAGGCTGCCTGATCCTCGATGTCTTCGACGTCCCTTCGCTGCGTTCTTCTCAGCACCACGCTCGACCTGCGCGGATATCTCGCGCAGGAAATCGTCAAGCTCGATGGCAAGGTGACATTCGTCGATCACCTTGATGGCGGTGATCCCGCCGATGTGCAGATGGCCATCGGCTGGCATCCGCAGCCCGACGCGTTCGATCACTATCCGAACCTCAAGGCGGTGTGCTCGATCGCCGCCGGCGCCGACAACCTGCTGCATTGCCCGAGCATGCGCGACAGCATCGACATCGTGCGTGTGGTCGAGCCGGCACAGGCCTCAATGATGTCGGGCTTCGTTGCCTGGCACGCCATCTCTCACCAGCGCCAGATGGACGTCTATCGACAGCAGCAGCGGGACAAGGTCTGGCAGCGGCAACCGCAGCGCGGTGCAGCCGATGTTCCGGTTGGCATTCTCGGCTATGGCGCCATGGGCGCCCGCGTTGCAGCGGATCTGACGACGCTGGGTTTTCCGGTGAAGGTCTGGAGCCGCTCGGCAAAGCCGACGACGGCCGGTGTGCTCGGTTTCAGCGGTGCCGACGGTCTGGACCGGATGCTCGACGATACCGAAGTGCTGGTCAATCTGCTGCCGCTGACATCGGAGACGAGAGGCATCCTCAGTGCATCGCTGTTCGCGAAACTGCGCCGCGGCGCCTATCTCATCCATGTCGGCCGCGGGCCGCACATGGTCGATGCGGACGTATTCGCTGCTCTGGACAGCGGACAATTGTCCGGCGCGGCCATCGATGTGTTCCCCATCGAGCCGCTGCCGATCGACAGTCTGTTCTGGACACATCCGAAGATCATGCTGACGCCGCACGATGCCTGCGATGCCAGCATGACTGCCATCGGCAAGACCATTCGCGCGACAGCGGAATCGGTGCAGGCCGGCGTCAAGCCGAAGGACACGGTGGACCGGGCAAGGGGATATTGAACGCGGAGACGCCTAGCGCGCCAGCCAGAATCCGCCGACAACAAGGACGACGGCGAGCGTGACGATCACACCGAGCACGGCAAAAACGATGGCCCAGAGCCCGTGGGAATCCAGCCATGCACGAAGCGCTTTCTCCACCTTGAACATCTCCCTGCGATGTGAGTTCCTGTTTTGGCAAGGGCAGCGTATCAGATCGCGCAGGCGGCGTCCTGTGGCGGGCTGCCTCAGAGCATGATTCCGGAAAGTCGATACCGATTTTCGGATCAGATCGTACTTTGAAAAGTGGAATCAGGAGGTCTCATGCAGTTGATCGAAACCCAGGGCATCACGGTGCCGAAGCTCGGCCTGGGCACCTTCAAAATGACGGGTGATGCCTGTATTTCCGGCGTCGAAAGTGCGCTCAAGCTCGGCTATCGCCACATCGATACCGCCGAGATGTATGGCAACGAGGCGGAAGTCGGCGCCGGCATCAAGGCGGCCGGATTGCCCCGCAAGGATCTGCATGTCACGACCAAGGTCTGGCATGAGAACCTTGCGCCGGATGCCATCAAGCGTGCCTTCGACGCCAGTCAGACAAAACTTGGTCTCGACGTCATCGATCTCTATCTCGTGCACTGGCCGTCCAGGGGCATGAACCTGCCGGCCATCTTCGAGACGTTGATGAAATTCAAGGACGAAGGCCGCATTCGCGCGCTCGGCGTCGCCAATTTTCCGGTCGCACTCATGAAACAGGCGGTGGAGGAGATCGGCGCGCCGGTGGCCTGTAACCAGGTCGAATATCACGCGCTGCTGGATCAGACCAAGCTGCTGACCTATCTGCGTGCGAAGTCGATCCCGCTGGTTGCCTATTGTCCGCTCGCGCAGGGCCGTCTTGCCGAGAATGCCGCAATGCAGACGATCGCCGCCAAGCATGGCGTCACGGCTGCGCAGGTCGCGCTGAAATGGCTGCTCGATCAGGATGGTGTCGCCGCCATTCCCAAGGCGTCGCGTCAGGCGAGCCAGCAGGCCAATCTCGATGCCTGGAAGGTGACGCTCGACGACGAGGATCGCAAGACGATCGCCGGCCTGCCGAAGGACGAGCGCTTGGTGAAGCCAGCCTTCGCGCCGGATTGGGATTGATCGCGACGAGGGGCATTCACCCGTGCGAGTGCCCCTTCTTGCCGCCCGCTTTCTTGCCCGTCGGCATCATCACCACGCGTCCATGCTTCACCCCGCGCTCCGCGATGATGTGATCCGCGAAGTGTTGCACCTGATCGCCCGGGCCACGCAGCGCAGTTACTTCCATGCAGTTGTCGTGGTCGAGATGCACATGCAGCGTCGCCAGCGCGAGGTCATGGTGATGATGATAGGTGTCGACCAGCCGGCGTGACAGGTCGCGCTGGGCATGATCGTAGACATAGACGAGGGCAGCTACGCAGTCGCCGGACTTGCCTTGCTTTTGTGCAGTCTGCTGCATTCCTGCCCGGGTCAGGTCGCGGATCGCTTCGGAGCGGTTTTGATAGCCGCGTTCGGTGATCAGCGCGTCGAGATCTTCCATCAATTCATCGTCGAGCGTGATCGTAATGCGCTGCATCTCTCGCCTCCGGAAAAGTATGATGATTGATTGACATCGTCATACTCGCCTGCCAGTTTTTCGGACCATATTGGGTTGCAACATAGCCTGTCGGCCGCCGCGGCGGGACTGTTGTTTCGTATCTGCCGGATATCCGCTGGGGGCGGTGTAATGAAGCGAATGTCTCGCGATCTGTCGCTGGTCGCGGCCGTCATGTTGATATCTGCCGAGGCGATGGCGCAAGGCACGACGACTCTTGCGCCGGTCGAAGTCGAGGCGCCGAAGCCGCGCGTCGTGGCGCCTGCCAGGCACGCCGGATCAACAGCGCAGGGCCGCCGAGCGGCGCGTCGTGCCGCTCCTCCCGTCGCTGCGGCCAGCGGTGCCGGCGCCGCCAATCCTGGCGCCAATGTCGCGCTGCTCCCGGTCGGCGCGGCCAGCGAAAAGAATATCAGCGGCGCCGACGTCAACGCGCGTCCGTTGTCACGGCCCGTCGAGGCGCTGGAAGTCGCGCCGGGCCTGATCATCACCCAGCACTCGGGCGACGGCAAAGCCAATCAGTATTTCCTGCGCGGCGTGAACCTCGATCACGGCACCGATCTGGCGATCACCATCGACGGCATGCCGGTGAACATGCGCACCCATGGTCACGGGCAGGGTTATGCCGATCTGAACTTCCTGATCCCGGAGCTGATCAGCGTCGTCAATGTCCGCAAGGGCCCGTATTTCGCCGACGAGGGCGACTTCTCGTCGGTCGGCGCCATCCATGTCAGCCTGATCGATAGCGTTGCACGGACCATGGCGTCCATCACCACTGGCAGCTTCGGCTACAATCGCGCCTTCGGCGTCACCTCGGGCAAGGCGGGTGACGGCAATCTGCTGGTTGCCGCGGAAGCCAATATCTACAACGGTCCGTGGGACGATCCCGACAAGCTCAAGAAGATCAATGCCGTCGTCCGCTACAGTCAGGGGACGCCCGACAATGGCTTCTCGCTGACCGGCATGGCCTACGCCAATCGCTGGAATTCCACCGATCAGGTGCCGTTGCGCGCCATCAGCTCCGGCCAGATCGGCCTCTATGGCGCGCTCGATCCGACCGACGGGGGCAATGCCGAGCGTTTCTCTATCTCCGGCCGCTACCGCGCCGATGACAGCACGAGCGCGACCAAGGTCGATTTCTACGCCATCAAAAGCAAACTCAATCTCTGGAACAATTTTACGTTTTTCCTGAGCGATCCCGAGAATGGCGACCAGTTTCACCAGCATGATGACCGCGTGCTCGGCGGCATCAATGCCTCGCATACCTTCAAGGGATATTTCGGCGGCTTTCGCACCGAGACCGAGATCGGCGTACAGAGCCGTTACGATAATATCAATGTCAGTCTCAGCAATACCGTTCGCCGGGAGTTTCTCTCCACGACGCGCAGCGATCTCGTGAAGGAAGCCAGCGCCGGCATCTTCGTGCAGAACACCACCTGGTGGACGGACTGGCTGCGCAGCAATGTCGGCTGGCGCGGCGACTACTACAATGCATCAGTCAATTCGCTGTTCAACGCGGCCAATTCCGGCACGGCCAATGCGACGATCGGCAGTCCGAAAGCGGGGCTCGTGTTTGGGCCTTTCGCCAAGACCGAGCTGTTCGTGAATGCCGGCGAGGGCTTTCACAGCAATGACGCGCGCGGCGTGACCATCAAGGAGTCGCCCTCCGACGGCGCGCCGGTGGATTCGTCGCCATTCCTGGTGAAGACGCGCGGCGCCGAGGTCGGCCTGCGCACAAAACTCATTCCCGGCCTCACCAGCTCCATCGCGCTGTTCACGCTGGAATCGGCTTCCGAGATACTCTTCGTCGGTGATGCCGGCGACACGGAAGCGAGCCGCCCGAGCCGCCGCGTCGGCTTCGAATGGACTAACGACTACAGGCCGACGTCGTGGCTCAGCCTCGAGGCCGATCTCGCCATGACGCGCGCGCGTTTCCGCGGCAGCAACGCCGATCAGGCTGCCGCCTATGCCGAGCTCGACGGCTATCCGGCCACGCAGATCGGCAATGCCCCCGGCAATTACATTCCCGGCGCGCCCAATATGATCGCCTCGGCCGGCATTAGGCTCGGCGAGGCCAAAGGCTGGTTTGGCGCGCTGCGTTATCGCTATTTCGGTCCGCGTCCGCTCACCGAGGACGCCGCCTTCATCTCGCCGGCGACGGGTCTGTTGAACGGCCAGGTCGGCTATCGTTTCGACAATGGCTGGCGCGTCCAGCTTGACGCGTTCAACATCCTCAACAGCAAGTCCGACCAGATCACTTATGCCTATGGTTCTTTGCTGAAAACGGATTCGTTGTTCAGCGCCTGCTTCCCACCGGGCGGCGGTGCACCCACGGCTCCTGCTGCGGTCTGTCAGGTCGGCGTCATGGACCGCGTGTTGCATCCGGTCGAACCGCTTGCCTTGCGCGTGACCCTGGCGGGCGCATTCTGACTTTGCCGCAGCGCAGCTTGCGGTAACGCCTGCCGCGTATCATCATTGCCCCCAACGATAAAATCGGCGGGAGGATGAGATGCATGCGCGCAGGGCACTTCATCGGATCGGGATGGCCGTCGCCATATTTGCGGGGGCCGCAATGAGCCCGGCCACGGCCGCCACCTTCGTCTATGTCGGCAATGCCGACAGCCAGGACATCAGCGTCCTCGAATTGAAATCGAATGGCGATCTGTCCGCTGTCGAGACCGTCAAGGTGCCAGGGCCGGAAAAGCCGGGCGGCTCGCTGCCGCTGGCGATCAGTCCCGAGAAGCACCGGCTCTATGCCGCCCTGCGTAACGAACCATATACGGCTGTGACCTTCGACATCGACGCCAAGACCGGAAAGCTGAAACTGGTCGGCCCGGGACCGCTGGCGGACTCGATGGCCTATATCGCTATCGATCGCACCGGCCGCTTTCTGCTCGGTGCCAGCTATGGCGGCAACAAGGTGACGGTGAGTGCGATCGGCCCCAATGGGGTGATCGCTCCGCCGGAGCAGGTGGTGAATACCCAGCCCAATGCCCATGCCATCATCGTCGATCCCACCAATCGCTTTGTGCTGCATACCAGCCTCGGCGGCGATGTCGTTTATCAGCAGAAATTCGACGCGAAGGCCGGCAAGCTCACGCCCAACGATCCGCCGACCGTGAGCGTGAAGGCCAAGGGTGGTCCCCGCCATCTGGTGTTCTCGCCGGACAGGAAGTTCGTCTATCTGCTCAACGAACTCGATGCCGCGATCTACGTCTTCCCGTGGGACGCGAAGACAGGGACGCTGATGAAAGAAGTGCAGGTCGCGAGCGCATTGCCGAAAGGTTTTGACGGCAAGCCATGGGCGGCCGATATCCATCTGACGCCGGATGGCAAATATCTCTATGCCTCGGAGCGCACCAGCAACACGCTGGCCGCCTTCGGCGTCGATCCGAAGACAGGTACGCTGAGCGCGATCGGCTCCTATCCAACGGCAAAACAGCCACGCGGTTTCGCCATCGATCCGTCCGGCCGCTATCTGCTCGCGGTCGGGCAGCTGTCCAACAGCATGATCAGCTACACTATCGACAAGAAGACCGGCGCTTTGGCCAAGCTGGCGGAAACGCCGATGGGGAAGAATCCGAACTGGGTAGAGATCGTCGCGCTGCCGTAAAAGCTATCCCTTCGCTCGCGTCACATTTGCGATCCGCTCCGGCACGCCAAATTCCTTGCGGCATATATCGGCGAGCACCGCGATCCCTTCGCGGATTTCCTCATGCGTGGGGCTGGCGAAGCAGATCCTGATGCGGCTGTGCGCATAGGCCTTGTCCACCGACCATTCCGGCCCCGGATTGATCGACACGCCCGCTTTCAGCGCCGCCTGATAGAGTTGCATGGCGTCCACATTGTCGGGCAGCTTCACCCACAGGAAGATGCCGCCCTTCGGCTCCTCGAATTCCGCCGCCGTGCCGAACTGCTCGTTGAGCGCGTCCATCAGGGTGTCCAGCTTGGCGCGCAGCCCGCGCCTGGCTTTCGGCACATGCGTCGCGAAATGTGGCACGCAGTATTCCGCCAGCACCATCTGCTCCAGCGCGCCGGAGCCCGCATCGGTCTTCAGCGCCAGCATGCGCGACATGATCTCCCACGGCGCCACGATGAAGCCGACGCGCAGGGCAGGGGCGATCGATTTCGAGAACGAGCCGATATGGATCACGCTGCCGCTCGTATCCAGCGCATGGATCGCGGGCGGACGCTCCCCGGTCCAGACCAGGTCCGCATAACAGTCGTCCTCGAACACCGGCACGCCATACTGCGCCGACAGCGCCAGCAGCTCGCGGCGGCGGCTTTCCGGCATGATGGTCGCGGTCGGGTTCTGCACTGTCGGGATCGTGTAGATATATTTCGGCCGGACGCCCCTGGCCTTGAGCTGCGCCAGCGCCGCGGCGAGCGCGTCCATCCGCATGCCGTCCCGATCGAGCGGAATGCCGACGATCTCGACACCGAGCCGGGTCAGCCGGTTGATCGAGCCCTGATAACAGTCCTGCTCGATGATCACGGTGTCGCCTTTGGCGAGCAGTGCGTGATTGACGAGATCCAGTGCCTGCAGCGAGCCCGATACCATCAGGATGTCATCCGCCGTGCACGTCATGCCGGCATCGCGCTTGAGCTTGCCGGCGATGAAATTGCGCAGCGGCAGATAGCCCTGGGGCCCGCTCGCCAGTCCGTAGGTCGCCAGCGTATGACCCTCGCGGGTCAGCACGGCGTCGGCTGCCGCCTTGAGGTCCGCCACCGGAACCTGTTCGGCGTCGTTATTGCCGCCGACGAAACTGTATTTGGCCAGCCCGGTCCATTTGGCGGCTGCCGCCGGCAGGCCGGCGGGTAAAAGCGGCGCGTAGTCGAACCGTGCTGATGTCATGAACGTGGTCTCCCTCGATTGATCTTGTCATCTTCGGGCCGCCTCGTTGGACGGCCCGCGGTGTCGGTCTGGATAGGCGGATTTATCCCTTTGCCCTCACGCGCCGCACCATTACAGTGCCGCCGCGAAAGCTAAGTTTTGGCAGGGGCATGCACGACCTTATCCGCGATATCACCCTATGTATCCTGTTTGCATGGGCCATCGGGCTGGCGGCGCATTTCTTCCGGCAACCCCTGATTCTTGCTTATCTGGTCGCCGGCTTCGTGATCGGACCCTATGGCAGCGGGTGGGTCAAGTCGGACGAGTCGGTCTCGACCATCTCCGAACTCGGCCTGATCTTCATGCTGTTCATGATCGGCCTCGAGATCGATCTGAAGAAGATCATCCGCGCTGGTAAGGTCATCCTGATTGCCGCGGGGGCGCAGCTTGTGGGCGGCTGCGTGCTTGGCGCCGCCTTCTTCGTGGCGATCGGCCTGAAGCTCGGCGGCGGCGGTTTCGATGCGTTGTATCTGGCGGTCGCCTGCGCGCTGTCCTCGACGGTGGTGATCGTCAAGGTGCTCTACGAGAAGCGCGAGCTAGACACGCTGCCCGGCCGCATCACCCTCGGCATCCTGGTGCTGCAGGATATCTTTGCCATCCTGTTCCTGGCGGTGCAGCCGAGCCTCGACAATCTGCAGGTTGGCGTGGTGCTGCTGTCGTTCCTGCGCGTCGGCGCGCTCGTCGCGACCGCGCTGATCCTGAGCCGCTACGTGCTGCCGCCGCTGTTCCACCAGATCGCGCGGCAGCCGGAACTGGTGATGCTCGGGGCGCTGGCCTGGTGTTTCCTGATCGGCGAAATCGCCGAGCGCCTGCATCTGTCGCGCGAGATGGGCTCGCTCGTCGCGGGCGTCGCGCTCTCGACCTTCCCCTACGCGCTGGATGTCACCGCCAAGGTGACGACGCTGCGGGACTTCTTCATCACGCTGTTCTTCGTCGGTGTCGGCATGACGATTCCGGTGCCGGGTCTCGCGACGGTGCAGCTCGCGCTGGTGATCGCCATCTTTGCCGTGGTCAGCCGGCTCGTCACCACCTTCACGCCGCTCTACATGATGAAGCAGGGCCTGCGCGCCAGTCTGTTGCCGGCGCTCAATCTGGCGCAGATCAGCGAATTCTCGCTGGTCGTGTTGCAGACGGGCATTGCCGCCAATCACATCACCAAGGAAACGTCGAGCGCAGCGTCCTTTGCTTTCGTCATCCTCGCGGTGCTCTCCACATTCGCCATGGTGCAGAGCGACCGGATCACCCGCTCGGCCATCCCGCTGCTCAAGCGCTTCGGGCTACGCGATCTCGATCACGGGCAAGGTGGCGAGACCGAGCATGCGGAGGGGCATGGCGCGTGCCGCCGCATCGTCATTCTCGGCTTCTTCCGCACGGCGTCCGCATTGCTCAGCCAGATCGAGCGGGAGAACAAGGAATTGCTCGACCATATCAGTGTGGTCGACTTCAATCCGAACGTCTATCGGACGCTCGCGGCGCGCGGCCAGCACGTGGTCTATGGCGATATCAGCAATGTGGACACGCTCGTCCATGCCGGTGTCGGCAATGCCGAGATCATTATCCTGAGCGTACCGGACTCCCTGCTCAAAGGCGCCAATAACGAGAAGCTCGTGCGCCACGTCCGTTCGATCAATCCGACCGCCAAGATCATCTCCACGGCAGATCTGCTCAGCGACGTCGCGGACATCTATGCCGCGGGCGCCGATTACGTCACCGTCACCCGCGTCAGCGACGCCCATGCGCTCTACGAGGTGATCGAGGCGGTGGACCAGGGGCTGCTGGAGGCCAAACGCGCAGAAATGGACACGCGGCTGGCGGAGCGACGGGAAGTGCTCCCCTAACCTCTTCCCGCGAGTGGGGGAGACGGCAAAAGCACCCGTTCCGCACTGCGAACCCGCATGGCACCCCCCGTTTCCGCGCCTTGCACCGCTCCCCGCTCTGCGCCATATCACTGGCCACAACGAATGAGAGCATCCCGATGGCCGATCCGATTTCCGACGTTCTGAAGGCATTCGCCGCTGGCGAGATGGTCGTGGTCACCGATGACGACGATCGCGAAGGCGAAGGCGATCTGATCGTCGCGGCGTCATTCTGCACCCCGGAGAAGATGGCCTTCATCATCCGCCACACCTCCGGCATCGTCTGCGCACCGATCACCACCGAGGATGCCCGTCGTCTGCGGCTCGATCCGATGGTGGTGAACAATGACAGCAATCACACCACCGCCTTCACGGTGTCCATCGACTACAAGCCGGACAACGGCACCGGCATTTCGGCCGAAGAGCGCGCCTCATGCTGCCGCGCGCTGACCAATCCCAATGCCGGCGCCAATGATTTTGCGCGCCCCGGTCACATCTTCCCGCTGATCGCCAAGGATGGCGGTGTGCTGATGCGCTCCGGCCATACGGAAGCGGCCGTCGATCTCTGCAAGATGTCCAATCTGCCGCCGGTCGGCGTCATCAGCGAATTGATGAACGACGACGGCTCGGTGATGAAGGGGCAGCAGGTCGTCGATTTCGCGGCGAAGCACAAGCTCAAGCATGTCACCATCGCCGACATGATCGCCTATCGGCAGGCGCGCGAGAAGCTCATCGAGCGTGTCTCGACCTTCACCACGGAAAGCCCGATCGGAACCCTGCAGGGCTATTCCTACCGCTCGCCTTTCGACCCGATCCATCACGTCGCCTTCGTCTATGGCAGCGTCGGCGATGGCAAGAATGTGCTGACCCGCTTCCACAAGCCGAACATCGTCCGCGACATGTTCGTGGGGCCGGCGAACATGAATGTGGTGCTGGAGCGCTTCAAGAAGAACGGCAGCGGTGTGCTGGTATATCTGCGCGATGGTGCCGCAGGTGTTCCCGTCGAGCCGCTCGACACGCCGAAGTCGGCCGAAGCCGACCGCAACCGGCAGTGGCGCGAGATCGGCGTCGGTGCGCAGATTTTGCGCGACCTCGGCGTCACCTCGATCCGTCATCTCACCTCGTCGACCCATGACTACAAGGGCCTGTCGGGTTTTGGTATCGAGATTGCCTGCAACGAACAGCTTGATGGCGATAGTTCGAAGGCCTAAAATAGTGCATTCCGCATAGGTCAAGACCGCGTCCGCGGCGATTGCATATGTGAGACGTACACGCGCAGGCAAGGAAACAAAAAGCCTGTGCGCTGATCAGCCACGATATGAAAGGGATTTCGATGAGCGTTGCCGCCAGGGGTAAGGACAAGCCTGCTGCGAATTTTCAGTGGGACGATGCATTCCTGCTCGATGGGCAGCTCACCGAAGACGAGCGCATGATCCGCGACACGGCGCGCGCTTACGCCCAGGACAAGCTGCTGCCGCGCGTCACCGACGCCTATCTCAACGAGCACACCGATCGTGAGATCTTCAACGAAATGGGCGAGCTCGGCCTGATCGGCGTGACGCTGCCGGAAGACTATGGCTGCGCCAATGCCAGCTACGTGGCCTACGGCCTGATCGCCCGCGAGATCGAGCGCGTGGACTCGGGCTATCGCTCGATGAATTCAGTGCAGTCGTCACTGGTGATGTATCCGATCTATGCCTATGGCAGCGAAGAACAGCGCAAGAAGTATCTGCCCAAGCTCGCGACCGGTGAGTGGGTCGGCTGCTTCGGCCTCACCGAGCCCGATGCCGGCTCCGATCCCGGCGGCATGAAGACCCGCGCCGAGAAGGTGTCGGACGGCTACAAGCTGACCGGCTCGAAGATGTGGATCTCGAACGCGCCGATCGCCGATGTGTTCGTGGTGTGGGCAAAGTCTGCCGCGCACGATAACCAGATCCGCGGCTTCGTACTCGAGAAGGGCATGAAAGGCCTGACCGCGCCGAAGGTCGGCGGCAAGCTGTCGCTGCGCGCCTCGATCACCGGCGAGATCGTCATGGACGGCGTGATCGTTCCGGAAGAGAACCTGCTGCCCAACGTATCGGGCCTCAAGGGCCCGTTCGGCTGCCTCAACCGCGCCCGCTACGGCATTTCCTGGGGCGTGCTCGGCGCTGCCGAGGACTGCATGGCCCGCGCCCGCCAATACACGCTGGATCGCAAGCAGTTCAACCGTCCGCTCGCCGCCACCCAGCTGGTGCAGAAGAAGCTCGCCGACATGCTGACCGAGATTTCGCTCGGCCTGCAGGGCTCGCTCCGAGTCGGACGCCTGATGGACGAGGGCAATTTCCACCCGGACATGATCTCGGTGGTGAAGCGCAACAATTGCGGCAAGGCCCTCGACATCGCCCGCATGGCCCGCGATATGCACGGCGGCAACGGCATCCAGATCGAATATCAGGTGATGCGCCATGCGCAGAACCTGGAGACCGTGAACACCTATGAGGGCACGCATGATGTTCACGCGCTGATCCTCGGCCGTGCAATCACGGGTATCCAGGCGTTCGGCTGAGCGCTGTTGGTTTCAAGTTGCGAAATGCCCGGCTTCGGCCGGGCATTTTTCGTTTTGGCCACATATTGTCGTTCCGGGGCGTTCGCCGCAGGCGAGCGGACCCGGAATCTCGCAGTGCTTGTCACCTTTTCTCCGCCCGCGACGTGGGAGGAGATCCATACATTGAGATTCCGGGCTCCGTCCCGTCGCCTGTGGCGCCGATCCGTCCCCGGAATGGCGGCGTGTGGTAGGCGTTGCATATCAGCCGCGTCCCGCCGCCGTTTGCATTCCCTCGCCACCTTGCTAGTCATCATCGTCAAGAACACCGGGAAGGACCGAGCATGAGCGATACGGACAAGGGCGCCAACGACGATATCCTGTTCAACCGCGACTATCCGCTCAAGCCCGGCGCGGTCGACTACGTCCGGCCCGGCGTGCGCCGCGTCCTCTGCAACAATCCATCGCCTTTCACCTTCACCGGCACCAACAGCTATATCGTCGGCGAAGGGAAGGTCGCGATCATCGATCCCGGCCCGGACAACGAAGCGCATGCGCAGGCGCTGCTCGAGGCCGTGAAGGGCGAAACGGTCACGCATATCATCGTCACCCACACCCATAGCGACCATTCGCCCAACACCGGGCGCATCAAGGCCGTCACCGGCGCCACCGTCTATGCTGAGGGGCCGCACCGCGCTTCGCGTCCGCGTTTCGAGAGCGAAAAGCACTCGCCGGAGTCCGGCGCCGATCGCGACTTCAAGCCGGATGTGCTCGTCCGCGATGGCGACGTGATTGAAGGCGATGGCTGGGCATTGGAAGGCGTCGCCACGCCGGGCCATACCGCCAATCACATGGCGTTTTCCTGGCGGGAGAAGAACTGGCTGTTCGTCGCCGATCACGTGATGGGCTGGTCGACGTCGATTGTCGCCCCGCCGGACGGCTCGATGATCGACTACATGGCCTCGCTGGAGAAACTCGCCGCACGCCCGGAGGATCTGTATTTCTCCGGCCACGGCCCCGACATTCCCGACGCCCAGCGCTTCGTCCGCTTCCTGATCCGTCACCGCAAGGCCCGCGAAGCCTCGATCGTGCATCGGCTCGGCAAGGGCGAGGCGGATATCCCGACCATCGTCCGCGCGATCTATATCGGGTTGGATCCGCGGCTCTCTGGTGCCGCCGGTTATTCAGTGCTGGCGCATCTGGAAGACCTCGTCGCGCGCGGCATCGTGGCGACCGAGGGTGATCCGGTCATCGGTGGCAGTTACCGGGTGGCGTGAGGAAACTGCTGCTGCGCCTTGTGCGCGGCCTCACGTGCCCGTGCGGTCTCGGCGCGCAGCTGGCGCGACCCGTAGCGCCCGACCGCGAGCATCAACATCACGCCGGCCAATGGCCACAGAAGGAAGGCGATATCGAGGAGCGTCAATCTTCCACCTCCTTGAGTTCAGACCGTCCGGCCCAATGAAGCAGGATGCTGCCGATCAGGCAAACCACTGCAAGCAACACTACCAGAGACAGATCGATCGGCGAAGTTAGGGCACCGAGAACGCGCGCAACCGTTGGACCGAGCAGTCCCACCGATATAAGTGCTGCCGAAACCGAATTGTACCATCTGGCCATAAGCTTCTTCTGCTCATTTCGCGCAGCTTTTCCGTTTAAACAATTTAAGGTTGTTTTTATGGTTTGGCCGGTCGCATTCGTGTGCGCGCTTTTACTTCTTCCCCTTCACCGCCGCCTTCGCGGCCGGTGTGGCCTTCTTCGGCGCATTGTCCACGGCCGTGTTGATGTCCTCGATCAGCTTGGTCACGCGCGCGGCATTGCTGCCGAGATCGCCTTCGAAGTAACGCGACGACGAGCGGATATCGACCCGCGAGCCTTCGCCGTCTGGCAAGAAGCGGATCGAGACGTCCTCGCGAAAGCCCATGATCGGCGTGCGCGCCACCGCCTCGATGCGGCCAATGCGGCGTGGTGGCAGCGGCGGGCGTTCGTCGATCACCAGCCATTTGCGTTTGTTCACCAGCGCCAGCGTCACCTCATAGGCGCGCTGCACCGGCACTTCCAGTTCGACCGGCTCGATATCCGGATAGGCCACCCGCTGCTGCTCGGCGGAATACAGGCCGGCATAGACGGCGGAATTGGTGTCCTCGCCGGTACGCAGCCGCGCCAGCGCCTCGAAGCGCGGGGGATCGATGGGGTCCGTCGTGATGTCGTGGATCTTCGGCAGCTTGCGATACTGATAGGCGAGGTAGCCGGGATAAGCGAGGATCGCAGCGTCCAGCAGCAACGCGATCAGGATCACGCTCATGCCACGCGAACCGTTCTGCCAGATTGCCGCGAAGCCGGCGAGCGCGACGAGAATCGACAGGCCGGCGAGCCCGAGCGCGCCGAAGAAGGTCATCAGCGCCGGTTTCACCTCCAGGAAGCCGAACCTGACGACGATGATCGAAACCACCGCCGCGATCGCGGAGAACACCGCCAGCCGCCGGGCCCACAGCGCGAGGCTGGACATCGGCTCCGACTGATAGGCGGACGAAAACCTGCGGGCCATGGATCTCTTCTGCCGGTGGAAGGAGGCAGGGCGCGGGAGCGCCCGGTTCCGAACTGGGTGCCTGAAGACCATGCCGGAGCGCGAAATTCAAGGCACTTTGGTGCGTGGACAGCTTCGTCTAGAATCGACAGGCGGCAGCAAGACCTTGTCCTTCGGAACGAGACGAGGCGAACGGCCGCTGGGAGACCACGACATGCTCGCTGAGACCACCGATTACAATGCGCTCTACCGTGATTTCCGCTGGGACGTTCCTGCGCGCTTCAACATCGCGACGGTGGCCTGTGACCGCCATGCCGATGGCTCCGGCCGGCCGGCGCTGATCTATGTGGACGAGGAGCGCGGAACGCGACGACTCTCCTTCGATGAAATCGCCTCGTTCTCGCGCCGCTTCGCCAATGTGCTCAAGGCCGAAGGCCTGGAGCGCGGCGATCGTGTCGCGGTGTTCCTGTCGCAGTCCGTCGAGCTTCCCGTCGCGCATCTTGCGGCGTTTCGATCGGGCATGGTCTCCGTGCCGCTGTTCACGTTGTTTGGTGAGGATGCGCTGGAATTCCGGCTGAACAATTCCGGCGCGCGCGCGATCGTCACGGATCCAGGTGGTTATGAGAAACTGGAGAAGATCCGCGACAGGCTACCGGCCCTCGAAGCGATCTATGTGATCGCCGATACCGCGCCTGAGGGTGCGACGTCATTCTGGGGCGCGATCGATGCCGCTTCGGACGAGTTCACCACCGTTGATACGTCCTGCGACGATCCCGCCATCATCATCTATACTTCGGGCACGACGGGGAATCCCAAGGGCGCGCTGCATGCGCATCGCGTGCTTCTTGGCCATCTCCCCAATGTGGAGATGGTGCACGGCTTCTTCCCCAGGCCCGGTGATGTTTACTGGACACCGGCCGACTGGGCGTGGATCGGCGGATTGTTCGATGCGCTGTTCCCGGCCTGGTATCACGGCGTTCCGGTGGTCGGCTATCGTGCCAGGAAATTCGAGCCCGAAGCTGCGATGCAGCTGATGGCCGATCATGGCGTACGCAACGTGTTCCTGCCGCCCACCGCGCTGAAACTGATGCGGCAGGCCGATGTGAAGCATCCCGGCGTCAAGCTGCGCAGCATCCTCACCGGAGGCGAGTCGCTGGGAGCCGAACTGCTCGACTGGGTGCGCAAGACATTCGGCATCGATGCGCATGAGATCTACGGCCAGACCGAATGCAATCTCGTGGTCGGCAACAATGCGGCGCTGTTTCCCATCAAGCCCGGTTCCATGGGCAAGCCGACGCCGGGTTTCGACGTGAATATCGTCAACGAGCAGGGCGAGGAGCTGCCGCGGGGGCAGCGCGGCATCATCGGCATCCGCCAACCCAATCCCTGCACCATGCTCCGCTACTGGCAGAACGAGGAAGGCACCGCGAAGAAATATGCCGGCGCTTTCCTTCTCACCGGCGATCTCGGCATTCAGGATGACGACGGCTATTTCTGGTATGTCGCGCGGGAAGACGATGTCATCACATCTGCCGGCTATCGCATCGGTCCGTCGGAGATCGAGCACACGCTGCTCAAACATCCCGCCGTGGCCTTGTCAGCGGTGGTCGGCATCCCCGATCCGATCCGCACCGAAGCCGTGAAGGCATGGATCGTGCTGCGGCCGGGCTATTCGCCGAGCGACGCGCTGGCCCGGGAGCTGCAGGATTTCGTGAAGTCGCAGCTCGCCGCCCATGAATATCCAAGGCATGTGGCATTTGCCGAGTCGCTGCCGATGACGGCAACGGGTAAAGTGCTGCGGCGCGAGTTGCGTGCGCGCGGATAAAGGAACGCCCATGTCCCTGCAGATCTATCTCACCTTCGTTGTCGCCTGCATCGCGCTGGCGCTGTTGCCCGGCCCCAATGTCACGCTGGTGATCGCCAATGGCTTGCGTTACGGCACGCGTCCGGCGCTGGTGACGATCGCGGGCACGCAGGCGGGGCTCGCGGTCGTCATTGCCATCGTCGCCTTCGGCCTCACCACCATGATGGCCACCATGGGCTACTGGTTCGATTGGGTGCGTTTCATCGGCGCCGCCTATCTGGTCTGGCTCGGCATCAAACTGGTGCGCGCGCCGATCGAGGGCATCGATACCAATACGCCGCCGGCGCCGCCGCGTGGCGGCTTCTTCCTTCAAGGCCTTGCGGTGCTGCTCAGCAATCCGAAAGTGCTGGTGTTCTTCGGCGCCTTCATTCCGCAATTCGTCGATCTCGAACGAAACCATTTCTTGCAGGTCGGCATTCTCGGCGCCACCTTCATGGTCGCTGCGGCGATCACCGATATCATCTATGCGGTGGCCGCCGGTCGCGCGCGAAAGTTCTTCTCGGCGCGGCGGACGCGATTGCTGTCGCGGATCTCCGGCGGCTTCATGATCGGCGGCGGCCTGTGGCTGGCGCTGACGCGGGCAAGATGATCACAGGTGTGACGGCTGCGGCGTCACCAGCGTCGCTTCGATCTCCGTGAAGATGCGCACCAGCCGTTCCGCCCATTCCTTCTGGCCGCTCTCTTCCGCGATCAGGTCCTGCCGGATCTCGATGCCGGTGTTCATCAACTCGCGCTTCTCGCCGTGGACGGGGATCGTGTAGTCGGTGGCATCCGACACCGCATAGGGCTCGTTGTCGCCGACCACGAGGTCGCCCTCGGCGCGCAGATGCTGTAGCAGCAGCGGCGGGAGCGTTCGGTCATGCTGATACAGCGTGCCGATATGCCAGGGCCGCTTGATGCCCGCATAGACCGGCGTGAAACTGTGCAGCGACACCAGCACCGTCGGCCGCCCGGCGGCCAGCCGCGCATCGATCGCCGCATCGATCCGGCGATGATAGGGATCGAACAGCAATGCGCGCCGGCGCGCTTTGGCCTCCTGCGTCAGGCCGTCATTGCCGGGGATCGTCGTCGCCTCGCTCATCAGGGGGATCGAGCTGACAGCCTCCGGCGGCCGGTTGCAGTCGATCACCAGCCGCGAATAGCGCTGTGCGACCAGATGCGCGTTGAGCGCATCAGCCACGCGGTCGGCGACGCCGGCGATCCCGATGTCCCAGGCGATATGGCGGGTCAGTTCGCTCTCGGGCAGGCCGAGATCGCCAAGCATGTGGGGGATCGCGCGGCCATAATGGTCGCTGGTGAAAAGAAAGGGGGAAGCGCCATCGGCATTCAATTCGAGAACGGGATCGATCTCGTCGGGGGCAAGGCGCAGGTCGGATTGGGGCAGGTGGTCCAACGGCATGTCTCTTGATCGCCGGCATGGATACACCAGCTTGATTCCCGGGATAATATAGCGTGGAAGCAAGGCAATTGAATGCCGGAACGGTCGCGTCGTCGCGATTACCGTCGCGGCGCGATGGGCTTGCGGGTTATGTACAACGCGCGAATAAAGGATCTCGATGTCGGATCATATTTTTGTCTACGGAACCCTGATGCGCGGTTTCGATCATCCGATGTCGAAGCTGCTGGCGTCGGGCGCGGATTTTCTCGGCGATGCATCCTGCCGCGGGCGGCTCTATATGATCGCACATTATCCGGGACTGCTGCATTCGGCCGCCGAGGACGACATTGTCCATGGTGATCTGTTCCGGATGCGCGATCCCGACAAACTCCTCGCGGTGCTCGACGACTACGAAAGCATCGGGCCGGAGCATGAGCAGCCGACGCTCTATCTGCGCGAGATGCTGCCGGTGACGCTCGAAGACGGCAGCCTCGTGCAGGCCTGGACCTATATTTACAACCTTCCGGTGAGTGAAACGAAGCGCATCAGGTCCGGTCGTTTCCTCGCGCCTTAGGATTTTGTCTCGCGGCCGGCGATCTCGAGCCCGAGCAGCACCAGCGCCAGGGTTGCTGCACCCATGCCGATCATTCCGATCGCAGTGGTCCCGCCATGAGCGACGGCAAAGCCGCTGACGGCGGCGCCGATCGTGCCACCGAAAAAGGCAGATGCCAGATACAGCGCATTGAGCCGGCTGCGGGTCTGCGCAGGCAGTGCATAGATCGCGCGTTGTCCGGTGACGAAATTCGCTTGTGTGCCGGCGTCGATCAGGATGCCGGCAATGACGAAGATCACGATCGTCGTTGTGCCGCTCGTGTGTCCTCCGAGCCAGGTCAGTGCGAAGCTGAACAGAACCAGTGCCATGGCCAGCATGGTCGTGGTGTCGCTGCGGCCGTGATCGGCCATGCGGCCGGCGAGCGGCGCCACGAAGGCGCCGCCCGCGCCCGACAACAGGAACGCGGACATCGCCACATAGCCGAGGGAGAATGGCGGCTGCTCCAGCACCAGCGGCATCGATGTCCAGAACATGCTGAATGTTCCGAACAGCAGAAACTGATAGGCGCCGCGCCGGTGCAGCACCTTGGTCGTCAAGGCGAGATGGCCGAGCGAATGGATCAGCCTGATATAGTTGAGGCTGTGCTCCGGCTTGCGCTGTGGCAGCGCGATCGCCATCAGCACCAGCACGCCGCCCATCAACACGGCCGATATCGCGAATACCGCCCGCCATCCGAATGTGCCGGCCACCATGGTCGCCACCGGCCGCGCCAGCAGGATGCCGAACAGCAGCCCGCTCATGACCGTGCCGACGATCTGTCCACGCCGCCGTTCCGGCGCGAGATGGGCGACCACGGGCAGGATCATCTGCGTGGCCACGGCGCTGATGCCGACCAGCAGGGAGGCGATGACAAACACGATGGCCGTGGGCGACACGGCGGCGATCAGCAGGCTGACGATCAGCGCACCGAGCGTGATCAGGATCAGCGATTTGTTTTCGACGAGATCGCCGAGCGGCGCGAGAAACAGCAGTCCGAGCACATAGCCGAACATCACCATGGTCATCATCACGCCGGCATTCGACAGATCGAGGCCGAAGCTCTCGGCAATCGATCCGACCAGCGGCTGCGCGTAATACAGATTGGCGACGGTGACGCCGCAGGCGATGGCAAAAGCGAGGATCAGCCAGCCGCCGGGACCGCGGTCATGGGCGGGGTGTTCGACAGAAGTGGACATGGGGTCTTTCAGGCGGGGAGGTTGCGCTCAGATATGGCGCATGTGGTGCCATGCCAGAAGTGCGGTGTCTTGAATGGGAGCCATGCATGTCGACCGTTCGAACGGGAGCGACCGGAAGATCCCGTCAAACCACCCGCGTCAGCCGCACATCCACCTCGCGCTCCACAAACCCCCATTCCTCGCTGTCGCGCAGCATGGCGACCAGCTCCTCGAAGCGCTCGGCATGCTCAGGCGCATACTCGAACCAGGTGAGGAAATCGAACGGGCCGCCGAGATCGCGCGAATGGTAGAGCTGGCGCGCGATGGCCGGCAGATATTTCAGGCTGTCGGCGATGTGGCGCGATTTGTCCTCGAAGATGCGGCGGCGCTCGTTCTGGGTCATCAGCCACCACGCCGCATTCTTGCGGATCGGGATCAGCGCGGCGCGTGTCGCCTCGGGGCGGCCGAGCCCGGCCTGCACCTTGTTCAGCGCGATCTTCTCCAGCCGCTCCACATAGCGCACGTGGCTGGCGACGCCGATCAGCCGCCAGGAATTGGCAGACGGCGCCGGCGGCAGAGAGATCGTGTCGGCATGGGTGACCGACAAAGCGGGGGCGATCGGCAGCGCCTCGCCGCGCACAGGCGCAACGGACAGAACCCGCCACGTGCCGGTCTGGCCACCTCGAAAAGTCGTGAACATCGATCCTGTTAAAAACGGAACTGGGGAGAATTCAAGTCGGGAAATCGCGTAGCCCCAAACTCCCCCTCATGGTGAGGAGGCGCGAAGCGCCGTCTCGAACCATGAGACTGAGCACGCGACCATCCTTCGAGACGCGCGCCCTGGCGCGCTCCTCAGGATGAGGGCGGAGCGAGGCTGATGACGGTTCCCCTGTGGATACCGGGCCTCATCAGGCAATATCTAGCCAGAACGGCCATTCGCCCTATATGCCTTATTCACCATGCGTTTCACGCCCCACTTTCTCGAAGAGCTGCGCGCCCGGCTTCCGGTTTCGGAAGTCGTGGGCAAACGCGTCAAGCTGAAGAAGGCGGGGCGGGAGTGGAAGGGCCTGTCGCCGTTCCAGCAGGAGAAGACGCCGTCCTTCACGGTGAACGACCAGAAGCAGTTCTACCACGACTTCTCCACCGGCAGGCACGGCAACATCTTCGACTTCGTGATGGAGACCGAAGGCGTCTCCTTCGTCGAGGCCGTCGAACGGCTGGCCTCCATGGCCGGCCTGCAGATTCCCGCCGCCACGCCCGATGCCGCGCGGCAGGAGCAGCGCCGCAGGACGCTGCATGACGTCATGGAGATCGCCGCAAAGTTCTTCCAGGACACACTGACGTCGCGGCATGGCGCGCAGGCGCGCGGCTATCTCGCCGACCGCGGCATCGGCCCGCAGACGCAGCTTCAGTTCCGCATGGGCTATGCGCCGGAGGATCGCTTCGCGCTGAAGGAGCATCTCGGCGCCGCCGGCATTCCCGTGCCGGACATGATCGAGACCGGCATGCTGATCGGCGGCGACGATATTCCGGTGCCCTATGATCGCTTCCGCGATCGCGTGATGTTTCCCATCAGCGACGCGCGCGGGCGCATCATCGCCTTCGGCGGCCGCGCGCTGAAGAAGGACGTCCCGGCGAAGTATCTCAATTCGCCGGAGACGCCGCTCTTCCACAAGGGCGACAACCTCTACAATTTCCCGATGGCCCGCAAAGCCGCGCATGATGGTGCGCCGATCGTCGTGGTCGAAGGCTATGTGGACGTCATTGCCATGGTCGGCGTCGGTTTCCCCGGCGCCGTCGCGCCGCTTGGCACCGCGCTCACCGAGAACCAGTTGCAGCTGCTCTGGAAGATGGTCGACGAGCCCATCCTCTGTTTCGACGGCGACCGCGCCGGCCAGAAGGCGGCATGGCGCGCGGCGGAGCTGGCGCTGCCGCATCTCAAGCCCGGCAAGAGCCTGCGCTTTGCCATTCTGCCGGAAGGGCAGGACCCCGACGATCTCGCCCGCTCCGGCGGGCGCGGTGCCATTGAGGACGTCATCGCCGCCGCCGGCACTCTGTCCGATCTGATCTGGGCCCGCGAGATCGCCGCCGGGGATTTCTCCACCCCCGAGCGCCGCGCCGCGCTGGAAGCCCGCATCAACGAGATCTCGACCGTCATCCGCGACGATGTCGTGAAGAAATACTACCGCCAGGATCTCGCCGATCGCCTCTACCGCCAGTTTGGCGGCGGCGCCAAGGGCGGCAGCGGTTACCGCAGCGGCGGCCAGCAGGGCCAATTCCAGCGCGCCCCGCAGCGCCAGTTTCCCCCCCGAATCAGTGGCAACAATCGCGGCGTGCCGCCCACGGCGAGCCAGATGCTCGGCCGCGGCCCCTATCAGGCGATTAGTCCACAGCTTGCGACGTCCTCCATCATGCGGGGCCAGCGCAGTGCCGTCTCGCGGCGCGAGGCGCTGATCCTGCAGAGCCTGATCAACCATCCCTGGCTCCTGCACGACCGGCTCGAGGAGGTTGCGGCGCTCGAGCTGGCGCATCCGGAGATGCATCGGCTGCGTGCCGGCATCATCGCCGCCTTCGCCCATGAGCATTATCACGGCGACGAATCCGAGCAAAGCGCGGAAATGCGTGAAGACCTGGTAAAGGCCGGATTATCCGAGCAATTACAGATGGTTGAGCGGGCGAATTCGGTTCAGGCGGTGTGGGCGGCGCAGCCGGGGGCGGCGCAGGAAGACGTTTTGGCCACCTGGATGCAGCTCGTCGCCTTGCATCGCCAGTACCACTCATTACTTAGGGAGCTCAAGGATGCCGAGCTCGCATTGGGCGCGGAGGCCAGTGAAACCAATTATGGTTGGCTCCGCGACGTCAAGGCCCGGCTTGCCGAGGTGGACGGGACCGAGGCGCTGATCGAAGGGTTTGGCGAGTTGTCGGGTCGGTTCCAGCGCAGCCAGTGATCAACATTTGCTGCGGACGGAATCGTTGCCAATGGCAAAAAGACTCGCCAAAACCATGGTTTGGCGGCACAAACAGGGTTAATCCGGGCTTAAGCCCTTCACGGGTAAAGCCTTGAGCAGAGATTGAATAGCCGAGACCGACGAACCGGGTATGACGATGAGGGTGGCGAAAGGCAAGCGCCGCCCTTTGCGCGTCATCCATAACGCAAGTCGCTTGGCACGAGAGATGAGATGACGGGGCGTGTGCGCCTCCGGCGTGAGCGCGTTTCAGGAGCATTGAATGGCCACCAAGGCAAAGACGCTGCAGACCAAGGACAAGGAAAAAGACGCGGCAGCCGATGCGCCCGAGAAGGATGCCGCCGAAGCGCCGTCGCCATTGCTCGATCTGTCCGATGCGGCCGTCAAGAAGATGATCAAGCAGGCCAAGAAGCGCGGCTTCGTGACCTTCGATCAGCTCAATGAAGTGCTGCCTTCCGATCAGACCTCGCCCGAACAGATCGAAGACATCATGTCGATGCTCTCCGAGATGGGCATCAATGTCGCCGAGAACGACGACGCGGACGAGGAAGAGAAGCAGGACGACGACGACGAGACCGACAACGAACTCGTCGAGGTCACGTCCAAGGCCGTCACCGAAGTCAAGAAGTCGGAGCCGGGCGAGCGCACCGACGATCCCGTGCGCATGTATCTGCGCGAGATGGGCACCGTCGAGCTGTTGTCGCGCGAAGGCGAAATCGCCATCGCCAAGCGCATCGAGGCCGGCCGCGAGGCGATGATCGCGGGTCTCTGCGAAAGCCCGCTGACCTTCCAGGCCATCATCATCTGGCGCGACGAACTCAACGAAGGCAAGATCTTCCTTCGCGACATCATCGATCTCGAAGCGACCTATGCCGGCCCCGAAGGCAAGGGCGGCGTCAATCCCGCT
>JASBVG010000059.1 GCA_030147505.1 Tardiphaga sp.
TGATGCTTCTTGGCGAGCTTGCGAAAGGCACTCTTGATCGCCGCAGCACTGGCGCCCCGCTGCACCCCCAAGACCTCATAGGGGTCGCGCATCCGTCGTCTCTCCTCACATATGCGAAATACGGGCATCGGCCGGAACGGCCGGGACCCGCGTGAATGGCATGCGGGACAAACCCGCTTGCCCTGTCATCTGGGGTGTTCGTGTCATTTTTGCAACGGGGCCGCAAGCCGCCGATGCGAAACTCAGCCGCGTTTCCACGGCACCAGCGTTCGTACGTCCCAGCGTCCGCGCTCGCCTTTACACGCCGCACCTTGCATCCAGCTTTCGGTGGTGCCGTTGACATAGGAGGCCAGAAAGTCGCGGCAGGTCCTGCCTTCGGCGACATAGGCATTGGACAGCGGCGTCACCGAACCGCGGGCACCGGTCGCCGGATTTTCCCATGGCTGGCTGGAATCCTTGCTGCCGCGCGTGAGGACATCGCTGGCGGCATTGCGGGCCAGCGCCAGATCCGCCTCAGTCGGATCGTAGCTCGCCGGGTGCGCCATGGGCGCGATCGAGCCGGTTACGTCGCCGCCTTCCATCTTGGCGAAAGGGCCGTCACTGCTACCCATCACGCTGCAGCCGCTCAGACCGGTGCCGATGAGAATAGCTGTCAATGCAGCCCTGAGCGAGCGCAGACCCGATAGGCCAATGCGATCGCGTGTCCTATATAGGGCATGCCCATATAAGGATTGCGGCGCGCTATCGCTGGCAGGCCAACGCAATACGGAACTCCGGACATGACCGACACGACCTCCTCCATGAAACACCCAACTCCGTTAACGTCAGGTGATTTTACGGCGGCAGAGGAGCCGTTTGCGCTGTTTTCCGAATGGTTTAACGAGGCCAAGACGTCGGAACCGAACGATCCCAACGCGATGGCGCTAGCAACTGTCGATGCCGACGGACTGCCCGATGTGCGCATGGTGCTGATGAAGGGCTACGACCCCGACGGCTTCGTGTTCTACAGCCATATCGCCAGCCAGAAGGGCCAGGAGCTCGCCGGCAATCCCAAGGCCGCATTGCTATTCCACTGGAAGTCGCTGCGCCGGCAGGTCCGTATCCGCGGTCCGGTCAGCCGCGTGACCGATGCCGAGGCCGACGAATATTTCGCCAGCCGTCCGAAGCAGGCGCAGATCGGCGCCTGGGCCAGCAAGCAGTCGCAGCCGCTGGAAAGCCGCTTTGCCTTCGAGCAGGCCATCGCCAAGGAGGGCGCGAAGTATCTGATCGGCAATGTGCCGCGACCGCCAGGCTGGAGCGGATGGCGTATCACGCCACAGCGGATCGAGTTCTGGCACGATCGTCCGTATCGCCTGCATGACCGTATCGAATTCCGTCGCGAGACAGCCAGCGCCGCCTGGAGCAAAGTAAGGATGTATCCGTGAATTCCGAGCCCTCGGCGCGCCCCAAAGCTGCTATCCATCCGGGATCGAACGCGCCCAAGCGCACCATGCTCTTGACCGGCGCGAGCCGCGGCATCGGCCATGCCACCGTGATGCGCTTTTCCAGCGCCGGCTGGCGCGTGCTCACCTGCTCGCGGCATCCGTTTCCGGAAGTCTGTCCGTGGGACGCGGGCCCCGAAGATCACATCCAGGTCGATCTCGCCAACCATGACGACACCGCCCGCGCCATCGACGACATCAAGGAGCGCCTGAACGGCGGCGCGCTGCATGCGCTGGTCAACAACGCCGCGATCTCGCCGAAGGCCGAAGGCGGCAAGCGCATGGGCTCGATCGATACCGACGTCGATACCTGGACCCATGTGTTCAACGTCAATTTCTTTGCGCCGATCATGATGGCGCGCGGGCTGATCGAACAGCTCAAGGCCGCGAAAGGCTCGGTGGTGAATGTCACTTCCATCGCCGGCTCGCGCGTGCATCCCTTTGCCGGCGCGGCCTATGCGACATCGAAGGCGGCGCTTGCCGCACTGACGCGCGAGATGGCATCGGATTTCGGCCCGCTGGGCGTGCGCGTGAATGCGATCGCGCCGGGCGAGATCGATACGTCGATCCTGTCGCCGGGCACGCAGGCCATCGTCGACCACCAGATCCCGATGCACCGCCTCGGCACGCCGGACGAAGTCGCCAAGATCATCTATGTGCTGTGTACGGAGACGAGTTCATACGTGAACGGCGCAGAGATCCACATCAATGGCGGCCAGCACGTCTGATTTTCGGAATGTGTGGGGACATGAAGTGAGGCCGGCGCCTTTCTGGCGCTCCTCGCAGGGAAAGCGGAACGATCAGTCCGCGTAGAACTTGCGCAGCATCGGCGCCGCGGCGCTGACGCCGGCGCTGGAACAATCATCATCGGACTCGCCTTCGAGCAGGGCTGCGCCGCAATGCCGGCACGTCCGCGCCGATATCGCCTGCGCCCTGCCGACGGCGATGCGCGCTTGCTTGTAAGAGCGCAGATCGACGACGTTCCGCCCGGGCATTTCTGTTTTATCAACCATTGCTGTCCTCATCGCTAGTGGCAGCGGTTATGACAGCAAGACTTAGCGCAACCGTTCAGCGGAATGCTCGAATTTTACCTGAAACATTGTGGCGGAACGGAGCACCGACCACGCGCCGGTGCCGCAGGATGGGTCTTGGCCTTCGCGCGATTCCAAATGTGGAACCGATGCTATTTGTAGCCGGGCTGCCGGAACGGATGCGCGTCGGCAAATGCCGCGTTTTCGAAGCAGCGCCGGCCGAGCGCCGCCACTTCAGGAAATGCCGCAAGTTCGAGCCCGTAGAGATCGGCGAGCACGATCTGACCGGCAATGCAGATATCCGCGATCGTTGGCGCTGGACCAAGCGCGAATGGCACGGCCGGACGCCGCGTCAGCAGCCGCTCATAGGCCGCGAGCCCTTCGGCCGTCCAATGCCGGCACCATGTCTCGATCGCGACCGCGTCGGCATTGAATGTCTTACCGAGATGCTTGCGCACCCGCGGCGCTGTCAGCGGATGACTGTCGGCCGCCGATACAGATGCCAGCGCACGTGCATAAGCGCGTTCACTGGCGTCAGCAGGAAGCAGCCGCGGCTCCGGCCGAATGTCATCGAGATATTCGATGATCGCCAGCGACTGGAAGATCGGCTGCCCGTCGTGAACCAGAGTGGGCACCACGTGCTCCGGATTCACATCCGCATAGTCGGCATCGAACTGCCGACCGGACAGGATATCCACCTCGATTTCCTCGAAGGCGAGCTTTTTGAGAGCCAGCGCGACCCGAACGCGGAACGCCGCGTTGGAGCGCCAAAAGCCATAGAGCTGAATTGTCATTGCGTTGGTCCGTTGTGCGAATGTCGCGAGATCGAGCGTCGTTCGTATGACGGTCGGCCTTTCCAGACATGGAATGCATCACGCGGCCTATAGGCGAAATGCGCGGCTGCCTATTCACTAGCCGGTATACAAGGAGAAACGCCGAGAGCGTGGCTGTCGGTTGTCGTTCGATCGCTGAGCAGCCGCATGCATTCTCGCGGCGCTTGCGCGTCCGAGGTGTAAGCAGGTCTCCCCTCGAGCCATGAGGGGAGGTGGCACGCCGCAAGGCGCGTTGGGTGGGACTTGACGCTGCTCCGACAAGCTGGATCGCCAGCCGGCCTGAGCCGCGCAACGCCTTACGGCGCGCCACCGCGACGTTTTTCCAGTCGAAGGACCGTTCTTCCGGGTGCTGGGCGCTCCCATTGGAGCCATCCGACAGGTTTCCCCGCCTTCGCCCGCACCGCGTCCAGCCGCGCTAGCGGCAGACCCCCGTAGTGGGGTCGGACGGTGACCCTCGACCACCCGAGTGCGTGAGGCCGCGTGAGCCTCC